>CAZOMV010000065.1:0-33253 GCA_964580995.1 uncultured Pirellulales bacterium
GGGGGGGGGGGGGGGGGGGGGGGGGGGGTGGGGGGGGGGGTTTTTGGGGGGGGGGGGGGGGGGGGGGGGGGGGGGGGGGGGGGCGGAGTGGGCGGAGGGTTTGTGTGGGGTGGGGGGGGTGGGGGGGGGGGGGGGGGAGGGTGGGAAAAAAAGGAGGGGGAAGGGGGGGGGCAAGGGCCACCCAACAGGGGGGGGGGCGGGGGAAGACACGGACAACATGGCCGTGGCACGATTGGATAAAAATCAGGCGGGGGCGGGGGATTGTATAGTGTGGGCGAACCGCGGGGGCGGGAAGACGCAGTTGGGGGCGGTGGCGTCGCTGCTGGAGTGTGTGTTTTTGGCGGGGTGCCAGGTGCGGATCCTGGGGGGATCGGAGCAGCAGTCGCGGCAGATGTATGAGTATCTGGGGGAGATGCTGGAGCGGGGGTATGCGGGATATCTTTCGGGACGGCGGAGCCAGCAGGGGTGCCGGTTTGGCAACGGGTCGGCGGTGCAGGTGCTGGCGCAGTCGCAGCGGAGCGTGCGGGGGCAGCATGTGCAGCGGCTGCGGTGCGATGAGGCGGAGCTGTTCGACCGGGAGGTGTGGCAGGCGGCGCAGTTTGTGACGCAGAGCCGCTCGGGGATTGCGGGGCGGCTGGAGGTGCTTTCGACGATGCACCGGCCGTATGGGCTGATGCACGAGCTGATTGGCGGGGCGGCCCAGCGGGGGGTGCGGGTGTTCCGGTGGTGTTTGTGGGAGGTGATCGAGGCGTGCCGGGACCGGGAATGCAGCCGGTGCGGGCTGTGGGAGGACTGCCGGGGACGGGCGAAATCAGGGGACGGATATTATGCGGTGGAGGATGCACTGGCGCAGAAGCGGCGGAGCAGCGGGCAGGCGTGGCGGGCGGAGATGCTGTGCCAGCGGCCGAGCTGTGCGGAGGCGGTGTTTCCGGAGTTTACGCCGGCGGTGCATGTGCGGGAGGCGGGGTACAATCCGGACTGGCCGCTGTACCGGTCGCTGGATTTCGGGTTCAGCAATCCGCTGGTGTGTTTGTTTGTGCAGGTGGACGAGCGGGAGAATGTGTACGTGATTGACGAGCATTTGAAGAGCCGGGCGACGGTGGCGGAGCAGGTGCGTCTGATCCGGCAGCGGTATCCGCAGGAGGCGGCGGCGACGTATTGCGATCCGGCGGGGCGTCAGAAGCGGGAGATCACGGGGACATCGGTGGTGCAGGAGCTGGCGGCGCTGGGGATGCCGGTGCGGTGGCGGGCGAGCGGGGTGGCGGAGGGGATCGAGCGGATCCGCAGTTTTATGGCGCCGGCGGCGGGGCCGGCGCGGCTGTTTGTGTCGCCGCGGTGCCAGCAGATGATTGCGGCGTTTCAGGCGCTGCGGTATGCGCGGCTGGGGAATGGGGCGCTGAGCGAGGCGCCGGAGAAGGACGGGGTGCACGATCATGTGATGGATGCGCTGCGGTATTTTTTCGTGAACCGGTTTGGGCGGCGGTATGAGGTGCGGGCGAAGGGATATTAGGGGACGATCATGCACCGCCGTGACAGGGATAAGGCTATTTAGCGGAACGTCCGTTAATATTTGATATAGGCGACCTTGTGTTCGGAGAAGAACTCAAAGCCGGTCTGTCCTGATTCCGGGATGCCGTGGCCGGACAATTTTACACCGCCGAAACTGAGCTGGGGTTCTTTGTGGGCGGTTGGCATGTTCACGTGGGTTAATCCTACCTCCGTTCGTTCGAGAAAGCGAAAGGTTTTTTCCAGGTCGCGGGTGTAGAGCGAGGAGGACAGGCCGTAGGGGACGGCGTTGGCGACCTGAATCGCCTGGTCAAAATCCGCGACGGTGAGGAGGGATACGACCGGTCCGAAGATTTCTTCCCGGGCGATATACATGTCGGGGGTGACATTGGCGAAGATGGTCGGCTCGATAAAGCAGCCGTGTTCCAGGCCGTCGGAGGTGATGGCATTGCCGCCGGCGATTAATTTGGCGCCTTCTTTTTTTCCTTTTTCGATGGCGGATAAGATGGTATTGAGCTGGACTTGTCCGCAGACCGGCCCCATCTGCACGTTATCATCGGTGCCTTTGCCGACGGTGATGCGGGCTGTTCGTTCGAGCAGCAAGATCATGAATTCTTCGGCGATGGATTTTTCGAGAATGATGCGGCTGGTGGCAGTGCACCACTGGCCGGCGCAGGCGAAACCGGCGAGAACGGCGTCATCGGCGGCTTTTTCCAGGTCGGCATCGGCCAGGACGATCATGGGATTTTTGCCGCCCATTTCCAGTTGGGTGCGGGTGAAGGTAGCGGCGGCGTTTTGGTTGATTTGGCGGCCTACTTCGGTGGAGCCGGTGAAGCTGACGGCCTTGACGAGGGGATGGGAGACCAGCTCTCCGCCGATGAGAGAGCCGGAACCGGTGACCATATTCAAGACGCCGGCGGGCAGGCCGACCTGGTCGAATAGTTTGACAAACTCCGCGCCGCAGCCGGGGGTCAGGTTGGCGGGTTTGAGGATGCAGGTGTTGCCCATCATGAGGGCGGGGACGACTTTGCGGGCGGGTACGTTGAAGGGGAAGTTCCAGGGGGCGATGATGCCGACCACGCCCAGGGGGACGCGGATGGTATAGGCCAGGACGTCTTCTGCCTGGGAGGGCATGATGGTGCCGGCGATCCGCAGGCCCTGGTGCATGAGGAATTCCATTTCTTTGATGCTGGAGAGGATTTCGGTGTGGGATTCCCGGAGGGTTTTGCCGTTTTCGCTGGTGATGGTCTGGGCGATGGCATCTTTTTTGATTTTCATCAGTTCCAGGGCCTTCCGAAAATATTCGAGCCGCTGATAGACGGTGAGGGCGGACCAGGGGGCGAAGGCTTTTTCGGCCGCCTGGATGGCCCGTTGGGTGTCCCGGACGGTGGATTTGGGCCACCGGTCGGTTACTTCGGTTAAATCGGCGGGATTACGCTGTTCATAGGTTTGGTTGTCAGAGGAACTCACCCATTGGCAATTGATGTAATTTCCGATGCTAGCAGTCATTGTGTCTCCTTCACGGTTGAAAATAGTTCATAAAATTCTGAATGGAAGAGAGCCGTACAAGAGTATTTTTTACTTCAGTCCTTCGTTTGCGATTCATGCCATCTCATTCCAAACAGCATGGGCCGATATGTACGGTCAAACATATCGGTTGTCAAGAAGAAATTGTATACAATATAAAACAACCAGTTACCGTATGACCTGTACCGCCTGGGCCGGTTTGGGGGGGATTTATAACCATTTGTGTTTAACGATGTTATTGTTGATTTGGGTGGAAATACTCCGTAGGATTGCGAAGGTATCGTTAGCGGCGGTGCCCAACGTCGTGGGAGGGGAAGTCAAAATTCTTGACTCTATTGAGGCGGTGACTAGAATAAAACGATGTTGAAAAGCCTGCCTGGAACGTGGAGTCAGGAAACAAGAAGATATGGTATGTGAGTATTGATAAAGGATAGATTTTATGTCCAGATGTAGGGTATTGCTGGCGGTAGGACTGGTTTTCTGTGTGGCGGGCGTGAGTGGGGCGGCGAAAACGACGGATTATACGCAATATGATTATGGGGATGTAACCGAGAACGTCAGCGACATTCATTTTTACACGTGTTCCGAGAACAACGAGGTTTATCCGCAAAAGGGTTTCAGTAGAAAAGCGAGAAATGTGATATTCCTGATCGGGGATGGTATGGGGCGCAACCAGGTGCAAATGGCCCGATTCAAGGCGGCCGGTGCTGACGGGAAACTGTACATGGAGAGATTTCCTGTGACCGGATTCGTGCGGACGCATTCGGCGAATAGCCCGGTTACGGATTCGGCGGCGGCGGGTACGGCGCTGGCGTGCGGGATCAAGACGAATAACGGCATGCTGGGGATGAATTCGGAGCAAAAGGTGTATCAGAGTCTGCTGAAGGCGGCCCAGGGTATGGGGAAAAAGACGGGGTTGGTGGTTACGTCAACGATCAGTCATGCCACCCCGGCGGCTTTTAGCAGTCATATCGATAACCGCAGCAGCGAAGATGAGATAGCCGCGCAGATTTTAGAACACGATATTAACGTTGTTTTTGGCGGAGGCAGGGGGCATTGGGCCTCGGCAAGCCGTGCCGACCAGCGTGATTTGTTGGGAGAGGCGAAGGAGAAGGGGTATATGCTGGTTGAGAATACGCAGCAGATGGAGGAGGCGGAGGGTGATTGGGTGCTGGGTTTGTTTCAAGCAGACGCGCTTACCACATTTTCCCCGGAGCCGAGTCTGGGTGAGATGACGGGCAAGGCGATTGCTTTGCTGAGCCGGAGCAGGAAACGAGCGATTTTTCCCTGTTGTTTATTTAGTAAGAAGGATCGGGGTTTTTTCCTGATGGTGGAGGGCAGCCAGATTGACTGGGCGTGTCATGCCAATAATCCGGAAAACAGTGTTAAGCAGACGCTGCTTTTTGATTTGGCGGTGAGAGAGGCGGCTGAGTTTGCGAAAAAGGACAAGCATACGCTGGTCGTGGTGACGGCCGACCACGAAACCGGGGGACTGGCCGTATTTGGGGCAGAGGTGAAATGGAGCAGCGGCGGACACAGTGCGGCGGATGTGCCGGTTTATGCGTATGGTCCCGGATCGGAGCTTTTTTCCGGGGTTATGGACAATACCGAGGTTGCCAAGAAGATCGCGCAGGCGATGGGCGTGAAGGAATTTCCCAGGGCCTGTGACTGAGAGCGAGGCCGAATGTCTGAAATCGAATTACGAGTAAATGCCACGGAGGGTGTACGGGTTCGGGTGGGCGAACGGGTGACTCGGAATCAGGTTATTGGCCAAAAGGCGGAGGGCAGCGGGGAGCCGGTTTTATGTCCGGTGACGGGACGGGTAGAGAAGGTGGAGTTTGATGGGGAGAGCCACGAATTTATCGTTAGTATGATTCCACTTACGGAAGTGTAGAGGGAAACGGTTGCGTTCTGACAGGAGAGGAATCCCGGCTCAGCCGCGGATATCGAGATTTTGTCCCAGGCCGGATACCAGTGCACCCAAGGTTAAGGCGGGTTTATCGGACGGAGCAGCCTGAGCCACTTCCGCGGCCTGCTCCAGCAGGTTGACGACCATATCTCCCTGATTGCGGGCGACATCCAGAGTCTTGCCGGCTACCTTATAGCTGATGGCACTGCGAAGCTGAATATTCGTTAACTCGCTTTGCAGGAGTGAGTTATTAATGTTGCTGATATTGGTCATACCAATCCTTACTATTATCTGTTACTATTATCGACAAAATGTCTCCGCGACTAGAGAAGAGAACTGCGGTAGATAAGGTTTTGACATGAAAATAGTGTGAAATCTATTCCTTATATTTCATCCGGTTTCAGACGACGGACCATGCTATGAATCATTGCCAGGTACATCCCGTTTCCCTGCTGTCGTGCAGCCGGTTCATAGGCCGATGTTTTCACGAATGAGAGCTTGACAAACGAACGAATTATCAATAATGTAAATGAAGCTTGAAAGTTACGGAACGATTTACCGAAGGCTTGCGATTTTGAAGGGTGCGTTTGTAAGTCTTTTTTTTACAATAACTTGGGCCTGTAGCTCAGCGGTAGAGCAGTGGACTCATAATCCATTGGTCGTAGGTTCGAATCCCACCGGGCCCAGTTGATTTTTTATCGATGCCATTGGGTGAGAGCAAGTCATTTTCTGTTTCTAACTCTGCCATTTGTAAAGACTTATCCATTTTTTTCTCTATACAAGGATTCCAGCAGTCGGTCCATCCGTACCGGTACAGGCTAGAGGGTGGTGCACCGCCGATCAGGGAGACGGCTTCGAACCATCGGCCAGGTTAAAGCCGATCATTCCCTTTTGCAGATCGAGCACAATATAGTTAAACGTGGTTTTGCCGATGTCGGAAGGGAGCAGACCCTCCATTTTCGCCGAGGCACAGAGGAAATTACTGCCGAACACACCGTCCAGAATCGCCGGCTTACCGGTGGCCTCATCAAAATACTCGATATCATGAACGCCGATCCGGGCTTTGGTATAAACCAGATGACTTCCGGAGGAGGTGGGAACTGCGAGTTGGTCAATCTCATATCCGGGAATCATTACCATATTACCCACTCCGCCCATCGGCAGGGAGAAATCCGGTTTTTTCAGCGGGGCACCCTTCTCATCGACCAGCCCCAAAAGATTCGCCTGCCTGACGGACATGAAACTGACCGTCGCCCCCGTATCCAGCAGCCAATTGCCCTCGGACTGTTTGCCGCGATACCTGATGAGAATATGGTCTATCACCGGATTGTAGCTGAGAGAGGGAAGGGGGGGGATATTGTCGGGATCTGCCTGCCGGAAAAACTTCACAAATCGCAAAGCCACTTCGAAGGCTATTTTCGGCATCTGCGAATCCCACTGGTCTTTGACCTCGGCTGCAAAGTAGCCCAGTTCGTTGGTGGCCCCGGCATGCAGGACCACAATCCGGTTGATCATCATCGGCATCCCGACCACATCGAGGCCTTCTTCCAGCAATCCGGCCGAACGGCTTTTGATCTGCAATCGCCCCGGCCCCAGACACTGGTAGGCTCCCGCGGCTTCGGGATCAGAGCTTTCATAACCTGCCAGCCCCATATACACAGGTTCGGACACATGAAAAACTTCCTTTCCGCCCACGCCCACATCGAAAAACCGGGCCTCCGGATCCGTTTTCAAGCCGAGACTTTCTGCCGTTTCCCTGGACAGCAGGATACCCGAAGCCCCGGTATCCAGAAAGGCATACTGGGCTTCAAATGGTCCCGACTGGGGCAGCGGAGCTCCCCGCGGTTCGGTTTTCAGCAGAAAATAGATGCGGGGCAGGTCCAGGGCCGCTTCGTAAACTCCGGACAGAACAATATCTTCCGCATAGGCACAAAAGGAGCCTGCCTCCAGAACCGCGACCACAGTCAGAAGAAAAAGCCGCCTTCTCAGCCCTTTACCCGGAATTGGACGAAATAGTCTCATAGATACCTCCTGACTGCTGCTTTTCACTTTTATGGGCTTCGATTTCCTGAAACCTGGACCCATCCGTTGATTGCCACCTGGGCATTTACTGCCGGCCAACCTTTCTTACGGAGCAAAGTCGACCAAAATATTATATCCGGAACCAGGCATGATATCGAGCAAAATCAGGGATTTGCCATTATCGCGATTTCTTCGACATTCAGGGCACGATCATAGATCCCAGCGTCAAAAGCTCGTCGTCCCTTTGTTATTGGGGAGCCAGAGCTGCTTTTGGAAGTCAATATCGACTTATGGCGGCCGTCTAATCTGATTTTAGGGACTTTTTGGGATGCCGAGGCGGCAGACGAACCGGCTGGGGTTGGGAGAAAAAAGGAGGCCCGGCTGCATTGTCAACAACCGGGCCTGTCTCTGCCGAAAAATAGCGTCCCGGCAAGAGATTGATAGAGCTTCGGATCCTCCCAAGCTCTGATTCTCAAATAGTTTAGAAATTCCAGTGTCGATCACAGAAGGACGAGTAGGGGCAAAAGCTGCCGATTTTCTCGCGGGCATCGAGGTCTTTATTGCTACTGCTCGACGCATCTGCTTTTAATACAGTTTGTTAGCTTATCGGCAGAAAGTGCCGTAAAGGTTGAATATTATCGGAATTAGCGAAAAGCCGCTATGTGGGCTGACCAAAAAAAGTTTCAATTTTCTTGACACAGTCCCGGTTTAGAATTAGCATAACTGCATGGTGGGAAAGGAATTATTTACTGAAGAATTGGAATTGGCGGCTGAGATGAATGTTGGCGAGGTTACGCTGGCGTTGCCGGCATCGGCTGGGGTGTGTCTTTTTATCAGCGGGAAGGGGCAGCCGATTCTGCTTCTTTATGGTGCCAATCTTCGGGCTTTGGTACGACGCCGGATGGCGGATGATGAGCAGGAGCAAAAAAGCAAACGAACCCGGCTGCGGCCGATTACCGCTACGATTTGGTACCGGCGAACTTTCTCGCCTTTCGAGACGGAACTACTATATTATCAGGCAGTTGCGTTAATTTTTCCGGATCGAGTTTCGGAGTTTTTTCCTGCCCTGGATAGCTGGTTTATCCGGGTTCATCCGGGAGATGAATATCCGTATTTTGGCTGCGTGAACCGGATGGGTATGGATCGGGCGGTGTATTGGGGGCCTTTTGGTGACAAAAAATCGGCTGGGCGTTATCTGGAAATTGTACAGGATCTTTTCGATCTGTGCCGCTGTCCCGAGGTGCTGACCCAGGCCCCGGCGGCGGCTGCCTGTTCGTATGCCCAGATGGGCCGCTGCGGGGCGGTGTGTGACGGGTCGATGTCAAAAGGAGATTATCAGCGGGTGGTTCGGCAGGCAATCGAGTTTTTGAATCGGCCGGTGCAGGAAAGGCGGGACGAGATGAAAGCGCAGATGAGGCAATGGGCGGCGGAGCGCAGGTATGAGCAGGCCCAGGAGGCGAAACGGAAAATCGCGCAGATGGAGAAATTGCTTTCGCCTGGGTATCGGTGGGTGATGCCGCTGGAGAAGTTTTATCTTTTCTGTTTTCAGCCGGGGCCGCGGCAGAAGGTGGAGGGGCAGCGGCCGCTGCAGCCGACGGTATGTCCATTTTTGATCGGGCCGGGATGGGTGCATCAGATCGAGCCGTTTCTGCTGAGTCAGCCGCAGCCGGGGATGGAAAAGCTGATCGATCATCTGAATCTGGTGCTGCTGCAAAGTTCGGCAGCGGAACCGGGGGACGGCGCCAGCAAAGCGGTTGCGGGTGCTTCGCTTTGGGGATGGATCAGCGGATTTCTTTATCGCCATTCGGCTGATAAGGGGTTATATATACCGGCGGCAGAGCGGGTGGACGCTGCCAAGCTGGCGGCAGAGGTTACGGCACATTTCAACAAGGCCCAGCCGGAGAAAGCAGGTAAGCCGAAGCTGGATGCCTATAGCCTGACGGATGAAGAGAATATCAACGGACATTCAGACGGTTAGAAAAAGAAATTCACCGGACCTGAATATTTTGCATAATGAATTTGTCCTTGATTTGACCGAAGGATGGGGGTAGGGTGCTGTATGCGTGCAGAGAGAGCCTGGCGAAGCTGTGAATCGTAGGTGCATATGAATAAGAAATTTTTGATTTTGGGTGTATTGTCAGTTATTTCAGGATGTTCGACCATGCCGGCTACCCCGGAAAATCGGGCTGTCCTTAAGTCGGAAGTGGCGGAGGCGGTTAGTATTTTCAAGGAAAGATATCCGGGGATTGAAATCTATTTTCAACAATCGGCGGGCTATGCCGTTTTTCCCAAGGTATTCAAAGGGGCTTTGGTGGCCGGGGGGGCCTATGGAAGAGGTAAAGTCTTTGATAAAACCGGAGTCATCGGCTATTGTAGTATGGCACAAGGGACGGTGGGGGCTTCGCTGGGCGGTGAATATTTCCGGGAAATTGTTTTTTTCCAGGATGAGTATGATCTGGAAAAGTTTAAATACAATGATTTTGTATTTTCCGCGCAAATGACGGCGGTGGCAGCTAAGGAAGGTGCGGCCATGAAAGCAGACTATAACGACGGCACGATGGTATTTGTCATTGCGGATACCGGATTGATGGTGGATGTCTCGGTCGGCGGCCAGGAATTTGGCTTTGTCCCACTTCCCAAAATGTCGGATCAGGACGGCTTGCGTTCTACCGAAGCGGATGTGCCATGATTTCGAAATTCCAATTATTACCCCCTGTATAATCATTTTTTTATTGCTGGCGGGATGGGGTGGGGTGCGGGTGAGACGATGGTGAGGAAAAAAGAGGGGGATAATTGCGGTAGTTTGTGATAAATTTCTCTTTATACCTGGTCGGGGAAGATGGTATAATTTGAGGCGGAATTCCGGCTGGGAAAGCCGGGTTGGCTCAGGCTGGATGTCTGACGGAAGATAAGGAAGATCAGGTATAAAGGAGTTTTTTGATGCGGAAAAAGGTATTATTCACTGCAACGTTATTGGCAAGTTTTTTGGTGCTGTCCGGTTTGTCGGGTTGTTCGCGGGGCATCTCGGAAGGGGTACATGCTCTGACGGGCAGTTCGGGCAAGTTTGTGTTTATACAGGGTACTAAGGAACAGACCTCGCAGTTAGCCGGCCAATACGGCGGGGTAACGGTGGAGCCGTTCCAGAATGATGTGGGGGAGGTGTGTTCGCAGGAATTTTTGAATCTGGTGCCCGGTGAGATCACGGAAGCATTGCAGTATGCCAGCCGCTCGATTACGGACAAGGTGAAAGGGGTATCCAAAGATGAGAAAGGTCCATTTTTTACCGGACCGGCTGATAAGACGCTGGTGATTAAGGGGCGGGTGATTCAGTATGATATCGGGGGCGTGGTGGATAAGGCGGCCGGTCCGCTGGATGAAGCGATCTGCCGGGTACAGTTTGTGGATGGCCAGACGGGTGCGGTGCTGGCGGAGGGGAATTGCACGGGGCGGGTGAAAAGCGCGGTGCGTACCGGTCCGAAGGAACTGGCGGAGGGGGTGGCCAAGGCGGTACAGAAGATTCTGAAGCCGAAGAAGGATTAAAGGTCCAGGTAAGACGATCCTCGTCAGGCCGCAAGCGAGTGTTTCCTGGTAAACGGGTTGCCGGGAAATAGGATCGCGATTGGAGCAGATATAATCCGGGATGATGGCGGAGAGAGAGGTTGTCATGAAGTTATTTGATTCGTGTTTACCGCGGCTGACGACGGTGAAGTTCTTGTTTCTTTGCAGCGGTTTTCTGCTGGCGGGGAGCGGCATGGGAGCAGAAACCAAACCGGAGGATTTTGGCGGAAACGCGATGGCGGACAGTCAGAAGGGGTATTACCGGTATCCCGCGATTTATGGGGAAAGAGTGGTTTTTGTGGCGGAGGATGATTTGTGGGAAGTGCCGGCTGCCGGCGGAGTGGCCCGGCGGTTGACGGCCAGCCGGGGGACGGTATCAAGTCCGTGTTATTCGCCGGATGGGACGCGGCTGGCGTTTGTCGGGACGGAAGAAGGGCAGTCGGATGTGTATGTCATGTCCGCGGCGGGCGGGCCGGTGGAGCGAGTTACCTTTTTGGGTTCGCAGGCCTTGGTCGTGGGATGGGAGGGGGATCGCATTTTGTTTTACAGCGGGTATGGACAGGCTTTTCGGCATCCGGGCTGGCTGTATCGGGTGGCCCGGGATGGGACGGATTTGGAGCGATTGAATTATGGTCCGGCGAATCGGATCAGTTGCCGGGGCCGGTCGGTGGTGCTGGGGCGGAATAATGGTGATCCGGCCCGGTGGAAGCGGTACCGGGGCGGAACGGCGGGGGAGCTGTGGATTGATGAGGAAGGGAAGGGGGAGTTTCATGAACTGATCGATTTGAAGGGAAATATGGCGGATCCGATGTTTGTGGGGGAGCGGATTTATTTTCTGTCGGATCATGAAGGGATAGGGAATTTGTATTCCTGCCGGATGGATGGCACGGATGTGCGGAAACATACGGGGCATACGGATTTTTACGCCCGCAACGCGAGTACGGATGGGAAGCGAATTGTGTATCATGCCGGTGCGGATCTGTTTGTGTATGATCCGGCGACGGAGCAGACGAACCCGGTGGCAGTGGAATTTCACAGCAGCCGGGCGCAGACGAATCGTAAGTTTGTGGCCGCGGAAGACTATCTGGAAGATTATGAGGTATCGGCGGACAGCGGCTGGGTGGCGGTGGTGAGCCGGGGCAAGTCGTTTGCGATGGGATGCTGGGAGGGGGCGGTGTATCAGCAGGGGATGCGGCATGGGGTTCGGTACCGGTTGGCGCGATTTTTGGCGGACGGTCAGGAAATGGTAGTTTGCAGTGATGAGGGAGGCCAGGAGCATCTGGAAGTGCATTCGGTTCACAACGACAAGCCGGTTCGGGTGATTCCGGCGGACGATCTGGGGCGTCCGATGCAGATCCAGGTTTCGCCGAAAGGGGACGCGGTGCTGGTGGTGAATCATCGGAACCAGTTGCTGCTGGTCGAGCTGGCGACGGGGGGAACGAAGGTGATCGATCAGGACCGGTATAGGATGCTGGGGGGGTGTTGCTGGTCGGCAGACGGGCGATGGGTGGCCTATGGCTGCACGATCCATGCGCGGCAATCGGTGATTAAGATATATGATGTGGCAAAGGACGTGACCCGTCCGGTGACGCGCGCGGTTTTGTGGGATTATAATCCGGTTTTTGATCCGGAGGGAAACTATTTGTTTTTCCTTTCCGGCCGGATCTTTAATCCGGTGTATGATAATCTTCATTTTACGCTTGGTTTTCCCCGCGGTACACGTCCTTATGCGATTCCGCTGTGTAAGGATGTAGCCTCGCCGTTTGTGGCGAAGCCGGAAGGTTTCCGTAAAAAGGACCAGCCGCCGCAGAACGAAAAGAAGGATGCGGAAGAGGGAGGCAAGAGCGAAACTCTGGAAATCGATTTCGACGGGATCGAAGACCGGGTGGTTTCGTTTCCGGTGGAGGAGGGGATTTACGAAGGAATCGGGGCGGGGAAGGGGCGTGTGTTTTATACAGTGCTTCCGATCGAAGGCTCGGTTTTAAATCACGAGTATGAGCGGATGCCGCCGGCGCGGGCGACGCTGAAATATTATGATTGGAAGAAGCGGGAAGAAACGGTGCTGGCGGAGGCGATTTCCGGGTTTAAGCTGTCCCCGGATGGTTCGGCGCTGGCGATGCGGGCGGGCAAACGGCTGCGGGTTTTGCCGGCGGAAGCGGATAAGCTGCCGGAGAAGGGCGGGGAGTCGGCGGGCCGGACGAGCGGTTGGGTGGATCTGGGCCGTTTGAAGGTGGAAATCGAGCCGCGGGCGGAATGGCGGCAGATGCTGGCGGAAGCGTGGCGGCTGCAGCGGGACTATTACTGGCGGGAGGATATGTCGGGTGTGGCGTGGCAGGCGATTCTGGACCGGTATCTGCCCCTGGTGGACCGGGTGTCATCGCGCGGGGAATTTGGGGATCTGGCCTGGGAGATGCAGGGGGAGCTGGGCACCTCCCATGCGTATGAGTTCGGCGGGGATTATCGCGAGGGGCCTGCCTATACGCAGGGGTATCTCGGCGCGGATCTGGAATACGAGGCGGAGCAGGATGCCTGGCGAATCCGGAACGTGGTACATGGGGATACCTGGGATTTGAAAAATGCTCCGCCGCTGCTGCGGCCGGGAGTGAATGTTACGGAGGGGATGCTGCTGCTGGCGGTGGAGGGACAGGAAGTGAGCCGCGGAGTATCTCCGTATCAGTTGCTGGTGAATCATGGGGGGGATGAGGTTTCGCTGACGGTGGCGGAATCGGATGGCAGCGGGGAGCGGGCGGTGGAGGTGCAGGCCCTGCCCAATGAGACGATGCTGCGGTATCGGGACTGGGTGGAGGGGAACCGGGAATTTGTACATGCCAAGTCGAATGGGCGGGTGGGGTATGTGCCTATTCCGAATATGGGGACGTTTGGTTACGGGGAGTTTTACCGGTATTTTCTGGTAGAGCTGGATTACGACGGTTTGCTGGTGGATGTCCGATATAATGGGGGCGGTCATGTGTCCCAGTTGTTGCTGGAGAACCTGACCCGGAAGCGGATCGGCCTGAGCCAGAGCCGCTGGATGGGGGAGGAAGCCTATCCGATGGAATCGCCGAAAGGCCCGATGGTGTGCCTGACCAATGAAAACGCCGGTTCGGATGGCGATATTGTGTGCCAGGCGTTCAAGCTGATGGGGCTGGGCAAGCTGATCGGAAAACGGACGTGGGGCGGCGTGGTGGGGATCTGGCCGAGGAACTGGCTGGTGGACGGCACGGTAACTACGCAGCCGGAGTATTCCTTTTGTTTTGAAGGGATCGGGTTCGGTGTGGAAAATCATGGTGTGGATCCTGATATTGAGGTGGATATTTTACCGCAGGATTGGGCGGCGGGCCGAGATCCGCAACTGGAACGGGCGATCGAAGAAGTGCTGAAGGAAATTGAGAGGAATCCTCAGTAAAAAGAAAAACTTTGCAAAAGGGAGGTTAGGCATACTTTGGAAAGAAAAAATCTCCGGATGAACCGGAGGGTGAATCGTATGTGAACCTCTAAAAATAAGATATCCAAAACGTAAGACAGTATTTTTGACCCCCTCCCTTACGGTCGGGGCTTGGATAAGACGGTTTATAGCGGTTGCCTTATTGGGATTCGAGGGGGATGGTGAGGCCGTTGACGGAGTGGGCGGCGGCGGAGAGGATCCAGATGAGGGTGCCGATAAGTTCGTTGGCCGTACGATCTGCGCCAGGGATTTTCTTTTTGTCGGGTCCCACGCGCAGGAGGATGGAGTTGGTATGGATGGTCCCGCCATACTTCTGGTTCAGGTACCGGCTGAGCCATTGGGTATAGCCGGTAATCAGGTTGCCGGTTAGATCCCTAGGGGTATCCGGGGCGGTTTCGGTATCATATGTCCCTATAATATTCAGGATATGGCTGGGGTTTTGCTGGGCCAGGGGCGGCCCAAAGACATCGCAGGACAGGCGGATGGCATCCAAATCCGGCAGCCAGTCCCGGGTGGCGGAGGGATCGGGGGTTGGCCGGGTGCCGGTGATGAGGATATCCGTTTGTCCCATAATCTTCATGACCGAATCTCTGGCTTCGGAAAGGGAGGTTTTATGGGTGATTTGGGCGGGCAAGGCGAGGCTTTGGCCGCCCTCGGCGATGATTTTATCGGCAATGGCGGTGGCGGCGGCGGCGGTTTTGTCGTCCAGGATGATGACACAGAGGCCCCGCTGAGCGAGGGTCCGGCAAATGGTTTCGCAGAGCGGCCAGCCGGTTCCGATAACTACGGCGTTTTTACTTTTGCTATTGAATAAAGATTCTAAATCCATTCGGGCCATGGAGGTTCTCCTTATCTGGTAATCCTATGCACCTAGGGATTATCGGGCGATTGGGCCGTTTAGGAAAATTATTCTCCGATTTTTCGCGAATTTGCGGTTATTCCCAGGCCCACTCATTTGCCAGAAGAAAAATTATATTTTATGCTAAAGTGGAGAGAAGAAATTGTGACAGAAACCGAAATCCGGAGAAGTGGTCTATAGGGAAAAAGTAAAACAAAATCAAGGTTTTGCAAAATGGAGGTTAGGCATACTTTGGAAAGAAAAAAACGCATTCTTCTTTTTTTCTTTCCAAACGCTAACGTAATCATATATCCATAGGTATAAAATTATTTCTCGAAAATCTTTGAGGAGATTTTCGGAAATAATATATGCCTAACCTCCATTTTGCAAAACTTCAGAAGAAACAAAAAACAGTTCCATAATGCAAGCTATGCATTATGCCCGTGGTTTTCCCAGGGAATGCGCTGATTCAGGGATATCGCGCATTTTTCCGCCGAGTGGCTGAGGAAGGAACGGGATACCAAGCGCCTCAGGAGGCACTGTCGTTGTTGCGTAAGCGATACCGGCTGTGCCTCCTTTTTTTTGCGCCCGGGAATGGTGTTGGTCCGTTCCGGCCCGGCGGAACCCTTGTATCTGGAGGACGTCAGAGATGTCGTTAACGCTGAACAATTCGGGCATGCTGCGTGCCCTGAACACACTCACCAAAACCGCCGCGGCGCTGGATGCATCCAATCTGCGGCTCACCATGGCCAAGCGGATCCTTTCGGCTTCGGATGATCCGGCCGGGGTCATTGCCGCGGAGAATCTGAAATCCAGTATTGCGCAGATCGATGCGGCGTCCCGGAACGGAGAGCGGATCAACAGCATCATCGATACCGCCGACGGAGCGATGGCCCAGATTTCCTCCTTATTGGGGACCATCGAAACCAATGCGCTGGCGGCAGCCGGATCCTCCGTGACCGCGGAAGAGCAGGCGGCCTATCAGGCGGAAATTGACGCGGCGGTGGATGCGATTGATACGCTGGTCAATACCACTACCTTTGGCAACCTCCGGCTGCTGGACGGGGGGATCGGGTACACGACTTCCGGGATCGATACGACCGAGCTGACGGACGTGCGGGTGAACTCGGCGGATACCGGCGGCGGATCGGTCAGCGTGGATGTGGAGGTGGTGTCCGCGGCGGAAAAGGCGGTAATTTCCTATGCCGGGGGAGTTTTAACGGATACAGTGACTTTCTCGTTGACGGGGAGCAACGGGACGGAGGAATTTTCGTTTTCGAGCGGCACCACAATCAGCGCGATCGAAACGGCTGTGAATGCCGTCTCGGATGCTACCGGCGTGGTCGCGGAGGCGGATGGCGGCACCCTGTATTTTCGTTCGCAGAATTACGGGGCCGATCAGTCGGTCAGTATCAGCGTGACCGGGGGGACGTTTGCCATGACCGGATCGGTTACCAGCGATGAAGGGGTGGACGCAGCCGTTACCGTCAATGGCCAGACGGCCAGCGCGGACGGGATGAAGGTCTATTTCAGCAGCGGCTCGACGTCCGTGCGATTCACGCTGCAGGAGTCGTTTGGGAATGTGGGTGGGGGAAGTTCCACGTTTTCGATTACGGGCGGGGGTGCGAACTGGCAGTTGGATGCCAATCCCATCAATAAAATTCATTTTGGATTATCTTCCCTGGGTTCTTCTTCCCTGGGAAATGATTCGCTGGGGTATCTGAACAGTTTGAAAAGCGGCGGGGCCAACGCCCTTGCGAGCGGGAATTATCAGCAGGCGGCGAATATCGCCTCCGCGGCTTCCATGCAGGTGGCCACGGACCGCGCGCGCGTCGGGGCGGTGCAATCCTATACGGTCAACGCGACCCTGGATTCCCTGGCGGAAGGGAAAATAGCCAAGGCCAGCGCATTAAGCAGTATTGAGGATCTGGACTATGCCTCAGAAACCGCCAATAACAACCGGCTGCAACTGCTGATGCAGGTGGGAACCTCCGTTCTGGCGTCCCTAAATCAGAATATGACGAGTATCTTATCGCTTTTGAGATGATGGAAGAAACACGTGGGCAACCCGTTGGGCGCCCTACAGGAAAAGACACGGCTGAGACAGCCGGGGCACAATTATAAGAGCAAAGCCCCATCGTGCCATCGCGTCAGGAAGAGCCGGGTTTGTTCATCAGGATGATGATAACCAGGAACGCGATGATCAAGGCACCCGAAAGGATAATGATGGCCATTTTCAGCCCTAACTTGCCGGAATCGCTTTCCAGGGTGGTTTCCAGTTCCTGGTCGCGTTCGGTCCCGCCTTTTTCCAGATCCACCAGGACGTTGGCATCGAATTTCTGATGGGCCTGCAGGGGGGGCCTGCCTTCCTGGACTGCCTTCAAATCCTCCATCAGCATTTTGATGCTGCCGTATCGATCCGACCGCTTTTTGGCCATCATGACCTCGATGACTTCCGCGACTCCGACGCTGAGGGCGCTGTTGATATGATCCGGCGGGACGAGAATTTCCTTGAGATGTTTGTGCATGACGGCGGAGGGGGTGGGCGCTTCGAACGGGACCTTGCCGGTTACCATATGGTAGAAGGTGGCGCCGAGCGAATAAATATCGGCCCGGAAATCGATATCCAGTTCTCCGCGAATCTGTTCGGGGGAGATATAATAGGGCGTGCCATAGGCGCGGCCGGCTTCCATCTGGGCGGCCACCTGATCGGCGGCTTCGCGGGCCAGCCCCATATCGGCCAGTTTGGCGATGCCGTTTTCGGTGATCATGATATTTTTGGGTTTTACATCGCGGTGGATCAGGCCCCGTTCATGGGCGTGCCCCAGGGCGTCGGCAATCTGAATGATGATACTCAGCGCTTCTTTTTCCGAATAAAGCTCTCCCCTGCTCAAGCGGTCGTACACCGTGGTACCCTTGACATATTCCATGACAAAATAATGGTAGCTGCTGGCTTCGCCGACGTCGATGGCCTGGACGATATTGTTGTGGTTGAGGCGGGCGGCGGCCCGTCCTTCCTTGTAAAAGCGTTCGACGTATTCGCGGTTTTCGCTGAGGCGGCGGGGCAGGACCTTGATAGCCACTTCGCGGTCCAGCGAGAGCTGGCGGGCCTTGAATACCACGGCCATGGCACCGGCACCGAGTTTTTCGAGCATTTGATAGCCGGGGATGCGATGGGAGGGGCGGGCCTCTTCAATGGTTTCCTGCAGACGCTTCAACTGCGAAGGGGTTACATACCCCTGGGCCAGGAGTGCATCGGAGAGAGAATGGGGCTTGCCCTGCCGGGCCAGGTTTTGCATGACATCCAGACATTGCTGAACTTCACCGTCGGTGCAGAGATTTTTATCTACGACCAACTTTCCCAGAATTGAATCAACGTTGGTTTCTGCCATAATGCCTTACTAACTCTACCATTTTCTGAAAAACCTTGACCGGTTTTTGCTTTTTGCACAGCGCGAACACGCCTTTTAAGAATCTTATTTTAAACCAATAAGTCTATTCAGTTATATCGGGAGCGTCAAGAAACAAGTTCCCTATTTTTTTCATTTCTTCCGTTTTTCCGTAACAGATTCCCGGGCCTAATTCAGCCGGATATGTGCCGATTTGGTACAGGTAAGCCCGTACTTCATAGCACAGGTGGCATTTGCTGGCATAGCCTGCCAGGGGCCGATAGCCTTTTTCGATTGCTTCGGCCAGTAAACCGCAGGGGCCTGCCGCTGCCAGAACGGACATAACCCGGTGGCGGCGATAATCGAACTGCCGCCACAGCTCATCCAGACTTAACCTTTTGGGAATAAAAAGGTTACCAGTTATCATGCCAATGCAGGTGCCCGAAAATACATTGCCAGTACCATCGATATGCACATGCTGAGAGGCAATCATGTTCCTAGCACAATTTAATTCGGCAAAATCGCGGTAAGGCCTTAATGGAAAAAGGGCAGCCAATTCCTGTGCGGCCCGGCCCAGGAGTCGTTCGGCCCGTTTTCGGAGGGTATTCTGGAAGGCGGTTCGTTTTTGGGCTTCATTCATTTGCTGCACCAGAACTGGATCGGCGAAAAAATCCTGCCAGCGGATTTGGACATGGTCTGGTCCCAATATTTCGCCAGCCAATCGGGCACAGAGACGGACCCGCTCGATGGGTACGAATTCCTGATGATAGATATCCGTGCTGATTTGCAGTTTTGTCAGGCCGGCGGTTTTGAGGCGGTGCAGATATTCACGGCCCAATTTTTCTCCGGTGCACCACGAGGCATTGGTCTCGATTTTTTCGAGAGTGTCGGGATTTTCTTCACAACCGCGTTGTAATATCTTTTCCAAACGGTCGAAATCGCGGAACGGCTCGCCGCCGGTGAGGTGGATTTTGGCCCTTGGTCCGGCCAGGCGGGTGAGCGCCCGCCAGCAGTCCAGGGCGAACTCGACGCTCATTTCGGACTGTTCACTGCCGGCATCCGGACCGGAGAAAACGTAGCAGCACGCGCAGCGGCTGGGGCACCAGTAGGTGAGCATCAGGCCGGCGGAGTGCCAGATCTTGAATTTCGGCTCGTCAGGGCGAAGCTGGCGGTTGACTATATTGTCTTCCAAACGGATGGCGGTCATGGGTGAAGATTTCTCACTACTCTGAAAAAATTACCTTACCATTAATATAGTATAGCAAAATCGTCCGATAATGCCCGCTTTTTTCTTTTCGCCGGCGGGAAGAGGGTTTCCGTCGAAGGTCGGGCAGCGGCGAAAAAATGACTGGAAATCCCGTTTTTATCGGACAGAAAATTTGTAATAAAACTCTTCGGTAACATTTAAAGATTTTCAAACGCTCTGGTCGATAGAAAACTCGTCGCGTTTGCTCCGGCGCGACCAACAGCCAGGAAAAGTGAATAGTAGAATGGAATGAAAAAGCAGAAGAAACGATCCTTGCAGAAGGAGCTACCCCGTGATGAATAAGTTTGAATTAATCGAAAACATTCGTGAATTGAATCATACTGCTTCCGTAGAATTTTTGTCCCAGTTCAGTGAGATGGAATTGCAGGAATACATTGACCATTTGCTGGCGGTTGATTTGACCTGTCTAACAGCGGTCGGGGCTGTTACTGTTCCACAACCCAATTAAGACGCCAGCGTCAAAAGCTCGTCGTTCCCTTGTTATTGGGGAGCCAGAGCCGTTTTTGGAAGTCCATAACGGCTTTTGGCGGTTCCGTCAATTAAGATCTGCCTTTCATAACGCATTTTCAGATTGTCGAAGGTACAAACCGTAAAATCCGGCCGAACGTCGAAGTAATATCGGCTGGCCCGATCCGTGCAGACTCCGGGTGGGAGTTCGAGAACTTGCGCCGCAAAAGGATCTGATTCAACAGCCGTTGGGATGGGTGCAGGTGAGCCAGCGGCCTGTCAGGATAGCAAAATCCTCCAGATTCACCGTTCCGTCTTTATTCAGATCGCAGCCGGCACAGTTCCAGTTCAACAGGTCGCAATCGTCGGCAAGCCACTCGTCCAGCATTTGCAGGACATCGGTTTGTTCTATGCGGCAGTCGCGGTTTAGATCGCCGGGCAGCCAGGGGTATCCCGGATCGCCGCACTGGGGCGGCCAGGTGGACTTCTGCCAGTTGGGCTGGAGGCGGGCCAGGTCCAGCAGGTTTACATATCCGTCCCCATTTAAGTCCGCCTGGTGGCAGGCGTAGTTCGGGTCGCAGCCGGATGCCAGCCAGAATTCCGCCAGGATAGCCGCATCCGCCTGGTTGACGCTGCAATCCCGGTTGATATCACCGGGCGGATAGGGGTGATTGGGATCGCCGCAATGGGCCGGCAGGGGGAGAAAGTCCTTGAGAGCAAATCCGAGCGTTCCGCGTACGGTATCGATGACGATATGCGAATAGGGGCTATCGGCCATATCAAATTCCAGAGTAAAAGACATATCTAGAAAATTCGATCCGAAAACACCGTCGAGGATAATCGGCTCCCCGGTTTGTTCGTCGATGATGCCGATATCTCCCACCAACAGAGAGGGGTGGCCGTAGATCAACTTGAAACCTTGTAAGGTATCCATCGACAGGGAATCGATCCGATATCCCGGCGCTTCCGTCGAGCCGCCGATGCCGCCGACGGGCAGGGTGAAATCCGGCGGGACAATCGGTTCCCCATCGGCATCCACCAGACCCAGGCGATAGGCCTGTTCCGTGGAGATAAAGCTGCTCTGAGCGCCGGTATCGAACAGCCAATTGCCGGTGGATGTTTGGCCGTTGTAGCTGATAGTGATGTTTTCGATGACGGGATTATAACCCATAACCGGAAACGGAGGGATATTATCCGGATGGGAAAAGTAGAGGAAATCGGTATAACGCAGCGGGACCTCGAAATCCACCGGGGGGATATCCGGGGCGCCCGGTTCCTTGAAGGAGCCGGAATAATATTTTATCTCCCAGGTATCCAGATCAAAAATTGTAGGTTCGAGTACCACGATTTTACCGGCCATGACCGGGACGCCGAAAACATCCAGTGGTCCGATATCCGTGTCATCCTCGATGGTCAACTGTGTGCGCCAGGGGCCGTAGCGGTTGGTATAAAGGGCCGGGTTCATGGGATCCGAAACTTCGAAATCCGCTACATTGATATACAAAGATTCGGAGACTTCAAAATACTGGTCACCGCCGACCCCGGCATCCACGAATATGGCTCCGGGTTCTTTCGCAACGCCCAGTAAGTCCCGGGTATCGCGGGAGAGCAGAATGCCCGAGGCGCCGGTATCCAGATAGGCGTCGATGGGGACAAAGCCATATTCATCGGTTTCCAGGGGAGGGCCGTCGGGCGTGCGCCGTAATAAAGCCTGGATATGAGGGATATCATTGGCAATCGGCAGGGTGCCATCAATGTAGAAATCATCGGTCCCGGCGGCGATCCCGCAGGTTAGACCAATCAGGAGAAGGGTTATAATAGGGAAGGGGAGACAACCAAGTGAAATACGATATGTCTTCTTTCTATCCGGCGTCAAAAAAATAGGGAAAAGCACTTTTTATACCTCATCATCCCCATAATTATCTCTTTACTTATTATAGGCATAATTCCCAATGGATTTGAAGATATTCTGCCAATTTACTGCCGATATGATATAAGAAAAGCGAAACCGGATTTTATGGCACTGGAATCCCTGGGCAGAAAAAGCAGGCAGGCTGGGCGTGGGAACGAGGATGTTGCCATAATATCTTTATTTGTATGAGGTTATGAATATTTTAAGCAGACATAAAATTGTAGTGGGATTCCTGTTGGCAGCGGCGATGTTCTGGTATCCGGTCCAGGCACAAGAACAAACCGGTTCCGATAATACCGAAGTTTTGGCGCCAACAGAAGCGGCCGCCCCTGAAATTGCTGAAATCAGTCAAGAAGCGGATTCGAATATCGATCCCAATACGAATCCTGAAGGTACGGAGCCGGAACCCAATCTGGTTGATCTTTCCCTGCCGGACGCGAATGAACCGGTGCTGGCGGAAGGAGGACAGGAGAATCCATTCTGGCAACCGAAGTACCATCCTCAGGTAACCAAACAGGTATATTATTTACTCGGGTACCCCTATTATGCGGGTGGAGTGGAATATTCCGGGGAAAATCCATTCGAGGAAAATCCAGGGAATACAAGTGAAGAAGAAATTACAGGCAGTAATTCTCCGAGTGACCCAAATGTATCAGTGGATCCCAACCAAATTAATCAAGCAGAACATACTATGCGTATAACCGGTCTCCAGGCCGGGAAGCTGATCTATACCATGGAGAAAAGCTGCGACGTTATCCATCAGTGGCGCACTCTGAACGAATCCCCAGCGATAGCTCTGGAGATAATATATTCCATCGAGTTGACTAAAACTTCAACCCATATCTATGAGGTAAATCCGGAATTGGCGGTCAAGGTGAAGCGGACGATTGGACAAATCCGGCAATTGAATCAGAAATTTGACGCAACCAGCCGCATGGTATTCCAAGGGGTAGTGAATGGCCAATTGGATGAAAAGACGTTTGCCCATATGGAGAAGGAGTTTACGGAGTTGAAGGCCCTGTTCACACGGCTGGCGGAACAAAACGATAGTATCAGCGTGGCTTTAGGCGTGGGCAAGATCGATCGGAACTCTTCCAATGCGATGGCTGGCGGGGCTGTCAGTTTTTCCCGGAATATTCTGCCAGCACCGGAAACTCTATCCGAATTGAAGTAAGATATGAAGTTTTGCAAAACGAGGATAGTGAAAGCCGGTTTTTGGGGATTTTTTAAAATAATTGGCTTTTTCCGGAGAATTCCCTACAATATTCGCGGATATTCGATTTCAGGATAGATCGAATATAAGATTAGAAAGCATAAGGATTTACATTGAATATGCCTACGCAGCGGATCCGATTGGGGCATTCTCCCGATCCCGATGATGCTTTTATGTTTTATGGGTTGGCAACCGGAATGGTTGACAGCGGGCCGTTTGTGTTTGAGCATATTCTTCGAGATATTCAGACTTTAAATGACTGGGCGATGCAGGGCAAGCTGGAAGTGACGGCGATTAGTGTTCATGCGTATGCCTATGTGCAGGCACAATATGCGATTCTAAATTGTGGGGCGAGTATGGGGGCTACCGGGCTGGTATCCTATGGCAACGGGGAATCGATTGCGCCATCGAATTATTGTTCAGCCAATCCGGCTGGTCCTCATGGTCCGCTGCTGGTGGCCAGCGAGGCGATGGCACTGTCGGAAGTTGCACATAAAACCATTGCGATTCCCGGTACCTTGACCAGTGCCTTTCTGGTTTTACAACTGGTGCTTGGCGATGTGGATTATCTGGTCATGAAATTTGACGAAATTCCGGATGCGGTTGTGCAGGGTAAGGTGGACGCCGGCCTGATTATTCACGAAAGCCAGTTGACCTTCCACCGGCAGGGGCTGCATTGTTTGCTGGATCTGGGCAAATGGTGGCATGAGCAGACTTCGTTACCGATGCCGCTGGGCTGTAATGTGATACGGCGTGATTTAGGCCCGGCCGTTCAGCCAATCAGCAAGATAATGAAAGCCAGCATCGAATATAGCCTGACTCATCGGCAGGAAGCGATCGAATATGCCCAGCAGTTTGGACAGGAGCTGGATACCACGACCACCAATCAATTTATCGGGATGTATGTCAATGACTGGACGCTGGATTATAGCCCGGTGGGCCGTCAGGCAGTAATTGAACTTCTTAAACGGGGCCATAGGGCGGGGATTCTCCCACTTATTGAGCAGATTGAATTTATTTAATAAATCAGGAGGACTCGGGGGAAATAATTTTACTTATAATTCCCATCTTATCTAAATTACCAGAGGCCAACCGCCGATATCTATAATGCTGAAATAACTGTACGTTTATTAGTATTCGTATAAGTGGTTATTTGAAAGGAAGATACAGTGGTTTGTGCGTATGAGCAACGACAGTCAAAGCGTTCTCTGGTCAGTTGGCCGGTGAGTGTATGGCACCCCAAAGCCGCCCGTTTTTTCAATGGAAGAAGCATCGATGTATCCAGCGACGGCGCTCTAGTGGTTCTGCCATTAAAGGCACCCATTCGCAAAGGGCAGAATCTGGAGTTAAATTTTCCGCGATCGGAAAAATTGGCTCAGGATAAAGGCTGTTTTGCCCGCATAAAAAGTGCCCGGGTTGTTCGTGTGGATCGCAGCGAGACAATGGAGTCGGCGGCGATCAAAGTCGGTTTGCAATTTTGCGAACAGCCGGAAATGGCATGTATCGTTTGATTCCCGGACGTCGGCGTCCGATAATTTTTTCGAAATAAATTTTACGATTCTCCATAGGGCCACATTTCCAGACTGCCGTCCAGAACCCGGACATTCTGGAAACCTGCCGCCCGTAAGATCAGTTGGGTTTTCTATCCCCACAGGGAATAATCGCAGAGTGTGAAATTTCTATGTCGTGAGGCAATTCGTAAATTTTATCGCGTAAGGCTCCTAGCGGGATATGGTACTGTTGGGTAAATGGGTTTTTTCAAACTCTCGAGGGATCCGTACATCCAGCAGGAGCAGTTCATCTCCATTTTGCAAAACCTTAGTAAGAACAGATGAGCAGGCGATAAGAAGAAAATGGCCCACCGCCTCGTGGGATTGGAGGGTTGGGCGATTCATAGGAAGTTTCGGCTCGGAGAGCATGGAATGCCGGTTTCCCCCCGTGGCTAGCGTGTATTATAGGTATCCGCTGTTATTGCTGGTAGAGTTGGACCGAAGAAGAGAAGGGACAGGGGCGCAGGCAGGATTTGAGACATTTGCTAGAAGAACACCTCCCTGCTGGAAGGCAGGAAGGTGGCACCCTATGAGAAGGTGCCATCCGGAGATCTTTTTGGGTTAATTACCGTTTTGACAAAGGCCGGATGGGTGTTATGATAATGGCTATGGTAAATAGGTTTTAAAGCTGGGTGATCAGGAATGAAAAATAGCACCAAGATTTTGATCATAACAATATCAGCGATTGCGGTGGAAAGAAAATTTTGATATGATTGCGGGATCGGCAGGCTTGGTGGCGTAGCCAGGCGTTTACTGGTAAATGTCGGATCCTTGAGCTTCTTATCACTGAGGTTTTGCAAAACTTCCGTTATGCGCGAGAAGAGAAGCTCAAACCGGAATCGGTTTTTGGCAGGAGTGGCGATATGTACAAGCATTTATTCAAAAGAAAGCCCCTTCATTTACTCCATGAGGAAATGCAAAGCGAGAATCGCCTTAAACGAATCCTTGGCCCCTGGTCGCTTACCAGCCTGGGAATCGGCTGCATCATCGGAGCCGGCATTTTCGTAGTAACCGGTTATGCCGCCCACTATAAGGCAGGCCCTGCCTTGCTAGTTTCGTTTGTTGTCGCCGGATTCGCCTGTATTTTTTCCGCCCTCTGTTATGCGGAATTCGCCTCCATGGCTCCCGTGGCAGGCTCGGCATATACCTATGCCTACACCACCCTGGGCGAATTGCCCGCCTGGATTATCGGCTGGGACCTCGTTCTCGAATACACCGTCGCCTCCGCATCTGTCGCGCATGGCTGGTCGAAATATTTTCAGAATTTTATGAGCATTTTTCACATCCATGTTCCTCCTGCCCTTTCCACGGCGCCATTTGATTTTGACCCTACCCAGGGAGCCTTTACGCCGACCGGCAGTTTCTTCGATCTGCCTGCCCTGCTCATCATCGCGATGGTTACCATCGTCCTGGTGATGGGCATTCGCGAAAGTTCCCGCTTCAACAACGCGATGGTCGCCATAAAAGTCGTGGTAGTTCTGCTGTTTATCGCAGCAGGAGTGTTCTTTATAAACGCCGCCAATTGGCATCCCTTTGCCCCCTATGGCTGGACAGGTCTGAGTCTCTTTGGCAAAACGCTGTGGGGGCAAACCGGAGCGGATGGCGCACCGGTCGGAATGATGGCTGGTGCCGCGATGATTTTCTTTGCTTACATCGGTTTCGACTCCATATCGACCCACGCCGAAGAGGCACGCAATCCTCAGCGCGATGTTCCCATCGGCATCATTGCCTCGCTCATTATCTGCACCATTCTTTATATCGCCGTAACCATTGTGCTTACCGGAATAGTTCCCTACGACCAGATAGACACGAATGCTCCGGTTGCCGCGGCGTTCCAAAAAGTCGGCCTCCACTGGGGACAATTCATCGTCTCTCTCGGCGCCACCGCCGGCATTACCTCTGTTCTTTTGGTGCTTATGCTCAGCCAGCCGCGGGTGCTTCTGGCTATGGCACGTGACGGCTTACTCCCCGCCCGTTTCTTTGGCGACATTCACCCGCGTTTCCGTACCCCCTGGAAAGCAACCATCCTTACCGGCTTAGTAGTCGGAATATTAGCCTCGCTCATTCCCCTGGGAGTCCTGGCCGAACTGGTTAACATCGGAACCCTGTTTGCGTTTGTTATCGTGTGTTTATCCGTTCTTATTATGCGTTATCTCAATCCGCAGGCGCCGCGGCCCTTCCGTTGCCCCTGGGTGCCACTCATCCCCATTCTCGGCGTGATTTTGTGCCTGTTTCTTATGTTCTCTCTTCCCTCATCGAACTGGCTGCGGCTGGCAATCTGGATGGCGATGGGAATTCTCATTTACCTGTTTTATGGATACCGGCACAGTGTCATGGCAAAGCGCCGAGCCGCCGCGATAGACGATTAGGCAACGGATAAAGAGGAAGCTGAGTGCATACGGTGTCTGGAGGTCGAATGCCCGGAAGGTTCAACATCGTGAAGAAGGAGACCTGCACGCACGGTTCGGAGGGAGGAGTGACGCCATGCAATGCGTAATCCCTACCCCTATCGCTGGCTGAGGTGGGGAATGGCAAAACAGCCCCTCTTTTTTGTATAAATACTCTTTTGACAGGCTGGTAAACGATGTTATCATGATGACGATGGTAAATAGGTTTTAAAGCTGGGTGATCAGGAATGAAAAATAGCACCAAGGTTTACATGCCGCAGTTGATGGTTATAGGGATTATTTTTAGCCTGATCGCGGCGGGGATCGGGGGTTTTCTGGGTTGGCTGGCGTCGATCCCTTATGTTGCGGAAAAGGAAGGGGCGGTTGGCTTTATCGGGCTGATGGCTGGCGGTCTTGGCGGTCTGCTGGCGGGTGTCTTCTATATGCGTTTTCTATGGTCCCGATTGTGCCGGCAGGAACGGGTACGATATCTTTGGTGGGGTATGGCCGCGGGGGTACTGTGTTCCACGATGGTACATGTCACGCTGATGATGGTTTTTTCCAAAGTGTGGATTATTTTTATGCTGGTTGGGGACTTTTGCGGGGTGGTAGCCGGTTTGCTGTTGGGAGCGGCGATGTATGGAAGCCTGAAGTTTGTCCAACAGAAGGCAAGCCGGATGGAAATCGCTGGGGGAGGTAAAAATGAGTGATTTGCAGGAACGGCTGGGGCCGGAGGAGAGGGAGGTGGAAAAGAAGCTGGGCGAGATTCCGGGGGATGAAAATGCGGGCAAGATGGTGCCAGGAATTGAGAAAAATGACAAACATGCGGCTCTATACTACAAGATATTAATCGGCTTATATATTGCACTTCCTTTTTCCATCATAGGAGGGCCGTTTATAGCGGTGGTGGCAATCGGGGTATTGGTGGCCGGTCTGGTGACGCTGGCATTGGGGATTATGGCGCTGATTGAGATCAAAAAAAGTAAAGGGGCTTTACGGAGCAATCAGTTCGTTATCCCTGCAATCGTTATGCCATTGATTATTATTTTAACCACGTGTTTCATCCTGAAATTTGGAACATTCAGGCCTTTTTCTTTGTTACATGATTATGAATATACCACAAAAGAATTGTATATGGTTTTTACGGACTATGCCGAGAAAAATAATGGACAATGGCCGGAGGCGAGCAAATGGTGTGATATAGCGTATGAAGGAAACAACAATCGCGTATATAAAGAATGTGATTTTTCGTTGAATAGCTATGCTGTTCCGGCAGGTAATAAAATGCCGGGAAATATGGTGTTATTATTTCAAAGCAGGACGGGTTGGAATCAAACCGGCGGTCAGGAACTATTGGTAGAAAATCCACATCGAGGGTATATTTGCGTCTTATTTGGAGATGGACATGCTGAACTGGTGAAAATTAAAGATGTTCCATACTTACGGTGGAAGCTGGAGGATGACGGGATTATACCAGTCATAGATAAAACCATACCATATACAGTAGTTATCGGTATTTTATCCCTGGCGGCAATTGGTTTCTTAGTTTCGCAGCGTCGGTATCTGGTGAAACACTGGTTTTTCGCTATATTACTTGGCGTGGCATCCTCTGGTATCGGTTACCTGTTTGGTTTTGTGTCAGAAGTATTATATGCTACCAGCGAGAAGGTAAATCTAATAGGTTGGCAGGTGGGTATTATAGCCGGATTTGTGGTGGGGATATGTTTTGTGGTGTGGCTGAGCAGGATTCGGAACCGGACGGAGCCGCAGATCAGTATCGTGGGCAGCGGGACGCTGGCGGGGGCGGTTGCGGGGATTCTATGTTCCAGCATTGTCCATCTGCTGCTGCTGATTCACCATGAGGAGAGTAATCCAGCGAATTTGCTGGCGGGCATGAGTTTCGGGGTGTGGGCGGGGCTGGTTTTGAGCTGGGTGAGCTGCGCTATTTTCGATTATAAATATAAGATCAAAGCCGAGGAGGTAATTTATGGAAACCAATGACAATCTTGCCGATGGCCATAAAAAACAACCAACAATCCTTTTTGATACTAGCAGACGACGACCAATATATACAGAAAGCGAACTCAGGAATAAGGTGAAAATTCATTCCTTGGTATTTGGTTTGATTTCGGCGGTGGTCGGGGGATTTATGGGGATTTGGGCGGAAGTGATGTTTTATTTTTCGCCCCATTCTCGTAATTTTCCTTTTTCCCTGTCTTTTCCATACATAGGGATTACCGCGGGGATTATCTTGGGATATGCGGCCGGTTATTTGTTTATACCGATACTGTTTTCCTTACTGAAAAGGAAATTCTCATGTAATCGTTTTCTGAATCAAAGTGAATTACGCGGAGGTCTGATTGGACTTCTCTGTTCGTGTGCGGTGCATGGTATTTTGATGCTCTGTTATTGGGTGAAAGATTTTGGTCCGATGATTATCGGCGGAACGGTTGGGATTATAGCGGGGATCATGCTGAGCAGTATCATCAGCCGTATTGTGTGGATTCGATTTTCACATTCCTTTATGACAACACCCTATGAGGAGTCGTGTGAGAAATAAATTATGCGGATAGGTGACTGGATACGGCTGAGTCCGGTGTTTTGGCGGTGCGTGGGGAAGCTGCCGCTGGGGCATTTGCGGTATCTGGCGGGGCAGATGCGGTATGAGAATCCGCAGCGGCATGAGGGGCAGATGCGGATCAACAGTTTTTTTCCGCCGATCCCGTCGGCGGCGTTTGACCGGTTTCTGGCGGCGGTGATCGAGCGGAAGCGGATCCCGTACTCCACGTATTTTGCGGTAACGGATCAGTGTCCGTATCGATGCGGGCATTGCAGCTATGGGGAGCATCAGGCGGGGCGGCTGGATACGGCAGGGGCGATGGGGGTGATCCGGCAGATCAAGGGGCTGGGGTCGCCGACGATCGGGCTGACGGGCGGGGAGCCGCTGCTGCGGAAGGATATCGCGGAGCTGGTGCGGGCGATCGGGGAGGATACGGCCAGTATTGTGTTTACGACGGGGCATATGCTGAGCCGGGAGCGGGCGGTGAGGCTGCGGGAGGCGGGGCTGGGGTGCCTGATGGTTGGGGTGGAAGCGGAGGAGGCGGCGGAACATGACGCGGTGCGGGGGGCGGCGGGGTCGTATGCGGAGGCGATGCGGGCGATAGAGTATTCGCTGGGGGCGGGGCTTTATACGGCGATTTCGACGGTGGGGACGCATGAGAAGATCGGGCGGGGGTCGCTGGAGAGGATGGCGGAGCTGGCGGAGCGGCTGGGGGTGCAGGAATTCCGGGTGCTGGAGCCGATTCCGACGGGGCGGATGCAGCGGCAGGCGGTGGAATTGCCCAGTGCGGAGGAGACAGCGGCGATGGCGGAGTTTCACAAGCAGTGGAACCGGCGAAATAAGGGACCGGCGGTGTCGAGCTTTGCGTATCTGGAATCGGAGGAGATGTTCGGGTGCGGGGCGGGGTATCATCATTTGTATATCGACGCGGTAGGGAATGTGTGCCCGTGCGACCTGACACCGCTGGCGTTCGGGAATGTGCTGACGCGGCCGCTGGGGGAAATCTGGGCGGAGATGGGGAAGTGGTTCGGACTGCCGCGGTGCGGGTGCCTGATGAAGGAGCTGAGCCGGAGATGGCCGGAGGGGGCGGGGAAACTGCCGCTGGGGAAGGAGGTGAGCGCGACGCTGTGCGGGAGATGCCCGCGGGGGGAGAAGCTGCCGGGGATGTATCAGCGGCTTTTCAAGGACCGAGCAAAAGAAGATCAGCCAGGGAAGCCAGGGTAATCAGGAAGACCTCCGCATAGATATAGGGAATGGCGGCGGCGGGCTGGCAGAGGGACAGGATGGCCAGCAGGATGGCGGTGAGGGACGCGGCCAGGTAGAGGGATTGGCAGGAGCCGAGGAGGTAAGGCAGGGGGGTAATAAAGGCGGCGGTGACTATCAGGAGTCGGGCGGTGGGGAGGAACCAGGTTTTACTACTCCAGCGGGCGATGCTATTGAGAGACCGGACCTTTTCGTCGCCGGGCAGGTCGCGGACGTCCTTGAGCATTTCGTAGCCCAGGGCAGTGAAGAAGAGCCAGAAGGGGTGAATATAGAGAGTATGGATACGCGGTCCTGGGGCGGCCTCGGTAAAGGCGGCGGCCAGGGGATAGAGGGAGGTCATCAGGGCGGCGACCAGAAGGTCCTTAAAGAAGCCGAGTCGCTTGGAAAAGATATTGTAAAAGATCAGGCCCAGGGCTAGTAGAATCATGCCGAGGAAAAAGGGGATACCGGAAATGCCGGCCAGGAGCAGGCCCAGCAGGAAAAGAAACATCGACCAGAGGGCCGCCAGCCGGCGGCTTATGCGGCGGCTGGGGAGCATGCGGCGGGGACAGTTGATGGTATCAACCGGGACATCGAAAACATCGTTGAGGACATAGGCGGCGGAAATCACGCAGAAGAGGGAGAGGAAGGAGAGGAGCAGGCGCGATGGGTTGGGATACATGCGGCCGCCGGTTCGATAGAGTACGATGACCAGCCAGCCGCCGGCCATCGGCAGGGCATAGTAGAGGCGCATTAAACGGAGGAGGGCGGCTACCATTTTTTGGCGATGCCCGCCAGATAACGATGGGTGATGGGAATTTGGCCATCCCGCAAATATTTTTGTTCGATAATTTCGGCGAAGCGTTGGAAAACGGGGTCGTCGGTTTGGTCGCCGGCGGCGAATTCGAAACCGGCGGCGGCACCGGTGGCCCGCAAACGCTCGATAGCCTGCTGACCGCTGGGGACGGTGTAGGTTTTGCGGCCATCCCAGCGGCAGAGGGGCTTGAGGCCGGCCAGGTGAAACCATACCTGAAGCTGGCGGCTGCCTGATAAAAAACGGAACTTCATGAGGTGGAGCAGTTTCTCGGGATTTTCCATAAAGGCCAGAAAAGAGCAGTATAAAACCCCGGCGAGCGAAAAGAGGCTGTTGTCGATAATCCCGACCTGGCCGCCTTTTTTTAATACCCTTTGAATCTGGCGTAATACCGCCAGAGGGCGGGAATAACCCAGTCCCCAGCAGCAGGAGACCAGATCGATACTGTTATCCGGCACGGTTTGGAGATAGGGCAGGATATCCGATTTGACGAAATCACAGCTTGGGCCGTATTGGGTCCGGGCCTGGCGGAGCATGCCTTCAGAGCGGTCCACGCCAATGACGCGGGTCTGCATTTTTTCGGCGAGGCGGCTGGTAACGTAACCGGTGCCGCAGGTCAGGTCGAGGATTTTGTCCCCCTTGATCAGGGTCAGCCGGTTGACTAACTCCTGGGAACGATCCCGCATATGATCGGTCCAGGCCTGATCGTAGCCGGTGCTGAGCCGGTCATAGCTTTTCTCGACCAGATTCCCCGTTTGATCCGGGCTAAAGAGGAATAATCGGACTAAACGGAGAAACATTCGTAAAGGATATCTTTGGTGCGGCGAACTCATGCGACGATTGTAAGCCAACCTGCCTATTTTAACAAGCCTCAACTTGCCATTTGGAGAAACCGGGATATAATTAAACATGTCACGTATCGAAAATCCAGGAAATCAAAGTTAAGGAGCCTGTCATGAGTAAAGTGTTGTATATTCAAGCCTCCCCGCGTAAGGAACGGTCTTATGCCATCCGGCTGGCGAATTCATTTGTGGAGACCTATTCGAAAACGCATCCCGGTGATGAGATTCTAACCATGCCGCTGTTTGAGAGGGAGCTGCCGGCGTTTGACGGGCTGGCGGTGCGGGCTAAATACACGATACTGCATGGGCAGGAGCATAGTTCGGAGGAATTGTCTGCCTGGAAAGCGGTGGAAGCGGCGATTCAGGAGTTTAAGGCGGCGGACAAGTATCTGGTGGCGGTGCCGATGTGGAATTTTGGGATTCCCTACCGGCTGAAGCAATACCTGGATCTTATTGTCCAGCCGGGTTATACCTTTTCCTTCACGCCGGAGGAAGGATACAAAGGGCTGGTCGTCGGCAAGCCGGTATGCATTGTGTATTCCCGCGGCGGGGAGTATCCGGAGGATTCACCGGTGGATTTTCAGAAAAGATATCTGGAAACGATTTTTGGTTTCATGGGTTTTGCCAATATTCAATCGGTAATCGTAGAGCCGACACTGGCGGGCGGGCCGGAAACGGCGCAGAAAAAACTGATTGAGGCGATGCGGAAAGTCCAGATGATTGCGGAAAGTTTTTAAGACAGATCTTGGTAAAATTATTGACATTGTAATTAGTGAACTTTCGCACTTTTTGTAAGCCGCTAAGCGGCTGAAGCCAAGGATTCGA
>CAZOMV010000066.1:0-33191 GCA_964580995.1 uncultured Pirellulales bacterium
GCTGATTTTGACGGACCGGGGGCAGGTGGTGCGGGCGGAAGGGTTTGGGGTGGAGGAATTGGGGGAGAAGCTGAAAATGGTGATAGGAGAATAAATAGAAAAGATGGTATGCACAGCATGGCCCTACCCGCTTAGGCGGGAATGGGATATGGGGACACAAAAGACCGCATGTGGAGCGAGCGGCACACTCTACCAAGAATTGGTGGGTTAAGAACCCACCCTACCGGGCTGGGGGGATTAGAAGTGGGCGGGTTTGAGGCCGCCGAAGCGGCGGTTGCGCTGGGAGTATTCGAGGATGGAGCGGCGGAGGACTTGTTCGTCGAAGTCGGGCCAGAGGACGTCGGTGACGTAGAGTTCGGCGTAGGAGATCTGCCAGAGGAGGAAGTTGCTGATGCGGTTTTCGGCGGCGGTGCGGATGAGCAGGTCGGGGTCGGGCAGATGGCGGGTGTAGAGGCGGGAGCTGATGAGGTCTTCGTCGATGGTGTCGGGATTCAGGCTGCCGTTTTGGACGTCCTGGGCCAGGGAGCGGAAGGCGTGGGTCAGTTCGGAGCGGCCGGAGTAGTTGATGGCCAGGCAGAGGATCATGCCGGTGTTGGTCTGGCTGAGGCGGACGGTTTCGCGGAGTTCATCGAGAACCCGCTGGGGCAGGCCCTCTTCGCTGCCGAGGTGGCGGACCTTGACATTGTGGTCCATGATGGTGGGCCGTTCGCCGGCCAGGTAGAGGGCGTAGAGGTCCATGAGGGCCTCGACCTCGTCTTTGGGGCGTTTCCAGTTTTCGGTGCTGAAGGAGTAGAGGGTGAGGCATTCGATGCCGAGGCGGGCACATTCGGTGACGATGGTGCGGACGGATTTGCCGCCCTTGCGGTGGCCGTGGACGCGGGGCAGGCCCTGGCGTTCGGCCCAGCGGCCGTTGCCGTCCATGATGATGGCGATGTGGCGGGGCATTTTTTGCCAGGGGATGCCGAGAGTGGGGTGGTTTTCGGTCGAATGTACTGGGTTCATAAATTGTAATCCATGTTTATAAAGAAAGCCGCGTCGGCAAGCAAGTTGCCGACCCTACCATCAACGTATTAATGTTTGTTCCCGGCTGGGGCCGACGCCGACCATGCGGATGGGGATGCCGAGGATTTTTTCGAGCTGGAGGACGTAATTACGGGCGTTGGCTGGGAGCTGGTCGAATTTTTTGATGGCGGTGAGGTCGTCATCGAAGCCGGGCAGGGTGAGGTATTCACACCGGACCTGGCTCAGGATGGATTCCTCGGCGGGGAAGAAATCGATTTTCCGACCCTGGTGGAGATAGGAGGTACAGATTTTCAATTCCTTGAGGCCGCGGAGGGTGTCCAGGTGGAGCAGGCAGACGGAGTCGATGCCGCCGATGCGGATGGAATAGCGGACGCAGACGGCGTCGAACCAGCCACAGCGGCGCGGGCGGCCGGTGGTGGTGCCGTACTCGTGGCCTTTTTCGCGGATGTAATTGCCGATTTCGTTATTCTGTTCGGAGGGGAAGGGGCCGGCACCGACGCGGGTGGAGTAGGCCTTGGCGACGCCGAGGAACTGATCGATCTTGCGGGCGGGGACACCGGTGGCGGCGGAGAGGCCGACCGCGCTGGAATTGCTGGAGGTCACATAGGGGAAGGTGCCGTGGTCGAGGTCGAGCAGGCTGCCCTGGGCGCCTTCGAAGAGGATGGATTGGCCGGCGTCGAGGGCCTCATGGAGGAAGGCGGTGGAATCAATGATTAGCGGTGTGAGAATTTTGGCAAAACCGAGATATTTTTGATAAATCGCTTCGGCGTCGAGCGGTTCGGTGTCGTGGTAGAGGGCGGCGAAATAGAGGTTTTTCTGGGCGACGATGGTTTTGAGTTTTTCGCGGAAGGCAGCCATGTCGAGCAGATCGGCGACGCGGAGGGCGGTGGTGCGCTGGACCTTGTCGGCGTAGCAGGGGCCGATGCCGCGGATGGTGGTGCCGATTTTATCTTTGCCGAGGGCGTCCTCGCTGAGGCGGTCCTGTTTTTTATGGTAGTCCATGACCAGATGGGCACGACCGGAGATTTTGAGGTTGTCGTGAATCTGGATGCCGCGCTGGGCCAGGCCGGCGATTTCGGCGAGCAGGGTTTCGGCATCGAGAACGACGCCGTTGCTGATGACGCAGGTGACGTTTTCGTGGAGGATGCCGCTGGGCAGGAGGTGGAGGGCGAAGCTGTTTTCGTCGCGGCTGCGGAGTACGGTATGGCCGGCGTTGGCACCGCCGCTGTAGCGGACGACGATGTCCGCGGATTCGCTGAGCATATCGACGATTTTCCCTTTGCCTTCATCACCCCACTGCAAACCGATGACACATGTATTCATAGCAGCCCTTTATTCCTTATGGTCAAACAAACGCGGGGACCGGCAGGTTCAAATCCTTGACCGGCGGTTTCCGCTGGACAAACTCACTCCAAACGTGGTAAGGTATCACAGCGGCCCGTGCGGGTCAACCGAATAATTTGGGAGTATAAGTATCGGAGCAGAAAGAGTTAGTGGAAAACGGGGATGGGCTGGTTAGCAGATGGAATGGCAAAATAAGGGATTTTGGCTGGTGGTGGCGGGGATGGTGGTGATGGCGGCGGCTGGGGCGGGGTTGGGGCAGGAGGGAGCGGCAGGAAAAGCGGAGGGGGAGAAAGGGCCTGCCGGGCGGTGGGAAATTCCGCCGGAGATTTTGCAGCAGATACTACAAAACCGGCAGCCGGCAGCCGAAGTGAAGCCGGTGTTGGGGCGGCTGGGCGGGGCGGCTCGCGGGATGCTGGTGCTGATGGCGGGGGTGGCATTGGGGGCGGGAGTGATGGCGGGGCGGATGTGGGCCGGTCGAAAAGGGGGTGAGCCGGGAGAGGATGGGATTTTTCTGCTGTTTGGATTTTTCGGGTCGATGGCGGCGGTATTGATAGCGGGGGCGTGCGTGGGGAGTTTGTACCTGCATCTGGGGGCAATGGTTTGCGTGATGGTGAGCGGGTATCTGATTTGCGGATTTTTATGCCGGCAGTTTCGGGTTACGCGGCGGCTGATTTGCGGGGCGGCGGGCGCGGATTCGGCTGGCGAGGGGGGCTGAGTTATCGCCACCGCGGGTGGGAATGAGGGGTAATTCTGCAAAAAAGTCCTTTCCATAAATCTTATTTTTTCTTTGCCCGGCGGATGGTCTGATAATAATGGCTTTTATCCGGCTGAAACAGGGGCGGAGGGTGCATCGCAAACAAAGCGGGAATATTTCTTATGCCGCGGCAATAAAGGCCGGGATTTCAGGGAATCGGATTTGATCGGGGTAGGGTTTTGGCCGATAGGTTTGATGACCGAAAGGTTCGTGTAGCAAAGCATAAGAAAGGAAATGCCAAGATGGACTCGACCTATACCAATGAAGAAAAAACGTCCAAGCCGCGGGAAACGCATGAACTGCTGCGGATATTCGAAAGCGCGGAAGACCTTCCGACGCTGCCGGAAGTGGCGTTGAAGCTGCAAAAAGTGGTGGACGATCCGCGGAGCAACGCCAAGAGTGTGGCGAAGCTGATCGAGGATGACCCGGCGTTGGCGACCAAAGTGCTGAAGATGGTGAATTCGGTATTTTACGCCCCGTCGCATGGGGTGAAGATTACCCAGCTTCAGCCGGCGATTGCCCGGCTGGGGTTGATCGCGGTATCGAATATCGCGCTGAGCACGAGCGTATTCCAGGCGTTTTCGCGGTGCCAGATGCCGGTTTTTGACCGGCGGGAATTCTGGCGCCATTCGATCACGGTGGGGATTATTACCTCGGTGCTGTACGATTATTCGGTGAATACGATCGAACAGCATATTACGCGGGATATGGCACACCTGGCGGGGATTGTGCATGATATGGGCAAGATTTTGTTTGAACGGTATGCCAACGCGGAATTTCACAAGGCGATCCAGAACGCGAAGATGGCGGATATTCCGGTGGTGAAGGAAGAGTGCCGTCTGATCGGGATGGGGCACGATGAGGCGGGGGCGTGGCTGGCGAGCAAGTGGCAGTTGGGGCCGGATATTCAGGCGGTGGTGCGGTGGCATCATGATCCGTTTTTGTGTCCGGACGACGAATTCAAACCGCTGGCGAAGCTGGTGCACATGGCGGATTATATCTGCCATAATCAGAAGCTGGGCGATAGCGGCAATCCCAATCCGGGTTACGATCAGCGGGTGCGTGAAGAATTGAATTTGACACCGGAAAAGATCGGTGATTTGATGGGTGTGGTCGAGGTAGAGGCGGCTAATTCGGAGGTACTCCTTTCCCTTTCCGAATAATCGATTGGAACATAAGTTTTTCCTTTCGCGGGTGTTTTTATCCTGAGCCATCGGGGTGAAAACACCTTTTTTATTGTTTAGCTAAGGGTTATTACTCATTGCCAATAAATGGGTTATAAGATTGTTGAAAAAATAGAGTGGTTTTTTGTTGCATTAGTTTAATTACTTAATTAAACTACGTATGTAATGTATTGGCTAAAAGGAAGTGTGATGTGAAGAGACAGCGGATCGACGGACAGGAGACGCGGCAGGCCTTGCTGGCGGCGGCCAGCGAAGTGTTCGCGAAAAAAGGGTACTGGGAGGCGACCAACGCGGATATCTGCGGGCGGGCGGGCGTAAATTCCGCATTGATTAATTATCACTTCGGCAGCAAGGAAAATCTGTATGTGGAGTCCTGGAAATATGCCTTTCAGAAATCCTTCGAGAAATATCCTGCCGATGGCGGGGTTCGGCCCGATGCCCCGGTCCGGGAACGGTTTTACGGCCACGTAGTGTCGATGATGGGGCGGATTGCCGATCCTGCCAATTATGATTTTGACATTGTTCACAAGGAAATGGCCAACCCGACCGGCCTGCTGGACGAAGTGATTGAACAGGCGATTGAGCCATTAGAAGAAAGTTTCCGGTCCGTGATCCGGGAATTGTTTGGTAAATCAGGAACGAAAAAACAGGTGTTGTTCACGCATATGATTATCAAGGGGCAGTGTTTCGGCCCCATGCTGCATTTGCGGCGGATGCAGGGGGAAAGCGGGACGTCCCCCTTTAAAAAAAATCCCCCGAATTTTGATATTGAGGAACTGGCCCGTCACATTGTGCAATTCAGCCTGTCCGGAATCCAGGGGATTTGTGAATCATGCGGGAAATCGAAAAAGCCAACCCGACCAACCCGACCTACCCGACCTACCCGACCAACCCGGCTACGGAAGAGCTATACCAAGAGAAAACCATGAAGCATAAAATTTTTACATTTTTTGTCGGGGCAGCGATTCTATGGCTGCCAGTGATGTTTTTCGGCTGTGCGCCGGTGGGACCGGATTATCAGGCCCCGGATACGGCAGGCCTGGCTCCGGAAGCCTGGCATAGTCCGCTGGAGGGCGGTTTGAACGAAAAGGAACCGAATTCCCAATGGCTGGCCTCCTGGTGGAACAGTCTGGAGGATCCGATTTTAACCGTTCTGATGGAAAAGGCGGTACAGAACAATCTGGACCTGGAATTGGCGATTTTGCGGGTGCAAGAGGCACGTGCCCGGCGGGGAATGGTCAACGCGGAACTGTTTCCCACGCTGGATGGGAGCGGGTCGGCCGTCTGGACGCGGAGCAGCCAGGAAACCGGAACGGGGAAAACCAATGATATTTATACGACTGGTTTTGATGCCGGGTGGGAGCTGGATGTATTCGGAGGTCTGCGGCGGTCGGTGGAGGCGTATGATGCGGAGGTAGGGGCCAGCCAGGCCAGTCTGCAGGATGTGCTGGTGTCGCTGACGGCGGAGGTGGCGCTGAATTATATCGAAGTGCGGACCTATCAATCCCGGCTGGAGGCGGCCCAGGCCAATGTGGAGCTGCAAAAGGAGACTTATCAGTTGACGGTATGGCAAGACCAGGCGGGATTGTCTGACGAGCTGGCGACCCAGGAGGCTTTGTATAGTCTGGAAAGTACGAAATCCCAAATCCCGGTTCTGCAAAGCGGCCTGGAGGAAGCCCTGAATCGAGTGGCGGTCCTGCTGGGGGAGAAGCCGGGTACGGTGCATGAAGCATTGACGGAGAAGAAGCCGGTTCCCGCGATACCGATGTCTGTCCCTATCGGGGTACCCGCCGAGGTGTTGCGCCGGCGACCGGATATCCGGCAGGCGGAGCGGGAGCTGGCGGCCCAAACGGCGCGGGTGGGAGTGGCCACGGCAGACCTGTATCCGAAATTTGTGTTAAATGGATCCATCGTAGTAACCGGAGATTCGCTGAACCGGATGACTTCCAATCTGACCACGACGGAGAACTGGACGCTTAGCGGCGGTCCGCAGATACGATGGAATTTGTTTGATGCCGGCGCGATTCGTAAAAATATCCAGATTCAGTCCGTGCTTCAGGAACAGGCGCTGGTGCAGTATGAATCAGCGGTACTTAGCGCCTTGGAAGAGGTCGAAAATACTCTGGTCGCGTATGCGAATGAACAGAAGCGAAGGGGGAGTTTAGAGTTGGCGGCCCAGGCGGCCCAGCAGGCGGCGCAACTGGCCCAACTGGAATATCAGGCGGGGTGGAAAGATTTTACGAGTGTTCTGATTGCCCAGCGATCTCTGCTGAATCTTCAGGATGAACTGACCCAGAGCCAGGGAACGGTGACAGCCAATCTGGTGCGGCTGTACAAAGTGCTGGGGGGCGGCTGGCCGTATGCGGCGGAGAATGAGAAAGAAACCTATTAACCGGGAGAACCAACCATGCAAACGAAACCCCAGGCAGAATCCGACATCACGCAAACCTTAGGATTGGGCAAATCCGCCCGATCCGGCAAAAAGAAAAAACGCTGGCTGCTTCTGCTGCTTTTGATTGCGGCGGCCGTGTTTTTTTTCTCCTCGCGCGGGAAAACGGGTCAGGAAAAACCCATGCAGTATAAGACGGGGGAGATTCAATTGGGCAATTTAACGGAAACGGTAACCGCCACCGGCAATCTGGAGCCGACCAATGAAGTGGAGGTAGGCAGTGAGTTATCCGGCATTCTCAAGAGCGTGGAGGCGGACTACAATGACCACGTCCAGGTAGGACAGGTGCTGGCCCGGCTGGATACCTCCAAGCTGGAGGCACAAGTGACGCAGGCCCGGGCTTCTCTGGAATCCGCCCAGGCCAAGGTTTTGCAGGCGCAGGCCACTATTAATGAAACCCAGAGTAAACTGCTGCAATTGCAGAAGGTTCGTGAATTGAGCGGCAACAAGGTTCCCTCCCAGGTGGACCTGGATGCGGCCCAGGCCGCCTTTGAACGAGCCACGGCGGATAAAGCCAGCGCCATCGCAGCGGTATCACAGGCCCAGGCCACTCTGAATGTATATGAAACAGACCTGTCCAAGGCGGATATTATCTCCCCGATTAACGGGGTGGTCCTGACCCGCAGTATGGAGAAGGGGCAGACGGTAGCCGCCTCCTTTCAGGCGCCGGTGTTGTTTACTCTGGCCGAGGATTTAACGCAGATGGAATTGCATGTCGATGTGGATGAGGCGGACATCGGCCAGGTCATGGAGGGACAGGAGGCCACCTTCAGCGTGGATGCCTATCCGGATCGGACCTTTCAGGCCCGGATCACCCAGGTGCGTTATGGCTCCAATACGGTGGATGGGGTGGTAACCTATGAGACGGTGCTGAAAGTGGACAATACCGATCTGTCCCTGCGGCCGGGGATGACGGCGACGGCGGAAATTACGGTTCAGAAAGTGGAAAATGCCCTGCTGGTTCCCAGTGCCGCCCTGCGGTTCAGCCCGCCGTCGCTGGAGGAGAAACAGTCATCCGGTTCCCTGCTGAGTAAGATTCTGCCGCGTCCGCCTCTTCAGAAGAAACAGCAGCAGGATGTGATCTCAACCGACAAGAAACATCAAATGGTCTGGATTCTGCAGGAGGGGAAACCGGTTTCCATCCCGGTTCAGATCGGAGCCACGAATGGTGTGATGGCGGAAATTACCGGCGGCGAACTCAAGGCCGGAACGGCGGTACTTATTGAAACTATAACGGTGAGTAAATGAACCATACCGAGCAACCGACAGAAAAACAGCCGCTGATCCGACTGCGGGGAATCACCAAGGTCTATGGGCAAGGTCAGGCGGCCATGCAAGCGCTGCGCGGGATTGACCTGGATGTTCATCCGGAGGATTTTGTGGCGGTGATGGGTCCCAGCGGATCGGGCAAGTCCACCTGCATGAATATTCTCGGCTGTCTGGATACGCCGACCGAAGGTGCGTATCTGTTCCGGGGAGTCGAGGTAAGCGGCCTGTCACGCAACCAGCGAGCCCAACTGCGGCGCTATTATCTGGGTTTTGTCTTTCAGGGGTATAATTTATTGAACCGGACGACCGCACTGGAGAATGTGGAACTGCCGCTGATTTATCGCGGCATCCATGCGAGAAAGCGGCGGGCGATGGCCATGCAGGCATTGGAAACAGTAGGTCTGACGCAGTGGAAGTCGCACACCCCCAGCGAATTGTCCGGCGGGCAGCAGCAGCGGGTGGCGGTTGCCCGCGCCATCGTCACGCAACCGTCGGTTTTATTTGCGGATGAGCCGACGGGCAATCTGGATACCCTTCGCAGTCATGAGATTATGGAATTGCTGACGGGGCTGAACCGGGACCAGAAAATCACCATCCTGATGGTTACGCACGAACCGGATATGGCCAAATACGCCAAACGCACCGTTCACTTTGTGGATGGCCTGGTGGACTCGGATTCTAAAAATGGGAGTAGATTGGAATGCTGTTGAACACGATCTTACTGGCGGTACGTGATATCAAGCGAAACGTGATGCGGTCGGTATTGACTATATTGGGTATTATTATCGGGGTGGCGGCGGTGATTACGCTGGTGACGATCGGCAACGGCACAACGGCCCAGGTAACGGAGCAAATCGCCAGCATGGGCACGAATATGCTTTTGCTGATTCCGGGCAAACGGCAGGGGCCGGGACAGTTATCCAATTCCTCCCCTTTTGACATTGCCGATGCGGAGGCGATTGGCCGGGAAATCGATCATATCGCCGCGGTGGCCCCTTCCTGTATGCAGGCAGTGACCGCGGTGCTGGGCAATGAAAACTGGATGACTACCGTAACCGGAAGCACCAATGCCTTTTTCCATGTGCGAAACTGGCCGGTGCAGAGCGGGCGTCAATTTGAGGAGGCTGAGCTGCGGACCGGCAAGTCCGTCTGCATCCTGGGGGCGACGGTAGTCAAAAAACTGTTTGGCAGCCAGGATCCCATCGGGACTAAAATTCGTCTGGGCACTATGTCCTGCCAGGTGGTGGGAGTTTTGGAGGCCAAGGGGCAATCGACTATGGGGTCCGATCAGGATGACATGGTGCTGCTGCCGCTGCATACCGCTCAACGGCGAATCACCGGCAAAAAAGATATCCCGCTGATCCAGATTTCGGTTCAGGATGGTTTCTCTACGGAGACGGTTCAGCGGGATATGGAAAATTTGATGCGTAAACGGCGGCATATCGCTTCCAATGAAGATGACAATTTCAGCGTGCTGGACATGAAGGAACTGACTAAAATGCTCACCGGGACGACGCAGATACTGACCGCCCTGCTCAGCGCGGTGGCTGCCGTCAGCCTGCTGGTCGGCGGGATCGGGATCATGAATATCATGCTGGTGTCGGTTACGGAACGAACGCGGGAGATCGGCATCCGGCTGGCGATCGGCGCTTTTGAGCGGGAGGTGCTGATGCAGTTTTTGGTGGAGGCGGTGGTGCTGTCATCGTTTGGCGGGCTGTTCGGAATTATTTTGGCACTGTCCGGATCGATCGGTTTAAGCCGCCTTTTGCATGTTCCTTTCGTGTTCGACGCAAGCATTGTGATGATTGCATTTTTGTTTTCCGGGGCGGTGGGAGTAATCTTCGGTTATTTCCCCGCTGTCAAGGCGGCCCGGCTGGATCCGATTGAAGCCTTGCGGCACGAATAGCATCCCAGATTTCCCAATTAAAGTCTATATATTCATAGATAAAATTTCATCCTGGTCTATTTATATATAGACTTTTTTAGAATCAGGGTGCAATTATAATAGCCCTGCTATTCGGGGGATAAATAACCTGTTCAGAAATCGACTTGCTGTGAGAGAGGGATTCCGTTATATTGGCTGGACCTGGATAGGTAATGGAGCAGGCGGCTGAGTTTTTCTGGGAACGGCGGAATTCCCGGGCGGGCGTCGCCGATGTAAGTATTTATTTTTCAGTAGGATAGAAAAATGGCAGAAAAGTATGATTCGATTGTTATCGGTGCGGGACCCGGGGGATATGTCACGGCGCTGCGGCTGGCGGGCAAGAAGCAGAAAGTGGCGGTGGTGGAAGCGAAGGAGCTGGGCGGGACGTGCCTGAACCGGGGCTGCATACCGACCAAGACGCTTTTGCACAGCAGCGAGATTGTGGCCAGCGTGAAGCACGGGAAGGAGCACGGGATCACGGTGGAAAATCTAAAGGTGGATCTGGCGGCGATGATCCAGCGGAAGAATCAAGTGGTGGCGAAGCTGCGCGGGGGTGTGGCGGGGCTGCTGAAGGGGCGGAAAGTGGATGTGTATGCCGGCAAAGGGAAGCTGGTGGATAAGAATAAGGTGGAAGTGAAGCTGAACGGCGGCAAGACGGCGGTGCTGGAGACGGCGAATATTATTATCGCCACGGGCAGCGCGGCGACGATGCCGGGTTTTTTCCCGCAGGACCGTAGCAAGGTAATGACCAGCGATGAGATTCTGGACCTGGAGAAGCTGCCGGAGTCGCTGCTGATCGTCGGGGGCGGGTATATCGGCTGCGAATTTGCGACGGTGTTTGCGGAGCTGGGGACGAAGGTCATCGTCGTGGAGATGCTGGACCGGCTGATTTCGATGGCGGACAAGGACCTCTCCGACGGGCTGGCCAAGACCTTCAAGAAGATGGGGATTGAAGTATTGTGCGGGACGGCGGTAGAGAAGATGGAAGTTACCAAGTCCGGGGTGAAGACTTCGGTGAAGGGCGGGCAGGTCTTCGATACCACGCTGGCGCTGGTGTGCACGGGGCGGCGGCCGATGAGTGAGGATTTGGGGCTGGAAAAGGCGGGGGTGGCGATGGAGAAGGGATTTATCAAGATTGATGAGCAGTGCCGTACTAATGTCCCTAATATATTTGCGATTGGGGATGTGACGGGCAAGATGCAGTTGGCGCATGTGGCGTCGCGCCAGGGGGCGGTGGTGACGAATGTGCTGACGGGGACGGCGGACCGGGAGGATTATTCGATTGTGCCGACGGCGATTTACACGCACCCGGAGATCGGCTCGGTCGGCCTGACAGAGCAGCAGGCCAAAGACAAGGGCATCAAAGTTAAAACCGCTAAATTCCAGATGATGGCCAGCGGGATGGCGCTGGCGTATGGCGAGACCAGCGGGTTTGTCAAGCTGATCGCCAACGAAGAAGATGATATCATCGGGGCGCATCTGATGTGCCCGCACGCCTCGGATATGGTACAGGAAATCGCCGTGCTGATGAAGGCGGAATGCACGCTGCACGAGCTGGCGGCGACCATCCACGGGCACCCGACCTTTGCCGAGAGTCTGGCGGAGGCGACCGAAATCCTGCTGGGCAACCCGCTGCACGGGCATTGATTTTTGCATCAGGAAAAGCAAAAAACCCGCTGTTCAGGCAAACTGGGCAGCGGGTTTTTTATTGGGCTGAGGTCGGAAAGATTTTCGTACGATAGCCTACAAGGGGCGATAATAGATCTGGGCGGCGTCAAGGCGTTTGAGATGCCCGGTCAAGCGGGACCGAAACGACTCCGGATTGCGATCCGGTTTGGATGACCAGAGGATCTCGGCCAGTGCGGCGGCCCGGGGCCAGGTCAGGTATTGCAGATGCCTGGTCGTGGTGATAAACTCGCCCCAGAGTTGGCCCTGACCGCCTAAAATGTGGCGGGCCTGTTCGGCATTCAGAACAGGCGGGACCAGTTCGAACTGGAGCACCTTTTCGAGCGGCAGGTTGCCGCCCATGGCCATCGGCTCGGATTGGGGCGGTCCCTGATAGTAATCGAAGTAGGTATGCGAGGTAGGCGCCATAATCACATCGTGGCCGGCCTGCGCGGCGGTGATGCCGCCTTCCTGACCCCGCCAGCTCATGACGGTGGCGCCGGGCGCCACGCCGCCCTGAAGAATTTCATCCCAGCCGATCGTCCGCCGCCCATGCTGGGTGACGAAACTGTCCATCTGCCGCATAAACCAGCCATGTAGTTCCGTTTCATCCTTGAGACCAAGCTGCTGGATATTGTCCTGCATCTCCTGGTTGTTTTTCCAGTGGATGATTTCGGCCTCGTCGCCGCCGATGTGAATCCAGGGGCTGGGAAACAGTTCCATCACTTCAATCAGGACATCCTGCAGAAAGGCGATGGTCTGCGGACGGGCGGCCAGGAGCCGTTCTTTTGCCTTCCAACGCAGCTCCGGCGACAGGGCAGAGAGTTCTTTCACATTCAGGCTCAGTTGCGGGTAGGACACAATCGCGGCGGTGCTGTGGGCGGGCATCTCGATCTCCGGAACGACGATGATATGCCGCTGGGCGGCGTAGCGGACCAGATCCCGGATTTCATCCTGTGTGTAGAAACCGAAGCAGCGGGCCTTGTCGGGGGAGGGGGCGTCGGACTGCAACTCGGTCCAGTCCATTCGCGACCCAATCCGGGTCAGATCCGGATATTTTTTGATTTCGATCCGCCAGCCGGGTTCGTCGGTCAGGTGGAAATGGAGACGATTGTACTTATGAAGGGCCATGATATCGATGTACCGTTTGACATCCGGCAGGGAAATGAAATGACGTGCCGGATCGAGCATGAGTCCGCGCCAGCCAAACCGGGGGACATCGACGATGCTGACACAGGGGGCGATCCATTGGGTATTTTCCGCGGCTTGCAGGCCCAGGATGGCCGGCGGAAGAAGCTGGCGCAGGGTTTGAATCCCGTAGAACAGACCGGCGGGCCTGGGAGCCTGGATGCGGATGGATTGGGGGGTGACATCGAGCCGATATCCTTCTTCACCCAGGGATTCGGAAAGGGAAGGTTCAAGGACCAGAGAGATGATGTCGGTATCACTCGAGGCTTGTTCCAAAAGTTTCAGACGGAATCCCATAGCCGGGGCCAGGGAATCGATCAGCAGATCAGCTTCAAACCGTGCCTCCCCGGAGGCAACAACCACGGTTTTGTCAGTGACCTGAAAATGGCCATCCTGAACTACTATCTGGACAGGTTGGGGAATGAGACAAGGAACGGATTGTGCCCCGCAGAGCGAGGCAATGCCGATGGTCATATTCATTATCAGAACACCAAATATAACATGCTTTCGAGAGATCATAGATAATTCCTTCAATCTTATGGTTCTATATCAATCCTTTTTTTTCGCGGCGTTGAGGGTGTTGAGCATGAGCATGGTAATGGTCATGGGGCCGACGCCGCCGGGGACGGGGGTGATGGCGGAGGCGACCTCTTTGACGGCGTCGAAATCGACGTCGCCGACCAGGATGCGTTTGCCTTCGCCGGTTCGTCCGATTTCGTTGACGCCCACATCGATCACCACGGCGCCGGGCTTGACCATATCGGCGGTGACGGCTTTGGGTTTACCGGCGGCGACAATGAGGATGTCGGCCCGGCGGGCGTGTTCGGCGATATTTTTGGTGCGGGTGTGGCAGATGGTGACGGTGGCGTTGGCGCCGGGGGCTTTTTGCAGCAGGATATTGGCGATGGGTTTGCCGACGATGTTACTGCGACCGATGACTACGACTTCGGCACCTTCGGTTCTGACGCCGGAGCGGACCAGCATCTGCTGAATGCCGTAGGGTGTGCAGGGCAGATAGGCCGGCTCGCCGATGACCATGCGGCCGACATTCACCGGATGGAAACCGTCAACATCCTTGTCGGGATCGATGGCGTAGAGAATGCGGGTTTCGTTAATATGCCTGGGCAACGGGAGCTGCACCAGAATGCCATGGATTTTGTTATCCTGATTATACTTTTGGACCAGTTTGAGCAGAGCCTCTTCGGAAATATCGGCGGGCTGATTTTCCTGAACCGAATGGAATCCCAGCTCGTGAGAGGCTTTCTGCTTGGCCCGGACGTAACTTTCCGAGGCGGGGTCCTGGCCCACCAGGATTGTCACCAGGCCGGGCGTTACCCCGCGAGCCTTTAATTTTTCCACCTCCTGTTTGATCTCTTCCCGAATCACAGCGGCAATTTCACTGCCTTTAATTAATTTCGCCGGCACGTAACATACCTCCTAACTAATGGAACCACAAAATATTACAAAGACCTCACTATAAAATCAATGGGAACCTCTACAAATAACCTAGTCAACTGTGATGGGAGGCTTCCCAGGGCCTGCGGTACGAAAAAAGAGACCCAAAAACACACCGTTTTCGCTCATAGGCCGTCAGGCAGTGATCGGCCTACTCGATATAGAATTCGTTGGTATTTCGTTGGATTTGCCGGAATTGGCTTCTCCAGCGATATCCCGTCATAAAACAGCCTGGGTTCCAACTGATTCGGTTTGGCCATCATCGGCAAAGCCTCCTTGCTATAAATTATAAAAATATTGACGCCAGCGTCAAAAGCTCGTCGTCCCCTTGGTATTGGGGAGCCAGAGCTGTTTTTGGAAGCCAAAATCGACTTTTGGCAATTCCGTCAACATTATAATGGAAAAACAAACGATGGACAGAAAAAAAATTTCCCCCACCTATTTGGGCAACACGCCCTGATGGTCGGGGCTTGGATGGCAAACCGGACGAGCAGAAATCGAACAAAAACCCCCCTTACCTATGTGCGGGGCTTGGATAAGACACCTATAGAGGTTGTCGGGAATTTTTTCCCTTTTGCTTATGTTTCTTACTGAAGTTTTGCAAAATGGAGATTACGCTTGACATCAATTGGCGGCATTTTTATATAGGAAAGATTACCTTTCCATAGGTAACAGACTTACCTGTAAATGGAATAAATTGAAATTGCTTCCAGCTGTGGAGTTGCACAAGAGTTGCAAGGAGAATCAGGCACATGTCCAGCATTAAAATAGCGATTGTGGGAGTTGGCAACTGTGCCAGTTCGCTGCTGCAGGGGATCGAATACTATAGAAACCGGAACGGCAAGGAAATCATCGGGTTAATGCACTGGGAGATAGGGGGTTACAAGCCGGGTGATATTGAGGTGGTGGCGGCGTTTGATATCGACCACCGGAAGGTGGGCAAGGATGTCAACCAGGCGATCTTCGAACGGCCTAACTGCACGCTGGTGTTTTGCCCGGATATGCCCAAGACCGGCATCAAGGTCAGGATGGGCCAGATTCTGGACGGCATTTCCGAACATATGCAGGATTACGGGGATGATTATCGTTTTATCCCCAGTAAAACCAAGGAATTAACCAAAAAAGAGATTGTCAAGATTCTCAAGACGGCTGGGACCGATATTCTGGTGAATTATCTGCCGGTCGGTTCGGAGAAGGCTACGCGTTTTTATACGGAGTGTGCGCTGGAAGCTGGAGTGGCGTTTATCAACAATATCCCGGTATTTATCGCCAGCGACCCGGAATGGGCGGAGAAATTCAAGGCCAAGAATATCCCGATTATCGGCGATGACATCAAGGCGCAGGTGGGCGCGACGATTACGCACCGGGTGTTGACGGACCTGTTTAAGAAGCGGGGGGTGAAGCTGGAGCGGACCTATCAGTTGAATACGGGCGGGAATACGGATTTTCTTAACATGCTGAACCGCAGCCGGTTAGCGTCGAAAAAGGAGTCGAAGACCGAGGCGGTGCAGGCGGTGGCGGCCAGCCGGCTGGACAAGCAGAACATCCACATCGGGCCCAGTGATTATGTGCCTTGGCAGAATGACAATAAGGTATGTTTTATCCGGATGGAGGGGAAGTTGTTCGGGGATGTGCCGATGAATCTGGAGCTGCGGCTGTCGGTGGAGGATTCGCCGAATTCGGCGGGGGTGGCGATTGATTCCATCCGCTGCTGTAAGCTGGCGCTGGACCGGGGGATCGGCGGGGTATTGTATTCGCCGGCGGCGTATTTTTCCAAGCATCCGCCCAAACAATACACCGATGAGCAGGCCTATACCATGACTGAGGAGTTCATCCAGGGCAAGCGGGACTATTAAACCGGCAACCAACCCCCCTCATTAACCCTCTGAAAAGTTGCTTGTTTTTGGTGAGTTTCAGGATAGAATCGGTGCAAACAGGGTAAAAACCTGTGCAAAATAGTGTAATTTTATAGTGTTTGCAGAAAAGGAATTGTATGGTTTGCAATGTAGCGGTAGTAGGTGTGACCGGGGCGGTGGGGCAGGAATTTCTGGCGATTCTGGAGCAGCGGAATTTTCCGGCGAGCAGTTATCGGCTGATGGCATCAGCACGTTCGGCGGGTAAAAAAATCAATTTCCTGGGGAAAGAATATACGGTAGAGGAACTGACGGAAAACAGTTTTAAGGGAGTTGACATTGCGTTGTTTTCGGCGGGCGGATCGATCAGCAAGAAATTTGCGCCATTTGTGGTGAAGGCTGGGGCGGTGATGGTGGACAATTCCTCGGCGTTCCGGATGCAGAAGGATGTGCCGCTGGTGGTGCCGGAAATCAATCCGCAGGAAGTGCAAAATCATAAGGGGATCATTGCCAATCCGAACTGTTCGACGATCATCGGGATTGTACCGGTCTGGCCGCTGCATCAGGCCAATCCGGTGAAGCGGATGGTGGTGAGCACGTATCAGGCGGCCAGCGGGGCCGGTTGGCAGGCGATGGAAGAACTGAAGAATCAGACGCGGGATGTGCTGGACGGCAAGCCGGCCGAGCCGAAGGTGTTCAAATGCCAGTATGCCTTCAACCTGTTCAGCCACAACAGCGATATCGGCCCCAACGGCTATAACACCGAAGAGATGAAGATGGTGCATGAAACCCACAAGATCTTCAACTATGACAAGATCGCGATTACCTGCACCTGCGTGCGTGTGCCGGTATTGCGTGCCCATTGCGAGAGCATCAATCTGGAGTTCGAAAATCCGATGAAGGAAGAAGAGGTGGTGGATATCCTGCATCAGGCCCCCGGTGTAACCATTATTGACGACCGGGAGAGCAACCGGTTCCCGATGCCGCTGGATGCGACCGGGCAGGATGATGTGTTTGTCGGGCGGATCCGCCAGGATGAATCGCTGCCGGGCAAGCGAGGGATTAACCTGTGGGTATCGGGCGATCAGTTGCGCAAAGGTGCTGCGTTGAACGCCATCCAGATCGCCGAGCTTCTTATATAGAGTCCCTCTTACACAAAATTGTTATTATGTATAGTCAAAAGCAATTAACACAGGAGATGAAACCATGAGTGAGAAAGGCAGATTAGCAGGAAAGAAAGCCATCATAACGGGTTCCGGGACGGGGATCGGGCGGGAGATCGCACTGGAGTTCGCCCGGCAGGGAGCAGATGTGGTATTGCATTATGCCCATTCCAGTGCCGGCGCGAAAAGCGCGGTCAAAGAGATCAAGGACATGGGCCGCAAGGCGACTGCCTATGCGGCGGATTTCTCCAAGGTGGAAGAAGTGATCGAATTCGGCAGCAAGGCAATCAAGTTTCTGGGCGGGATCGACTGCCTGGTCAACAATGCCGGGATTACCTTTAACGCGCCTATCCGCAAGGTATCGGTGGAGCAGTTTGAGTGGATGTACAATGTCAATATCAAGGCGCAGTATTTTTTGTGCCAGCGGGTGATTGAGGAGCTGACCAAGAAGAATAAACCGGGTCAGATTGTCAATGTTACCTCGATTCATGGTGTTTCCGGGGCGCCGGAACATTCGGTGTACGCCGGCACCAAGGGCGCGATTATTGCGTTTACGCGGTCGCTGGCGATGGAAGTGGGGCACAAGGGAATTCGCGTTAACGCCCTGGCTCCCGGCTGTGTCCCGGTGGAAAACTACAGCAAGGTCGTGAAGGACTTCAATCTGGAAGATGCGAAAAAATGGGCCGCCAATGCCATCCCGGTCGGTCATTACGGCAAACCGCTGGACATTGCCAATATCGCGGTATTTCTGTGCACGGATGATTCCCGCTATATTCTGGGCCAGACGATTATCGCCGACGGCGGAACGACGAACCTGATGTCGCTGATCTCCGATTTCCGGAGCGAGTCCACGGCGCATTTCGGAACTGGGTATCTGCCGGGTGTCTAAAAAATGTTCCATCGGTTACGATGATAAATGATTACTATTCAAGCGAAAGGATACTAAATGAGTTCAGAACAGTTTTTAGGGATATTCCTGGTGGTCCTGGCCGGGTTGTGGATGGGCAGCGGCGGCTGGCCGATCAAGCTGATGAAAAAATTCCAGTACGAGCATTTCGCCTTTATTGCTATGGTAGTCGGGCTGGTGCTTGCTCCGTGGATCATCACTCTGTATTTTTGTCCCAATGCGATTGAAGTCTATAAATCCATCTGGGATAGTAACCGTCATGCGCTACTGGTATCGAATGCCTGGTCCTTAAGCTGGGGCGTGGCCAATGTACTTTGTTTTCTCTGCTTTATCCGTATCGGCTTTTGCCTGACTGGCGGGATCCTGACCGGGCTGGGCGTTTCGACCGGCGTGATGATTCCCATGATTTTTAAGGGATCGGGTCTTTTTCAGGATGCCAAGGATATTACCTCACCAGCCGGTCTGATGGTAATGGCCGGTGTGGTGGTGATGCTGGTGGGTGTGGTTCTGGTTTCCTTCGCCGGACTGGGCCGTGATAAGGTTTTGCAAAAGAAGGCGGATGAAAAAGCCGGCAGTTTTACGGTGGGTTTGATTATGGCTAGTATTGCGGGGATTACCTCGGCAGGGATGAGTTTGTCGTTTGTCTATAGCCAGGGACCGATCAAAGAAGCCATGTTGGCCCAGAATGTTCCCGGCATTGTTTCCGAGACGTTTGCGGTTTGGGCGGTAGGGATCATCGGCGGAGCAGCGATCAATATTCTATATCCGGCCTATCTGATGACCAAGAGGAAATCCTGGGCGGTGCTGGCCAGCAGTCCCAAAGAACTGCTGCTCTCCATCCTGATGGGATTGAACACGATTATTGCGGTGGTACTGATGGGCAAAGGCATGATCAGTATCGGGGCGATGGGCGCTTCGATCGGTTTTGGGATTCAGCAGGCCTCGCAGATGATCGGCAATCAATCGGTCGGTTTCATCGGCGGCGAATGGAAAGGGGTTTATGGGAAGCCTCGAAATCAAATGTATCTTTCCATTTTGGTTTTAATCCTGGCGGCGGTGATTATGGCCAGCGGAAACTACGTTGCTTCTCTCCCTGCTGCCGAGCAATAACCATCTTTCTCCTTTCCGTTAATCAGGGCCTGTTCTTCTTTCGATAGGAACAGGCCTTTTTTCTGCGCGGGAAGGGTGGAGGGTGGGTAAGGAGGTGGAGCGGTCTCTAATGGCCGGCCCAAAACGTGAAATCCGGAATGATTTATGAAAAAGCATTTACAATTACGCAAAGAAATATATAATAGCGAACGTCCGATATGTTTCATTAAGCATATCGTAAGACCCGACTTATCTGGTCGAGCTGAAGGAGTATGACCTGAGGAAAGAGAATTAATCTTGGTCAGATGGAACCTAACAAAGAGCAGGATTTTTTTCAGGCCGTCCCGGCGGTTATTGCCGTCGGCATGGGGATTTACGCTGCTGGAACTTATGGTGGTCCTAGGCATTCTCTCTTTGCTGCTGAGCCTGCTGCTCCCCGCACTGAATCGGGCCAGAAGCCTGGCCCGGGAGGCGGTATGTCAGAGTCATTTACGCCAATGGGGGATGGTTTTTACTATCTATGCGCAGGAAAACCAGGGTTATTACCCTCATTGCGATGGTTTAGATCGGCAGGGAGACGAACCAGCTGCGACGAGTGCCGATGCCGCCGATCATTGTGGATGGGTCGATATGCTTCCGCCCCTGTGGGGTGAGAGGCCCTGGCGGGATTATGAAGCCTGGTACCATCCCGAAGAAGATACGTTTTTCCAATGCCCGGCGGCGAAGCTGGCCCCGGAGGAACTGTATGGCTATCGGCCCCGGCGTGACGGTTTCTTTTCCTATGCCATGAACGCCTGCCTGGAACTGGATGAAAACTGCTGGCATCATCCGGAAGATACCAGCGGCCCCCTGCCCAGCTTTCTGCAGAGCGAGAACATCGAGTGTCCGGCCATCGTTTATCTGCTTTTCGATCAGTTGCTGGACCCGCGGCTGGGGTACAACGGCGAACATGCCAATCGTTCCGCCGGCGCCCACTGCGGCAGCTATCCCAAGGCCTTTAGTGCCCGCCACGCCCGCAAAGAGGGGGAACTGGGCGGGTCAATCCTGTTTTGTGACGGTCATGTACAGAGGCAGGACACCGTTTGGAAACCGGGCTGGCCGGATGATCTGGAGGTCCCCCCCCGTTCGGATGCCAACTGGTATCCCTATCCTCCCTGAACCGGTGGATGGTGTTTTTAAGTTTTGAAAGGAAATGGATGACAATTTCGCATGATATAACTGGCTCAGTAGGGTGGCTGCTTTGCGCGGCCGCTTTCGGCCTTACCGCGGCGGCGGAGGCCCAGTACCGGTCCATCTATGAAATTCAGTACACTACCGCCGCTGATGGGGGCAGTCCTTATAATGGCCAACTACTAAATTGCCGCGGCGGGGTGGTGGTATCGAAGCTGTTTCGGTCCAGACCGCGCCTGGTTCTTTATGATCCTGCGTATCCGGACGGCTGGGGAGGCATCCAGGTGAAGGATATTTATTATGTTACCAATTACTTTGAGGGAATTGAGGTGGGCGACTGGGTGGAGCTGCAAAACGTGAAGGTGGAAGAATTTCGCGGGACTACCTTTTTGGAACTGTATCAGGCGAATCATTTCCTGCTAACCGTGGTCAGCCGCGGCCATCCGGTCCCCGCGGCTTTGGCGCTTGATCCGAATGAGATAGCGGCTCCCCTGCCGGATGCCTATGGTGATTATTATGTGGCGGACCATACCGCCGAAAAATATGAATCGATGCGGGTGCGGGTGGAAAATGTCCAGGTTGCCCAAATGGGTCTGGGTAAAGCCCAGGATAATTATGAACTGTGCCGCCTCGATAACCAAACCCGCTGCTGGGCGACGGACTATAACAATGATAGCTGCGATCCCTTCCTGCTCTATTGCGATGAGGTACAGAAGGATCAAAAATTCTGTTTTGTGGAAGGCGTGCTGGAGCAATATACCCGACTCTCGGCCGGCTTTGACTATTATCAGGTTATGACCCTGTGTGCGGACCATTTGCGTACGCCTTCGCCGGCGGATGACAATGACGACTGTATGGTCAACATGCTGGATTATGCCGTGTTTGCCGGTTTTTGGCTGGAGCCGGACTGCGGCTCATCGCCGGTTTGTGCAGGTTTCGATTGCAATCAGGATACCATACTGGATTTTGTGGATCTGACCTGTTTTGTCAACGACTGGCTTGACGGTGTCAGCGATTAATATAATGCCGGGCACGATTCGCCCGGTAAACCTTTTAATGGAGGACAGGAAATGAAAAAAATGGACAGCAGTTAAACCGGTACATTCTGGTACGTTGTTTTGTTACCCGTCCTTATAGGAGGCGGGAGAAAATGAAGAGAAAACAGTTATAAGAAAAGGAGAATTACCATGAAGAAATTCCTTTCGTTTGCGACATTAGCAGTTCTGATTGCGTTCACGAGTTCGATGTATGCCGATATTCTGAGCATCTATGATGTCCAATATACCACCGATGCCTCCGGTGACAGCCCGCTGGCGGGTCAAACCGTGGATTGTGCCGGCGGTGTGGTTCTGCACAAATTTCTGGGCGGGAAAACCAAGCTGGCTATCTACGACCCCGCCAATCCCAACGGCTGGGGCGGTATCTTTGCCGTTACGCTTGGTGCGGAGTTTGCCGACATTGAGCCGGGGGATGTGGTGTCCTTTTCCTCCATGCTGGTGGAGGAATATCGCGGGAATACGCAACTGGTATATGGCAGCGGTTCCGGGGTCAGCAAACTCGGTACGGCGGCCCTGCCCAGCCCGCTGGTGGTAAGTCCGGCCGACATCGCCTATCCTGTGGATGGGGGGCATTCCAGCGAACTCTATGAAGCGATGCTCCTGCAAGTCCAGGAGGTTACGGTAACGGCCCTGGATCTGGGCAAAAACTCGGATAATTACTCCCTGCAGGATGTCAACGGCACATGCTGGGCTACGGATTATTACATCAGCGATGAGGTTGGTGCTGCCTATCATCCGTATGTGCAGATTGGCGCCCAACTGGACAGCGTGACCGGCATCATCGAGCAATATACCAAAAGCCCATGGAACTATTATCAGCTTTGCACCGTAGCTTTCGACAGCGTTGTCCCGGAACCCCTGAGTTTGCTGCTGCTGGGCCTGGGAGGCAGCCTGATTTATCGCCGGCGGTCGGCCCGTTAAGAATCAGAGACGTAACTCCAGCTTAATAAAGCATTAATAACTTTAGGAAACCAATGGGCAGAGCGATTACGAATGAAAATAGGTTCGTATTCGCTCTGTCTTTATTTGAAAATCATTCGTCGCAGGATAATACCTTGTTTTAGCTTTTAGTAAATTTACAATAGACAAGGACTCGTTAAGCTGCTACGATTGACATGTAATTTGTTGCATCAAAATCTTTTAGGTAAGGAGATTGGTGATGAAGAATCAAATAGTTTTAGGATGGTTATTTTTCAGTGCCGTATGGGGCCTTTCCGAGGTCATATTCGGCGGTTCGCTTTTTGGTTACAAAATCCCCTATGCTTCCGTTCCGTTAACCGTGATCGGGTTTATAGTGCTATCCTTCGCCCGAGTGTTTTTCCCCTATCTGGGTATGGCCACCCTTATTGCCCTCGGTGCCCTGTTTTTCAAATTTTTGAACGCCCCTTTTTACAAATGTCATTATCTGGGCATACTGGTTACAGGGATTTCGTTTGATCTGTTTTTTGCCGTGCTGGCCCTGAAACGGCGCTGGCTGGCGGCGGCCGCCGCCGCCTGGTTCAATAATCTGGCCTTTGGTGTATTGATGACCTATATCATTCACTATCAGCCCTGGGTCCAGAATCATCCGGAAAAGCTCCTCCACCATGTCCTGATCAGCGGCAGCGTGATTGCCGTGCTTTCGGCGTTTCTGGTGCCTTTGTGCTTGCGGCAGGCGGAAAGCCTGCGGCAAAAACACCCGGCCCCGTTCCAATGGCAGCCGGGACTGGCAGCCCGTATGATTCCCCTGGCCTCGACGTTATGCTGGGCAGGGAGTCTGGTGATTTACGGGTACCAGGTGCTTTAACCAGAAGGAATGAATTCTCCCAAAAATCCTTCCACTGGCCCTCGGGCAGCGGCTGATCCCTTATTTTTATGGACCGGGCCGCGTCATGCCGGCAAAACCTCCAAACTGCTCCAGTTGGAATCCGCCGCCCGCCAGCAGGGCCTTCCTCTGGCCGGCATCCTCAGCCTGTCTATTTATCATGCGGATCAACTGGTTGGTTTCGACCTGCTCGATATTACCACCGGGCAAACACGGCCGCTGGCCCGCCGGCCGCAGCCATTGCAGCGATTTACCTTCGATTCCGCCGCCTTTGCCTGGGGCAACGAGATTCTCGCGCGTATCGATACCCACAGCGTCCATTTAATCATCCTGGATGAATTCGGCCCGCTGGAACTGCGCGGCTCCGGATGGCGGCTGGCTGTGGACCAGCTCATCCGTACTACTCGAACGCCTTTACTGCTGGTGGTGCGCGACAGTCTGGTTTCCGCCGTCCGCCCCTTATATCCTTCGCGGGATGTGGTCGTTGTTCCCTTCCACCTTCCGGATGCTATTTCCCAGGTTCTGGACGGGGTAAAACGGCATCAAGAGGTGCTCAAATCCCCGTGAAATATGCGGGCTAGCGGATTTTTCCCAGCTCCCCCTGATACCGCCGCATAAGGGCGGCGCGGGAAATCATGCCGACAAAGGTGTGCTCGTCGTGAGAGCTTTGCACCGGCATGCTGTTGACGTCCAGGCGGAAGCTGTAAACAAGTGCTTGGTCGAGAGGCGGGGTTAATACAGGTGGAAAACCGGGATTATTCTGTTAAATTAATTGTATTAGTGGCTATAATTTTATATAAAAATGCCGCTGCGTTATTTGGAAAGAAATTATGAATTTCGGTTATGAAATACTCGTTATTCTCGGGATGCTATTTATCAATGCGGTCTTCGCCGCCTATGAGATGGCCCTGGCATCCATTTCCCGCGCCAGGCTTTTTACACTTTGCCAGCAGAAGAGGCAGGGAGCAGAAGAGGCTGCCTATATGAAAGACCGGATGGAGGCAAGCCTGGCGGTGGTGCAGCTTGGCATAACCCTGGTGGGCGCCATTGCGGCGGCAACCGGAGGCGCCGGGGCACAGGAATCCTTTACCCCGTTTTTTACGGAAATGGGGATTCCGTCTTTTTATGCCGAGATCTTATCGCTGATTTGTATCGTAATTCCCTTAAGCGCCTTTACGATCATCTTTGCGGAACTGGTGCCCAAAATGTTAGCGCTGAATAACCGGGAATGGGTATGCCTGATACTATCACCGGCAATGAAGACAATTGCACGGATTACGGATCCGGTTGTTTCTTTTTTTGAGGCGGTGGTGAAAAAGGTCGTGGAGTTAGTTGCACGGAAAGCCGGGAACGACCCGGCCACTTCCGCCAACCGGCAAAGCCTGCATGAACTTACGGCCGCGGCCGCCCTTGCCCGTGCCTCCCGGCTTATCGGGGCACAGGAGGAGAAAATCGTACTTTCTGCCGCCCAGTTATCGCAGAGAAAAGTGGCCGAGATTATGCTGGACATCAAGTATGCTTCCATGATTCTGGCGACCGACAGCCTTTCGAATGCTCTCATAAAAGCGCACCTTGATATGCACACACGGTTTCCCGTGTGTGAAAAGGCCGGAGATCCTCAGACCATAATCGGGTATCTTAATTTCAAAGATATTGTGAATGCGTTAAAAATAAGTCCCGACAATCCGACCGTTTCAGGTATAACCCGCCCCATCAAGAAGCTCCCGGCAGAAACGTTGCTTTCGCAGGCATTATCGGAAATGATGCGTGAAAGGGCACACATTGCAGTGGTGGTTTCTGAGAAACAGGATGTTGTCGGGATGATTACTTTGGAGGATATCATCGAAGAATTGGTTGGCGAGATCGAAGATGAGTTCGATCGGGTTCCTGCCTATGTACATCCGTGCGGTGTGGGCTGGATTATGGGAGGAGCGGTTTCCATGAAAGTGGTTGCTGCAACGCTTGGTATGGAACTGCCTTTGGAGAATGTGCCCGAAAAAACGCCGATTCTCGCGGAATGGATTACACAGAAGCTGGGCAGGGATGTGGAAGGCGGCGAAGTATTGTCTATTGACCATATTTCGGTCACAGTAAGAAAGCTTCGGCGAAGAAAACTGGCGGAAGCAATCGTTGCAAAGATATAAAACTCGAACGGATTTCCTGGAAAGCTGCGTGGGTATCATTTTCCGTTTTTGTGGGCCTGTTGCATAATCCCGGTTTCGGCCGGTTCATACCCGGCGGAGGGGAACGATTTTCCCAAATTTTACCGGATCCAAAAAAAGGTGGACAAAGGAATTTTGCCCGGCTATAATTCGTTGTATGGCGAAGTATCGTAATATTATTGATGAATTTACCGGGCTTACCAAGGCGCTGGCGGATGGCCAGCGGGTGCGGGCGCTGCGGTATCTGTGTGAGGGGGAGATGTGCCTGTGCCAGCTTATTGAGATGCTGGGGCTGGCGCCATCGACGGTCTCGAAGCATATGTCGATTTTGCATCAGGCGGGGCTGGTGGAGAGCCGCAAGGAGGGGCGGTGGATGTATTACCGGCTGGCGGAGAGCCAGGGGGATGCGAAGCTGGCCGGCACGATCCGCTGGCTGCGGGAGTATCTGGAGGCGGAGCCGATGGGGGAGGAATTGAAGCGGCTGCGGGAAATCCGCCAGAGGAAACGGGAGAGCTTATGCAGCCATTACCAAAGATAAAAGTTCTGTTTTTGTGTACGGGCAATTCCTGCCGCAGCCAGATGGCGGAGGGGTGGGCCAGGCATCTGAAAGGGGAGGTTATCGAGCCGTATTCGGCGGGGCTTGAGGCGCAGGGCCTGAATCCCCGGGTGGTGCAGGTGATGGCGGAAGCGGGGGTGGATATTTCCAGACAGCGGTCCAAACGGCTGGAGGAGGTAAAGGATATTTCGTTTGATTATGTGGTTACGGTGTGCGATAACGCCCGGGAAAGCTGCCCGGTTTTTCCGGGCCGGGCCAGGGTGATTCATGCCGGATTTGATGATCCGCCCAAGCTGGCGGCGGCGGCCCGCACGGAAGAAGAGGCCCTGAATTGTTACCGGCGGGTGCGGGATGAAATCAAGGCGTTTATCCAGACCCTGCCGCAATCATTAGCAAAGAAAATAAGAGGTGTATGTATGTCAGATAATAATTTGAAACAAAGCGAAAAAATCAGGGAAGCGGTTCGACAGGGATATACGGAAATCTCACAGGGCCAATCGGGCTGCGGCTGTGAGTGTGGTTCGAGTACCCCGCAGAAACTGGCGGAAGGAATCGGTTACTCACGGGAGGAGTTGGAACTGCTGCCGGAGGGCGCCAATATGGGCCTGTCCTGCGGGAATCCGACGGCGCTGGCGAACCTGAAACTAGGACAGGTGGTGCTGGATCTGGGCAGCGGGGGCGGGTTTGATGTGTTTATCGCCGCCGGCAAGGTGGGGCCGAAGGGCAGGGCCATCGGAGTGGATATGACTCCTGCCATGCTCAGCAAATCACGGGCCAGTATTGCCACGTTCACGCAAAGGACCGGGCTGGCCAATGTCGAATTCCGGCTGGGGGAGATCGAGCATCTGCCGGTGGCTGACGCCGGTATCGATGTGGTGATTTCCAACTGTGTTATTAATCTTTCGCCGGAAAAACAGCAGGTCTGGAACGAGATAGCCCGGGTATTGAAACCGGGCGGCAAGGTCTGTGTGTCGGATCTGGCGTTAAAGAAGCCGCTGCCGCCGGAGGTTCGCCAATCGGCCGCGGCGCTGGTAAGCTGTGTGGCGGGGGCGGTTCTGGTCGAAGAGACGCAAAGGATGGCGGCACAGGCAGGTTTGCATGATATTCACATAGAGGAAAAGGTGTACAATCTGGATGTGCTGGCGGACTGCAATGATCCGCTCTACCGGGCAGTGAAAGAGGCGTTGCCGGCGGGCGCCCGGTTGAGTGATTATATTGTCAGTATTAATGTTACGGCATTCAAAAAGTAAAAGGATTTGGTTATGAGCACAGAAAAGGAAGGACAGGCTGCGGCGAAGGGATTGAATATTTTTGAGAAATATCTGACGGTCTGGGTGATCCTGTGTATCATCGGCGGGATCGTGCTGGGCAAATTTGCCCCCGGTTTTGCCAGAAGTCTGGATGGGATGTCGATTTTCATTGGCGGTGCGCCGGTGGTGTCGATTCCGATTGCGGTCTGCCTTTTTTTCATGATGTACCCGATTATGGTCAAGATTGACTTTGCCGAAGTTCTGCGGGCCGGCAAAAGTCCCAGGCCGGTGCTGCTGACCCTGATCGTCAACTGGGGCATCAAGCCCTTCACGATGTTTGCCATCGCGTGGTTTTTCCTCGGGGTTGTGTTTCGCGATCTGATTCCCGGCACGGAGATCGTCAAAGACGGCACGGAGGTCGAATTGTTCCGTTCGTATATTTCCGGGGCGATCCTGCTGGGCATTGCGCCGTGTACGGCAATGGTGCTGATGTGGGGGTATCTGGCCAAGGGCAATCAGGGCCATACGCTGGTGATGGTGGCGATTAACTCGCTGACGATGCTGGTGTTTTACGGGCTGCTGGGCGGCTGGCTGCTGGGCGTTAATCAGATGCCGGTGCCATGGCAGGCGCTGCTGCTTTCGATAGGGATTTATGTTGCGCTGCCGCTGGCGGCCGGCTACTGGTCGCGTAAATGGATTATCGCCCGCAAGGGCCGGGCGTGGTTCGAGGCCGGATTTCTGCATTATTTAACCCCGGTTTCCATTATCGCGCTGTTGGGAACGCTGGTGCTGCTGTTTTCCTTTAAGGGCGAGACCATCCTGAGTAATCCGCTGACCATTGTTTGGATCGCCATCCCGCTGTTCCTTCAGACGGTGCTGATTTTTGTGATTACGTATGCCCTGGCTAAATGGCTGAAGTTTTCATACGAAGATGCGGCCCCATCGGCGATGATCGGGGCGTCGAATCATTTTGAGGTGGCGATTGCGACGGCGACCATGCTTTTTGGCTTGTCGTCGGGGGCGGCTTTGGCTACAGTGGTGGGCGTGCTGATTGAAGTGCCGGTGATGCTGATGCTGGTGAAGATCTGCCTGCGGAGTCAAGGCTGGTTTTTGGTTCAAAAGGTAAACAGCGGAGTTTAGAAATAGCGTATGGAAGAATCATCACAAGCAACGGTAGTAGTAACGCGCTGTGATGATTATTCCGGTGCGAATCTTGTTTCCGCGCTGGACCGGCATATTGCACTGCTGGGCGGGCTGGAGCGGTTTGTCAGGCGGGGGGATCGGGTACTGCTGAAGCCCAATTTTATCGCGCCCAAGCCAGCGGATCGGGCGGTGCAGACGCACCCTGCCGTCATCCTCGAAATAGCCCGGCGGGTGCTGGACTTGGGCGGCAAGCCGGTGGTGGCGGATTCGCCGGCGTGGGGGACGATCTTTTCCTGTGCGGAGGCGCTGGAGCTGACCGGGCCGCTGCGGAAGTTGGGAGTTCCGCTCCAGGAGCTAAATCATCCCCAAAAAATATATCTGGAAAATTCCCATGCCTGGATCGGCATCAGCCGATATGCCCTGGAGGCGGACAAGATTATCAATCTGCCGAAGTTCAAGACCCACCAGCAACTGGTGGCGACCTTTGCCGTCAAGAATATGTTCGGCTGCGTGTCGGGCAAGGCCAAGCCCGTCTGGCATTACAAGAAAGGCGGCAGCGAATACAAATTCTGCAAGCTGCTGATCGGTATCTACCAGAAACTCCAGCCGGTGCTGACGATTATCGACGGGATTGAAGCGATGGATGGCCCTGGCCCGATCAACGGACGAACCCGCCCCCTCGGCTGGCTGATCGGGGGGACCGACCCGATGGCCTGTGAGGCGGTCTGCTGTGAGCTGATCCGGCTGAAGCCGGAGGACCTGCCTATGCTCCGTACCGCCAGACGACTGGGTTTTGGCATAGCGGATTTAGACCAGATTGAGATTTGCGGGGATGATTATAAGGATCATATCTGCACCGATTTTCAATTCGCCCAACTGATCCCGATCCGTTTTTCCCTGTACAGGATCATAAAGAGTAAATGCAAACAAATGCTGATTTTATTGCGTAATAAATTATTGTGAGAGTACCGGATTTGAATATAATAACGTGATATGAAAACATCATTAGTCCATTTATCTGAGCGAAAGCAAAAGGATACGAACTTCACTGTTGCCTACTGTTCGGGATTGACTGGGATTATTCCTATATTTTTAAGATATCTGAAAGTGGCATTAAATGAAAGAAGATAAAAAATGTTTTTTCTGTGGTAGCGAATGCGGGGTTTATTTTGCTGCTGAAATGCACGACATAAAAGATTATAGGTGCAAGTATTGCGGGAGATATTTCATTCCTGGCCTTATAGAGAAGACTAAGAGTATTAATGAAAACGATAAATTTAAAATAGCCTGTATTTTAAATGAAAGACGACTTAAAGGATTAGGCGGCATAGCATTAAGTAATAGAGCAGAGGAAGAAAGCAAAGTTTGTGATTGTCATCAGATTTCTGTCGATGATATTTTAGATTTGTTCCCCAAAAAAGCTGGCGATTTCCTTAATAGAATACTTCTTAATTTGAGCCGATTACCTGAACGGCCATTTGATAATATTCGATTCAATATTTATGACACATCAGCAGATAAATTAAATTTATTTGCTATGAATAAATTAGGTTGCGAAATTATTCTCAAAGAGTTAGTTGAGCAAAAACTAATAAGATGCGACTATAATGATATGAATATCTGTGATATAAATCTTACTGCAAAGTGCTGGGAAATAGTCGATAATTTGCAGCAGGCGGCGATAGATAGCAAACGTGTTTTTGTTGCAATATGGTTCGATAAATCAATGGATACTTATTATAAAAATGGTATTAAGCAGGCAATAGAAGATGCTGGTTATATCGCAGTAAGAATCGACCGACAGGATTTCAATGGGAAAATTTGTGATGAAATCCTTGCCGAAATTAGGCGCTGCAAATTTCTTATAGCAGACTTCTCTGGACAGAGAGGGGGGGTATATTTTGAGGCTGGTTTTGCTATAGGATTAGGCAGACCTACTATTTTCACCGTTAAGAAAGATGATGTCGAGAAATTGCATTTTGACACAAGACAGTATAATCATATTGTATATGATTCTCCGGAAGATTTGCATAAAAAGCTTTATAATAGAATTTGTGCAACGATTGTTTAGCAAAATAGGTGAATTAAAAGTACCCATTGTATTTTTCTCTGTATCTGCTTGCTAAAATATTTTTATGTTTATTATCAGGCTTTCTGTTTTTATCCTTTACACCTTCTTGGCGAGAGAAAAAAGATAACCGAACATGGTTGAATTATTAGCACCGGTTCGAGATGAAGTGTCGTTTACCGCCGCGGTGGAGGCGGGGGCGGATGCGGTGTATCTGGGGCTGGGGGAGCTGAATATGCGGGTTCGTTCCAGGGGGATCGAGCCGGAGAAGTTAGGGAAGATCGTACAAAAGGCCCACCGGCAGAAGGTCAAGGTGTATGTCACGCTGAACACGATCGTGTATGATGAAGAGCTGGAGCGGCTGGAGCACCTGCTGGCGGTGGTCAAAGAAGCGAAAGCGGATGCCGTTATCGGCTGGGACCTGGCGGTAATCCAGAAGGCGAAAAGTCTGGGGATTCCGATTCATATTTCGACCCTGGCCAACATCTCGAATACGCAGGCGGTCCGCTTTTACGAAACCCTCGGAGTCAAACGGCTGGTCCTGGCTCGCGAACTGAGCCTGGAACAGATTCGGCAGATTAAAAAGAATAGCCGCATCGAAATCGAGGTATTCGGGCATGGCGCGATGTGCGTCTCGGTGTCCGGCCGCTGTTTTCTTTCGGAGCATTTGTTCGGGCGCTCCGCTAACCGGGGCGACTGCCTTCAGCCGTGCCGGCGGGAATATACCATCCTCGACAAAGAGACCGGCGACGAACTGTCGCTGGGCAATCATTACATTTTGAGTCCCAAAGATTTATGCACCCTGCCGATTCTGGACCAATTGATCGAGGCGGGGATTGATTCGCTGAAAATTGAAGGCCGCAGCCGCGCGCCCGAATATATCCAGACCGTTGTCCGCGTTTATCGGCAGGCTATCGACGCGGTGGCTGACGACCGTTTCGATCGGGAACGAGTGACCGGCTGGCTGGCGGAGGTACGCCAGGTTTACAATCGCGGATTCTCGACCGGCTTTCTGATGGGCCGGCCCGGCCCGCAGGACTGGAATGATCGTTATGGCAGCCGGGCCAGCCAGAGAAAAATCCATATCGGAAAGATTCTCAACTACTATAAAAATACCGGCATTGCCTATTGCCGGGTGGAATCCAATCCTCTGTGTGTGGGGGATAGAATCCAGATTCATGGCCCGACCACTGGGATTGTGGAATGTGCCGTTCAGAAAATGCAAACCGATGACCAGCAGGAAATCCAGGTGATTGAAAAAGGCCAGGTCACTTTCGTCTGTGAGAAGCGGGTCAGAAAAAACGATCTGGTTTATAAAGTGGCAGCATCCGATCCGGCAGACAGGCAGTAAACGAGACGGAAATAATTGCGGCCAAAATGGCTATGGCACGATTCGTAATGAGACCTGTGTTTTTGGATACGTTGTATATGGTTTTCTATTTCTAGCTTATTTGTTTGAGCAGGGATTCGATGGTGTGCAAATTTTTGGGGATATGAACGGTGATAAATTCGGCATTCTCGACGATCTTATACGAGTGATCTAAAACACCGTCGAAAAGGATAACCTCTTTTTCCTTAATGTTGTAAGGATTATCTTCCACGGTGACGCAAATGACACCTTGCAGGCAAATGCCCAATTCGAGACATTCACCATGCAATTCCATCACTTTGACGACCTGATCCGCCCGGCCTCGGATGTGGAAAATCCGGCAGTCGTCGAAGCGGGCCAGTTCGATTTCCTCTATATCCACCTGGGAGGTTTTTAAACCGTTTTTCTGCAGGGGTTCGGCCTTTTGGATTTGGACCTTGCAGTGTTCTGCCAGAGAGATCAGGCTGCCGGTGGAAATTTTAAATACCCGGGCAATCGCACTTAAGGTTTTGAGCGAAGGCACACTTTTGCTTTGTTCGATCAAGGCTACCGTGCTGTAGGTCAGACCGGATAGTCTGGCCAGGTCTTCCAGGGTTAATTTGTTTCGTTTACGCAGGAAACGGATTACACCGAAATCATAGGTTTCATGCATATTTATACACCTTTCCAGGGCAAAATTGTACTACAACCGGGCCGTCACATTAAAGCAGGTTTTCTTATATAATTAAACATAAATTTGTGCAACCATATTGCTAAATACCCTATTTATTCTATATTGCTAAAAAAATGAAGAAAAAAGTTTAAAGAACTTGCCGGATTGTCCGATATAAAAGATAGGAGTGCTGAATCGTGTGTAACTTATATCAGGAAAAGGATATAAGCAGCGGAAGAATAGTAGTGAAAATTGTCGGGACTCTTGGCTGAGTGAGTGTTATGGGCTATCGACCACGGTGAGAATCGCAGGATGTAAGATTTTAGCGGAACGGAAGTTTCTGCGAGAGATAGCGGCGGGAAGCAGAAGACGATGAACAGGTATTTTTGACAGTTGAACGGCTCGGCGGAATGATTTTTGTTTAGGTAAATAAGGAACTTGCTCGGACTTTATTTGCCTGGTATTCCCCAAAAACATAATAGATGCTATGGTATTTTGGCTATGTGAAGCCTGATCAGGAGCTAGGCTTTTGAGGATTTTGCATGGTAAACAGGTAGCAGAGTAAACACCTGTATAAATGGTGATCGATATAAAAAATAAAATAATGCGATTTATATGGAAAGGAATGAGTTTAAAAAATGAATTGAATTAGTCAAGACTTAATCTGACATTAACCGATAGATAAGAGGTAA
>CAZOMV010000067.1:0-32264 GCA_964580995.1 uncultured Pirellulales bacterium
CGTCGGAACAGGAGTTGGATTTGCGGAAAAGGAATGGGATTGGAAGGAATTGGAGAGGAAGAGGATGTGGATAAGAAAAGGAGATAGAGAAAGGAGAGAATTCCTATCAGTAGCAGAGAGCTAGCGCTAAGAAAATCCTGACTGGATTATAGGCCTTTTCAGGTATTTCAGGTTTTCCACCTGGGAAAAGACCGTTTTCATTAAAAGCGTTTTAGAATGGGATTTCTCAAAGGGTTGTGGTTTTCCGGAGCACGCATTTGAGTAGGTATTTGCCTGCGTAGGGAAAGTAACCGTTTTGAGGGATCATTCTATTCGCTTTCGTCCTTATATAGATTTTATACTTTATAAATTTTGTGGTTCTAGGCGGATTACCGTAAAGTTTAAGTAGTCCTGAAATTTCACATTTGGATGGAAGAATCATTTAAAAAAAGAATAATCACTCCCTCGAAATATGAGCGGTTTGGAGAAGTGATAAGGCATCTGGAGGTCGCGGAACTGCAGTTATTCTTCGACGGGATTGACCATTATACCCACAAATTGATGTTCGAAGTCATCTATGAACTGGGCTGCCGGGTGGGAGAGTTCGTGAGGATTCAGGTCAAACATCTGAACTTCAGCCGCAGTACCGTGTATTTCCCGGCAGAAAATACCAAGACCCATCATGCCCGTAGCAGCTTTTTACCTCCGGGACTCATGAATGAACTGCGGAGTATGCTCAAGCAAAAAGGGATTATCAGCAAGCGCAGCAACCAGATTCAAAAAGCGGAAGCCTACCTATTTCATCCGGGAAGACGCTGGAATCAGCATTACAGTGAAAATCGGATCCGCCAGATCTTTCAGCATTATATTCACAAGGCAGGCCTGCACCAGATATATGGCCAGGACCGCAAAGGCAGAAATCTCAATATGTTCACGGTTCATAGTCTGCGTCATTCTCATCTTTACCATAATGTTGTGGACCGTGGAGTTCCTTTACCTATCGCCCAGAAGCAGGTGGGCCACGTCAGCCTGAAGACCACCAGTGTTTACTTACAGCCCTCGACGGAGAAGATGGCCCAGGCTTATAGGAAGGCACGGCAGGATAAAAATGAGAATTGGAAACCGTTGTACGATGAAAGATAATGGATACTCCGATGACATACTCATCTCATCGCTATGGGTGATCCGTATCTTTCGATAATCTTCCACCATAAGCATACCTTTCTCTCCGTATCATTGTTATTGTTATCCAATACTCGATAACAATTTACGAAGATTACTACGGTGGGCCCCATTTGCATGCCGATTTCCAAAAGAGGAAGACCCTCCAGATAATACTTGCGAGAAATAAAAAAAATGAGTTAGATAAAGGAAAACCGTACTGGCTGGTTTTGAACGCGCCCATAGTGGTGGGTTTTAACGCGCCCGATGACAGTGTCTTCACGAAAAGTGCGGAAGAACCGGTTTAACGTGCCCGATGACATCCATTGCTTCTATATACTACTTCTATTATTATAAATCACCACCATTTATATGCAGCATATATAATATCATTCCAATCACTACTTTTATAACCCCTATGAACGCCGACCCCACCCCTTCCACGACTTTTATCGCTATCTGGATTCTTTTCTACATATACCCACCAATAGCCAACAGGATAATTATCATCCTTACCTTCTGCCACAACGACTGCCACATGGCCATGAGTTGTATTTGTTAAAAAAGCAGAGTGAACACCTGCAATTACAAAATATCCCTTATTGGCATACTCAATAGCTAAATCTTCATTATGACCAAGATATTCGCCAAACAACATACCATGTAATAATATGGTATCTGCATTTTTGTTGTCAAAATAATGTATCCCCAAAGTATTGGAAACATCTCGGATCAAGAAATTACAAGCCCTGTAAGGGTGTTTTGGTTGCGGTCCAGCTTGCCAGCAGTTTTTAGTATTTATCATAACCTTCAGTGCTCTTACTCGTCTATTAATCAATTCGGGTGAAAAACCTTCACTTGCAGATGACGTAGTCGCCAAGACAGATATTATACTAATAGAAATAGAAACCTCACCGATGGAAAAGTTTCCTGAAGGATCTATATTAGCTATAGGATTTGCATTCCCGTAAATATACTTATTTAAAGATATTGGTGAATTTACTGAACCTTCTAATGTATCCATCCCATAGAATCGCCCAACAGATAGATTCATATATCTTGCCCGCAGGTAGTCGAGTCCAAGGTTGAAGTCTCTTTGCTCACCGGCGAAGAGATAGGAATTGGGAGTACTGCCGGTCTGGCTGATTAGCTGACCATAAGCATCGTAGATATAACTGGCGGTTGTCTGGCCAGACAAATCCGTCAGGACACAGGTGCTGCCAAGGCCATCGACATGATGGAAATAACGTGCCAAACCCCGTTTCTGGCTGATCAGGTCAAGGCCGTGGACATAGGAAGCCTTGATAGTATGACTGGGGGTATATTCCTCCAGTACCTGCTGATAGGGATGGCTGGCATCAATCAGATAACGAATCTCCTCGCCATTCACTGTCGAGGAAACACGGATACCATCGGCATCGTACTGGTAGTCAATTTGTTTCGTGCCAGTGCTGTCGGTCACATCAGCGGCAACCAGTCTGTTTTCCGTATTCCAGGCATAATAGGCAGAGTCTGTTGGGCGTGCCACACGGGAAAGGGTATTGCCATTGTTGTCATAGGTGTAGGTTGTAGTCTGACTGTTCAGCGTTTCCGACAGGAGACGGTCATTTTGATCATACACATAGGTGGTTATTCCCTCGGTGGAGTCATTGCGGCTGAGGCGGTTGCCCACCGGATCCAAGGTATAAACGACGAGGCGATTGCCGTTGACCGTATCCGTAATCGATTCACTTTGCAGGCGTCCCAAGGCATCATAAACGTAGTCCACCCGACGGCCGGTGTCTTCCATGACCGCAATACGATTGCCGATCGGATCGAGGGTGTATTGGTAACTATTGATAATCTCTCCCAAAGAGCGGTTTTCCAGATATACTAAACGATTGACCGTATTATAGCTGCGGGTCTCTAAGGTGCCGTTGGGCAGATCGGTACGACTCAGATTACCGACGCCATTATAGGTATATTCCGTCAGACCACCCTCGGGATCGGTTACGGTTTCCTGACGGTTCAGGGCATCAAAGGTATAGAGGATCATACCGCTGGGGGCGGTAACCGAGGTGCGGTTGCCGGCCAGGTCGTAGGTATATTGGATCATGGTACCATCCGGGTCGGTTCGGGAAATCAGCCGATTCTGGGTATCGTAGGTGAAGAAGGTTACCCCACGGTCATCCGTTATTGTTTCCCGTTGGCCCAAGAGGGTATAGGTAAAGGAAGTTGCCGAGCCATCGGGGAAGTATTTGGCGATGAGTTGATTGCGGGCATCATAAATGTAGGTAATCGTAGCACCATTGAAATCGGTGGTGCTGATGACATTCCCGGCGGCATCATAGGTAGAGATGGAGCGCTGGCCGAGCGGTAGGATGGTGGCCACCCGGCGACCCAGGACATCATATTCGAAGCAGGTGGTGTGGCCGTTGGCATCCGTCTGGGTAATCTGATTCCCGGACTCATCGTAGCTATATTCGGTTTGTTGGCCTAAAGCATCGACTACCGCGGTGAGCCGACCGAGGGCGTCGTATTCATATTCCGTGGTAATACCCAGTTGATTGGTCTGGGCAATAGCCCGGCCCAGAGAATCGTAGGTGGTGGAAGTACCGGACCCATCGGCAAAGATGGTTTTAACCACTCGACCCAGGGCATCATACTCAAAATCGGTAGTGTGGCCAAGGGCATCGGTCTGAGTAACACTTCTTCCGGCCGCATCATAAGCCGTGGTGGTTTCCTGATCGAGAGCATTACGAACCATAATCTGACGGCCGGCGGCATCATACTCGAATTCGGTCCGGTTACCACGCTGGTCGATTTGAGCGATCGTCTGACCGGAAATGTCATATTCAGTACGGGTACGCGGATTATCCGAAAGGTCATCGGGAGATTCATCCGGCAGAATAGTCTCGATGATTCGACCGGCCACATCATAGACGGATTTTGTCCGACGGTCCAGGGCATCAATCTGGGCAACAGTACGGCCGGCAGCATCGTATTCGGTTTGTGTGTACGGATTATCGGTATTATCTGCGGGTGTCGCATCCGGGAGAATGGTTTCAATCAGCAGCCCACGCTCGTCATAGACATATTCCGTACGGCGACCCAAAGCATCGATGGTAGCAGACATTTTACCGACCGCATTGTATTCGGTATGTCGGACATTGCCTGCCGCATCTGTGGTGGCGATAACCCGGCCATTGGTGTCATAGGTGCTGGTGGTAGTTCGGGTTTGTGGGCCGGAAGTTGTGGTGACAGTTGTCGTCTGAGTTAGTTGATTGCCATTGCTGTCATAAGTGTAGGTAGTGATATGGCCGAGGGCATCGGTCTGACGAATCAATCTACCGGCGGAATCATATTCATATTGGGAACTATTCCCCATAGCATCTTTGACGGATGTCTGGTTGCCTGCGGCGTCATTGGTATAGGTTGTTTTATTACCCGCTGCATCGGTTGTGGAAATGAGGTTTCCTTTACCATCATACGCATGGATGGTACTGTTACCCAGCGGGTCGATCGTCGTCAAAAGACGATTAAAGGAACCATACGTATAGCGCGTGGTATTACCCAGCGGATCGGTAACCGTTAAGGGATTGCCATTGTTATCACGAGTGTAGGTGGTGGTATGCCCCAACGGATCGGTTTCCGTAAGCAGATAGTTCTTAAAATCGTAGGTTCGAGTGGTTGTACCGCCCAGGGCATCCACTTCGGTGGTGACATTGCCGCGCTCGTCATAGACATAGATTTTGGTGTTGCCGAGGGTATCGGTAACGGTTTCCGTGAAATTAGCGGGGTCGTGGTCGAGTGCCACGGTTTTGCCGTTGACATCCACCATCGCTATGAGACGACCTTGGTCATCATATTCGGTACGTATGCCCGTACGGCCCAGCGGATCGATAATCTGGTCCAGATAATGGGCTGGATCATCCCGATAGACAAATTGGGTCACATTACCTTGCCGGTCGGTAACACTTACCAGGTCCCCTTTGTCATTGTAATCATATGCCACCCGATTGCCTGACGGGTCGAGAACAGCGGTAATGCGACCATTAATATCGCGTTCCAATTGGACTTTCGGGCCGGCGGAACTAATAACGGCATCTTCCGTAAAGGTAAGACTATTGCCATTGGTATCACTTACCAGTTGCAGGTCGCCGGTTAATCCATCGATCCGGTAGCTGATTCCTTCGGCGGTAGTTAAGGTATATATCCCATCGCTTAGCTCGGTATCCGCCGGATTATAGGCCCAGGCCCCATAGAAATAAAACTCACCGGTATCCTCCACATACTGCAAGTAGACATCCTGAACCGTTAATTGACTGGTAACACCGGGATCGGGAGTAAACGCCGGGTGCCAGGTACCAAGAATGCTCTCTGCTATACCACGCGGCGGTTCCGGGATAAAGGTAAAGCCCTGACGGCGGCCATCCGGTGTGGTCACATAGACCTTGGCCCCATAGTAAAAGGCGTTGAAATAGCCAAATTCTTCCTCATAGCCGGTTTTGGGCAGACTGGTACGAAGGTCGGTGTCTTTCAACTCCAGCCGCCAGCCGAAGCCAAGATCCTGCCGGGTCCGGGCATTCAGGGAGTCGTACGTCCGAGTTACCGTAATCGGTATTCCGGACACCGGAATGGACAGGTCGGTAAAGGATAAGGTGAAATTACCAAGTTTGAGAGTACCTTGTACACCGACTTCAATCATGGTATACGAGGTGTTCCCCGCCGCATCCACCGCGGTCAGCTTGATTACATAGGTATCATTGGCAAGAATAGTCGGGTCAAAAGAACCAAGTATCCCATTGGTAACAGTGGAGGTACCGTGGAATATCTCGGTATAAGATTCATCATCGGCACGAGCTACACTCAGCGTGTAATACAGCAGATTATCATCCTCCACCGTTCCCACGATGTCGGTGATGTTGGTAATGATAGTATCATATTCCGGTGAGGTGATTTCCACATGCGGAGAATTGGGATCCGGGTTGGTATCAATCACGTACAGCATGACACTACCTGTGCTGACGTTGCCGGCGGCATCCGAGGCGGCGATGACAATCTCAAATTCACCCACGGCGGCGGCCGTCAGAGTCGCCTGTCCGGCGGCATTGAGGGTCACGGGCGAACCGGCCAGAGTGACGAGCATGGAGTTAACACCCACATTGTCCGTAGCCCACGCGGTCAGGGTATAGCTGGAACCCAACGGAACCGGATTATCACTTAAAACCAGGCTGATAGTCGGTTTCTTGGTATCTTGAATAGCGGTAATAACCGATAAACTAAAAGTCTGTTCCGCAATCAGACCATACGAATCCATTGCCTGAATGGCAATATTGTGTGTGCCAACATGGACCATCTCCGGCGTCCAGCGGATGCGGCCATATTCGTCGATAGTCATCCCCTGTGGATAAGTAGATAATGAATAGGTGAGCGGGTCATGATCCGGGTCATGAGCGATTACGTCATAACTCCAGATTAGCCCCACGGTAGCAGGACCCTGCGGAACCGAGGTTATGACAGGGAAATTGCTGCTATTGACAACCAAAATCGAATAGCTCTGAAACGCAGTGTTTCCAAACGTATCTTCGGCAGCAATTTTAACAAAATTCTCTCCCACCTGAGATACCGCCGGCTTCCATTGAATAAGACCGGTTACCGGATCAACGGTCATGCCCGCCGGGGCGATTTCGAGCGAATACGTAATGGTATCCGAGTCGGGATCCACGGCCTGGACCTGGTATTCATATATCGTCTCTGCGACAACATAGCCCTTTGGAGTCGATGTAATCTCAGGCTGATAGTTGGGTATTCCCGTATATACCGCAATACTATAGGACTGCTGAGCATATCCACCTTTGCCATCGTCCGCTCGGATCACGATGGCTTGTTCATCAGCCTGATCACTACTTGGAGTCCACTGGACAAGCCCGGTGGAAGAATCCATTGTCATACCACTTGGTGATGTGACGAGTGAAAACAGAAGAGTATCCCCCTCTATATCGGTGGCGACCACCGTATAGGTATAGGGATAATCCAAAAATGCTTCAGTGGACGGATAGGAGGTAATGTTGGGCGGCGTATTGACCGAATTTACATTAATCAAGTAAGTCTGAGTCGCCCACGCCCCCAGCCCATCGATTACCCGTAAAACAACCTGATTGCTGCCGGTTTGACTGGCGGTAGGAGTCCATCTGATGCTTCCCTGACGAGCATCCACAGACATGCCGGTGGGAGCGGTATCCAGGCTCCAGTACAAAGGATCATTATCACTGTCAACGGCCTGGGCATCATAAATATAGTTTTGACCAAGAGCGACAGTAAACACAGGTTGTGAAACTATTGAAGGAGAATTATTCACGATACGAGAAACGACATTTACCGTAAACTCCTGATAAGCCAAGCCTCCGCGGCCATCCTCAACATGAATCCTAACCGTATTGAAACCAAACTGTTGTATGCCCGCTATCCACTGCACAAACCCCTCTGAATCGACGGTCATTCCGGCGGGAGCTGTCTGAAGACTGTAAGTCAAGGAATCACCGTTGCTATCGGTTGCTTCAACTTGGTAAAGATAGGACTCATTGGCAGCAATGATAAAACGAGGGGTAGAGGTAATCGCAGGAGGTTCGTTTTGAGATGTACCCGCGACGGATACATCAAATGACTGCACTGCCTGTCCGCCCTTGCCATCATTTACCGTAATATTAACCGGATGTATTCCAATTTGTGTTCCATCAGGTATCCAGCTAATCCGACCAACGGTCTGGTCGATGGTCATTCCAGTCGGCGCTTGGATTAAGTCATAAGATAGCAAATCCTCCTCGGCATCCTGAGCCAGTACGGCATAGAGATAGGGTATATTAACCGCGGCCATTCTCAACGGTTCAGAAGTAATTAAAGGGGCTGAATTGGCGCTATTGACTTGGATCTGGAAACCTTGCAGGTCAATCCCACCCTGACCGTCGCTGACACGCAAGACGATATCGTGTATGCCTATTTGAGCCACTTTGGGCATCCAGGTTACGATACCCTTTGCCGGATCAATGGCCATACCATCCGGTCTTCCAGCCGGTATATCATAAGACAGGGTGTCGCCATCGGGATCCCATGCGACGGTATTATAGCGGTAAAATTGCCCCACCATTGCCGTGGTCATTGGTGTGGTTGTAAAGTATGGCGATCTATTCGCGACTGGCTCCCCGTTAAAATTGGGATGATAGATATTATCTTCTTCATTGCACTCACTTACCGTGCCTCTGCCGGTACCATCGTCATCGGCCCAGACCCAGAGATTATCTATATCGATAAAAGGTAATGTAATGGAAACATCCTCAAAATGGCCGGGTTCGATCTTGCCTGTTGTGCTTATTGTGCCTATACATAAACCACCCTGATTAGGATCGCCTGTATAAAACGAAACAGGAATGCCTGCGGGAGCTAATAACACGCCGTTATTGCCTATCCGAACCGTAAAGGTACTATTCTCTCCTGTAATTGCATAACGGACATAGCGAGGGGTTAGGTTGGGCGCATCATGGACCTCGTATTCAAGATCATCTACGGCGATGTGTGACCCATAGCCGCCAGGGAAAACTGTGTATCCTCCGGAGGCGGTGAACACGAGCCGGTCCACCGGCTGGTTGTATGGTGCGGCGCCCATGGTCACCAGCAGGGGCGCGTACGGGGTTGGAGCAAATGAAGCGGTGTACTTGACATTCCCTTGTAGCGACCCCTGGATCGTCGCCGACAATCCGACGCACCACCCCGAGGTGATCGAGAATGACTTTAGTACGATGGGGTTTGGACTCGTTATCTCCGCCGGTTGGTCGTCTTCAAAATTAAAGGCAATATATTCTCCTGATGTGTTGGCATTTTTGTACCCGCTGTCGTTGGGATAGCTGACCGTGTTAAGAGCCCAGAAGTTCTGCCAGTTCAGCCCCTTGTAACCGTTCGGGATCTGGGTGTATTCACCGGTCACATCCTCGAACATGATCTTCTCAGCAAAAAGACAACCATCATTACTGCTCCGAGCGATATTATTACTTTCATCGATCTCATAAATAACATCTGTACTATCGACGATTCCATAGACAAAATTGCCCGGGAACAAGACCGTTCGATTGGCCGTTGCGGTGACGGTAATACTCTGGCCTGCCAGTAAAGGTTCTGAAACCATGGTGTTCGCCAGGATACTATCTGTGATCTGATCAAAGAGGCCATCATAGTTTCGATCTTCAAAGAAAAGAACCTCGAAAGGCGCGGTTATGTCTTCGGGCCCAGAATTCGATACCTCGGCGGTAATTATACCCGTTGTTTCTAATGTCTGCTGATTAGAAGTCAAACCATCACTATCTACCTCTGCTATTGTTAAATCAAATGGGGCGTCTTCCGACGCAGTAGCAGTAATCGTAAAGCTTTGATGTGCCACGCCGCCGCGACCGTCAGAGACCTCGACCTCAATATCGTTAATTCGCGATTGTATTTCATACGCGCCCACATCAACGATAGGCCAATTTCCATTGTCGTTGTTATTTATTTTGGGATCTTCCACAAATCTTTCCCACAAAGCCATATCAAGTGGAGACAGTTCATTTTTATCCCCATCGCCATCCAAATCCATTGAGTCAGAAAGAACGGCAAGATTGTTTCCCCCATCAATACAGGGGGAATCAATGGTAAGATGAAGATTACCGAAATAATCAGAGCCAACCCCCCAGCCATCTCCTCCGTCATTTGGCATACTACAAAATTGCGGATCGATGTCGATGTTGTTCGATCCCGTGCCTGTCCAACCCCCTTTTATGTCGCTATAATCTACCTCGATATCTGAATTATCATTATTCCAGAGTTCGCCATCCGCGTCCCATAGGATGCAATTATTTATTCGAACATAACTTGGCCTTCCAAGGTAATCACAAGACACCGCATTGCCTTCTTGAGCACTATTGAATACCATTGTCGAATTGTTCACTACTACATGGCTCACCTGTACTCCTATTGCGCCCCCTGAATAGTTGGAAGAATTGCCAATAAAAAGACAGTTGCCTATTTCAACTCTGCTGGCAGCCATCACTACAGCTCCACCAGTAGCACCCGGAGTGGGATACGAAGAAGAGTTTCCGGTAAACTCACAATTAATCAATCGTGATGGTATAGTGCACAAATTCACGGGATCCGTAGGCTGTGACCCTGGACTAGCAAAATTAGAAGAAAGGTTTACTCCACCTCCCTGACTTGCAGAGTTGTACCTAAACTTTGTGTTTACGACCTCGAGGACACTATAAATTGTACTACATATTGCACCACCATATCCTCTAGTACCTGTCGTCGAGTTGTTCAAGAAGACACAATCCGATACCTTGGCGTAAGCACCAATATGATTGTATAAACCACCTCCGCCTTCATCCCACCCTAAAGCTTGATTGTCAGTAAACTCGCAACGATTAAGGGTTATTTTACAGCTAAAGGGTTTTATGCCGCAATCATTCGTATATATCCCCTCGGAGCCTGTATTATATATTCCACCCCCGAGAATACGAGCCTGATTATTTTTGAAAATGCAGTTGTTAAATACCGTGTTACTCACGGAAATTGATACACCGCCACCCTTGTATCCATGGTTATGTTGAAAAGTACAATTGCTAATGGTGCCGTTGGACTGGGTAATCTGCATTCCTGCCTTATTACCGCCGGTAATTACAAAACCATCAAATATATTATTGCCACTATCAATGGAAGCTATTACGACATAATCACTATTGTCACCCATATTGTCAAAACTGGCATCATCATTACCGCTCAAGTCACCACTAAGAATCGTACGATTTACATTTTCCTCACGTTGCGTAATATCCGTTTCCGCACCTGCAAAGCCGCCATACAGAGCAATTCCCTTTTTAAATTTAAAACTAGCGGCTGGATTGCCTGAACCCGTGGGCTGGCTGGTACTACAATCGGGCTTATAAGTGCCCTGAGTTACCCAAAGTTGATCTCCTGACATACTGGCCGCTAGGGCATCCTGCAAGTATTTATACGCATTGGACCAAGAAGAACCATTATTAAATCCGGTCGCATTCCCATTAACATAGATAATAACACCATTGGCCCCATTCCATTGATCTACATCAATGAGTTTTTTCGCAATTTTCTCCTGCGAAGCATCTAGCCAGTATATCAGACCCGTATCGGGGTCAATTATCATCCCCGTAGGCTTTTGTACAAGTTGATAAGTTAAAATGTCATTATCCGGGTCAATAGCATCAACATCGTAGGTGTATGAAGAACAGGGCGAATAATAGAGAACCGGCTCACTAATAATGATCGGCGGATGGTTTCCAGATTCAGATTGGACATTAATCGTATAGGACTGCGTCGAAACCCCACCGCGTCCGTCCTCTGCCTGTAAAGTGATTGCATGTGTGCCAACCTGGCTTGCCATCGGTGTCCAGGTTAATACGCCAGTATCTTTATCAATAAAGATATCGGATGGTCCCTGTACGAGGGAAAAGGTCAGCGGGTCAAGATCCGGATCAAAGACTTCGGCGGCATAGATATAGGTGGCATTCACAAAGGCTTCAACCACCGGAATGGATGTAAATACGGGTGGCCGATTGGGTACATTATTGCGAACCGAAATCTGATATGCCTGGGTATCGAAGCCCCCATGGCCATCTTCCACACGCATCAGTACGGAATGATTACCCATATCGGTTAGACTGGGTTTCCATTGGATCAGCCCGGTGGCTGGATCTATGGTCATTCCCGACGGCAGGGAAGTGAGGGAATAGAGTAAAGTATCGCTATCGGGATCCACCGCCTCAGAATCATAGGTATAATCTTTATCTACTAAAATCTCTAAGACGGGAGAACTGGTCAATTGGGGCGGTTGATTCAACATTCCCAGAATCGTTAGGGTATAGGAGAACTGAACATAATTGGGATTGTAAAATGCCAGATAGCCAAAGTCTATAGTATTGGATGGTGCAAAAATACTGCCGTTCATTTTCCCCTCCAGATTATAGTAGGGTTTACCATCCGGTGTTATGCCATCAGCACCAAGAACCTGAACGGAGGGAGCACTCAAATGGTCGATGATCATAATCAGCGGCTTGCCAACACCATAGGTCCCTGCGTTGGTAAGTTCCAACTCGGTATACAAGATTTGCTTCTGCTCGTTCAGGGAGGTTATGCCATATTGGGCAGAAATATTATTGGAGATATTCGACAGCCGGTTGAAGTCGATAGTAGTAGGATTTTCATTGGTTACACCCAAAGGGATAACAGGTAGGTCGAGTGGTAGATTCTGGTTGGACATAGGCGCTAAATAGCACCAATACTGGATAAGGGTAACCAGATCGCTTAAATCGACTATCCCATCGCTATTGACATCACCGGCACTTTTTCCACCGAGAACCGGTGTTTCCCAATTCGCTGCCAGGATGGCGAAATCCAAGAAGTCAATCCATCCGTCTTTTTGAATATTTGCTGTACCGGCATTGGAATACAGATAATCTATATTTTCGGTTGAAAGGGGAATAACTTGCCCCTCGGCTTCCAGCTGCAGGTACCGGATGGACACCGAGGTCTCCGTATCTCTATCGTTATTGACAAGACGGAAATACAAGCGAAATTCGGTTCCCGGCTGAAGATTTTTTAGATCCACAGAAACCTTGTTCCCCTCCCACTTGACATTCGGGCTGAAACAGGGTGATTGTTCTTCGGTCATATTCAAAAACGAATCGCGATCATTGCCATGCGGATCGATAAGTACTTCTCCGTTTTTACCGAGTAGAGTCGCTTCCAAAGCATCATTGATGGAAGCGGGATCTGACGTGTCAAAATATAACTCATCGATGATAAAACTTAGGACGGAGTCTATGGCCGGAACGGTACCCTCAACACCAGCAGAAACCATAAAATTCTGCTCTTCTTTTAAGACCAGACTTGTTGGAGAGGAAACCACACGGATGGCAACTGAGCCTGTGGCCGTAAGTCCTGTATCTTCGGTAATTCGAATAGCAGCATCAAATTGGCCAGCTTTTTGATAAGTAAACGCAGTATCGGGACCTGTCGTATTGCTCCAGTCAAATGTGCCATTCCCGTCAAAATCCCATTCAAATAAGATAATATTGCCGTTATACTCCGCGGTAAAATCCACATATAATGGCGTTGTGCCATCGGTGGGACTGGCTTTGGCAATTACATAGAGGGGGCGGGCAGACCAGACGGAGTAAGAAGGAGTCAGTCTTTGATAATCGGGATTAGAAAAGGAAACGATTTTCGCTGCTGTGCTGGTGCCCGGAAGAAATAAGCCTCCTGCTATTTGACCAGTAAAATCAAGGTATGAAGTACCATCCAGAAGTACCCCATCTCCAATCACCAATACATTGTCAGGCAGACCATCAAAGGTTAAAATTATCGGAAGACGTAAGGATTCCTGGGAGCTGTTTTTGAGAATGGTGGTACAACGGGTTTGGCCTTTACTTCGGTCATGATAAAAATTACTAAATTCAACCGTTACCTTATCATTGACCCTAATCAGATCCTCATAAACCGGATCCCCGGCCAAGGAAACGGAACATGTAAAAGCAAATAGAAAAACCAGAAATGCGGTCCCGATTGATGCGAAAAGATCCCTATTAGCATCCATCCCTTTTCTCCTTATGAAACGGGCGAGTCTTCCCCTTTTTAAATTCGAAATCGCTTCCCCAAAATACCAGCAGACAATAAACCTATAAAGTTGAATATTGTACTTGGCTCTGGAATCACATGGACTTCTATGTTATCTAATAATATCTGACTGTTAAATGGCCCCATAAAATTCCCGACTAAATCAAAAGACAAAATTGCATCCGATGAAGTTCCTGCTAGACTGGATACATCAAAATCGATCTGTGACCAACCCGAACCGATGTCTCTCGTTGAGACATACCGGGTATCCAGATATAAGCCGTTCACCGAATCATGCATAAAGAAATAGGATTCCGATGGATCGGAAGGATTGGGGTTGCTATCGATGAATGGATTGCGGAAGGTATCCAATAACGATACGGTAAAAGAATCCGAAACCCCATTGTCAAAAGCAGCCAAATACTGAAACGACAAGTTCGATACGTCGGAAGGCAAAACAAAGTATTGTTCGAGAAACGTGGGACTATCCTGGTCTTCCTGTAATACTGCTTGATCCGCAAGAACATTCGTATTTGAATAATTCGTCCATCCTACGTCTAAAGGACCTGAAAAGTCACCATTCGCAAAAGGATTGAATGAACCAGCCTGAACTCTGGAAATGGCAACGAATGCGATAAAAATCGTAAAGAAATACCCTCGCGTATGCATAATTTTCTCCTTTACCTGTTGCGATTGCAAGTTTTGTAATTAGCAAAGATTCCTTGTTCCGCCTGTAACTTTGCTTACCAACTTTCTCCGAAAACCGTACCGATCTGAATACTTATGAATCATACCGTATTTCGTGGATCAAGGGAAGCAAAAAGTGGCAAGTACAACCACTGTAAGGCATAAGTCGTGCTTTTGAGGCGAGTTGTGGGCGATTTTTCCCGGCCGCAGATGAGTATCCCTCTTGTCCTCCTTGTAGTACAAGTTGATGATTTTCGGCGATTGGGGTGGTTTAAGCATTTCTGGCCAACGGCGGTGGTAGCCATAACCAGCATATTTCACAGGAACTTTATGTTTTCAATTGACAAATAGCATAACTGATTGTAGTATAACCAGTTACAATAAATACCATACTCAAACAGAAAGGCTATTTCTATGACAGACTGTAAAGGCTCAAGAATTTACATCCCGCATTTCCCATGGCCAGACCCAGAAAATCGTATCATTGCGAATTAGAGGGTATTCGATAAGATGAATTAGTTTTTTAATGAAAAGATATTCCTTAATGTTTTAATATTTGGATTAACCCTTACCGCGTACGCAGCGTAAATGCGCAATAGCCGCACTCGTCTGGTACTTGGTTGGTACTTGTTTACGCTAAGTCCAGCACCATAAGTTGTTATTTTACAGTTATAAACCATTTGCAGCAAATACCTAAAAACCATAGATTCGCATCTTCAAACTGACGCGCATTTTTAGTCGAGTTTATATGGGATTTTGTGGCTCTGTCTTCTTGCCAATTTCAAATCACATTTCTAAATTAGCAACTCTCACTTTTCCAGGTATTTCAGTCAAGATAATATAGAGACATATGTTTCATTAGGGAACAAATGTGAAGGAAATGAAAGAAAATAGGTGTTCCCCAAGCGTAAACCAGGATTAAAATGGGGCCAAATCGTTAAATGTGAAATATTTTGAAAATCAGTCAATAATTTGCCAGAATTTATTATTTTTTATCCTTGAGTAATGGTTATTGTGGACATTAAGATCCACCACTATGGGGCCGTTCAAATCCAGCCAATAATGTATCCCTTTATTCACCCTTCATGGGTTAGATTCAATCCGGCAGAAACATCGCTCCCATGTCAAAACCTTCTTCGGGGGTACCGAAGAAGCTGTCGTTACGGAAAACACTGGGCATATACTTCTCATTGCTGTAGGTGTAAAAAGCCAGGCTCCAGCAGTCCTCACTAAAATAACGGAGACGGCACAGGTGAATGGGGGAGTTTCGCAGCCGTTCAAAATATTTTTGCCGGTTGATTCGCACGCTTTTAGGTGGCCAGCCTTTGGGAACGACCGGCTCCCGATAGGCATCAATATAACAGCAGGGACACCGGAAACGAATCTCCAGCCGGAGGAATTTATCGGAGTAATGTTTCTGGGCATAGGCTTGGAGGCGCTGGCGTGTCTGCTCCTGGACCAGGGGAGGAATCTTTACCCCCCCCCGGTGTGGGGATCGAAGACCCAGGTAGTGAGCTTGCGTTTTGTGGTTTTCTTTGCCATGACCATTTCTCCTAATAGCCATACTGGCGGAGAAACTATTCTCTATTTCTTTTTTTCTACCGGTTTTTCAATCAGACGCTACCCCGTTCTCCGCTCATACAAATATTTCTGAAAATCAAAAAAGGTAGTTCGTATATTATCTACGCCGCCCAGCATTTCAGAAGCATCTTGGATGGCTTGGTATTTCAGGGTCAGAAGGTCAGGCAGTTTCTCCTCATCAAGCTCCTCCACGCCGGTTTCAATATATTTCGACAGCACAAATTCCAGAAACTCTTTCTGCTTATTGTTCAACAAGGCAAATATGTTTGTCTTTGCCTCTGCCACCCGTGCTTCTCTGGTGATCGGCTTCACTGCAAACGCCACATATTCGAGTACATCGAACAGATCGCTTTTTTCCGCGTTGATTAGCTTTTGCAGAGTGGTCAGCTCATCCTTGCCGTATCCGGCATCCGCAAGCTTGGTAAGCAATGCCTTGCGCGAGAGAGGATACGACCAGATTTTGCGAAGTTCCTCTTCGCTGGTAAAAAACTCGGGCAATGCCCCAAACAGATTCCGCAAAAACTCTTCTACGGAAATCGGCTTCCCCTCCGCGCCCCAAAACGAAGTCGAAATCATATGCTGAATCTCGCGCTCTTTGCCATCCGCAAGTTTTATTTTCACTTTTTTAGGGCATACACAAGGTCGTTGACCGCACTTGGGACAAATTTCGGGCGGCGGTTTTTCACAGGCACAAGGTCTTTGGCCGCATACCGGGCACACGCGGGGCGGTTTCTTTTCGCATATGCAGGGGAATTGGCCGCATTTGGCACAAACTTCGGCAATCGGCTCACCGTCCCATTCCGGGTCGGCAAAATGATGGTAGGCATCGACAAAATCGTAGATGGTGAAATATTCCTTGCCGTCAAACAGCCTTGTGCCGCGCCCGATAATCTGCTTGAACTCGATCATCGAGTTGACCGGTCGCAGCAGTACGATGTTGCGGATATTGCGAGCATCCACACCGGTGGACAGCTTTTGCGAGGTAGTCAGAATCGTCGGGATCGTCTTTTCGTTATCCTGAAACTCGCGCAAATACTGCTCGCCCAGCCCTGCATCGTTGGCGGTGACGCGAACACAATAATTCGGCTCTTTTGATTTTTTGTACTGATTGATCAAATCCCGCACGGCCGCGGCATGATCCTGGGTAGCGCAGAAAACAATGGCTTTCTCGTTCTGGTTGATCTCATCCATAAGAATCCGTACCCGCTTGGCTTCGCGCTCTTTAATCTCGATAATGCGATTGAAGTCCGCTTCTTCATAGATTCGGCCTTCTTCCACTTCGCCTTCAATGACTGTGTCGTCCGAAGTATAGATATAATCATCAATCGTGGTCTGGATCCGCCTTACCTTGAACGGCGTCAAAAAGCCGTCGTTGATCCCCTCCTTGAGCGAGTAGATATACACCGGCTCGCCGAAATAGCGGTAGGTATCCACATTATCCCGGCGCTTGGGCGTTGCGGTCAGGCCCAACTGAACCGCCGGCGAAAAATATTCCAGAATGCCGCGCCAGTTGCTTTCGTCATTCGCCCCGCCCCGATGGCACTCGTCAATAATGATAAAATCAAAATAATCCGCCGGATATTCGCCAAAATAGGGTGTGTTCTCCGGCCCGCTCATAAAGGTCTGGAAAATGGTAAAGAAAATACTGCCGTTGGTCGGCACTCTGCCTTTCCTGGCAATCTCTTTGGGATTGATCCGCACCAGCGCATCTTCCGGAAATGCCGAAAATTTATTAAATGCCTGGTCCGCCAGAATATTCCGATCTGCCAGAAACAAGATCCGCGGCCTGCGCGAGCCGTCCCGCCTCAGATTCCAGCGCGTCTGAAACAGTTTCCACGCAATCTGAAAAGCGACAAATGTCTTGCCCGTACCGGTCGCCATCGTCAGCAGGATTCGCTGTTTTCCTTCGGCTATGGCCGCCATCGCCTTATGGACCGCGATTTCCTGATAATAATGGGCAACCATCGTGCCGCCCAAATCCTCAAACGGCACCTGACTGAAGGTATCCCGCCACTGGTTTTCCGTTGCGAATATTTTATTCCAGAGATCCTCCGGCGTAGGGAAAGCTTGAATCATACCTTCCTTTCCGCTCTTCATACCAATCTGATAAATCTCTTTACCGTTGCAAGCATAGGTATAATCCAGTTTCAGCTTTTCGGCGTAGTTCTTGGCCTGCGCCACCCCTTCGCCCACTTCCTGCTCATCGCTCTTGGCCTCGATAATGGCCAGCTTCCTCCCCCGATACACCAGCACATAATCGGCAATCAGCGGCTTGGCTCGCCCGCCCCCGGTCTGAATTTTACCGGCCGTAATCGGATATTCCCGCAGGACTTTGGAACCGTCCGCCACGCCCCAGCCGCTTGCCTTCAGCTTCGGATCAATCCGTTCCGCTCTGGTTTCTGCCTCATTCATGGAATCTCCGTTATTTTGCCATAATCTGTTCTATTACTTTACCATCTTCATTTATTTTGACAGAACATATTTTTGGTATTTTAGTATCTTGAGATTCTTGTAAAAACTTCAAAATTCCATCTTTAAAATTTATATATTTTCGTAAAATATCGCTATTTTCAATGATCTTTGATTGGTTGTCAGCTCTTTCATATGGATCACCAAAGTACAGAGCCGTAATTTTTCCAATTTTAACTTTATCATTGTCGTCTTTTGCTTTTGTTAAAACCCTATATTCGCCTTCATGTTTCCAATGCCATAGCTTTTTAGTAAGTATTCTTCTGGCCTCACAATCAGGATCTGATGTTTTTACCGTTGGAATATTCTTTACATAATTTATTTGTTTTATTTCAGCTTTCTTGATCTCTATCTCAATAGCAACACCCTTAAACCCATTTGCATAATAACCCCACATTATAGGCTTTGAGAAAGCTCTCTTGTTAGAAAATGAACAGATTTTATAGCATTCTTTTTCGTTATAAATTAAATCAATAATCTCAGATGGTCTAGGATGGTCTAAAACAGTAAAACTGCCTTCCATAGGGTCATTAAGGTTTGAAAATTTCGAAAACCAAAATTCGCCAGTTTTTAGTATGCTTTTCAGGCGATCAAAATCTTGCTCAGTTGCAAGTGGTCTAAATTTATAAAGTTTCATCTTTACACCTTTGTAAGTTCACCGGCATAGGCTTTCTGCAATACCGATTTCTTCAGTTCTTCCAAATCAGCTATTTTTTGCTGATAGATGACTTCGAGCTTCTTGGTCTCATCCGAAAGGGCATCAAGCTTGGCGACGATGGCTGCCTGCTCCCTAACTGAAGGCAGAGCAATTTGCAAATCCTGTATCATCCCTAATTTTAAGAACTTTGTTCCTACGCCTACCGATTTGCTCTTAAATTCCTTAAGACTCTTTAACATCTGAAAATACAGGTACCGATACAGCACACGGTTTTCTTTATTAACGGTTATCACGTACGTTCTTTGATAAGCGTTAAACTTGCCTTTATAGTGCTTCACATTGAAATCGCCGACGGCATTATTTCCGGCTAAAAGAATCGCCTCGCAATCAAAAGCAAATTTATCGATTGTGAATATTTCTCTTGAACAAGTAAAGAAAGGATATTTTCCAGTCTCTGTCGCAGCATTTGCATCTAACTTACCGGTTCTAATATCTACTAGTGTTCCCAACGATTCTTTCTTTCCATCCGCACCCTGCAGATACGATGCAAAAAGCTCGCGGGCGTTGGCCAGATTCTTTTCGGCGTTGGCTTTGGCCGTAGCGATGGCCGCAAACACCTGGTCCAGAATGCCCACAATGTGATGTTGTTCAGGGAGGGTTTTGGGATAAACAATAATCTGCTCTCTAACATCACCATCAGTCACGGCTGGATAACTTGCGCCTTTTTGCAAGCTCTCCATCTTTTTATTAAAACCATCCGTTAGCAGGTAATAAAAAACATATTTGTGATTTATCTGTTCTTTCATCCTCAAAACAAAATAACCCGTACTGCAAACTTGATTGTCATATTCTTCTGGAATGATACAGATTCGCCTCAAAGTAGGTCTAACGGTGGCAAATATGACATCATTCGTTCTAATGAGTTTCCTTGCTCGGCTTGGCGCGTTTTTTCCTTTTAATAATGTTGTACTTTCAATGGAAAAGGTTTCATTATTAACACTTGAGACATCAATATAAACAAATTCTTTGTTTGGATTTTGCATTGGGTTAATTGTTTCTGTCTTGTGAAGAATCTCCCCAAGCTTCTTAACCTCCCACCCTGTCGGCAATTTCTCCTTTTCCATTCTCAATTTTCCATTCTCAATTGTCAATTTTCCCTTCATACCAGCCCCCGGATGGTCTTGAGGACTTCGTCGCTCTGGTGGTCTAGCAATTTCATTTCGTCCATTATCTCTTTTGGATCGCGAAGGGTGGTTTCTTCCTTCTTGTGCGGGTTCTTTACCGACAGGTCGAAGGTGTCTTTATCCACATCGGCCACCCTCACCGACCATGAATTTTCCGAATCGGCCTTGGTTTTTTGAAGTTTCACAAATTCCGCCAAATCGTTTTCATTGAGTGGATTGGTCTTGCCGAGGTTGCGGTCTAAATGGAGCTGGTAAAACCAGACCTTGCGCGTGGGCGCCCCTTTATCAAAAAACAGCACCACGGTTTTGACGCCCGCCCCCTGAAACACCCCGCCCGGCAGGTCCAGCACCGTATGGAGATTGCAGCTTTCCAGCAGCAGTTTACGCAGGGATACCGAGGCATTGTCCGTATTGGAAAGAAAGGTGTTCTTGATGACCACACCGCCGCGCCCGCCCGCTTTGAGGATCTTGATGAAATGCTGTAAGAATAGAAAAGCCGTTTCGCCCGTCTTGATGGGGAAGTTCTGCTGCACCTCCGCCCGCTCCTTGCCGCCAAAGGGGGGATTTGCCAGCACAATGTCGTAGCGGTCGCGTTCCTGAATATCGGCCATGCTCTCCGCCAGCGTATTGGTATGCACCACGTTGGGCGCTTCGATGCCATGCAGAATCATATTCATAATACCGATGATATAGGCCAGCGATTTTTTTTCTTTGCCGTAAAAGGTATTTTTTTGCAGGGTCTTGGCATCCTGGGTGGTCAGGTCTTTGCTGGCCTTTAAGTATTCAAACGCCTCACACAAAAAGCCCGCCGAACCGAGTGCCCCGTCATAAATCCTATCCCCGATGGCAGGTGCCACTACTTTCACAATGGTCTTGATCAGCGGGCGGGGTGTATAGTATTCGCCGCCGTTGCGGCCCGCGTTGCCCATGTTCTTGATCTTGCCTTCATACAGGTGGCTCATCTCATGTTTTTCAGCGCTGCTGCGGAATCGTAATTCATCCACCCGGTTGATCACTTCCCGCAGGTTATAGCCGCTCTGAATCTTGTTTTTCAGTTCGCTGAAGATCTCGCCGATTTTATATTCAATGGTGGCGGCGCTTTCGGCGGAGGTCTTGAATTTCCTCAGATAAGGAAATAGCTTATGATCCACAAAGTCTTTCAGGTCATCGCCAGTCAGCGCCGTATGGTGGTCGAGCTTTCCGTCCTTGCCCTTGGGCCCCGCCCATACCTCCCAGCGGTACTCCGGGCCGATAATGCCGGCATAACGCTTGCCCGACAACTGGGCCGCGGTTTCCTTGTCCTTCTCGAAATCATCCAGATATCTCAGAAACAGAATCCAGGAGGTTTGCTCCACATAGTCCAGCTCGCTGGAGCAGCCCGCGTCTTTATGGAGAATGTCGTCTATATTCTTGAAGGTTTGCTCAAACAGGGGTATTTCTCCTTTTAATGTATTTTCTTTCCTCTGCTGTTTCCCAAAATGTAATCCTGTAAATAAACCAAATTACGTCCGGAAGCCCCCAACGAGGCCCCCGTGCCACAAAAGGCAATCTCCTGCCTTCGTTTCTATATTAATCACCGCTATATAAGAACTAAGCCGGATTGTAACGAAGGCCGGTCCGAAATTCAACGTAAAACTATAAATTCCCTAACTGCTTATCTTTCAGGACCTTCCTTTCGCGTTTTTGGTGGCGATAGAAAAAAGTGATGCCCGGCGGCGGACGGGATGCCCGCAAAGCCAAAAGGGTTTATGGCGGTTCGGAATCGCCGGACATCTGGATCGGGTTTATCAGAACTATACCATATTTTCACAAAGATGCAAAAAAGGACTGGCATCAGAATTCCAAAGCCGTAATCTGGTTTTTATGTTATTGAGGACTATGCTTTTATCTATACCTTGCTGCGGTTTCGAGGTAATTACCCATAGGCCGGACTGGTTTTGGCGTGGGGCAGTTCACCCCAGTCGGTGGTGTAGCGGGCGGAACGTTTCTGAAATCGGGTTTTCCAAGGCTGGGCCAATCCTTCGGCAGCATAGTGCAAGGGGGCTGAAGTGCAGGCATTGATCCGGTCGAGGGTGTCCATGAGTTTGCGGGATCGTTGGCGGTCGATGGTATCAAACAGGTTGGCCTGGATGTGGTCGGCGGAGATGAGCGAGTTAAGCATGACCCCTGCTTTTTTAAAGAGGCAGTTGTCGCGGTATATTTTTTTGGTGCATTCCCAGGCGTAGTCAATCAGTTCGCTGGTGTCACTGGTGGGGGTGGGCAGCTCGATGGTGTGGGAATTGAAGTAGCGGGGCTGATCCTTGCGGAAAAGATCCGTCATGGCAAAGACCGTCAAGGTGGTGGCGGCGGAGTTCTGGCGGCGCAGTTTTTCGGCGGCGCGGGAGATGTAGGCAGCGACGGCTTCGTTTAACGCTTCGAGGGTTTCGATTTTTTGGCCAAACGATTTGGAAAACACGATATTTTTTTTGTCGGGTGGTGACAGTTCCAGCGAATAACAACGGATGCCGCGCAGTTCATAGACGGTGCGCAGACCGACCACGCCCAGGTGTTTCCGGACCCAGCCGTCGTCCGCGTCGCGAAGTTGCAGGGCCGTCTGGATACCGGCCTTTTGCAGACGCCGGGCAAAGCCAGGCCCCACTCCCCAAATATCCTGGATTTCGGTCTTTTCCAGGGCCAGAGGCAAGTAGGCTGAGTCGGTCAAATCCAGCACCCCAGCAGCTTTGGCGGATTTTTTGGCGAGGCGGTTGGCCAGTTTGGCCAGGGTCTTGGTCCGGGCGATCCCGATGGAAACAGGGATTCCGGTCCATTGTCGGACGGTGTTGCGGATGATGCGGCCATAGTCGGTCAGGTTCTTGTGATGGAAACCGGTCAGGTCCAGGAATGCCTCGTCGATGGAGTAAATTTCCATTTCATCTGTAAATTGGCAGAGGGTTTCCATGACCCGGCGGGACATGTCGCCGTAGAGGGTGTAATTCGAGGAAAAAACATGTACCTGATGGGTCTGGATCAGGTTCTGAACCTGGAATAGCGGAATTCCCATCGGGATGCCCAGCGTTTTGGCCTCATTGGAGCGGGCGACCACGCAGCCATCATTGTTCGATAAGACAATAATCGGCTGACCCTCCAGCGCGGGGGCAAAAACCCGTTCGCAGGAGGCGTAAAAATTATTGCAGTCAACTAACGCAAATACTTTATTCATAATTTACGGTTCGTGAATGACATAGGTTACGACGCCCCAGACCTGGAAATCCATATCGGCCGGGATCGGAATAGGTGGATATTTTTCGTTTTCCGGCATTAGCAGCAGCTTCTTATATTTAATCCGGATTCGCTTGACGGTCAGTTCGCCGTTGATGTTGGCGATAACGACGTTTTTATCCTTAGGTTCCAGGGCGCGGTCCACGATCAGGATGTCGCCCGGATGAATGCCCGCATCAATCATGGAATCCCCGTCAACGCGGACGAAAAAGGTGGCGGCGGGGTGCCGAATCAGGTGCTGGTTGAGGTCAAGCTGGCCTTCGATATAGTCATCCGCCGGCGAGGGGAAACCTGCCGATACCCGCCCCACATACAAAGGCCGCGGACAGTTTTTCTGATCCGCTTCGGGTCGATATATCGCCGTCACCTTCAACTTCTTCTTATCCTTCATACTTCTAATGAGCTTCCTTTCTCAAAACAATCCTTCCTGGGGTTGGTCCATTGGCGTAAGGCACTCCGGCCCTTCAAACTCAATTTTGTTCACCCTCCGACTCACCGCCCACATCTCCATACATTCCGCTGGATAAGGCCGCATCACCTCCGCCAGCTTCTCCGGCCCGGTCTTTGGGTCCAGCCACATTCCGAAATCATTCGGACCTACTATCACCGGCATCCGGTCATGTATCGGCTGGATCAGTTCATTTGCCGCCGTCGTCAAAATCGCACAGGTCTCCAATGCTCTCGACTCCTCTGCCGGCAACCACCGCTCCCACAAGCCCGCAAACGCAAAACCCTCCCCCTGGGACAATTGAAAATAATAAGGCTGCTTCCGTCCTCCCGCCTTCTGCCACTCATAAAATCCACTTGCCGGGATCAGACATCGACGTTGTCGAAACGCCTCCCGAAAAGCAGGTCTCTTACCCACTGTTTCCGACCGGGCATTGATCCAACTGGACACCTTTCCCTCCTCCCCGGCCTTTACCCAACTTGGTACCAAACCCCAGCGCAGCTTCCGCAACTCCCGCTCTTCTTGGCTACTCTTCCCACCTTTCCCAGTTTCCTGCTCTGCTCCCCATAGCCGTACACACGCTATCTCCTGTCCTGGCCCAATGTTATACCGCTCCTCCACGTCTGCCTCAACCGTCAGACCGAACATCTTTGCCAACAGACCAGGGCTAATTTTTAATGCAAATCGTCCGCACATACCTCTATTATAACCTATCCCCACCGCTCTTTCACCCCTCATCTGGCATCTGTTTTTTCCTCCATTCTTTATGCCTTTATCGAATTCCCGTCCGAACGGGTGTCTTACCGGGTGGCATTGGGTGTATGTATTGATGATGAACCGGTCAGCGGTTTTGAAAATGAAATGATATTTAATAAGGCAACCTTTGAATTGATTCCGGAGGAATTTCTAGTACCGGCCTTCCCCTCGTTGCGAGATCTGTGCGGCGGTTTCGGGGCGAATACCTGTGATAAATTCGTGCCAACCTTGACTCTCTACCCGTAAAAAATTTATATACAGTTTTCGGAAAAAACAGTCTGTGATCAAGTAGCGAATCCTACCAAATACAGCAATTTGACGACATGATCGGCACGGTTAGGGTTGAAGATAGATAGAAATCGCATCAATCCATGCATGGTCGGCTCCGCTGATTATCATTAGACATCCCGACCTGTCATAGGCCAAGGCCCATACACCATAGGATTCTACGAATTCTGATTCAAACAACTGCGACAGCAACCAATTATTTTAGTTGAGACCGAGATAAACTATCCTCTTCATCTCCCGCCGGGTTGACGGTATAATAGCCGCCATTATGGATAAGGAATTACGCCGATTATTGCGTCCGGTAGTCCTGATGCTGCTGTTGATTTTCGTCTTCGCCGGCATCTTCTACGTGCTCTGCCGCAGCGAGGGCCGCGATGTCCCCTATCTCCGCTGCCTCTACATGGTCGTCATCACCATCTCTACCATCGGCTACGAAGACATGATCGGCACCACCGGGAGCACCACCTTGTCCATTCTGAATATCGTCGTCATTCTGATCTCGATGGTTATCGTCGCCTACACCATCTCAAATTTCACCGCTTTTCTGGTCGAGGGCTACCTGGAAAAATATTTTCTCCGTAAAGCCCAACGCAAAAGGATTAAAAAAATGGAGCAGCATTATATTATCTGTGGTGTCAAGGATATCGGTATTTTCGTCGCCAAAGAACTCTACGAAACCAAACACTCCTTCGTAATCATCGACGAAAACCTTCCCGCCATCGAGTCCCTGCGTCAGGAAATCCCATCCCTGGTCCACATCGAAGGCGACGCCGCCGACGATCACATCCTGAACCAGGCCGGTATCGCCAAGGCCCGCGGTCTGATCGCCTGCCTCGAAAACGACAAGGAAAACCTCTACCTCGTCATGGCCGCCAAGGAACTCAACAAAAATCTCCAGATCGCCGCCAAATTTATCTCTCCCAAAAACCGCCAGAAACTCCTCAAGGCCGGTGTCTCCTGCCTGGTCTCACCCAACATGATCGGCGGTATGCGAATCGCTTCCGAACTGCTCCGCCCGCAGGTGGTCGGTTTTCTAGACCGCATGCTCCACAGTAAAACCGATTCCGGCGTCCGCGTCGAAGAATTTGTCATACCCCCAAACAACCCCCTTATCGGCAAATCCCTCCTCGAACTCCACCGCCTGACCGGTATCCTGGTCATCTCCACCTATGATCCCCAGAAACAAGACTACCAATACAACCCCAGCCCCGCCCAACTGATCACCGCTGACTCCACCCTCATCTTCATCGCCTCACCCGCCGAACGGCTTTCTCTCGATCAATCCGCCGCCATCATCACCACCACCGAAAAATAATGCCGTAGAAAATATGGAACGACCGGACTTGCGATGACAAATTCGCTCTAGGCCGATATCCAAAATCTGACATTACCATTTCATCAAGTAGTGATTTTCATACTCTCTAGGCGACCGAGACCCCAGGGAGTGGTGTTCCATCGTCCTGTAGTTCCACCTCTCAAACTCTAAATTCCCCACTCCCTACCGACTGAATTCAGACTGATTTCAGACTCACAACAGGATCATCAAAGACGCTGGTTGGACGCTGGAGCCGTAAAATAGGTAAAATTTGGAGAAAATTGGAGATTAAATAGAAATGGAGAATATTTATATCTTTATATATGACAATAGGTTAAAAGTAGTATAAGTAACTAGCGACGATCGGATTCGAACCGATGACCTTCTATGAGAATCAGCATCTTGTCAAGACTAAATTTTCAGAGTTTTCATAGTTTGGTTCCGGTTTGTCGGAGGCGGTTCATCCTTCTATCAGCGGCTCAACAGGCCGAACATGGCATCGGAGGCCACGGTGGCATATTCTGCGGGGGTTGGGTCGAAGCCCAAATGGTCATCTGATGCTCACCGGGCCATATCCGCTCCATGACGTAGGAACCTTTTTTTTGTCTTCTTTTCTCGGATAGCGTGGTTGCCATTACTCCTGGATGGCGGTTTTTTTTATTATGCCACACATACTTGGTTGAATCGTACTTGGTCATGTAGCATCTTGAAGAGGCTTCGGAGCAGCATTCTCGCTACGATGATCCGGGCGATGTTCGTTCCATATTTGGCCACGGCCCGTGTGAAGGCCTCTCGATACCTGGGAATCTGGCAGACCCACTGCATCGACTCAATCAACAAATAGCGCAAATGGCTATCCGTTCCCCCTCCCCCGATCTGCCCGTTGTGGTGGGTCTTGTCCGACTGACGGTGCCCCGGTGCTAATCCCGCATAAGAAATCAGGGCTTCCGCGTTAGCGAACCGCTCAATCGGTCCAATATGTGCCAGGATCGATAGCGCCGTGACCATGCCGATCCCACGAACCTCGTCTACTCTCTGTGCTTCGGGCCATTGATCGTAGACCACCTGCATAGCGGTTTCCACTTTCGAGAGTAACTCCGCGATCTGCTCCAGCTCCTGAAGTTTGATGTCCAAGACCATCCGGTCACTCTCAGAGAGCTTCAAGCCCCGCAGGCATGCCAGCCCCTTCTGAGTCCATAAGCCACTACGATTCACCCAGGTCTCATGGTGCAAAAAGTGGGTGATCCAGTTTTTGACTGCGGTTTGCCTTTCCACCAGATCCTGACGACTGTCCACCAAGCGGCGAACTTCACGCCACCAGGCCGTAGGCTGATAGGATGGCGGCAGCGAACCGTTCAGGAATTCCCGTTGCATCCTCCCGGTGTCGATTTTGTCGCTCTTGCGACGATAGGCCTTGGGCGGCAACGGCATCTGAAGAACATTGGCCAGGATGAACCGCGTCCGAGAACCAATCAATTCCTTTACCCGCGCCCAGCCGGTGGTACTTTCCATGATCCAGATAACCTCGCCGCCGACCCGGGCAGCTTCGGCTTGGGCCTTCTCCACCAGCCGCAAGATTTCTTCCCGCGTGGTAGGAATGTTAAGGCGGCGTTCCTCACCGGTATGACAATCCAACCAGCGTATTTCCGTGTTTTTGGCATGATAATCGACGGTCAATAAGATATCTTTGTTCCTGTACATGATAGACTCCTTCTGGCGCTTAGCGCCATGTTGGAAAGCCGAACTATTCGGTTTTCTTCAGCTATGCCGATTCTAACGAGACCTGATCTACCAACAAAATAGTCTTTCTCATGCCATCTGCGGGCTATGAAGCCGCCAGTCTGGTTATAAATCATTATGAATCAAGCAGTTAAAACGCGTTTTTGGGGCAAAAACGAGAGATACAAGTGGTTGACAAGTCACTATACAGCACACTAACAAGTCACCACCAGGTGACGACTGACCCACTTAGTGACCCACTTTTCCAATTATTCAGATAGTTTCTGACGATCAATCTTTGTTGAGAAAGCATTTTTCGTACCGATTTCGCCACCATTCCTCGTGGCTATCAAGGAACACCTTGCAGAAAATCGATCACGTTCCGAGCGTCGGCGTGATGCTGCAGGACCCCGGAAAAGTCCATCCTGGATTCGATCGTCTTCTTGACCGCCGAGCTTAACGCCGCATAAGCCATAATTTCTGTTTCATAATGCTCAATAGGCTAACAAATCAACGGTTTTTTCTCAAAAACTTTCGTCAGAGCCGATAATAAGTCTTTCATATACAAATAGTTATAGCAAGATAATTTTTGTACCCCACGCGGAAAAACTTTTCGCGTAAGCCGAAGCAAAAAATCCAGCGCTCAATCCTTTGGCAAAAAAGGCCGGTTGGCAATTGGCTCAACCGGCCTCAGTATTATAGACCTAAGACCTTTTTCCTATGGGCATGATGGGCATGGGTCGACTTCCAACCATTGCTCAGCAAGGATAGCAAAGTCTAGGAAGTCGACTATCCCATCACGGTTTATATCTCCCGACATTGATTTCGCACAGCACGTCCAGTAGCGTAAGGTGATATAATCAATGGCCGTGTCATCCTGCATAATGACGTCAAGCTTACCGCTAGCCAGCGTTCCAAGCACACTGGTAACGCCAGCAGTAGAAGGCGGCAGGTTACCAAGGTTAAGGATGAGTAACTTCTGGTCTCCGAAGTTCCATGGCAAGCCCGTCAGTGATGCAATGCTCTTGCCCCAGGCAAAGGTCGGATTCAGGAACTGCAGGTAGAACACATCATCATACGGAAAGTCCTCAACGGCCCTCAGGCACACTTCAAGTTGGGCCGCAAAAATGCCGGGTGGCAGACCCGTAAAGGTATGTCCAAAACGTCTGTTCACCACCAACACGGTCTCATCAAACTGACGCCACAGGCCTGGGAAGGCAGTGGTAAGCGCGGTACTCGGCGAAGCAGGCTTAGGAGGCGGGCTAAACTTGCAGTTGTCATTCACACCGACTGTCACTTCCTGACGGGACTGGTATTTGCACGGACAGACGGCAACTGTAAGTTTTATATAGTCAACACCGCTGTCGTCCTGAATGTAAATCCTAAGGCTTCCATTGGCCAGCTGGTTCAGAACAGAAACAGGGCCGGCAGTTGTTGGCAAAGCCGCCAAATTTAGGCAGAACGTCCCTACCTGGCCCGGATTCCAAGTGCCGCCTGCTTCAGGGAGATTTGCGAACCGGCTTGACCAGGCATAAGTCGGCGTACACCCTGCAATCGAACTGACGATACTGATGCTGTCGTTGTATGTACCGCCAGCGCCGAGGTTTGTCGTCGCGCGAGCACGGACTTGAAGCCTGGCAGAGACGATCCCGAACGGCAAACCGGTGAACGTATGCCCCAGCCAACTGTTGGCCGGCACACCCGCCTCACCAGACACCTGATCAAATTTCAGAGGTACGCCAGGAGCGCTGCACGTCGTAATGAAACTGAGCAGTGCGGCATCCGGCGAAGTAGTTTCCGGTGGCGACGCGAAGTTGTCGTTAAAGCCTCCCCAGTAGGTGATAATGACCGCCGGGTCTCCGCTCGTCGGACAAATCATAGGTGGTATGTCGCAAGGAACCGGACATTGTAAACCAGGAGTGCAGTTTGTCCCGGCACCTTGTGGAGTACCTCCGCGAGCCTTGCATTCAGCTAACGTCAAACCCGCACAACTGCCATCAGGCAGACAGCACGCCTGGGTTGGCTCCGGAACCGGACATTGTGTCGTTGCACAGTTGGTGCCGGCGCCCTGTGGTGTGCCGTTTTTTTCGATACATTCAGCCTCGGTTAAGTCAGCACAACTGCCGTCAGAAAAACAGCACCCTTGCGTCGGCTCGGCAATTGGCTTGGTGGTGATTGCAAATGCCATGTCGATGGATCTCCCACCATATGAATGATTATCTGGATAGGTTAATTCCATCCACTGGGTCCCAGTTCCAGCCTGGTCGTAACCATAGACGGAATCATCGTTCCAGTGTTGGCTTGACGTTTTCCAGCCGAACTCACCGAATTCGGTCAGGACATATATATCAAGCCAGTATATCTGCGGATCACTAGGATTGCCCTCCTGGACGAAAGCGTCATTGGGATTGATGTCGATTTCGTACCGGTATATCTTATGATCCCCCTCTGGAATCGCCGGCGCTGCGGCACTATAAACATCCCACCACCATTCGTAGTCCGGCGTCAGGTCTGCCACAAGTGTTTCGGTAAATTCATTCGGACCAAAATCTTTCTCCCATAACACGTCACCAGGCCTGCTGTGAGGATTGGCCGCTGTCGCGGGGATGTCTTTGTGTATGCTTAGATGGATGTTGTAAATATATCCATGCGGAATCGGGTCGCCTTTCCATGAACCCCAGAAATGAACATCTGTTATCGGCCCGGTCTGGGTACAAGGAAAATCGTCAGCTATAATTCGCGAGGTCTGATCGTAACGGTCAATGCGAATAGCAATTCCATTTCGTGTCTTGTCCGGGGGCTGTGACCACTTAACGTCCTGCCCCGGGCACGTGGCAATCCGAATCATTGCTGTCGTCGAACCAGACATACCCGACAGAGCCCCGCCTGGCTTACCAACGAAGTCGATTCGATACGTGATATCAAAGAAACTGTCAACCGCCCAGTTGCCGTCCGGCTGCCGTGTAAGAGTTGTATACCCAGGACTGGGCATTCCAAAGTCTGACCCAGCTGTGATACGAAGAAGGTCAAAATCCGGGTCACCGGGGGGAAGTTGACCAAACAGACGAAACATGTCGGTGTCGAAACTCTGCACGGGGTCGCCAGGAGTCCGTGGCCCTATATGGGTCTCGCAATTGATCTGCAGGTCGATGAGTCGGTTGAAGCCTGACAGAGCGCCGGTCCCGACCATAGGCAAGTGCAGTGTGGAGGAGAGGCATGCCATCTCACCACCGAGCGACCCGCCAGCCTGGCGGCAATTCGTGCCTGGTAGGAAAGAACACACCGTATTATTAACATCACATACGAAATCGTCGTTCGTGGCATCAATTTCAATGGTAGTTCCAGACTGTAGCCCGCTGACGATGCGCATGTCATCATCCGGTGTGATGTAAGCGCAATCCGCCGATGGAAAATCCGCAGTCCCTGTTCCGTTGTCGTGGACGGTACAACACGCTGCATCAGTAGCCGGGTTACTTAACACAATTATGATATGCAATGCCGCTAATGCAAAAATTAGTTTCTTTTTCATGATTTGTCAGCCCTATCATTCTTTATGAAAGTCATTCAAATTATTGAGAATCTTTTTTTCTTACGCAAAAGTAATCCACCTAAGCCGAGCAGTAAAAGCGTCGCCGGTTCGGGCACAGGCGTGAGGAATCCGCGAATCTCGCCGCTGGGGAAGGCCGTGGTGTGCAGATTTAAATATGCCGTGCCCGCCGCCAAGCTTGAGGCTAGCGCTGCCTCGGCGCTAACCATCGTGCCCCCGTTGGCAGTAATGTACGACGGATTCCAGCTCGAAGCCATCGTTAGGTCCAGAATATTGTCGTACGTACCACTGATGACTCCGAGGGGAAAGCCCGCGAAAGTCGGGGTTGTCGTGGCGACGCCGGCAGTACCGGTCCCGGGAACAGCGGTGGCACTGTGGATGTGGGAGGCAGTCGTGGTTCCCTCCAAGCCGCTGAAGCTCACCTGCACGTGCAAGGTCCTGGCAAAATCGTCGTAGTCAACCTGGGCGAGGCCGGTTCCTGGCGATGCGTTGGGTACGCTAATTCCGCTAAGGGATCGTAAAGAAATAACTGATACTTTTCGTGCCTTTGGTCCGATAATAGG
>CAZOMV010000068.1:0-31966 GCA_964580995.1 uncultured Pirellulales bacterium
GCCTTCAAAATTGGCATCGGCACTCCAGGTATAGCTGTTCCAGTCCACAAACGGAGTTTCCGAGCCGGCATTGATCCGGATGGTAGGCTTGATCTCCGGCGTGAGTTCAATCGCCTGGACTATCGCTTTGCCGGATTCCATCAGCGGCTCCCAGCCGCCGGTGAAGTGCAGGACGATGCGCCCATTCCCATTGGGGACCAGGTAGCGGAACAACCGGTCATAGGCCCGGCGGGGACCGCGGGCGGCGTGGCAGATATCGAAGTTGTGCAGAACTTCTTTACCGTTGATTGATAAATTGAAAGGCCGTTCAAAGAAGTTTTCGTATTCGTTTTCGGCAAACTTCAGCCGCAGGCAATATAAACCGGCGGGGACAGGGATCGAATAGGTGAAATCCTTGCCTTCCCGGCCCTGCTGATAAAGCTGGCCATCGTCTAACGCGGGAATACCGGCGGTGATAATGGCCCTGGATTTAACGCGTGAGCCGTCTTCAAAATACTGGTCCGCGGACCAGGTGTTGCCGTTGCGGTCGGTAAGAGGTTCCTTCGCCCCGCAGAGGATACGAACGGTGGCGGAGGGATAGGTCACGGTTTCTTCGATATATTCGATGTTGGGCATCCAGACCAAGATATCGTTTTCCGGTTCGGTGCCGGCGGCCAGGACAAACCGCAGTTGATCGCCTTGGGCGACATTGAGAATGAGGTTATGGGTTAGGCCGGTGCGATTGTTGACCGGTACGGCGGCCCAGTCCTGCTCGGGCCAGACCTGTTTGTCATTCTGGAGGATGCGGATCTTCAGCGGCTGGCCTTGCTCGATGTGGTAAAATTCCTTGATGGCCCGGCCGATCACCCGCACGGTGCCGGCTTTTACGGCGGTCCATTTGCGGACGCTGGCGGCCTGGGTTGAGGCCTGCTGCCAGCCGCGCCCGACGCGGGCGGTTTCCGCCGCCTGCCAGTAACCCTCCGCACCGCCGGGCTGGATGGTCGTGCCGCCTAAATCGGCGGAGGGGCGATTGGCAGGGGCAATCCAGGTCATCGGTTCATAGGTGTTTTCCCCGGTGGCAAGTTCCGCGGACCAGCCGTCGCGGTCAGCCTCGGCAAAGTGGCCGCCCAGCACCGAGACCACCATCGGCTCATCCCGCAGCGGCTGGGCGGATTTCCAGTCGCTGACATTGCCATCGCCATCCACGGTGCGAACCTGGTAATCGGCCTGGGGATTCCAGCCGGGAGAATAATCAAAATAGAAAGTGCCGGTACTGATTTTGCCCAGCAGCACTCCATCGCGCTGAACTTCGTAATAGCTGATCCAGTTGTTGTCGGAGCCGGGCGACCAGTAAAGGGCGGTGCCGTTGTAGCCAATGTTGTTTTCCCGCTGTTTGTAGATGCGGGTGGGAGCGATGGGAGCTGCTTTGTCCCGCCGGCTGCCCGGATGATTGGGCAGATTCAGATAAATTAATTCTTCCGGCTGCTGCTTGCGAATGACAATCCCGTTTTTCATCAGGTCGGCGCCGGTTGCCGCGCTGGAGACTTTGATGGAATCAAAATCGAGGGTATATTCTTCTTTGGGCAGGAGGCCGCGGGGATAGATAGTAACCTCATTTTCCGCCCGATGCTTAAAAATGATGATGGATTTGGTGCGGTCGTAACTGATACGCTGGCAGTAATGGAATTCCTCATCCCCCTGGATGAGCGGATGGGTAATGTACGACCAGCGGCCGGCCACGCCTTCCTGCAGCAGATAATGATATATGTCCGCGATTTGCCGCATGCCTTCCAGGCTGGGTTCATCTATATATAGTCCCCATTTGGGTACCTGGGTGAGGTAGCGCCGGCCAATTTCCGGATTGTATATCACTCCTTTGCCTCCCTGCCAGCAGCAAAGATTGTCGAACCATTTGTCGGGGGTTTCCAGATACGAGAAATAACAATTCGTAATGTTGCTGCCCGGCCCGTCGGTATCGTAATTCACATCCGTATAGCGCTGCACCTCAAAGGTATGGGCATAGCGGCTACCGCCGGAGCAAGTGTGGAAAGAACAGCGGAGATTGGTATTCAAAAAATGTTCCGCATTTTTCCGGAAGATTTTGTCAATTTGGGCATTAAAACCCATCCCGTCGGTTCGCCGCTGGAAATTGCCCCAGGAGCCAACCTTGGTATCGATCAAACCCGGATCCTGATGGCCGGGAATCCAGACAATGAGTTTCATGCCCAGCTTGGGCAGATAACGGTTGGTCAGGGCAAAGTCCGGCCCTTCCATATTAGCCTCCCCCCAGCGTTTGGAGGCGGACCAGCCGGCGTCTTCCCAGAGCAACTCCATGCCTACGGTTCGCAGATATTCAATCCAGCGGAAATCCAGGTCGCCCAGATGCCCGGCCCATTGCTGCTGGAGGTTGTCCGATTCGCCGTACCAGGCGACCGTGAAAGGCATCTTCGCATAATAATCGTCGTGGGTGTAATCCCACAGGTACTCGTATTGCCAGTTGTAAAGGGACTCCGCCATATGATCCAGGTTGTCGCGAAATACCCCGAAGGTGACGAGCGGCAATTGATATTTTTCACCCGCTTTCAATTCAACCCGGATATCCGCCGCCACGGCGCTGAATTGCAGCGGGTCGCCGGTTTCCAGATCCACCCGGTGCTGCCAGCTTCCCAGAAAATCCAAGGCCTGGAAATGGCCGTCACCCGGCTGATTTTTATTTTGCAGGGCCATCCAGGGGACAAAATTGTCCGTGGCGAACCCATTGATCGACTGATGATAGGCCGCCGTGATATCGGCCATTTCCAGCTTGCCCTGATTGGCCTGGCTGTTCCCGCCGATCATCCAGTAGTTGACATACGAGGCGGCATTGTCGCCCCGTAATTGGAACAAGACCGGAGTGGGGGCGGTAATCCGATAGGAATTGGCGCCGCGGTTTTCCAATTCCACCCACTGTCTCAAAATGGCGGTTCGCGGAAAGGCGGTAACATGGAGACGGGCCGTCAATTCCTGCTGGGTTAATGTGATATCGAGCTGCAAGGCCGGCCGGCCGGCGTGCAGAATGGGGTTGGCGGAAGCACTGGATAAAGTCCATAGAGGAGTTTGGGCGGCAACGCTTGGTTCTCCTTCGGCTTTCGCTTTGATTTTATAAACATACAAATCGACATCGCCGCCGCCGACATGTTCGGCTAAACCTGTCAAGGTTACCTTGCCGTTTTTCGGGGCTTTCCAGACCCGGATCGCATCGTAGTCGGGGCAGGGATGAAAGACGGTGGAGCCGACATGCGGGGTATTGCCGGGGGCGCGAAATCCGCTTTCGGGGCTGGGCATACGAATCAATTCCTGAACATTGTCGGCAAACCAGGTGGCGTCGATCAGTTCCATGAAACCGGTCCCGGAGGCGTGCACATAATAGAACCAGAGAGGCCCCTGCTCCATCTCTTTGGCGGCGGCGGAAGTAAAACTTTCCCCGTCTTCATAGGTAACGATCGACGGCCAGCGGATCTGATCTCCGGAATATTCCCCATGCGGCCCGACGCCGAAACCAATCATTTCATCCTTCTGGATGTCCACTTGCAGATTGTCGGCCGCCAGGTTCATGGTAACGGCACCCACAAGGGATTTGGTCCATATTTGTTCCATCTGGAACCGTTCGGGCAAAGCCTGCGATTTCAAGGAAAAAGGGGTAGCCGCATGAGCCGGATCGACATATTCGATCGCCGGTTTGCACAACTTGTTTTTATAGCTGGTCAACGAGAATCCTTCGGCGGTGGTTTCGTATGTCAGTTCCACCGCCTCCGTTCCGATGGTCCATTTTTGGCCGCCGTCATTGTCGATAATGTAGGCGTCCTGAACTTTCACTTTTTCCCCCCAGGCCGGATTCGTGAATACCAGACCGATCAGGGTAAGAACAAAAGACATTCTGAAAAAGAAGTGCGGCTTCATAGTATCGATCTCCTTATTGGTTACAAATATTCCTTACCAAAAATGGTTTCTTCATGGCCGGTTCGCAGTGTAGCACTTTGCGTCCTGCCTGTCAATTTTTTCGTAGATTCCGTACCGCATAGGCCGCCAGAAAACACAGCAGCGTAAAAATCCCCAGCAAAACAAAACCTACGACCCCTCCATACTTGCCCAAGTGAAATATCCACAAGAATTCAAAATGGGATACCCCATAATCCCACAAGCCCTTGAATCCGATCAGAAAGAACAGGACGGCCGCGACATAGTTCCAGAATACCAGTGCCCAGTTCATCCGCAAGGTTCCGGGCAAGAATTTCCGGTCCATCCAGGGATTCACCAGGCAGTAGAAGCCGCAGGACAATACACCGGTAAAAATCGAGGGCAGGGTTACGATGTCGATCGGTTTGATTTCCGGCCACTGTCGGCTGATCCATAGAATTACGATTCCACCTCCGATGGACCAGGCCATGATCGGCCAGCGGATCGGCCAGTTCGGCACGCGGCTCCGCCATCGTTCGATGGTGATGAGATACTCGTAAATCACCCGGAAGCACATAGCCTGTCCCCCATATAACATGCCGAAGAACACGCAGAAGATCCCCACTTTATACAGCGGCAGCAGCCAGTGGGCCAGGGATTCCAGATATTTGCCCTGATGATTCAGCAGATCCGTTCCGTCCGGCACCAGATGCTCCGGCCGCAGTACCAGGGTGCCCAACACGGAAAAGGCCACGGAAAATATCACGACTAACACGAAACTGGTAATCGTGTCCACCTGAGCCGCCCGCAGCCACAGCCGCGCCGGGTGATCCTTTCGCGAGGCCGTCTGGGCCAGTTCCGCCGCGCTGGCCTGTCCCAGATGGCTCCAGCCCCAGCGTTTCTCCCGGATCCACGAGACATACGCCAGGTAATCATGGCTAGCGCCCCCGATGGCCGAAACATAAACCATAATTTCCAGCCAGGCCGAACGATTCTGTAAATCCGGCAGTTTTTCCAGCACCCAGCCGGGATAGGCCAGCACGTGCGGCATGACCAGGTTCTTCGCCACCTCCAGCAGGTCTGGGCGCAGATAAAACAGCGCCGCCAGGATCGCCGCCAGCTTCAGGCCGATCAGAATCGTCAGGGATTTCTCAAGAAAATTGTATCCCCCAATCATCAGTAATAATACCACCAATCCCAGACAGATCGTCGCCCACAGATAATAATCGCCCCAGCCAAACATCCAGGAACATGCCGTTCCCAGCAGTCCTGATATAAAAGTGGTCCAGAAGGGCCAGCAGACCACGGCCGTCAAAACCATGAACAGTGGGAACCAGCCCCGCGGTCCAGGCAATTCCGTCCAGCGCTCGAAGGGATGCCCCCCGCTCAAGACGATGTGCCGCACGCTGCCATAAACCAGTACCCATTTCAGCAGGGCAATCCATAAAAAAATCCACAAAATGTCATAGCCGAAGATGCTCCCGCCGCGCGAGGCGAAGACGGTTTCGCCGCTGCCGATCGTAATGGAAGCGGCAATCGCACCGGGTCCAAAAAATCGGAACCATTTCAACGGATTCTGGGATATCAAGGCCGCCGGTGGATCCAGTAACTGGCGTTCTGCCGTCGTGTTTTTTTCATTCATACATAAAACTCATGGTTGGAAATTATTTAAATCGTTAATGTAAAAGGATTTACGTCATCGCACAGGTATTTTGACGGCATTATTATAGATGAATCCTCATGGATTTCTCAAGCAAATTTATTGCGCATTGCCTATTTCGGGATCGTTCTATAAATCATTGACAGGATCAATGTTATAAGACCAGTCATTCCTATTTCCAATTATGTCTAAGGCCCATCAACTCCTTTCAGACACCATATGTATAGGAATAGATATGAAAATAACTACCATGTGTATATGTTGCAGCATATATTCAAATTGTGGTACTACCACTGGGAAAACGGGATTTTCACAGATCCATTTTGAAATATCCGATAGGGGTAATGATGCAAGAACATAGAGTAATAAGTAAATAGTTATTGGGAAGAAAAGTATTCCATTCAGTGTCTGATATTTCTACAGGAGACCCGTAAAATGTTCAAAGAGATGAAGCTTTCGACAAAAATTTCTTTTGGTTTTGGGATTGTCATTGTATTAGCCGCCGTTATCGGAGTGGTTGGCTGGAGCGGTTTGAATAAAACCATCCGGATCGTCGGTTTTGAGAACCAGGGCAACCAGTGTCTGGAAGGTTTGAATCAATGCGCCAGTCTGCGAAAAGATTTCGCCTTATATGGATATACCAAAAACGAAAATGACACAAAAGACTCTGCCGAAAAATGGTACGATGCGTACACAGAATTGAATACTTTACTGGAAGAGTTTGGCACCAATCCCGGATTATCTCAAAATTATCGGGATACCATTCAAAATGCCATTGGCAAAATGAAAGACTATAAGACCGCGTTTTCCCATCAGGAAGATTCCCGGAAAATGCGGGATGACGCCTTCGCGCAGTGGAGCAAGGTGGGAAATAGCATCACTACGGATATTAAGGAAATAACCGAAAGTTTTATTAATACCGGCCTGGCGGAAGTAGAAAAAGCGAATGATGTGGAAGCCCTGCGGAAATGGAACACGATTAAGAATAAGCTGGATGAAGAGGTGATTCAGCCGTTTTTGCTGCTGCGGGTGCGGGCCGTGTATTTATTGGCAACCAATGCGGATAAACAATGGACCGATTATCAGGAACAATTAAATACCGCCTCGGCTGGATTTACCAGTTGGGCCAGCCTGGTAAAAGGTGACAGCAAGCTGGAAGAGGCCGCGGCAAAATTAGCCGGCTATTTGAATGAGTACAAAGCCGCGGGCGAACAGTATTACCTGGGGATGCAGAATCGAATCGCCGCGGATACCGAGATGGCAACGGTAGCCAAAGGGATTGTGGAAAGTATCAATCTGCTGAAGACCACCCTGGCGAGTGACCGGCAATCCCTGTGTACCCGGGTCAATATGCTCATGATCACCATGTCGGTTTGCGGGATCGTGGCAGGTATTTTGCTGGCCTTATTAATTACCCGGAGTATCGTCAAGCCGATCAACCGGATTATTTCCGGGCTTACCGAAGGGTCGGAGCAGGTTTCTTCCGCCTCCAAGCAGGTGTCCGCCGCTTCGCAGTCCCTGGCGGAAGGGGCAACGGAACAGGCCGCCAGCCTGGAAGAGACCAGTAGTTCGCTGGAAGAAATGTCGTCCATGACCAACCAGAATGCGGACAATGCCCAACAGGCCAACGGTTTGGCGGGCGAAGCCCAGCAATCGGCCAACAAAGGCAATGAAGCCATGGGACAAATGAGCAGTGCCATTAAGGAAATTCAAACCAGCGCCAACGAGACCGCCAAGATTGTAAAAGTAATCGACGAAATCGCTTTTCAAACCAATCTGCTGGCGTTGAATGCGGCGGTAGAAGCCGCTCGTGCGGGCGAAGCCGGCAAAGGATTCGCGGTCGTGGCAGAGGAAGTGAGAAACCTGGCGATGCGCAGTGCCGAAGCGGCTAAAAACACAGCCACCATGATTGAAGAATCCATTCGGAATTCCCAGAATGGCGTAAATATCGTTACCAATGTAGCTTCGATACTGGAAGAAATATCCGGTTCGAACAGCAAGGTAAACAACCTGGTGGGTGAAATTGCCGCCGCCAGTCAGGAACAGGCAGAAGGAATCAAACAGATTAATCTGGCAGTCACCCAGATGGATAAAGTAACACAGCAAAATGCCGCCAACGCGGAAGAATCCGCCAGTGCCTCGGAAGAAATGAACTCCCAGGCGGAGCAAATGAATCAAATGGTCAATGACCTGGCCCGTTTGATTCACGGCAACAAGAACCACGCGAACCAGACCCCTGCGGCACAGCGTCATCCCGTTCATCAGGCTGCCCGTACTCATAAACAGGAACATCTGGTAAAGAATGTGAATGTAATAAATGATACGGAAGATGATTTCACGTTGTAAAAAATAAAGGAATTCCATTACCGGAACCATCTATTTTCCCATTATTTTCCGAGCGAACACCCAGGCCCAACCTGGGTGTTTTTTTGATTTGCCGGGTGAGCCGTTTTTCAGGTACATAAGTTATCAGACCTTATACACGGATATTTCAAAGAAAAACAGGTTCTGCCAGACAATCTATACAAGGTAGCCAATGCTATATGTCATTATTGGTTTGATATTTATGTATGATTGTCCATATATTTTAACGGTTGCAAATCTGGTCGGGAAAATAATATTTTACCGTGATTTTTACGAATCGCCGATAAGAAAGCTAGCGATTGAAAGATATTTTTACGGTGTATAAACAGCGGAAAAAGGATCATTTCTTCTCGAAAACTTAGATACAACAGGGAATGACGTTGGATTGCGAGATTCTATTTGCCACTGTTGGTTAATTTTTTACTTTTTGAAGCCGGCCTTGACGGTTCGGCGGTTGGGAAGAATTGGATATGAAACGTAAAATGAAGCTGCAGACGAAATTATTGACGATTGGCGTACTGTTAATTGTGGTTCCGCTTCTAATCATTTATTTGGTTGTATATCAGAAAAATAAAGAGATGGTGGAACAGGCCGGCTCCAAGGCCAATGCCCTGGCCTATACGGATTTGGATCATATGGTGGAGAGTATTTATGCCACCTGCAACGCCCAGCAGGAAGTCATCCAGCAAAATGTGAATGCTTCGCTGGAAGTGGCTCAATACGTGCTAAACCAGAACGGAGCCATTCGATTTTCGGGTGAAGAGCAGGCCAGTTGGAATGCCAAAAACCAAGTGACCAATGAACTGATTCCGGTAACCCTGCCCAAGATGTATGTGGGCGATATCTGGCTGGGGCAGAATACCGATACCCAAACCGCCTCGGCGATCGTGGATGAGGTCAAGAATCTGGTCGATGGAACCTGTACGATATTTCAGAAGATGAATGAGGCCGGCGATATGCTGCGCGTCTGCACCAATGTGATTGGGGCCGACCAGACCCGGGCCATCAGTACCTTCATTCCGGCCCGGAATGCGGATGGAACAGCCAACCCGGTGATCTCCTCGGTTTTAAAGGGAGAAACCTTTCAGGGGCGGGCCTATGTGGTGAATGCCTGGTATGTGACGGCGTATAAACCGCTGGTGGATGAAGCAAAGAAAGTAGTCGGAATGCTCTTTGTCGGAGTGCCCCAGGAAGCGGCCAGGAGTCTGCGGCAGGCGATTATGAAAACGAAAGTGGGGGAAACCGGATATGTGTATGTTCTGGATACGAAGGGGAATTATGTCATATCGAAAGACGGCAAACGGGATGGGGAATGTATCTGGGAGACCAAGGACGCCGACGGAAGTTTGTTTATTCAGGAAATATGCCAAAAGGCCAGGGCTTTGGGACCGCAGGAAATTGGGGAGCAAACCTATCCGTGGAAAAATGCCGACGATCCGCAGGCTCGCAATAAAGTCGTGCGTATCAAGTATTTCCAGCCCTGGGATTGGGTGATCGGTGTGGGCTCCTATGAAGAAGAATTCAAGGCAGCGGAGACTCAAATCCGGGTAACCGGCAAAAAAGTCAATACGATATTAGCTGTTGTGGTGGTCGGATCACTGGTGATCTCCACTGTGATCTGGTTATTTGTCGCCCGAGGGATCACCGGCAAGATCACTCACATTGTGCGAAATCTGCGGGAAGGATCCGACCAGGTGTCTGCGGCTGCCAAACAGGTAGCGTCAGCGTCCCAGTCTCTGGCAGAGGGTGCCACGGAACAGGCCGCCAGCCTGGAAGAGACCAGCAGTTCGCTGGAGGAAATGTCGTCCATGACCGATCAAAACGCACAGAGTGCCCAGCAGGCCAACCAGTTGGCGGGCAATGCCAAACAATCGGCGGACAAGGGTAACAGCGCGATGGGGCAGATGAATACCGCGATTCATGATATTCGCAAGAGTGCCAATGAAACAGCCAAAATTGTGAAAGTGATTGATGAAATCGCGTTCCAAACGAATCTGCTGGCCTTGAATGCGGCGGTGGAAGCGGCCCGGGCGGGGGAGGCGGGCAAAGGATTTGCGGTCGTGGCGGAAGAAGTGCGAAACCTGGCGATGCGCAGTGCCGAGGCGGCCAAAAACACCGCTACCATGATCGAGGAATCGATCAAAAATTCACAGAATGGCGTCAATATCGTAACCTCCGTAGCCAAAACGCTGGAAGAAATATCCGATACCAACGGTAAAGTGAATCAACTGGTGGCGGAAATCTCCTCCGCCAGTCGGGAACAGGCTCAAGGGATCAAGCAAGTCAATCAGGCCGTCACGCAAATGGATAAAGTGACGCAACAAAACGCCGCCAACGCGGAAGAATCCGCCAGTGCCTCGGAAGAATTAAGCGCTCAGGCAGAGCAAATGAATCAGATGATCAACGAACTGGTTCAGTTGATTGGCGATGTCAATAAGGAAACGGCAAAAGCAGGTTCGTAACAGAATACGAATCACTTTTTTCCGCGCAGGCGAAAAAAGAAAAAAGATTGTCCGTCTTAGCGAGCCGCAGCCAGGGCCGCGTCGAAATCGGGCAGAGTGGTAATTTCGGGTACCATCTGAACGTACTTGATTTTACCATCGGGCGATATAACAAAAATCGCTCGTGCTAACAACCGCAGTTCCTGAATCAGGACACCATAGGTCAGGCCGAATTTTGCATCCCGATGGTCGGACAGGGTCAGCACATTCTTTACACCCGCCGCCCCACACCAGCGCTGCTGGGCAAAGGGTAAATCCATACTGACGGTCAGGACCACCGTATTTTTCAATTTTCCAGCCTCTTCGTTGAAACGGCGGGTTTGCAGATCACACACAGGAGTATCCAGGCTGGGAACCACGGAAATCAAAATGGTTTTGCCCTTGAAATCAGCCAGCCGGGCTTCGGAAAGGTCGTTACGCAAAAGTACAAAATCCGGCGCTGGGTCGCCTGCCTTTAGTTTCGGCCCCGCTAGCGTAAGAGGATTACCCTGAAAAGCGATTTCCCCCTTCCGAACTCCGGTACTGCCGCAACATTTAACCATCTGATTACTCCATATTTAGATTTTTATCAGGAAATTCCTTTTTTACCTTCTTGACGAATCCGCCAAAATATGGTTCTTTATATAAGATTTATATTCCTCAAGCAGAACTTTTGTCAAGTTAATAAAGGAGAATCCGAATCATGAAAGCAGCATTTCCCGATATTAAAAAGATTTCCTATGAAGGCCCCCAATCCAAAAATCCTTTAGCCTTCAAGCATTACGATCCGCGGGAAGTGGTGGAAGGTAAGACGATGAAGGACCATTTCCGGTTTTCGGCGGCCTACTGGCACTGTTTTCGCAATGCCTGCGCGGACCAGTTCGGCCAGCCGACCCGGCTGATGCCCTGGGATGACGGGACCGACTCCATCGCCAATGCCCAAAACCGGGTGCGGGTTGCGTTTGAGTTTTTTGAAAAAATGGGGCTGGGATTCTATTGTTTCCATGACCGGGACGTGGCCCCGGAAGGGAAAACCCTGGCCCAGTCGCATAAAAACCTGGACGAGGTGGTCAAAGTATTGAAGGAAGAGCAGCAGCGGACGGGGATTAAGCAGCTTTGGGGCACGGCCTGTCTGTTTGCCCATCCCCGCTACATGCATGGGGCGGCCACTAGCTGCAATGCCGATGCCTTTGCCTACGCCGCCGCCCAGGTGGCCAAGGCGATCGAGGTAACTAAAGAGCTGGGCGGCAGCGGTTATACTTTCTGGGGCGGCCGGGAAGGATACAAATCGCTGCTGAATACCGATATGGGCCGGGAGATGGATCATCTAGCCAAATTCCTGCACATGGCGGTGGACTATAAGAAGAAAATCGGCTTTACCGGCCAGTTTTACATCGAGCCGAAACCCAAAGAGCCGACCAAGCATCAGTATGACAGCGATGTGGCCGCCTGTTTTGCGTTTTTGCAAAAGTACGGGCTGGTCGATCATCTGAAGATGAATATCGAGGCCAACCACGCCACCCTGGCCGGCCACAGCTTCCATCATGAGCTGGAATTCGCCCTGGCCAACGGGATCTTCGGTTCGGTCGATGCCAACCGGGGCGATCTGATGCTGGGCTGGGACACGGACCAGTTCCCGACGGATATTTACGATACGACTTACGCAATGCTGACGATTCTGAAGGCCGGCGGCTTCACGACGGGCGGCCTGAATTTCGATGCCCACGTGGCGCGGGAGAGCTTCGAGCCGGTGGACCTGTTCCATGCCCATATCGGCGGGATGGATGCCTTTGCCCGGGGCCTGAAGATCGCCGCGGCCATTCGCAAGGATGGCGTGATGGCCAAATTTGTGAAGGAACGCTATGCCAGTTGGGATGGCGGGATCGGCGCGGACATCGAGAAAGGAAAGGTGGGCTTTGCCGAACTGAGCAAATATATGCTGGAGAAGGGCGAGATTTCCCCCAATGCCTCCGGCCGGGTCGAGTTGCTGGAGAATATTCTGAACGAATACATTTAACCCGCCCCACCCCCAAAACAGCCAGGGCCGCCTATACCCTCCGATTGGGAGAGCGTAAGCGGCCCTTATTTATGAATAGACAAAAAATTGAATTCTAAGGATTTATTCGGCGGAGATAAATATTGCTGAGTGAGCCGTGGTTCATTATTTCACCGGCTTTCTCGAAGCCGCATTTAACATACAGGCGATTCGCGGCAGCCAGTTCCGCCCCCACCAATACTTTTACCCGGTCAATCCCCCGCCTCCGGCATTCGGCGATCCCCTGCTCGATCAACTGCGAGGCGACGCCCTGGCCCCTGGCCTGGGGTGAGACCACAATGGAAAGCAATTCGGCGGCAGGCAAATCGTCAGCTTTCACCCGGCTGGGATACAATAACGTCTCCCAGATCCGTTTGATCCGGCCCCAGCTCAAGAGCCGGCCCGCCAGCAGAAAAACGAACCGGAACCCCTTTTTCCACAGGATGGATTTGTATAACGAATGGATATTCTCCGTGAAAGTTACAAACCCCACCACTTCCTCCCCCTGACAAGCAACATAGCCGAAACTGTTCTTACTATCCGCAATCGCTTCGTATAAAGAAGTAACAAACCGTGCCCCCAGAGAACTGATAAAACCAGTGTCAATTCCAGCAATATGCAATTGAGCCACAGAAGACGCATGAGAATTGTTTAGCAATTGAATATCCAAAATTACTTTCGCCTCTACTGTTTGACAGTGTTAAATATTTTTTCGTATTTCTCAACTCCAATCTCGAACGCCATATTTTGGTCGTAATATCTCATTCCGTTATTCCCCATATTATCCAATTCTGATGCAGTCATATGATATAGCTTTTTAACTGTGGCTGCTATGGAAACAGGGTTTTCCGGTTCACAGGAAATACCGGCTCTGGCTTTCTCAATCAACTCGGCAGCATCCCCTTTTACTCCCATAAGAACGGGGCGCCCCATCGCCATATATGCCTGCGTTTTTGAAGGGATCGTGATCCGGAAAAGTGGATCATCTCTCAAATGAACCAATAAAGCATCGGCTAACCGCAAAATCGGCCCGATTTCCGAAACGGGCCGCCGGGCCAGGAATAGAACATTGGATAACTGCAAAGCCTTTGTTTTTTGTTTTAACGGTTCGACTTCAACTCCGTCGCCAATAAAGACAAACTGGGCATCGGGGCATTCATCCCCTAATATTTTTGCTGCATCAAACACCGGTCCCAATGCCTGGGCCTTGCCCATATTTCCCGCAAATACAATATTAAATTTATTTGCCATACCTAATGACGAAGCCAATACTTCATTTTTGTCATCCCGGCATATTAAAGCATCGTCACACCAATTGTAAATGATTTCAACTTTATCCCCGGGAACCCCACGCTCCATCAGTTTTTTTTTCATGCCCGGAGTAATAACTACAATTTTGCTTGCTTTTTTATAGATAAAATTACACCAACCATTCACCATACTCAACCCTAGTTTATGATCGAACATGCCGGTACTTGCCAGGCTATCGGGCCAAAGGTCTTGAATATTCCATACAAAAGGGATACGATGTAAGAGACGAAATATAGTAGCAGCCCATCCCAGGGTTGCTGGCCCCTGATAGACAAAACACACATCTGCTGGCTTAATGCAGAATGAACCAATAGTGGAGGAAGAAAAAGCAAAGCTACTATAATTAAGAATACGCTTCATAGAAGACCTGTCATGACTGGGATAAAGCGGCACGCGAATCACGGGTATCCCTTCCATCAGTTCCCGTTGTAAATATTTAATTTTATAACCATGATAAATTTTCCCGCCGGGATAATTAGGAAAACCGGTCAGGACTTCAACCTCATGGCCACGCCGAACTAATTCTTTCGCAAAAGGCAAGCCCAGAAAAAAATTCGGTTCCGGCTGAAAATATTGCGTTAAAAATAATATTCTCACAAAATCTACTTCTACGAAAGATCGTTGTATTTTATCCCATTCCACCTGTTGCTGAGTTTGGCAGTGCCGATGATTAGTTTAACCACTCTGTGAGAGGTGTTGTCGATCCGGTAATCATCAGGAACCCATATCTCCCTGGCCTGAACGTCTTCCGATATCTGCATTTTTACCGATGCCAGAATAACATCCGGATCCAGCCCCGTCACAATAATCGACCCGGCATCCATGGCTTCCGGACGCTCAATGGCATTGCGAATGGTGACGGCGGGAAAACCCAGAATGGACGATTCCTCACAAATCGTGCCACTATCCGAAAGGACACAGGCCGCATGCATCTGCAAATGAACATAGTCCAGGAAACCAAACGGTTTCATAAAACGTATACTTTCGGAAATCCCGACTTTTCCCAGCTTTTCCATCCGGTTACGTGTTCTGGGATGCGTAGATACAATGACCGGATACCCATATTCCCTGTGCAAACGATCTAAAGCCATTAATAAATCGGTCAGGCTCTCCCGGCGATCCACGTTTTCTTCCCGGTGCATGCTGACCAGAAAATATTTTTTCTGCTCAAGATCCAAATCCTGCAACGTTTTCGCTGTTTTGATACGATCGATATGCGACAAAAGCACTTCCTTCATTGGCGAACCGGTCATATAGATTCGCCGATGCGGTAATCCTTCCGAAAGCAGATGCCGGCGGGCATGTTCGGTATAAACCAGGTTAAAATCGCTGATATGGTCGATAATCCGGCGATTAATTTCTTCGGGAACATTCAGATCGAAACATCGATTCCCCGCTTCCATGTGAAAAATTGGTATCTTCATCCGCTTGGCGATAATACCGGCAATCGAACTGTTGGTATCCCCGAGAATCAAAACGGCATCCGGTTTTTCCGTCCGAAAGATTTCCTCCGCTTTGATCAAAATTCCGCCATACACATGGCCGAGGCTGGAGGTATCGACATTCATGAAATAATCAGGCTTTCGCACTTCCAGATCGCGAAAAAAAATCTCATTCAATTCGTAATCATAATTCTGGCCGGTGTGGACAATCTTGTGGTCGACATGCTTATCCAGCATCTTCATCACACAGGACAAGCGGATAATTTCAGGCCGGGTTCCTAAAACGGTAATAACTTTCATATCAATTCCTTCTATCAACAGGATAACATGAATTAAACCGGTTCAAAAAACGTATCCGGGTCATTCGGATTGAAATGTTCGTTAATCCAGAAGAGCGTCACCAGTTCCGTATTGCCGATATTGGTGATGTTATGGGTATAATAGATTGGCATTTCTACCCAGGAGGGTTTGTCACCGGAGACCTGATATTCGATTACTTGGCCGGTCCCGATCCGCCTCAACTTGATGCTGGCCTGGCCGCTGACCACACAGAATTTTTCATTCTTACGAATGTGATAGTGGTTGCCGCGAGTGATGCCGGGCCGGGTCGTCGAGAAGGAAACCTGCCCGCCTTTCTCCAGCTTGAACACTTCCACAAATGACCCTCTGTCATCCGTATTGAGCTTCAAATGTCGCTCCCAATCGGCGGCATCCATATAGGTGATAAAGGTATTGTACAAATCCCGTTCAAAATTTGATTGAATAGTCGGGACCATACCCTTGTTGTAATAATAGTCTCTGAATTTTTTTAACAGAGTCAGTAATTCGGATACTTTGACTTCCGCCTGGGGCTTGATATACTCAACACAATAACCTTCCCGGGGCTTCCGGATCAAATTGTATATATCCTCGATGAGATCGTTAATATAGATCATCGTCATCTGTCCATCATTAACAATGGTTGGCTCTTCACCATGAGTAATCTGATGACAGAAGGTTGCCACCACGGAATTGTAAAACGGCCTGCCGCCATCGCCAAAGACATTGGGGATCACCATGGAAACCGCTGCTGTATTGTTTTGCCGTGCCCATTGTTCCAGCAGTTCCATCGCCCGTTTTTTGCCCCGGCCATATTCGTTATCCCGTTCGATCTGCGTACTGGACGAGAACAGAATATAAGGTTTGTTGCCCGCCGCATCCACATATTGAAGCAGCCTTTCCATCAGTTCGATATTTTTTTGATAGACTACCTCCGGTTCATGCCGGTTCACCCCGGCCAGATGCACGATCACATCGGCCTTTTTCGCAAACTCCATAAAGGCATCGGGATTTTCATAGTACCCGTCTTCAAAGGGCAGCACTTCCAGCTCTTTTTCTCTAGCCAGCCGATCCCGCAAGTGGCTCCCTACGAAGCCGGCCATACCGGTAATGCCGATTATTTTTATTTGGTTCATTTTTTTCCTTTTTTTACTGTTTTGGCCGGTTTCCAGCCTTGCAATTCCACCAGCACCTCCGGCAGGCTTAGCAGCAATTCTTCCACCTGTTTCACGTTCAGTTGTTTGGTGTTATGGGAATGATAATCTTCCAACTGCATTTCCTTTTTATCGCCTTTGGTAAAGTACAAGGCATAGTTCAGGTTCCGGTCATCCAGGGCGATCCGGAAATAATCACCCATATCATCAGCCCGAACCATCTCTTCCTTCGTTACCAGGGTTTCATACAGTTTTTCCCCGTGGCGAATTCCGATTACGTTGATCGGCACCTCCGAATGAAACAGATTCTTCAACGCCACCGCCAGATCCTGAACCGTGCAGGCGGGGGCTTTCTTGACAAAAATATCGCCAGGCCGGGCATGGGTAAAGGCAAACAGCACCAGGTCCACCGAATCACGCAGCGGCAGCAAGAACCGCGTCATCTCCGGTACCGTCAAGGTCAGCGGCTTGCCCTTTTTGATCTGGTCGATAAACAGTGGGATCACCGAACCGCGGGAACACATCACGTTGCCATAGCGCACGCAGGATACCACCGTATCGTTGCAGGCATCGGTGCGGGCTACCGCCTGGGCCACCTTTTCCATCAGTGATTTGGTCATCCCCATCGCGTTGATTGGATAGACCGCCTTGTCCGTGCTGAGACAAACCAGACTTTTTACTTTGTGTGCTATAGCTGACTCAATCACATTGTGGCCGCCGATGATATTAGTCATGACCGCCTGCATCGGGAAAAATTCACAGGAAGGCACCTGCTTGAGCGCTGCAGCATGAAAGACCATATCCACCCCCTTCATCACATTATCGACACTGTCCCGCTCGCGAACATCGCCGATATAGAACGATAATCGCGGGTTGGAATGATCAATCCGCATCAGCTCCTGCTTGAGTTCATCCCGGCTAAAAATACGGATTTCTTTGACTTTGGTCTGCAACAGCCGATTGACCATCGCCTTGCCGAATGAACCGGTCCCACCGGTAACTAAAAGAGTTTTGCCTGTCATACTATTCATAAACACCTCTCAATAAATCATACTAATTTTGTCTTACATAACATTTCACGTCGTTGCGAAAGCATGGCTTTATGTTTTTTTATATCTTCTTCACAAAATCTCATTCTGATCATAGATGCTGGTACACCCCCAACAATACTGTATGGTTCTACATTTTTTGTTACAACGGCACCCGCAGCCACTACAGCCCCTTCCCCGATTGTAACTCCATGCATTATTACAGTGCCGTATCCAATCCATACATCATCACAAATGGTCACTACTTTATTGATGTCTCTGCCGGCTTCAATCGCAGGAATTCCAGCAACATCGATACGATGGTCACCGCCAACCATTGCCACCCGGCCAGCCAACATGACATAATTACCTATTTTTGCCTTGGATTGAAGCCAACATTCCGGACCAATAAAACTATAATACCCTATGGAAACCTTTTCCGGGCCAATTATAACCGAATTTCCAAAATACGTACCTCTACCGCACTGCACAAGATTTTTACATTTTAATCTTATTACAGACATCTTGATTATTTTTAGCAATTTTTTTATCATGGTTTTATAATATTATCGTAAAATTCTACCAGCCTTTTTTCCACAATACTCCAGTTGTATTTTTCAATAAAAGCATTTTGCCCTGTGACTCCCATTTTTTTTAATTTTTCCGGATTATTCATCAATTCCATAATCGCATCAGCATATTCCTGTGGGTTTTTTGGATTTACTAAAATACCACATCCCGTGCCCTCTATTTGTTCGATAGTGTTTGGCAGCCTTGAGGATACTATGGCCAAAGCCTGGGACATATATTCAAAGGTTTTGGTAGGCTGACTGGTCAAACCAATGCGCGTTGGCTGATCGACACTCAATGCGATAGCTGCGCTTCGAACAACTTTAGGAAGTTCTTTTCCACTGACATTTGGAATAAATTTAATTACATTTCCATATCCCGGTTGACTCAGCATGTTCATAAACGCATCTTCCTGAGCCTTATTATGAAATCTTCGAGTTACTAAAAATTCTATTTCCGGCTTAACTTGCTTAACTAATTTGGCGATTTCCGGAATTAATAAGGAGCCTCTTACAGGCCCCAATGAACCTGTAAATAAAACCTTACCAAGTCTATCTATCCATTCTTTTTCCGTCACAGGATCAGGTACAAAATCATCCAAAGAAGCATAATTAGGGGTATGCACTACCCTACAGCCAAGCCGTTCAAATCTCTTAACATGCTCCTTGTACACAACCGATACATTTCTAAACATCGCCCCCAACAATGTTTCAACTATCCAGGCAACCCCTCCAACCAATTGCCGTACCGGCCATATATCAGGAAATTGGGATGAATAAATAATATTAAAATGCTCATGAGTATCATAGACGAATGGCTTATGACGCTTCCATTTCAACAACAAGGCGGGCAATAAGAGATCCGGATCATGAAAATGATATATATCTGCATTTTCTTTGGACGCCAATTTCGTGATTTTAAATAACGTTTTTATTCTACCCCATATATTCTGCCACTTCTCAATTCCAATAACCTTGATCCCATCATCATCATATTGCCCCACAATTGCTTTGGCATCAAGCCTTGGATTAGCGATGGCAATTAAAGTGACATCCCAACCATTCCTTTGCAAGGAACGACACTGACGATTGAGCACTCGTAAATCTTTAGCAGGATGTATTGTGAAAACACAAACTTTCTTTTTTTCTTGCATATCATATTTTCTTATGAATAGGGTGTAACAAATATTTCTTATTTATAACCATCTGTTAAAAACAAATAACAGAAGATATAAATACGCTTTATTTAAAACTTTTCGGAACTATTGTGATCATTCGAAAAGAATTTGCAGGAATGGATATCATCATATACTCATTGGGTATGGTAATACCGGTTAAAGAATCTTGTAAGGTAATCAAACCGTATTTGTTTATAATATCCTTGTGTGATATCCTAACGAGTATGGCTTCACCATTCCAGTTTGACAGAACAACCATGGCCGCTTCGTCACGTTTTCGCTGCCACATACAGGCGATAATACTTTTAGGACTTGTCATCACCAACCATTTTGGCAGTTCGTGAGGGCGGTAAAAGTTGACTGGCTCTACTCCCAAACCAAAATCAGATCTGGCTTTTGCCGCTGCCATAGCCAGGCTGGCATCCATCCATCCCTGGTGCGCCCAGACCATCTGCCCGTAAGGAAGCAACCGAGATAACAACCAGTCTGACCATTCTCCATCTTTGCGGTCCTCACGAACTGTCAAGGAACTCAAAAATGCCGGAATCACTCCCATCTGATAACCGGTAGCAGTTATATCCAGATAGGTTCTGTCAATCATATTTGCCAGGTCTTCACGAGAATAAACCTTAGATTCTCTGAAATGTTCTCCGTCAGAATATACATCCAGCCAGGACATTTGTAAAGAATTAAATCGCTGGGAGGTATGTTCCCATACGAAGCCATCTGGCTTTCGGGTCTTAACGATGGTATAAATTCTTTTATGCAGGTCACGAAGGGCAAAATAAGGATAGGTTTCCACACCTCCTTTCCCACAACCGTGCAACCTATTTTCACAACGATAAGGGCCGGGATTGTCAATATAAATTCCATCTACATCAAAAGTATTCATAACGTTTTCAACCGCCCACGCCATAAAATCCGAAAAACTGCTGGCTGGACAACAGGAATCAGCACCAATCAAACCCTGACCGACTTTCCACTCACCTCCACCAAAAATGGCCTTCGATATGAGCCAGTTCTCATGATTTCTCTTATTGACCTCTGATTTTTCGGATGTGGCGGATGTCGTGATATAGTAGCAGGAGCGTATCCCCTGCTTATGTAAGTCACTTATATTATTAGCAACTTCTTCAAAATTATTCGGTTGCGGATAACTGAAAAGCGGCTCAAATGGCTGTACCGGTCCCAAACTTCGCAAATTTTCTCCGGGAAGAGTACCAATCACCGTATTCCACCGATCCGTTCTCATCTCCTTTACCGGTGTTGCCTGTAAGCCAAAAGTATAAATCTTTTCTTCCTGAATTTGTACGGGTTTGTTAATTATCCGAAGTGTCAAATCCATGGATTGACCATTGCGTTTAAATTCAATCGTATCGTTAAAGGAAGTCCATCCTTCCCGGCTTTCCATAACTACGGTAAAACCAATATTGTGATTTCCGACCCAAATTAAAGGCTGCCAATTATTAAAAACTACCTCTCCTATTTTTGCCGGAGATTCTTTATAAATATGTGGACCCCAAAGAACTTCCGTATGATAAAAAATAGAAGACTCCGGAGTAAATGGGAATATGATTTCAAGTCCTTGTACTTCTACAACTTCTTTTGCAGCCAATCTCATATCGACTCGAATCAAACCATCATATTCGATCCAACTCCTTGTTGATATTTCTAACGCACCCAAAGGTATATGGCTAAAAAACTCGATACGATCCTCGCGCTGCTGGCCAAAAGAAGGGGAAAAACCGGAAACCGCAGTCCAACTATTATTCATTTTAATTTTCAAAACAATTGGTTCTACCAGTATTTTCTGTTCCTGGCTCACTATAGAAGCTGGAAATAAAACACCGAGTTCATAACTTCTCCCCCAGCAATAGACTTTATTACTGTCGCGCAGCAATCCTGAATAGGGCGACATAACGTTGGTTGAAATTCCCGATTTTAACTGACGCCAGGGTTCCTTAGGATCATCCAGGCTATATCTGTCTATGCCAGCGGCATAAGTAGCTAAGCCTGATGAAATTAAAAGCAATAAAAAAGAATTCATTCTCTCATTTAACATATAGTGGCCTCATAATTCGGCAGTTCATCTTTCCCGTTTTTTTTGTTGACCGGAAATAGACCCATGTCGTAGCAATCAGCCAAAGCCCTCCCGTAACAATGCTTCCTACGACAATTGCCCATGCCGCACCAACTGTCCCATAAACGGGTATCAAACAAAAAGCCGGTACTAATGTAGCAACAAGGCTGGCACCATTTATTATTGGAACCAGTCTGACAGATCCGAACTTCATTACAAAAGGTCGGCATAAATTAACTACGGTCTCTGATATCAGCATCCAGATCAGAATATTCAGTAATTGTACCGATGCCTCTCCAAAATTAGGATACAGGGTATTCATAATACGGGAAGCAAATAGCCTGAGTCCAGCAGGGCATACCACTGCTCCCAAAATAAATACACAAAACAATTGTATCTTCGACTGTCGGGATAAGTCTTTTATTGAAGAGTAACGTGATATTATACTCAGGAGCAATCCACTGACACCGGTAATAGGGGCTAAAAATATAAATGTCACACTGGTTGCCGCCACCAGATCTGCCGTATCATTAAAGCCATGTATGCTGCCTAAAATGATTCGATTTAGATAAGGACCGGCAATCGCTATAATTCCTGCTATCGTGATCTGCAGCCATACCTTCTTTAAAATCCCCGCCATCTTTGCATCGTAAGAACCCCTGAACCATTCCTGATATTGAACGCGAAGAATGGCATAAACAATCATATTACCTATGGAAAAACCCCAAACCAGACCCATTAATCCTGCTACCTTCGCCCCGGCAACTCCCCCAATGATATTAACGATGGATCTGACCGTAAACCAGATCGCACGCTGTTTAAATTGACGATGGAAACGACATTCTGTCAGAAGCAGATGGGTTTGATTCTCCGCATAAAGAGATAAGATCAATGGAATAAGGCAATATACTACTGGCCGGGATATTAGATCCGCTGCACCAAGGATACTAAAAACCAGCATTCCGATTCCCACTATGACCACCATCGCCTTATGGCATAGCCGCAAGGCTATTCCACTAAATTGCCTTTGTTGCGGCTCTTCATAATCCGAAAGGTGCCGTAGTAATCCTGTTGCCAGACCATTTCCCGGCTGCAACCCAAGTATCGAAGCAATAGCAAACGCAAAAACAAAAATGCCAAATGATTCTTTGCCAACCATATAAGCTGCTATCGGCCATAAAACCAACCGAGGTAACGCCATAAGAGCAGTCTGTTCAACAAATGTCCAGAATAGGTAACTTACTTTACGACTAATAGGAAACATAAAAAATTATAATTCCCAACGGTATCATGAAGCATTGGCTACTGAAGACGTACAAATCCATAAGTTTTCTAAATATCAAGACTTATGCCTATAGGCGATTGGATAGACCATTTTGTACTTGTCTTTACGCTCGAAATCTGGTATTAAATGGGTGTTTGGATCGCCACGTTTTTTATGAAGACGTTGTCATGCAAATCCAAAAACCAAATGCGAAATCTCAGATAGTGGCAAGAATTTCTTCCGTTAGCTTCGCCAAACAAGCTTATGGGGGAAATTCTGGAAATAAGGCAAATGTCAGTTCATCATTTTTATGTAGGAGGTACCGTATGAATATCAGAATCAAAATCCTCGCTGTCATCTGTTTCACCGGTTTTACAGTTCTACCGGTTTGGGCGGAATGTCCTTCGGCAGACCTCACAGGCGACTGCTTTGTTGACCTTGCCGACGTGGCTGTGCTGTGTTCGCAATGGCTGACTGGTGAGGGAATACCCGAAGAAATGGTCTCCATCCCCAGCGGCACCTTTAATATGGGCGATGACCTCAGCAGCAATACCAATGAAAAACCTGTCCATGCTGTCCATCTTGATCCATTTATAATCGGTCGGTTTGAGGTTACCAACCAACAATATTGTGAGTTCCTTAATTATGTCTGGTCCCAGGGTGGCCAAATTGAAGTCACCAGCAATGTGGTTTATAAATCCGGCAGCGGTACCACCTACCTCTACTGCGATACGGTGACCAGTAGTTCCTACAGCCGGATTTCCTTTAACGGCTCCACTTTCTCCGTGGTAGCGGGCAAGGAGCATCACCCGATGGTGATGGTTAGTTGGTACGGTGCGGCGGCCTATGCCAACTGGCGCAGCAATCAGCAGGGATTGGAAACTTGTTACAATGCTTCCAACTTAACACCCGATTTGAGCAAACACGGATACCGTTTACCCACGGAGGCGGAGTGGGAATATGCTGCCCGCGGCGGCTTGGCTGGTAAACAATATCCCTGGGGTGACAGTATTGTCACGTCTCAGGCAAATTATTCATCTTCCGGAGATCCTTACGAAGCCGGAACATATCCGTGGACAACACCAGTGGGATTCTATAACGGCGATCTTCATCAGAAATCCTCATTCAACTGGCCTGGCAGCGTCACCAGCTATCAGACCACCAACGGGATTAACGGTTACGGCCTATATGATGTAGCGGGTAATGTCGTTGAATGGTGTAACGACTGGTACCTGGAGACCTACTATTTCACCAGTCCCTCCGACAACCCACCTGGGCCGACCAGTGGTTCCTATCGTGTTCTTCGTGGTGGTGGTTGGTACTACGATACATCGAACCTCCGCGTGGCCTACCGTAACTACAACTACGCGCCCGGTTATCGAAACAACATTGTCGGTTTCCGATTGGTCCTGGATTCTCAATAATCCGTGGTTTTGATAGCCCCCGGCACCGTGTAGGTAGACGCGATTGCTGGCGAGTGCACAGGCCTATCCATGTGAGAAAGTTCGAGCAACTTTGACTCCCTACCCCTAATAAAATTAATAACGTACAACCAAAATCATTTACTCTGATACTCAAATTCCGATTCAGAAGAATCTTTGTTGATTGACTCACTGTCATTTACATAATCCGGGTGAAGGAATTTTTCGATGATCATGGTGAGAATAACATAAAAACCTAATGTAACTAATGAATTGGTGAACTCTCCCCGGACAAAATGAACTAACCAGGTCATGGAACCTCCCAACATGAGCCAATGCCATAACCGGTACTGTCTCTCTCGACCAAAAATTAATCCATAAATAAACATTCCTAATATTCCAAAATAACTAAAATTGATATGTAAATCCCCCAATATACCCGGCGGTATCGTTCCCCCGGTCATATACATTGTAGGATTAAGAACAGAACAAAAAACACGGCTGGTATTTTCCGGTTTGTTAGGTACAATAAACCTGGGAAATGGAATGAAAAATATCCGATAATAGGATTGTCCCATTAAATAGGGATGCAAACCGGGAAATGAACTATACGCTGCCCTTTGGATCTTCTGGTATCCCAGGTCTCCTCCATCAAAAGTCTGCTCAATCCATATTTTAGCATAGCCACTACTTAATTTAATACGACCTTCGCTCACATATCCCCGCAAAAAAGTTGACACAACACCCCCGATGAGAATGATTGCCCCGATAATAAATACTGACAGATAATCTCGGAAAGATCGTAACCATACACTTGTTGCTTGGCCATAGACAAAAACCACACGGTTCTTCAATAAAACACCAATTGCGATAGACGCTAAAACAGTTACAAAAGGCGTTCTGGCTCGGAAAAGAAAAAAGTTACCTACAAGAATTAAAAATGTAATAATCCAAAAGCCTGGTTGTAATGGCTTAGATAGCTGCGTAATTAATAAAGGTGCTCCTACTAAAAAAGGAAAAAACATATATATACTAACCAAACGAACCAATCCTTTTGCCGTATACTGCCCAGCTGCCAGTTCCGCTCTGGTTGCCTGTAAGGCACTCCAACCTCCACCGAATGCAATAGCTAGAAAAAACGCCCCGCCTGCTATTATAAACAACCATATTAAAACATACGTTATGGACGATCTATTCAAATAAATTCTACATTCCGCAGAAAAAGATCTTCTTATTTTTGATATTCTAGTTCCTAGAAAAAATAACAGTAAACCAAATATTAGCAGCGCATTCGTTCGAGCAAATAAATTAACCGGCATGGATGATTCAAGAGGAAACACTCCCAGACTCACTAAAAAAGGATTAGCAAAATACATAACAAGATATATTGATACAAATAAAAAACTTAGATACTGTTTTCGTTTGATAAGGCTCAAGGCCCCTAAAACTGACAGAATAAAAGCACATAATATCATAAGTGATGAGAAAACTCCTGTCTGAAACAGCAAGGTCCCCAAAGAAAGCAAAAAGAGCAAAGGTAAAATAATAATCATAATTGTATGCCTTTATATTTAGTCAAGACAATTCAAATGAAATACCTGCACAGAACACCATTACCCTGTGCAGGCAAAACAATCTTCGTACTTGCCTACTGCCGCCTCACAACTTCGCTTTTACGCGGTAATCGTCGCACTGACGTTTTCGGGTCATAGAGGCCTATGTATCTATAAATCATGTATTCAGGTGGACTTATAGCTATTTTGATTGGTCAGTCTGGTTTTCCTGAAGGACATCCTGTTAACCAGAAAGTGCTTCGCGCTAACCAAAATGCTTTTCCAGCTAACCGATTTGACCATTTAGCTAACCAAAATAGGCTTCGCGTTAGGCAAAAAGTGCTTTTTGCTAACCGATTCAGGCTTGCCGCTAAGCAATTCCAGCTTTTGGAAGAGCGACAAAGCCCCATTGGAAAGCAAAAAGGGATAAACGCTTAGCGATTCGTGAAGAGTTGTTAGCCAGCAATCCTGTCTGAGTTCTTTGTTTTTTGCTACGACGTATGTTCCTCAGCCGCCAACGATTTCCGCCAGCGGCTGAGGATTGGTTTCTAAATACTAAACCGTTTGGCTTGGTTGAAATTCGCGGTTTTGCCATGATCTACTCCTTACAAAATAGGTTGAATAGGCCGGAATAAATCGCAACTTTCAACTAATAGTTAAAAAGGTTCGTAGATTAGACATATGCAAGAAAAAATCTCCAACCGCTGCAAAATTACCAAGTTTCAAATCCTAAACACTAAATACTAAACAAATACCAATTATCAAAACCATAAATCATTTAAACAAAACGTTTTACCGTTTGTTTTTTGAATTTGTTCAGAGTTTCGATATCAGAATTTAGGATTTTCTTATTCTCAGTTGCACCAGTCCGTGTCGTACGGATTACCGCAGTCTAGCCACTGGCGGGAAAAGAGGGCCAGGTCCGCCAGATCGACAAGGCAATCGCCGTTCAGATCGGCGGTCAGTGTTGCTAAACATTGGAAAATAATAAAGTTATCGTCCGACAGGTCGCCGGTAGCCGGATTCAGCGGATCGCTGAGGCGGATGCGGCACTGGCTGGAATCGATATCGGGCAGCGGCTGCCAGAGCCACTGGCCGTCGTTGGCGGTATTGGGATCGAGGGTGCTCCAATCCCCGCCGGCATTGCTGGAATATTCGATCTTCACCTGATCGAGCGGCCCACTGCTCTGCCAGCTTATGGCACAGGATCCACCCGCCTGGTATATCTCCCCGCCATTGGGGGCTAGCAGGGTCAAAACGACCGGTTCGGGAATCAGGGCGGTGTAGATATCCCCGCTATTGGCGCTATCCTGCCAGACGATCCGGCGGCCGTCGATGGCCGGCTGCTTCTGGTCCCCGGCGGCAGTAACCACCGAAAATTCATTGTGCGCGGCCAGATTGTACCCATAGATATCGAAATTACCGTTACGCTGGTCTTCCCAGATCACATTGGCTCCGCTAACGGTGGGATTGCTTTGCGCAGCGCCGTTCAGGCAAATCGCAAACGCACTGCCGCCGGGCAGGGTGGTAATATCAATCCCGTAAATATCGGTATTGCCGTTACGGTCATCGGTCCAGACCACGATATTGCCGTCAATCCGGGGATTATACTGCCCGCTGGGATCGGTGCAGACGGGAAACTCCGTTTGGGTGGTCAGATTATAACCATAAATATCATTGTTTTCGTTGCGATTATCCATCCACACCACAATATTGCCGCTGATGCTGGGAGTATATTGACCAAAGGTATTGGTACAAATCGGAAAATCACTGCCGCTCGGCAAAGTATTTATGTCAATGCCGTATATGTCGTTATTGCCGTTGCGTTTATCGCGCCAGACCACGATATTGTTACTGACAGCCGGAAAATCCTGGCTGGCAGCCGCGGTGCATATGGCAATTTCTCCCCCCTGGATACTATTAACACTCACCCCGGCCGCAGGCAGGTAGAAACCATAAATATCATTATTTCCATTGCGATTATCGCACCAGACCGCCAGATTGCCGCTGATGGCAGGAGTGTCCTGATTGCCGGCGGCAGTACAAATGGGGACCTCATTCAGCCCGGTGAAATCATAGCCGAATAAATCCTTGTTGGAACTGCCGTTGCGCAAGTCCAGCCAAACAGCGAAATTACCGCTGAGGGCCGGTTTGCTTTGCTCGGCACTATCCGAGCAAATCACCGAACCGGAAAAATCGCCTTTTGTATGAGATGTCATCACGACCACTGCCAACACCAATACCAAAACCCAACTTAGCCTTGCTTTGTGATACAGCATAAAAATGCCCTTTCTTTAAAAAAATCCTAAAAGGAAAATCCCGAGCCTTACCGACTCTTGATTTTCTTGTACCACAAAACCGGGTATATGTCAAGTCATTTTTTTATTTTTTTTCACCGCCCGATAAATTGTCCCCTGTGGGACAAAATCGCAGGAATCCAGCAAAAAAGCGGGGCAATAGCCTTCGATCGGGGACACCACATACACCGCCCGCTCCGCCAGGATCCCTTCGATGGCCTTTTCATCATATTTGTCCAGGTTATTGACCGTCCCGTGGCTGGATACAATCACTACATCCCGTCGCAGCCCCTGCACCTGCTGCATCAACAGCAGCGGATACACCGTCGTGCCGTCCGCGTAGATAAGGGCATCCGGCTCAACCAGCTCCAGCGATTCCCGGGCAAACCGTTCCGCCCCGCGATATCCTCCCTGCCAGGGCTGCAAAAAATAGGTATAACTGTCCCGGTAAGGAATCTGCCGCCGCTGGGCCAGGGCTGGATATTTATTTTCCGCCAAACCCGGCGCCAGGGCATATACCGGCAGCGGCATCAGGCTGCAAAACACCACCGCCGCCGCCAGCGCCCGCTTGTACCGGTTCGCAAACAGCCGCGCAGCACCTGCTCCCAGTACCACCGCCAACAGGCAATAGAACGGCAGAAAGAATACATACCGGTCCGGAACATTATAACGAAAGGCAAAAACAAAAAACAAAATCAGCAGCGCCGCGATCATATACGCAAAACCGCGACTCGGCGTGGTTTTATATAAAGAAAAAAGACCCGCGAAAAACAAAACCAGATTGGGCGTGGGAAAATTCAAAACCAGAAACACCAGATTCTCCACGATCACTTTTGCGGTGATCGAGCTGTTCAGCACCCGGCCCTGCCAGGTGCGGCCGAAAAAAGCGGAGGACAACGTCCCCGCCACATCCCCGCTTTGCACCATATTTTTGACAATCAGATACTCATACGGCCCGGCCGCCAGAATCCAGAGGAAAACCATTGCCAGCACCTGCCGCCGGTTAATTCGGTGCTGCACCAATAGTATTGCCAGAAACACCGCATAACCAGCCAGCGGGATCACCGCCCACATATGATCCGCCAGCGCCAAACCATTCAGCCCTGCCAGCCCATACAAATAATTCACCCGCCCGCTTCGGCAGTATTGCAGCAGTACCACCAGTTCCGCCAGAAACAGCGCCGTATATACGGTATAAACCTCGGCAATGCAGGCATTCTGCCAGAAGGTATGCGACAAACCCAGAGTCAATGCCGCTGCCAGGGCCGGCAAAACCCTCTGCGTCCAGATCATAACCAGCAGCGCCAGATTCGCCACCGTAATCGCCCCGGCCAGGACGGATACCAGATTCACCCGGTACGCAAATTCACCCAGCGGCACAGCCCCCGCCGCCATCCCCAGCAGGATATACAGCGGATGGGCCAGCGCCAATCCCAACCCCCCTTCCAGATCCCCGTGCCAGATGCGATACTGAAACATCCCGCTGTCCTGCCACAACAATCCCGGCGCACAGGTGACGGCATACAGCACCCCCGCCGCCAGCAGAACCAGTACATAACCCCATACCAGACGCTGCCGCGTCATGACGGGAGGCACGGGAGAATAATTGGACATACTGTTTACCGCGGCATTCATTCGCAGCCCCAGGCCGGCTCCAGATTGCACTGCAGCCAATGGCCGGCCAGCACGGCGTAATCGGCAAAATCAATCTTGCCGAACGGCTCCGCCAGATCGGCGCCATGACAATAATCGTTCGTCACATCACAATCCTGCGCCAGCCAGGACTCCAGCAGTGCATGCAAATCAGACATCGTAATCTGGCAGTCGCCATCGATATCCCCACCCGGCTGCTGCCTGCACTCCGGTTCGTTCACATTTGTCCCAATCCAGTCGGCATAGCTGCTGATGCGGATTGCATAATTCCAGTCTTTCGGATTAAAACGGCTGCTATTCAGCGTCAGCACATACGAACTAAGCCCCGCCAGTTTCCACTGATTATCCTGATAGATAAACCAGCCCCCGCCGGAATCCCATTCCGCCGCCGCTGCTTCAAATTCTGTCTGGCTGCCGCTTATGCCCGGCAAATCAAAATAATCAACCAATACGCTGGATTGATAACTGACCGATTGTACCGTTGCAATATCCTCTATCTGATTTTGCCCCCAGCGCTGCATCTGATTCGCACTGCCGCTCCACAAATAGCCAACCGGATTTCGCTCATCGGGTATTCCGCTGCCTCTGCCTTTACCATAACCACTCACTACGATAGGTGTTCCGATTTCGTCACGCGATGTATAGAGTTCTACATAATCGTTCAGATTCGCCGGGCTCCCATTCAGTTTTTCAATCCGGCAAATCCGCAAATCTGCCGCCGCCCCGTCATCCGTCGGCTCATTCCAGACTTCCCGGACGATATATTCGATACCCTGAAAATAAACCCGGCTGCCCACCCCGCCGTTGGCATGACGCACCGTGACTACATAATTCGGAGAAATCGCCACGCAGGAGGCATTGTTGGACCAGCGGCCCACCACCGCCCCCGCCGGCCGGGAAAAACCTTCGTTCGGCTCATGCTCCGGATGCAGAACCAGCGCCTGGGCAATGCCGGTTGCGAACCATAGCACCGCAAAACACCAAAACCAGCGCATCAGCCATTTTGCTCTTTGCATTTTGCTCTTTGATTTTCTTCTCTCAGGTGGGCATTTTCGTCGGGGCAGCATGTTTCTCCGCCAGCGGCCGGAAATACTCGATCACCCGCGGCAAACCGTCCTCCAGCTTCACCTTCGGCTGCCAGCCCAGGTTCTGCTTCGCCATGGAAATATCCGGCTTGCGGCGTACCGGATCATCCTTCGGCAGCGGCTTATACACAATTTCAGAAGAAGAGCCGGTCAGCCGGATCACCAGCTCAGCTATTTCCTTAATCGTCCGCTCATCCGGATTGCCGAAATTCATCGGGCCGGTAATGCCATCGGTATTCATTAACCGGATCAATCCTTCCACCAGATCATCGACATAACAGAACGACCGGGTCTGAGAACCGTCACCGAACATCGTGATCGGCTCACCCCGCAGGGCCTGCAAAATAAAATTGCTTACTACCCGCCCGTCATCCGGACTCATCTTCGGCCCGTAGGTGTTGAAAATCCGCGCCAACCGGATATCCACCCCGTTCTCCCGGTGATAATCGAACATCAGCGTCTCGGCCACCCGCTTGCCCTCATCGTAACAGCTCCGCGGCCCGATGGTATTGACATTGCCCCAGTATTCCTCCCGCTGCGGATGCACCTGCGGATCCCCGTAAATCTCCGAAGTCGAGGCCTGCAAAACGCGGGCCTTGGTCACCTTCGCCAGGTCCAGGCAATGAATCACGCCCAGCACCGAGGTCAGCACCGTTTTCACCGGCGACCGCTGATAATGAATCGGTGAGGCCGGACAGGCCAGATTGTAAATGCAATCCACCTCCACCCGAAACGGTTCCGTTACATCATGCCGGAATACCTCCAGATCGTCATTATGCAGCAGATGCCGGATATTGTTCCGGCTGCCCGTATGAAAATTATCCATAATGATAACCGAATGCCCCGCCTTCAATAACCGTTCGGTCAAATGGCTGCCGATAAATCCCGCTCCGCCCGTTATTAATACTCGCATAAATACTCCCTTATCGTATTGTCGGATTCTAACTCGTAAATGAAGTTTTGCAAAACCTTGGTAGTAACATCAACGACGGGTGGCAGCGTCTGTTCGAAGAACAGGCGATGGTCTTGAATTGTGCCGCGGCCCCGTCGGCCGTGCTCTTCTCTGGTAGGGTGGGTTCTTAACCCACCATTTTAAAATCCTGATTTCTCTGTACTACTATCTATCATATTCTTGTTTTTTCTGCATGATTTTCATGCG
>CAZOMV010000069.1:0-31604 GCA_964580995.1 uncultured Pirellulales bacterium
TGAGCAGCGGCTGGCGACGCTGCGGGGGATGGTGGAGCAGGCGGGGAAATACGGGATCAAGATTTATCTGTATATGAACGAGCCGCGAGGGATGCCGGATGCGTTTTTTGAGAAGGAGGGGCGGAAGGAGGTCAAGGGGACGGCGGAAGGGGGGTATTCGGCGTTATGTACTTCGACGCCGCCGGTGCGGCAGTATGTGAAGGATTCGCTGACGTATATTTTTAAGCAGGTGCCGGGGCTGGGCGGGGTGTTTACGATCAGCGCGTCGGAGAATCTGACGAGCTGCTGGAGCCACGGCGGTGGGGCCGGTTGTCCGCGATGTTCGCAGCGGCCGGCGGCGGAAGTGATCGCGGAGATTAACAGCACGATTGCCGAGGGGATGTGGGCGGGGAACCCGGAGGCGAAGGTGATGTTTTGGGATTGGGGGTGGGCGGATGAATGGGCGGAAGCGATAATCAATGGGCTGCCGCACCAGGCGTATCTGATGAGTGTGAGCGAACGGGATCTGGTGGTGGAACATGCGGGGATTCCGACGACGATCTGGGAATACAGCATCAGCGCGGTGGGGCCGGGGCCGCGGGCCAGCCGGCACTGGGGGTATGCCAAAAAGCACGGGATGAAGACGATGGCCAAGGTGGCGTTCAACAATACGTGGGAGCTGTCGGCGGTGCCGTATATTCCGGCGATGAATCTGATCGCGGAGCATTGCCGGAATCTGACGGCGGCGGGGGTGGACGGGTATATGCTGAGCTGGTCGCTGGGCGGATGTCCCTCGCCGAATTTACAGATTGCGAAGGAATTCAGCGAACGGAAAGATGGCACGGTGGAAGAGGCCCTGGCGAAGGTGGCGCAGGATAATTACGGGACGGCGGCGGTGGACGATGTGCTGCGGGCGTGGGGGCGGTTTAGTGCGGCCTTTCGGGAGCACCCGTTCCCGGGTGGTTTGTATTCGGAACCCTGTCAGAACGGGCCGGCGAATCCGCTGTATCCGGTAGCGACGGGGCGGGGAGCAACGATGGTGGGATTTCCGTTTGATCATCTGGATGCCTGGTGCGGGCCGTTTCCGCCGGAGGTGTATGCGGAGCAGTTTGCGAAGATGGCGCGGCTGTGGAAGCCGGGGCTGTCGGATTTTGAGAAGGCGCTGGCCAAGCAGGAGGAGGCGGGATATCGTGCCCGGCTGCTGGAGGATTACACCATTGCGCAGGTCTGCTGGCTGTATTTTCGCAGTGTGGCCAATCAGACGCGGTTTATCCTGGCCCGTAATGCACTGGCGGCGGAGGGAGTGAAGCCGGAAGAGCGGGTGAAGTATGCGGAGGCGATGCAGAGGGCAGCGGAGGAGGAGCGGGAGATTGCGGTGCAGATGTTTCATCTGAGCCGGCGGGACAGCCGGATCGGATTTGAGGCGTCGAACCATTATTATTATTTTCCGCTGGATTTTGTGGAGAAGGTGATTAACTGCGAGTATATTCTGGAGGATTGGCTGGCGGGGGCGAAAGGGAATCAGTCACCGGTAGTGGCGCCGGGGGCGGCGGCCAAGCTGGCGGGCGGCTTTGCCTTTACAGAAGGACCGGCGGGGGATGCGGCGGGGAATGTATTTTTCAGCGATATCCCGAACAACCGGATTCACAAGTGGTCGGCGGAAGGGAAACTTTCGACGTTTCTGGAAAACTCCGGCGGGGCTAATGGGTTGATGTTTGACGGCGGCGGGAATCTGATTGCCTGTGCGGGCGGCAGCCGCCAAGTGGTTTCCATCGATCCGGGGGGGAGGGCGGCGGTGCTGGCAGAGCGGTATGGGGGGAAGAAATTCAACAGCCCCAACGATCTGTGGATCGATCCGAAGGGCGGGATTTACTTTACCGATCCCTGTTATGGAGACAGGAACAACCTAGAACAGGGCGGGGAGCATGTGTATTATCTGACGGCGGACCGGAGTAAAGTGGTCCGGGTGGCGGGCGATCTGGTGCGGCCCAATGGGGTGATCGGGACGCCGGACGGGAAAATTCTGTATATTGCCGATCATGGAGATAGTAAGACGTTTGCATACCAGATTCACGCTGACGGAACACTGGCGGATAAGAAACTTTTTGCCGCCAGCGGTTCGGACGGGATGACGATGGATAGCCGGGGGAATGTATATCTGACCAATCAGGCGGATAGTACGGTGGATGTGTACAATGCACAGGGTGAAAAGATCGAGGCAATTGCGGTTCCGGAACGGCCGGCCAACGTCTGCTTTGGCGGCAAGGACGGCAAGACGCTGTTTATTACGGCGATGACCTCACTCTATGCGATCCCGATGCAGGTTAGCGGCAATTGAAAACCCGATGGATCGCTCCGGTAATTTCCTATGACCGGGCGTGACGGCAGAGAGGGGCCATTCGAATCAACGCGGGCCAATGAATAGCCCAATCCCCCACACAACAAGTCTTTTTCAAAAAATAGTCAGGTGCGGTCCAGCAACAAAGCCGTTTAATGATTGGCTGCCAAAACCTTTTGAGTAATGATTGCCTCGCTACCAGCGGACTTTGTCTTTTTTGCGGACTAGGCATCCCTGCTCTCGTCACCTGACTTTAGCGGGTTTTCGATCGTTCTCACGATCACCCAGTTTTCAGCATCCTTGCGATTGCTATGGATAACACCTGGCGTGTTATCTCCAAAGATGGAGACCTCGATGCCTCCAGCCAGAACATTCAAGCAGGTTGCTGCCAAAAGACGCGGTACTTAGCCGTGGCGCGGTAGTTTATACTGCCATTCCTTTTGACAGCAACGCAAGATCCAACTGCTGTCCTGTTTTTAGCACACAGCAGCAACGGGCGATTCCTCCTCAACCTCCTTCACGGGTTTTCGTTCAGCCAAGGCTCTTTCCGCCTGCCTCATCGCCAGAAATTCGTTATCGACAAGGGCGCGAATTAAAGTGGAATCGATCTGGCGATAACCCAGAGTTAGAACTTTTTCTTCCACCACACCCGCAATGACTCTTGCCAAGCCTCGGGGCAGGTGTCTCTCTCTTTCCAACTCCCGTACAATCATCGACTTATTCCAATGCTGAACTTCGCTCTGATCATAATTCAGGACGCTTCGCCGTGAATCAAAGATTCGTTGCGGAATACTTCTTTTTACCACTTCCACCCGGTTGCGTTTAATTTGCCGAATGATACGATGCTCCTGCAGGGCCAAAGCCGCTTTTTCATGACCGGTATCCGCCAGTACGACTTCGATCATGGACTGGATTTCATTGAAAGAGACCCTGCCGCTGCCGTATTGGTGCCGCAGATAAAGACTCACGGCTTCGGCCAGTTGTTCGGCAACGGTTTCCTGGTAATCGCCGACTTCCGATAAGGCGAGCGTGATGGTTCCCATGACCTTGGTATGAAGATATACTTCCAGAGAGCCGTCGCTTTTTTCTACCTGCAACTGCATAAAATTACCCTAATCATCAAAAAGTTTTTTCTGCCCCGGGGCCGGTTCCGTCCGGTCCATTACTTCATTGACTTCTTCGATGAACTGGCCTAAATCCTGGAAATCGCGATAGACGCTGGCGAAGCGGACATAGGCGACCTGGTCCAAAGACTTCAGGCGTTTCATGGTCTGCTCGCCGATGAAGCGGGAGGAAACTTCCTGACCCTGCTGGCGAAAGATTTCTTCTTCGACTTCCTCGGCTAAATTTTCGATTTGCTGCATGGATATCGGTCTTTTGTAACAAGCCTTTTGGACACCGGCGATGATTCGCTGGCGATTGTAGGGGATCCGGCTGCCATCTTTTTTGACTACGGTCAGTTTAACCGCGTCTTCGACTCGTTCATAGGTGGTGAAACGACGTTTGCAAGCCAGACACTGGCGTCTGCGGCGAATGATCCGCCCGCCCTCGCTGGAGCGGGAATCGATTACCTTGTCCTGATCCTCTTTGCAAAATGGGCATCGCACGTGTTATAGGACCCATAAAATTAGTTTCTTAACCAAATAACATCCACTCAGAAATTAGGTGTCTAAAAAAATGAATACTTTCACATTCAACATATAGTCGCCAGTGAAAGATAACTCACAACATATAGCATGTCAAACCAAAAACCATTATAAATTAAGGATTTACATTCATGAAATTGTTAACAAAATGTTAATTCGAACATAAATACTGTAGAAATACATGTTTATATAATTATTGACTAAAATTTAACAATGGGGAAAAGTTAATCAAAGGCAAATATTTTTTTAAAAAAATATTTGAAAAAATTCAGGTGAAATACAAAATTCAATTAATGCACGCCGTTTATTCCGTTTGTTTTCATTATACCGCAATCCATTACCCCATTGCAGCATATGCAGCTTGATTATGAAGGAGTTATTTCGTATCATACTGTGTTTAGGAATTTGATGCTGTTTCGAAAGGCCAAGAGTTGTGTCGAATGTAATAGCTACTTTAACGGAACGTGGTTTTGTCAGCCAAAAGTCCGATTTCGATTTAGCGGACAAGCTGGATCGCCCCGTTACTTTATATGCGGGCTTTGATCCGACGGCGGAGAGCTTGCACATCGGGCATCTGATGCAGATTATGCTGCTGGCGAAGTTTCAGCGGCATGGGCATCGGCCGATTGCTCTGGTGGGCGGGGCTACGGCCATGATCGGAGATCCCAGCGGCAAGAGTCAGGAGCGGGTGCTGCTCAGCCAGGAAACCATCGAGAAGAATGTGGTGGGAATTCAGCAGCAGCTCCAGCATTTTCTGGATTTTGAATGCGGGGTCAATAGCGCGCTGCTGGTTAATAACTTCGACTGGATCGGGAAATTTTCCTTTATCGAATTTTTGCGGGATGTGGGCAAGCATTTCCGGGTGGGGGAGATGATGGGTAAGGAATCCGTTCGCAAACGGCTGCAAAGCGAGGCGGGGATGAGTTTTACGGAGTTTAGCTATCAACTGCTGCAATCCTATGATTTTCTGCATCTGAACCGGCAGTATGACTGCGTGTTACAGGTGGGCGGCGACGACCAATGGGGCAATATTACGGCGGGGATCGACCTGGTACGCCGGCTGGAGGGAAAGGTGACATATGGGCTGACCTCGCCACTGCTGACCAATGCCAGCGGGCAGAAGTTCGGCAAGACCGAGGCGGGGGCCGTCTGGCTGGATGAGAAAAAGACCAGCCCATATGAATTTTATCAGTACTGGATTCGCTGCGATGACCGGGATGTGATTAAGCTGCTGAAATTTTTTACGTTCCTGCCGCTGGAGCAGATTGGAGAGCTGGAACAAGCCGTGCAAGCGGCGCCGGAAAAGCGACAGGCCCAAACGGTGCTGGCGGAGGAAGTGACCCGGATGGTGCATGGGCAGCGGGCGACCGAGGTGGCCCGGAAGGCCTCGCAGGTACTCTATGGCCAGGAGATTACCGGGCTGAGCGACCGGGACTTGAGTGATATTTTTTCGGATGTGCCCAGCACCCGGTTCTGCCGGAGCTGCCTGGAAAGCGGGCTATCTGTGCTGGACGCGTTGTGCCAGACGAAGATGTGCAGTTCCCGGGGGGAGGCGAAGAAGCTCATCAAGGCGGGCGGAGTGTATGCCAATAATGTGAAGATCGATAATCAGGAGCAGGTGTTCCGGGTGGAGTCGCTGGCGTCGGAAACGATCCTGGTTTTACGCAGCGGTAAAAAGAATTACCATTTGCTGAAATTTGAATGAGTAAAACCGGCCCAGGCCGGATGAAGGGACCTGATATGAAGTTACCCCAGACACCAACACCGGAAAAATATGTGGGATTGTATGTGATCGACTTTGGTACGCAGTGCGCGATGGGCTATACGGCGGAAGAAGCGGCGGCCCTGCTGGAGACAGAAGAATACGCGCAGAGTAAGGTGTATAAAATCTATCGGGCGTATCCGGACGGGCGGATGGAATTGCAGGCGGTCACTCCGCAGCGGTTTCAATTGGAAAGCGGGATGTTCTTTCACTGCCGGGATGAAAAGAGCGGCCAGGAGGAATACCGGCAGTTGCTGCGGTGGGCGCAGGAACAGGCGCCGCCCTGCCGGGCCAAATTGCAACTGGCGCGGGAGGCGGATGGGTTGCTGCTGGTCCTGATTTATCCGGCGGAATACGAACAGGAAATTGGCCGGTGGCTGGGGGCCAGCGGGTTTCAGGGCGGCGGGCCGGTGGACGCGGGGATCAGTCAGGTCAGCCGGTATTATCCGCGTAATCTGGAGATGGTGCAGCGGGAGCAGCTCTGGCCGGCGGAATCGTTGCGGGCCAGAGACCTTGATGAGCTGCGGGCGTGCGTGGGGATGGAACTGCAAAGGTAAGGCATGAAAGGTTTCCACCGAAAGTGGCTTATTTTAAATCTCGGCCTGACCTGGTGGCTGTTGACCTGCCGCAAGGCCCAAGCCGATTCCCAGCGGATGCGCCAGCTTGAGTATCCGGCCAGCACCCAGCGGATGGGCCTGCGGTTCACGGAAAAAATCCGGGATACCTTTCGGCATCGCTGGCTGCGGATTCATCGATAAAATAGAAACGGGATTTTACTTTACATTTAATTATCTCGTTTTATAATGAGGTATCGTTAATGGTCTTTACTATATAAATACGGGTATAACAATGGCACAAAAATCCAGAATCGAATGGACCGAATCCACGTGGAATCCCGTTACCGGCTGCAGCAAGATCAGTCCTGGTTGTAAAAACTGTTATGCGGAGCGAATGGCTTTGCGTCTGAGGGCTATGGGGAACCAAAATTACGCCAACGGCTTTCGTGTTACCCTGCACCGGCATGTTCTGGAGTATCCCCTCCGTTGGAAACAGCCCCAAACAATTTTTGTCAATTCCATGAGCGATCTGTTTCATAAAGATATACCTGACTCCTTTATCTTTGATGTGTTTGATATTATGAACCGGGCCTCTCAGCATCGATTTCAGGTCCTGACGAAACGATCGGACCGTTTGAACCAGTTAAGTCCGGAACTGGCCTGGGCGGAGAATATCTGGATGGGCGTTTCGGTTGAGAACAGCGATTACCGGTATCGCATCGATCATTTGCGGAATACTCGGGCTGTTATTAAATTTCTGTCTATCGAGCCTCTGCTGGGGCCAATGCCGGAACTATGCCTGGATGGAATCGACTGGGTCATTGTCGGCGGTGAATCCGGCCCGAAAGCCAGGCCCATGAATGCCGGCTGGGTTACGGAAATCCGGGACCAGTGCATTGGCCAGAATGTGCCTTTCTTTTTCAAACAATGGGGCGGCGTGAATAAAAAGAAAGCGGGCCGTCTGCTCGAAAATCAGACCTGGGATCAAATGCCTGGAGAACTAATAGGAATATAGGGGGATAAATAATTGGACAACATTGTTCGTTTTTTCTCAAAGAAAAGATCTTGGTCGAATTATAAGGATGGAATATTAGATTATTACCTGGAACCTTATTTGATAAAAGTCTCAAAATTACAGAGACCAATCCTTGTTGTTGATTGTTTTGCTGGTCCTGGAAAATTTGGAGACGGTTCACTTGGTAGCCCACTCATTATTTCAAATAGATTAGCCGAAATCAGCAAACGTAACATTCAAGTTCATGGCTATTTTATTGAATCCAATAACATACTTTATGAACAGCTCGAAAAAAACACGTCTGTTTTAAATATCAAAAAAACAGTTCGTAATGGTTGCTTTCGTAATTATATTGATGAAATAGCTTATTTAGCAAAAACTCATACCGTTTTTGTTTACTTAGATCCAATAAAACCTAGCGATCTTCTTTTTGATGACCTGAAATCTGTTTATGATAATTTACGTAGCGGTCAAAGCGTGGAAACCCTCATAAATCTAATGAGTAGAAATTTTTTAAGAGGGATTTGGGGAAATATCAGGAAATTCACTTTTAACAAAACAATACAAAACAATCATTCGCTAGTAATTGATTTTAATAATATCGCAGGAGGACCATATTGGCAACACATAGTTACTGACCATACTATTACCCAAAAAGATCAGATTGATTTATTTGCTAAAGAATATACCGAGCAACTTCATCGTTGGTTTAATTGGACCATTCATTACCCTGTTAGAGAAAAGTATTCATATCAATTTCCAAAATACCATCTAGTATTCGGTTCACGCTCTCCAGATGCGGTTGACTTAATGAATCGATCCATGGTTAATGCTCGGAGAAAATTTGTTGCTGCCAACTATGTGGAAGGAATGCTTTTCCCAAACCAACCAGAAAAAGAAGTTGTTAAGCCTATCGATGTTGAGAGGCAAATTTTAGAAGTAGCAAGAAAAATTGGCAAAACTACCTGGAAAATGCTTCGTATTTATTCAACTATAGATGATCCGTGTATGTACACTGACTCTGAATTTAATCATGCGATAAAAAAGGCTATACAAAAAGGATTTTTAAAAAGTTCTTGCCCGGGAACCAAAATAGAAAATGATGCATATGTATGGGTATCTGACAAAACATAAAAATACATAGCAAATTTTGGTTTTTCCGGTATGATATGCTGGTTATTGGTGCAGTAAGGTACAGTTTTGTAAGTTCCGTTTGATTAGAAAAGTAAGAATATGTCATTACCGGTAGTAGCGATAGTAGGCCGTCCGAATGTGGGTAAGAGCAGTCTGCTCAATGCGTTAGCGGGGCGGCAGATCAGCATTGTCGAGCCGACGGCGGGGGTGACGCGGGACCGGGTGAGCACGATTGTGGAGCTGGCGGATCAGTATTTTGAGCTGATCGATACGGGCGGGTATGGGATCGTGGATTGTGACAATCTGACGGAGCATGTGGAAGCCCAGATCGCCCGGGCCATCGATCAGGCGCAGATTATCCTGTTTGTGGTGGATATCCGGGAGGGGATCGCCGAGCTGGACCGGCAGGTGGCGGAGCTGCTGCGGCGACCGGAGCTGCGGGTGCTGCTGGTGGCGAACAAGGCGGATTCGCAAAGCCTGGAGAATCAGCGGGGTGAATTTTTCGCCCTGGGCTATGGCGAGCCGATCTGTGTATCGGCGCTGCATGGCCGCAACCGGACGGAACTGGTCGAACGTGTCCTCAAGGAACTGAGCGGGCTGGATACGGCCAGGCCGCAGGAAGAGATGATGAAGCTGGCGGTGGTGGGCAAGCGCAACGTCGGCAAGAGCAGCTTCATCAATTCGCTGGCGGGGGAGGAGCGGGTGATCGTCAGCGAGGTGCCCGGCACCACGCGGGATGCGATTGATGTCCGGATCGAGAAGGACGGCCATACGATTCTCGCCATCGATACCGCCGGGATACGGAAGAAGGCCCGGATGGCCGATGAAAATATTGAGTTTTACAGCTACACGCGGGCGACCCGTTCGATTCGCCGGGCGGATGTGGTGCTGATGTTTCTGGATGCGGTGGCGGAAATTTCGCAGGTGGACAAAAAGCTGGCCAGTTTCATCAGTGAGGAGTTCAAGCCCTGCATTATCGTGGTGAACAAATGGGACCTGGCCAAAGACCGGGCCTCCACGGAGCAATATCACGACTATATCAATAAAATGCTGCCCGGCCTGGGCTATGCCCCCATCAGCTTCATTACCGCCACGGAAGGGAAGAATGTTCAGTCGCTACTGGACCTGGCGCGGCAATTGCACAAGCAGGCGACTACGCGGGTGAGCACCGGCCAGTTGAATCGGGCGGTTAAGACGATTACCGATGAACGCATTCCCTCCGCCCGCCGCAAAGTCGGCCTGCCGCGCGTGTACTATTCCACCCAGGTGGCAACCACTCCGCCTACCATTGTGCTGTTCGTGAATAATCCCTCCCTGCTCGACGAAAACTACCAGCGGTTTTTCGTCAATCGCCTCCGCGACCTGCTGCCCTTCTCCGAAATCCCGATCCGCCTGCTGCTGCGGCCGCACCGGAAAGAAAAGGAAGAAGAATAGTACACAACTGATCCGCCTCCGCCTCCAGCAGGGCGTTACCCCTCAGCCTGTTTGCCTCCTTTCAGGAAGCGAAGCGTTGTGTGCACCGGGATGGTTATGTGGAGGTGGATATTGCCGAAAATGAGTTAAGTTTCATGCCCCGCCAATGCCTGAAAGATAGAAAAATGACAGATAGGGATATGCTGGAAAAGGAAACGAGCGCATGGGCCACGAATTCTAATGAAAAACAAAGAGGTGTAAACTGGCAGTTTAAAGCAGAAGATGCCAGACGAAAATTACGATCCCTGTACCCAAACATTTAATTTTTACAAAGCACTAGATTCCCAGCAGTTCGTGTTCGATCTGTTCGAGGGATTTGCCTTTGGTTTCGGGGATGATGCGCCAGATGAAGAAGAAAGTCAGGACGCACACCGCGGCGTATAGCCAGAAGACGTTTTCGCGCATGGTTTTGAGCATGAGGGGGAAGAGCTGGGAGACCCAGAAGTTGGTGAACCAGATGAAGAAGATGGCCAGGGACATGGCCCGGCCGCGGAGGCGGGTGGGATAGATTTCGGAAAGGATGATCCAGGGGACAGCGCCCATGCCGATGGCGAAGGAGGCGACGTAACCCAGGACACAGATGAGTAAAATGATTCCGTGAATGTTTTCCTGGCGATAGGCGCCGCCGAGGGCGAAGAGAGCGAGTCCCATGCCGGCGACGGAGAGGAGGAGGCAGATCTTTCGTCCCATGCCATCGACCATACGAAAGGCGAGGCAGGTAAAGACGAACTGGGTCAGGCCGATGAGGACGGTCTGGGTCATGGCGGAGGTACGGTCCAGGCCGGCGGAGACAAAGATGCGCGGGGCGTAATACATGATGACGTTGATGCCGGTGGCCTGGCAGAGGATGGACAGGCCGATGCCGATGATGAGGACGCGGGTATAGCGCGGCTGGAACAGTTCCTGGAAACGGCCCTGTTCGTGGGTCAGGGTTTCCCGGATGGCGGTCAGTTCGGTCTGGGCGTGGGAGGGTCCGCCGATACGGGTCAGGACGGCCAGCCCGCGATCGAGGAATCCCTGTTTGATCAGCCAGCGGGGGGTTTCGGGGACGAAGTAGAGAGCGGCCCAGAACAGGATCGCCGGGAAGGTTTCGGAGCCCAGCATCCAGCGCCAGCCGGCCTGCACATTCCACTGGGTATCGCCCGCGGCGGCGATCTGGGCGTTGACAAAGTACACGACGATCATGCCGGTAAGGATGGCGATCTGGACCAGGGTGACGAGCCGGCCGCGGATTTTTTCCGGGGCGATTTCGGCGATGTAAAGGGGGGATAGGACCGAAGCGGCGCCGACGCCGATGCCGCCGATGATCCGGGCGATGCTGAGTTGGGTAAGATTCTGGGGGATGGCGGAGCCGAGGCCGGAAACCGTATATAAAACGGCGGCTAGGATAAGGGCTTTTCGCCGGCCAAAGCGGTCGCTGAAATAGCCGGCTCCGGCGCTGCCGAGGATGCAGCCGACCAGGGCGCTGGCGGCAGCCCAGCCCAGCTCCAGATCGGTCAATTGAAAGCGCTCCTGCAGAAAGTCGGTGGTGCCGGAAATGACGGCGGTGTCGTAACCGAATAAAAAGCCGCCCAGGGAGGCGACGGCGGTCAGGAAGACTAGATAACGAGTGTTTTGGCGGTCCCGGTTCGGTGCGATGGTATTCATAGGATTTTGTGCCATTTTTTTTGTTAGATCAATCCAAGATTACGAGAACGGATGAATGATAACGGATTTAAAGCGGGGGTCAAAGTTAAATTTGCCGGGCCAGAGGGTTGCTGGTGAGGCTGGGGATTATGGGTGCGGCACAAATTGGGTATGAAGAAGGATCGTCGGGTTGCGGCTGCTAGGGTTTTTCCGGCCGGGAATTTACATAGGCGTCCAGGGCATATAAGGCCATGGAGGCGGCTACATTGGCATTGTACCAGTTGAAGCCGGTTTCCGGGTCCGAGACGAGCTTGCCGTCCTGATAGTAGCGCATGCCTAGGGTAGAAAACTGGCCGTCATCGAACTGGAGGGAACAGATGGCGTTGGCGGCAGCCCGGGCCTTGTCCAGATAAACCGGATCGCCGGTAGCTTGGTGCAAGGCGATGAGGGTACGAACCCAGTGGCCGGTGTGGGCTTCCATGGGGTACCAGCAAACATATTGTTCATAGACGAGGGGGCCTTTGATGTGGACGATTCCCTTCACCGGGTGGATGAAGGATTCGCTCTCCGAACTGAACACCACGAACTGGTCCTCCAGGTAGCGGTTGAGACGCCGGGCCAGGGGTGCAAAGGAAGGGTCTTCCTCATGATACTGGCAGAGGTATTGCGTGAAGAGCTGGGCTTGAAAGCTGGAGAGATTCGAGAACGTCGGCCAGAGGGAGACATCCTCGAAGACCCCTTTCCAGTGGTTGGAGGAACAAACCGCTGCAATGGTCCAGTTCACAGCCCGCTGGGCGGCCATCGACAGGTCGGGGTCGAAATAATAGGGTTCCAGGGCGCGGACCAGGGCGGCGAAATCACCGGCGGCGGGAGTATAGTGTTCACTGACAACCCCGGTTTCGGGATTGAGGCGGTAGGGGAAACTGCCGTCTTCCCGCTGGAATTTGGCGGTGGTTTTAGCGATATGAATGGCATAGTCCAGATAAGGCTGGTGTTTGGTTACACGATAAAGGTCCACATAGCCCAACGCCAGCAAAGCCCCTCGCAAGAGGGTGATATTGGCTCCTTCGGTGAAAACGGGGGACTGGTCCGAGCCGGCAAATTCTCCGTTGGTGATGGTGGTGTAGGGAAAGAGGGGCAGAGCACCACGATCCGGCCGGCGGTTTTTCAGGCCCCAGTCACCACAAATCCGCGCCAGACGCATCGCCTCAGCGCTCTGGGTGCCGCCGCGATCGACGTAGGCGAGCAAGGCCCAGATATAATAATTGAGGGTGATACCGGGGTAGCCCATGGGGTAGCCGTCGGGGAAATTACCAACATAGGAACCTTGTGTTACCGTGGGTGAGGCGCAGGACCAGATCCACACCGGCACGTTCGGCTCGCGATAAGGGGCCTTGCCCTGCCAAGCAGTGTGAATGAAAAACTCCATATTACGGTCGGCAGCCCCGCGCCAATCGGCAGCCGGCTCTTTCAGGCCCTGCCAGTCGGGGGCCTTGACGCGGATGGTGTTTTCGGAGGCAAGGGTATTGCCCGCGGTATCCAGCCATTGGAAATCCAGAGTGAATATTTTATTTTCCATTTGCGGCCAGATTGTTTCCAGGCTGAGGATGGGGGTGCCGGATTCCACCTTCCAGCATTGTTTGCCCTGTTTTACTTCGGCGGTATAGTGGGCGGCATCGGGCCTGGGCAGCAGTTTGAAGGTGGGGGCGTCGATGAACTGGCGGCTGCAGGCATTCCAGCTTACGATTTTGGTGGGCCGTATATTGCCGTTCCAATTCTTCATGTAGTCAATCAGAGCAGAACGATCTTCACCGGCCGTTTTGGTTTCATTTTCTGCCATTGCTATATTCAGGGTTACAGTTACCAGGGCTATGGCCCAGACAAGAAGGCCTGTCTTTGGAGCAATCTTTCGGTACAAGAAAAAGTTCAGGCTTTTCATCGGTGTTAAGTGCGGGGTAGGATTGTTCATCGTTTTTGCTTCTTAGTTTTCCTGGTGAATTTTCGGTTTTCCTAGGCTGCCAACTCTTTTGGTACTATATGTATTTATACTACAAAAAGTTATAATCCGCATGGTAACAGAACCGCCCTATCCTGCAACAATTCTGAACACCAAATATTGAAGTTTTCATGACATATCGATGAAAAATATTGTAATTATAGGGGTAAAAAGATATAATTTTCGTATGGCAAAGGAAGAAACAGGAATCGATGGTTTTACCTACTTATCCGAATCGCAGGAGTTTCTGGAGTTTGTCAAAATTATTCGGGATCTGACGGGGATGGCGGTGGGTTTGTGTTATCCCACCGATGTCTCCAAAGGCAAACCCTTTTATCAAGAGTCCGAAATGAATCCGATTTGTCAACTGATTCGCTCTACCGCCGAGGGGAGAGCTGCCTGCAATAAAACGGACAGCATCAACTGTCAGCAGGCATATTTGCTCAAACATGCGGTTCGTTATTATTGTCATGCCGGCCTGATTGATTTTGCGATTCCGATCTATTTGCAAGGCAATCATGTGGCCACTATTTCCTGCGGCCAGGTGCTGGCGGAAGCCCCCAGCAGGAAGGGATTTTCCCAACTGCTTCAGCATCTGAAGAAACTTTTGACCGCTACGGAAATCGATGCGAAAGCCCTGCGGAAAGCCTATTTAAATTCCACGTATATGTCACCGGAAAAACTGGACAGCACCTTTAAGCTGCTGACGCTGATCAGTGAATATTTTTGCGAGATGGGCTATCAGATCAATCTGGCTTCCAAAAACCATATTTATCCCGAAATCCGTGCGGCCCGGCAATATATCCAAAAGAATTATCAAAATCCGATCAAGCTGGGGGAGGTGGCGGAGTATGTGGGTTTTTCCGAAGGGTATTTCAGCCGCCTGTTCGCCAAAGTGACCGGGGATTCTTTCACGAGCTATTTGCAGAAAATCCGGATTGAACGGGCCAAAAAGCTGCTGGCGGAAACTGATCTGTCGGTAACGGAAATCGCTTTTCAGGCGGGTTTTAGTTCGATCCAGTGTTTCTATCAGACTTTTCATAAAGCGGAGAACTGTTCTCCCAGCCAATATCGCAAAAACCAGGGAATGCCGGCATCCGGCAGATCCTAAAAATCCCCGTTTCTTTTATTCCTGCCTGTCATAATCCATGTGTATAAACCTCCTATCCGGGGATCGTCCGGCTGCCTGTGTATTTTTTATTTGAAAGGTCATTAAATATTTAAAATGTGGTAATTAGAATTGTTGTTTGAAATGGGTCAATATACGAAAATAACAACAGACAATGCATGAGAGTTTGAAAACGATGCACGTGATATCGTTATTGAGGTGTTCATTTAAATACTGGAGGACGGTGAAATGAAATTCTGGAAGTGAAATCAATGGATTCCGATCCTTTGTGTGTGTGGTTTTTTGTTGTAAATGAGTGAACTTTTAATGAATGGAGGATCTTGAAATGGAGAAGAAATTAATGAGATCTTTAGTAACCCTGACAGCCATGTTTCTGATCCTGGGGGCGTTACCCCAGATTGTCATGGCGCAAAATCCCTCGGATAATCCGGTTTTACTGCACCGGTGGAGTTTTAACGGTTCTTCGGACCCGGGTACCTGGCCGAGCGATCCGAATGATGCGGCGCATCCATTTAATGATTCCGTGGGAAATGCTAATGCCGCACTGTTCGGCACGGCCAAGATCACGGATAACACGCTGGATTTATCCGCCAATACGCCGGGTACCAATGAAGTGACCGATCCGAACGGCAGCGGGTGGGCGGCGGTGTCGATGGCCAGCACCTTGTCGTCCCTGACGGATGGTTTTACCGTGGAAGCGTGGTTTTATCTGGATGCCCATTCGGATAGTGCCCGCATTCTGGATTGCGGGGAACTCAACACGTATGATGAAATTTTTCTTAGCGAGGTTACTCCCAACGGGATTAACGGCGGATACTATAATGACGCTTTTGATGGGGTAGCCACTTATACGGAACCGGTGGATACGGGAACCTGGCATCATGTGGTCTATACCAGTTCAAAAACGTTGAATGAATCCAAGTTGTATCTGGACGGAGCACTGGCTGCGTCCGGAACGGCTGCTACCGCACCTTCGGATCTGGTGCCGCTCACCGTCTGCTATCTGGGACGCTGCTATGTTCCCGGCTGGGCTACCGGCGGACTGCTCAAAGGAAAGATTGATGAGCTGCGGATCTATGGGGAAATGATGACCTTCGCCCGGGTAATCAGTAACCGGCGCTGCGGTCCGGATGCGATGGACTGCACCCTGGGACCAATCACCTGCCAGGAAGTCCTGGATGCCGGGTATAGTTTGCCCTATGATTTCAACGGCGACTGCTCGGTGGATGTGGCGGATTCCGCGATGTTTATCGAAAACTGGACGAAATGCATTGACCCGTCCGACGAAAACTGTACTAAAGTTCTGCCGGATTATCCTACCGACGATCCAGTTTTACTGCACCGGTGGAGTTTTAACGGTTCTTCTGACCCGGCTACCTGGCCGAGTGATCCGAATAATCCGGCCCATCCGTGTCACGATTCGGTCGGCGGTGCCGGCGCGGTGCTGTTCGGAACGGCAAAAATCACGGATAACACCCTGGATTTATCTACTAACGAGCCCAACATGAATGAAGTAACCGATCCGAACAGCGGCTGGGCAACAATAGGCATCGGTAGTACCTTGTCGTCCCTGACGGAAGGTTTAACGATTGAAGTGTGGTTTAATCTGGATGCCTATTCCGGTAATGCCCGTATTCTGGATTGCGGGGAACTCAACGAGTATGATGAGATTTATGTACAGGAAATAAATCCCGAAGGTATGGGCGGAGGTATCTGGGATGGTCATTGGGAAGGCGGTGCTTACGTAGGGAATTTTGATGGAGATGTATATGATAAGACTTTTGTTCCTATGGTTTATAACACCTGGCACCATCTAGTCTATACCCGGTCGAAATCTCTGCATCGAGCTGTAATGTATCTGGATGGGGAGCCATATGGATCCATACGAGACGGTATATCTACGGATCTTGCCCCTTCGGACCTGCAGCCGCTAACCGGCTATCTGGGACGCTGCTATGTTCCCAACTGGGCTGTCGGCGGGCTGCTGAAAGGCAGGATCGATGAGCTGCGAATCTATGGGGAGATGATGTCGAAGGCCAGAGCGAAAACCAACTTTCTCTGCGGACCGGATGAAACGGATTGCCCGCTGGTGATTAGCTGTCAGGATGTTCTGGATGAAGGATTTAGTTTAACCTATGATTTCAACAGCGACTGCCGGGTGAATCTGGAAGATTTTGCCCAGTTTGCGGCGGAGTGGCTGCGGTGCATTGTTCCCACAGAGGAAGGCTGCGAGAAGCCCTGGCAGTAAGCCATCTGTCCCAGGACTGTTTTTTGGAATGAATTGAATATTTATTTGAATAGAGGTATTGGAAGAAGCCTTTATCAGAATCCAGGTAAACCAGCAGGCACGCGATCAGCGATCTGCTGGTTTACTTTTTTATGGTGCGGATCATATTTATTTCGTTAGACAACTATTGCGGATTAACGGGCGGACAGGATAGGGGTCAGAATGGAGGTCCAGAGGCGGTAGCCTTCATCGTTGAGGTGGAGGCCGTCGGGCTGGAAGAGTTCGGGACGGGGCTGGCCGCCGGGGCTATGGTCGGGTTGGAGCATGGGTGTGGCGATGTCGATGAACTGCAGGCGCGGGGCGGCGGCGCAGTAGTCGCGGATGAGGGTATTGGTGGCGTTCATCTGGGGCCAGAGGTGCCAGCGGGCCAGGCTGGGCTTGATGGCGATATAGAGGATGGCGGTCCGGGGCAGGGCGGGGCGGACGGCGGCGGTGAAGGATTTAAAGTCGGCCAGGAGCATGGCGGGAGATTTGCCGGCGGCGATGTCATTGTCGCCGGCGTAAAAGACAATAGTGCGCGGGGAGTAGGGAATGATGATGCGGTCGGCGTAATATTCGGAATCGACGAGGAAGGAGCCGCCGAAGCCGCGATTGATGGTGGTGAGGTGGGGGAAGGATTTTTGGGTATCCCACAGGCGAATGCTGGAGCTGCCGACGAAGAGGATAGCGTTTTTGGGTGGGGATTGCTGCTCGTCCAGGCGGGCGAAGATATCGATGTCCGGCTGCCAGCGCTGCGGCTGGGGGTAGTCGGCCAGCGATTGCCGGTGCAGGGTGATCTGTTCGGGGGTCAGGCGAGAGGGATCGGAGCAGCCGGGCAGGGTGGTTATTGCAAGTCCGAGACACGATAAACAAAAGACAAATTTATTAGAATATTTCATGTGATGCAAAGTATGTTATGCGTCTGTTATTGTCAATGGTTTGCGCGAGTGCCACCACTTATACAATCCAGTTTGCATGGAAACAGGTTTTAACTAATTCAGCAGCCAGAATAATGGCCCCACCGCCTTGAAACAGGGACGATTCTGACGATATTGAATCATCGGTCTGGTCCGATAATCGATTAGTGGAATAGGATGCTGGGTGTTCAGCAGGTTAATTAAAAAGGGGCTGGGATTGGGAATTTTCATCCTGCCCGGTTACTCTTTATATTGATAATTGTCATATCTCCTTATATATTAGTAATTTAAAGCACTTTATACGCAAAAAACAGTGATTTCTGAATAATTGTAAGTAGGGGGTTGACATGGTAAAGGGAAAGAATTATACTTATCTTATGAAGTCTTTACATAAGTAATTCTACCTTAAGAAGAACCGCAAAATGCCCGATATTATATCCGGCAGTGGTAAGATAGAGTTGCAAAAAACTGGAGTAAATCTTCTCCATGGACAAAACGCAAAATCTCAAAGAAATTCAAAAGAAGGCTCATGACCGGCAGTATGGGATAGTTTCCGGAGCAGCGCAGTTGGCAGCCCAGGAAACAACGGCCGCCGCGCCAAAGAAGGATATATATAGTATAGGGCCGTTGAATCAGCCGAAGATGGCGGAGCGGATCGTGGCGGCGCTGGTGGATTATATCAGTTCGGCCAATCTGGAACCGGGGCACAAGCTGCCTTCGGAAAAAGAGCTGAGCGATATCTTGCAGGTGGGCAACCGGTCTTTGCGGGAAGCCCTGATGATCCTGCAGGCGCTGGGTTTGATTCAATCTCGTCATGGGGCGGGCTGGTTTGTCGAAAAATTCGATCCGACCAGCAGTTTGCGGATTCTGTCCCCGGTGTTTGAGAAATTCGGCGGCAATGATGTCTTCCAGATTCTGGATACCCGTCTAACCATTGAGCCGCAAATTGCCTATCTGGCGGCGGAAAATATTTCCGAGCGGGGGCTGGAAAAATTATCCCAGGCCATGGCAAAGATGAACGAGCTGGGGATGAAAATTAAGCAAAAGCGGGAATATAATGAGGACTATGTTACCTATGGCCGTCACGACCAGTCGTTTCACAATATCCTGGCCCTGGAATGCAAAAATAATATTCTGGCCATGCTCAGCACGATTCTGAGTGAAACCTTCGATGTGGTGCGGTTCCGGATGTTTATGGTTCGCATCGAGGAGCCGCTGCAGCAGCATCAGGCCGTGTATGAGGCGGTCTGCCGCCACGACAGCCGGGCCGCTGAAGAGGCCATGCGTTTTCATATTGAGGATACCCGGCAGTTGTTTCGCAACCACCGGCATCTTTTACAGTAAAAAAATCAGATAAGGAAAACTTTACATGGAGAACTACCAGACTATTAGAAAGGAGGTGAGTTGAACCGGACGGAGAGAACGCGGAATTCATGGAGGCTGAGGCAGTTCATAGAGCAGGAAAGGAGAAAGCCGATCAAAAGAACGAAGGAAATTTGGAAAGGTAACGTGTTACAGAATATAGGTTTATTGTATTGGAGGATTTCGTAATGAGAAATTCAAAACAAGCAGGAAATCCAAGGAGGTATGATATGAAGAAAAGTATAGTATTGTTGATGGTGGCGTTTTTGTGTTTGGCGGGTGCAGCCAACACCTTCGCCGTGACCTATGATTTAGGAACATCTTTTACTCCACACGATGCGAGCAACCCCAACGGGGTATGGAGCTTGGGGCGCAGTACCGAATTAACCCAGGCGAGCTTTGCTTTGAACACGGCTTATGAAGATAGCCCCTGGGGTGATGTCGGTGTCTGGTGGAGTAATGCGGGTGATCCCTATCCGGGTTACGCGGGCAACTGGCCGCTGATCTGGCACAGCTTCGGATACACGGAAACAGGTTCGGGATATGTAATTGAGCCGGGCGACACGTGTGTGCAAACCGGTGTTGCCAGACCGGGAGAAAACGGGGTGATTCGCTGGACTTCACCTGTTACCGGAATTATCGAGGTCTCTATTAATATCGGATATAATTACGGAATTTCTAGTTATGCCTTTTTACATAACGATGAGGTTCTGGGCACCCTTCCCTTGGGAAACCAATCGTTTTTTCAGATATTGAGCGTGACGGTGGGGGATACCTTTGATCTGGTGGTCATTCCGCCCGATGCCGGTACCCATTCAGTAAGGGTGGATGTGAATATCGAAGAGGTTACCGAACCTACCGAACCGGTGGAATGCATTCTCCAACTGGATGCCGCAACCGGCCTGGCCGATCCGAATACGGGTACTCCCTATGTAGATGGGGATGTGGTGGGTCGCTGGCAGGATACCCAGTCAGGCAATGCCATGAAGGCCAATCTGGCCTGGGGTAGCCCGACGCTGGAGACTAATGAGATTAATGGTAAGAATGTGATCCGGTTTACCGGCGAGGATGGTTTGGTTATCGATCCCAATTCGGATCCTGATAATTTGCTGAATGCGACAAACTTTACTATTTATGTAGTGGGTCGAATTAATGATTTAACCCTGAGCCAGATTTTCTATGCCAACTACAGCGATCCTGCCGCCGGGGCGGCGGTGGGGATTTCCGATTCCCAGTTTAATACGGTGAAATATTACACCAAATATGGCGCCACCCTCAGCCCGGCAGATGAACTGGTGGAAGGCCGCTACTATCTGATGGCTGTTACCCGCAGTTGGCAGGGAGAACGAAACCTCTATATCAATGGCGAACTGGCAGCAACCGGTAGCGGAAAAGCGACCTATAATACCGACACGGTGGCAAGTATTGGTGCGTTGGATATCGGCCGGCAGTTCCTGACCGGCGATATTGCGGAAATCCGGGTCTATGACGGTGTCGATGCGGCGCTACATGATACGGTGACCGCCGATCTGATCGCCAAATATAATATTGATACTACTCCAGTGGTTCCCGATCCCGATGTCATTTCGCTGACCGCCATGACCTTGACCCGTACCGGATCGACCGGCGGTATGATTACGAATTTGGATCGCTATAATACCTTCTTTGAGGATGCGGCCTGGGATATGGCTGTGTATGAGGGGAATCTGATCACAGATCCCGCTCTCTACGATCCAAATCATCCCGATGGTTTCTGGGTGAACAACCTGAAATATATGATGATTGATATTCCGCTGCGGCTGGGTGATGTACGCACCTTTAACTGGCACTGCGCCTACAACTCACCCGATGTCCCCAAGATGGGTATGAATCTCTTCTTTGATGACAGCCAGAATCAGGACATCCCCGGCCTTTCCGTCTATGCCCAGATGGATGCGACCGGCCCCGGTGACGGAACCCCGGAATTCCTGGCCAATAGTGCCACATCCACAATGGGTTGGCCGATTACATCCGTACCCGGAACCGGCTCCCTGATTTATTATGACGCCGTGAAGAAGATGAAGGTGACCATGACCGATTTTGTGGTTTATCATCCGGATGTCTATGGTCTGGACTTTATCGGTGCCCAGGTGCAGGATCCGAATAGCGGCATCAATCCGGTTCTCGGCGGCAATGACGGCGTTGCTGACCTGATCGGCCGCTTTACCCTGAAAGTGGAAACGCTGGACTGCTCAACCCTGGCTCATTTTGAGGCGGATTTCAATAAGGATTGCCGCGTCGATCTGGACGATTTTGCCCTGTTGATTGCCGACTGGCTCCAGTGCAACGATCCGCGGAATCCCGCCGATTGTCCGAATCCGTAAGCGAAACAGGTTTCCATGGTTTTAAACGTGATAGAATAAAAAATTCACAAGGAGATATAAAAATGAAAAAGATTTTAATTTTAACGCTCATGACAAGCCTGTGTGCGTTCGCTTCCGTACAGGCGTTTGATGTGTACAATCTGGCGAACAGTTTTGCGCCCAGCGATCCCGCCAATCCCATCGGAGTCTGGAGTATAGGGCGCAGCACCGATTTAACCGGCAACACCTTTGCTTTGAATGCCGCCTATCAGGATAATTGGGGCGGTACCCCGGGCGGCACCAGTATCTGGTGGAGTGAAATAGAACCCTTTTATCCGGGTTTTCCGGGCAACTGGCCGCTGTTCTGGCATAATTTCGCCGATGGTGCCAATCATATCCAGACCGGCGTGCAAAGACCCGGCGTAAACGGAGTGGTTCGCTGGACGGCCCCCAGTGACGGGCTGGTGAACATCGAAATCACGGCGAATGCTTATTATGGAGGAGTGGGAGTGGTGATTCTGCTGAACCAGGTGGATAATCCCGATCCCAATGCCTGGATCATTCACAATGCGGCACCCCCTACCACCTATACCTGGACCGGACACCGTGTCAAGGCGGGCGATATCTTTGATCTGGCAATCACGGCCCCCGGCGGATCCCATGATACCGGAGTGAACGCGATCTTTACCTTGTATGCCATTGGCGAACCCGGCGCTCCGGATGAAAATAATATCCCGGAACCTTCCCCGCCCACGCCCGACTATGATCCGGATCCTATGGATCCCAGCATTCTCATGTGGTCGCTGAATCGGGATATGGACGGCAAAACACTGGCTACCGGGGGCGACGGGCCGGATACCCCCATCTGGAAATATGGCTATGCCTACGATTATACAAGTTTCGCGGTGATGGACGGTATCAATCTGGAATATGACAAGCCCCTGTTTTACCCGACCGCGGAAGCCTTCGTCTGGCCGCACATTGGGAAAAACAATACCCTTTTCACCGATGGTGTGGGTGTCCCTGGCGGCTGGCATACCATGCACGGATCGACGGTGAACCCCAATGTCTGGACCGCTATTCGCTGGGTCGCTCCGCCGGCCATCGCCAAGGGTGCGGTTCGGGTGGAAATCAACACCGTCGCCCCGCATGGTGCTGCCGCTTCAACGATGGTACTGGTGAAGAACGGCCAGTACCTCGCTTCCGCGGAGGGCTTTACCACCGCACAGAGTTTGATGGTGGAGAAGGCCGTGGTGGCGGGTGATACCTTTGACTTGCTCAAACAGGGCGGCAGCAATATGGGATTCGAGTATATTGTTACCGCGATGGATCCGACCTGCCTGTCGCAGGAAACTTTCCTGCCGACCGACCTGAATCAGGACTGTTATATCAACCTGGAGGATTTTGCGTTGTTTGCCCAGGATTGGCTCAAGTGCAACGATCCGCTGGATCCGGCCTGCACGGATATGCCGTAACCGTAAAAACAAAAGGATTGAACCCGAACCGGCCGGGGAAAAACCGGCCGGTTCGGGAATCCTGAAAAAAAGAAAGGAGATCGCCGAAAAAAAATTTAATACCGAAAAAACTTTACTGTGTGTGTTGTGAATGTGTTGTTTCTAAATGTTGTGGTCCTTTTTATGATTTGACAAAGCGAGGAGCTTGTCAATGGAGGAAATGAAAATGAAAAAGATTGTGTTATTGTTGGTAGTGGCGCTAGCGGTTAGTGCCCAGGCAGCAGATGTGTATGATCTGAATGCGAGTTTTGTACCAAGTGATTCGAGTAATCCGATTGGCCAGTGGAGCTTGGGCCGCAGTACCGAATTAACCCAGGCCAGCTTTGCCTTGAACACCGCGTATCAGGACAGTCCCTGGGGTGTAGGGCCCGGCGGCGTGAGCGTCTGGTGGAATGAGACAAATCCGGTCTATGGTTTTCCTGGCGGTTGGCCTTTGCTCTGGCATAGCTTTACCTACACCGAAACCGGTGGGGGATATGTCATCGAACCCGGTGAAACCCAGGTACAAACCGGTGTAACCCAAGTAGGTGTAAACGGTGTCATTCGTTGGATAGCGCCCGAAGCCGGGCTGATCGACATCGATATGGAAATCCAGTTGAATTATGGTGGTTCGACCGGTACGGTTTTACAAAACGACTCCGTATTGACAACCTTCGGAACGACCTATGGTTCCTGGAACACTCTCGACCTGGCTGTTGCCGCTGGTGACACGATTGATGTGGTTATCAGTGGTCCGGATGGTTCCAATTCTGTTTCTGTTGATGAGATCATCACCTTTGAAGTCCCCGAACCGGCCACAATGGCTCTGCTGAGCATGGGCGGTCTGGCCCTGCTGCGGAAACGCAAATAAAAAGTTTATGTTGTAAAAAACATATACACTGCACAAGCCTCGTCGGGAAACCGGCGAGGCTTTTTTATCAGAAAACGGAATTATTTGCTTGACGAACAAGGTAGTTTGAGAATAATAGCGGTATGATTTCCGCCGGTGCTGCTGAATAAATCCAACCTGAAAATTATAACCCTGTTTATTTGTGACCCTGGTAAATATTGGATACTCTAGTGAAAGGAAAAGCGATGAAAAGAAAGATGTCACTGTGTGGTATGGTTCTGATTGTAAGCGTCCTCGCTGTGCCGGCTCTTTGGGCGGTCGAGACGGCGAAGGAGGAAATGGCCCAGCGGGATCAGTGGGTAGCCGCCAAGTTTCAAGGGGTTCAGCCGGAAATCCCCGCTCAGCCGGGCCTGATCGTCCTGGCCAATTATGACGCTGTCCAGCAGAACAATCGCGACGGCCAGCCGCTGCGGATTGCGGACCAGCAATTCAAAAGGGGCCTTTATTGTCACGCCAACAGCAGCGTGGTGGTGCGCTTACCCGGGCCAGCCAAATCATTTTCCGCCCAGGTGGGGATTGACACCAACGGTTCCTATGGCGGCGGCAGTATTATTTTTATGGTTAAGGCGGCTGATAAAGAGCTGTATCGTTCGCCGGTTATGCACCGGGGGGAGAAGGCCCAGTCCGTCGCCGTGGATTTACAGGGTGCGGCGGAATTTACCCTGGTCGTCAACGATTCAGGGGACAATATCAACAGCGATCAGGCCAGTTGGGCCGATGCCAAAGTCACCCTCGCCGACGGCAAGGAAGTCTGGCTGGGTGATATGCCGATTGTCGATGCCACTACAATTCCGTACGACAATGCGGCTCCTTTTTCTTTTGTCTATGGCGGGCAATCGTCGCGTGCGTTCATGAAGGGCTGGAAGCCGAAACGGGATACCAAAAAGCTGGATGAATTCCGCACCCAATATACCCTGCTTTATACCGATGCCCAGGCTGGGCTGGAGGTGCGGTGCGTGGGTGTGGCATTCAACGACTTCCCCACGGCGGAATGGACGGTGTATCTGAAGAATACCGCCGCCAAGGATTCTGCCATCATTGAAAATCTTCAGGCCCTGGATACGGATTTTAGCTGCGGCTCCAAAGGGCCATTCGTTCTGCACCATAACCGGGGCGACGACTGCACGGTCAATAGTTTTGCCGTCCTGAAAACCGAACTGGCTCCGCAGACGACGCTGAAATTCGCCTCCGTCAACGGCCGGCCGACCAATTTTGAGTGGCCCTATTACAACCTCAATGCCGCCGGCGACGGTGTCATGATCGCCATCGGCTGGCCGGGCCAGTGGGCGTCCCAGTTTATCCGCGACGAGGCCCTGAACCTGCGGGTGGTGGGCGGCCAGGAATTGACCCATTTCAAACTGCTGCCCGGCGAGGAGGTCCGCACCCCGCTGATTGCCCTGCTGTTCTATCAGGGCGACTGGATTCGGGGGCAGAATCTCTGGCGGCACTGGATGCTCGACCACAATTTCCCCAAGGATTACGGCAAGCGGATCACGCCCAAGCTGGCGGGCGTCAGCGGCCATCATTTCCCCGGCCTGATGTGCAATCAAAAAGAGGAAATCTTATTCATCGACCGGTTCCTGGAAGAAGGGATCCAGCTCGATTACTGGTGGATGGACGCCGGCTGGTATGTCTGTGATCCCGCTGTCGGCTGGCCGCAGGTGGGAACCTGGGAAGTGGATCCCAAACGGTATCCCGACGGCATTCGCGCGATCAGCGAACATGCCCACGCCAAAGACATTCAAACGATTGTCTGGTTCGAACCGGAACGGGTTTCCGGCGGTACCTGGATTACAGAAAATCACCCGGAATGGGTGCACGGCGGCGCCAACGGCGGATTGTTTAAAATGGATGACCCGCAGGCCGTTCAATGGATTACGGATCAGGTGGATAAGATAATCACCGAACAGAAAATCGATCTCTACCGGCAGGACTACAATATTGATCCGCTTGGATTCTGGCGACAAAACGATACCGAGGATCGCCAGGGGATTACCGAAATCCGGTATATCGAAGGCTATCTGGCCTATTGGGATGAACTCCAGCGGCGGCATCCGGGCATGATGATTGACTCCTGTGCCAGCGGCGGCCGGCGGGATGACCTGGAAACCCTCCGCCGCGCCCTGCCCCTGCTGCAGAGCGACTGCGAATTCAATGCCGTTGTTCATCAGTGCCATACCTATGGCTTCGATCTGTGGCTGCCCTTCCATAGCCGCGGCGCTGTGCGAACGGCCCCGGAATGCAATTCCTATCAGATGCACGGCTGCATTGCCTCGCCCATGATCTCCTTCTGCATGGACATGCGGAAAAAAGAGTATGACTATGAAATGATCCGCAAATACGTCAAGATGTGGCGGGAAGTATCGCCTTATTATTTAGGTGATTTCTATCCGCTCACTCCCTATACCACCGCCAACGATGTCTGGATGGTCTGGCAGTTCGACCGGTCCAGCGACCTGTCCGGCGGTATGATTCATGCCCATCGCCGCGGCGATTGTTACTTCCGCAGCGCTGACTTTGTCCTGCAAGGGTTGGACCCCGCCGCCCAATATCAGGTTACCAACCTGGAAACGGGCCGGCAGATGAAGGTTTCCGGCAGCGACCTGATGGGCAAGGGACTGCGCGTGGATATCGACGAAAAACCCGGTGCCGTTATCATCAAGTATGAAAAGATGAAATAGAAAACCGGCTGGACGGTATGACCAATAGGAAAGCGGCGTCTTTTCGCGTTGACGGAAAGGCGCCGCTTCTGTTTAAGCATTATTCCATACGAGCTGCGTAAACCTGGTTACAGGTTCCAGCCGGTCCGGTTTTCGCGGCGGAGGTACTGGTTGGCTTCCGGCAGGTTGGTGAACTGCATATTGTCACCGTCCCAGTGCAGACGCACCTGGGTGAGTTTTTCCTTCAGGCTGCGGCGCAGGGCAATATTGCCCAGCAGCACGACTTCGGTCAGCGGGCCGGCATGGTCGAAGTTGGAGCCGGCCGGCGCGCCGCCCTTGCAGGCTATAGCCCACTCCTGATAGTGGCCCGGTGAACGGGGCAGGGTGGCAGGGGGGGGAGTAAATTCCTGCATTTTGCTTTCGGGGATAAGCCGGTTGCCGTACATCATGCCCTTCTCGCCCACAAAAATCGCGCCGTTGTCCGGCCATGCCCGGCCCTCCTCCAGTTCCGCCGGACGCTGGGGCTTTAACCCGCCGTCATACCAGTTGAGCTGAACGGGCGGCATATCGCCGCGGGCAGGGAACTCATAGCGGATCATCGAAGCGGCGGGATAGGTTTCTTCATTCACCAGCGTGGAATTCGCCTCGACACTAATCGGATGCCCCAGCTTCAAGGCCCGGAATGACGCATCCATGGCATGGCAGCCGATGTCACCCAGTGCCCCGGTGCCGAAATCCCACCAGCCCCGCCAGCGAAACGGGGCATAGGCCGGATGATACGGCCGAGCCGGGGCCGGCCCCAGCCACAAATCCCAGTCCATCGTATCGGGCACCGCCGGGGTATCCGACGGGCGGTCCACTCCCTGCGGCCAGTACCAGTTGAACAAGCCCTGCATCGGGCGATCCGTCCAGATGTGAACCTCGCGCACCCCGCCGATGGCCCCCGCCCAGATCATCTCGCAGAGCCGCCGCGTCTCTTCTGATGCCTGTCCCTGATTACCCATCTGCGTCGCCACCTTCGCCTGGCGGGCCGCCGCCGCCAGACGCCGGGCCTCCTCCACCGTATGCGTCAGCGGCTTCTCGCAGTACACATGCTTGCCCATTTGGATCGCCCACAGGGAGACCGTCGCATGCAAATGGTCGGGCGTGGCCACCACCACCGCGTCGATCTCTTTCATTTCGTCCAGCATCTTGCGGAAATCCCGGTATTTTTTGGCATTGGGGTAGCGGTTGAATACATGGGCGGCATGGGTCTCATCCACATCGCACAGCGCCACGATATTCTCGCCGGCATACTGGTCGATATCATGGCTGCCCTGCCCGCCGATTCCGATGCCGGCGATGTTCAGCTTGTCATTGGCGCCCGGCTGGCCGTTCTGGCCCAGTACCCGTTTGGGCACATAAGTAAAAACCGCCGCCGCCGCGGCACCCTGCAGGAAGTTTCGCCGAGAGATCCCCTGAAGTTCATTTTTTGTATTTTTCATAGTTACCTCATGGAATTAGATAGATTCATAAGAGAAAAAAATCTGGAATACAATTACTTTTGAAAAGGTTTTGTAAAAGACCAGTGGGTTTGAATAATTTTCCACTGGTCATTTTCCTTACGATAAACCTCCGTACAATTCCATCCCGAACTCTCGTTTCCGAGGTAGCTGACATAATTGAATGTCAGCACGGCAATGTCGCTGCCTAGATGCACCTTCGGATTTATCAGTTCATACCGGTCGATATGAATTTTGCCCCTGGCACTTTCATAATAGGCCGTCAGTTCCGCAAGTCCATCGAGTCGCTTATCTAAAAAGGGGTCAAAATATACCACATCGGAAGCTGAAATTTCCAAAAAGCCGGATGGGTCGCCTTTTCCCCACCTGTCCAGACCGGCTTTTTCCATTGCGATAATCTGATTTGCAGCTTTTTCTTTTTCCATTTTTCCCGTATTCATTGATACGGACTGTCCATGGGAACGGGATGAATTACTTTGACGGAACCGTCAAAAGTCGATATTGACTTCCAAAAACGGCTCTGGCTCTCCAATAACAAGGGGACGACGAGCTTTTGACGCTGGCGTCTACTTTAGTTTTTATTAGGCGGATTCGCGCACTATCAGCGTGGAAGGAAACGTTTTCTGGATATATTTTTTGGGGGTGGAGAGGTTCTGGTCGATGTCGATGATAATATCCACCGCCGCCTGACCGATTTCCGTGCGGGGCTGCCGCACGGTTGTTAACGTCGGGTAGGTGAAGGAACTGAAGCTCTGATCGTCGTGGCCGGCTACCAGAATATCCACACCGGGTTTCAGGCCGCAATCATAGATCGCCTTCAGCGCCCCCAGCGCCAAAATATCCGTCGCGCAGAAAATAGCAGACGGTTTTTTCCCTTTTTTCAGCCAGGCGAAAGTATTCTCATAGCCGAAATTTTCATTGTCAAACAGGCCTTTCTCATATTTCGGGATCGGAATGAAAGCCGGTTTCTTGCCGTGCTGCTTCATGGTCTGCACATATCCTTCTTCGCGCAGTTTCAGGCCCACATTATACGTTCCAAACAGGCTGTTGAGATATACCGGTTCGGTGTCGCGGGACAGCAAATGTTCCGTCACCAGCCGGGCGCTGCTGAGGTTATCATTCATGACAAAATGGGAATTTTTTTTCAGATACCGGTCGAAATAGACCACGCTGCCGCTTTCTGCCAGCGTATTCAATAAACTCCGGTCCGGATGCGTAACCACCGGCGCAATGGCAATCCCGCAAACACCCATCGCCCGGAAAAATTGCAGAATCTGCTCTTCTTTTTCGTGATCGGAATAGGAACATTGATAGGACAACTGATACCCCCGCTGGTTGGCCTCCATCTCAGCGGCTTTGATGATTTCCCCGTAAAACGGGTGAGTCACGGAGGTGACCACCAGGCCGATGATCCGGGTTCGTCCCCGGACCAGGTGCACGGCATGGGGGTTGGGGACGTAATTCAAAAACTCGCAGGCCTCCATGACCTTCTGGCGGGTGGATTTTTTAACGGTCGGATCGCTGTTGAGTACCTTGGAAACCGTGTACCGCGACAGGCCCGCCCGCCGGGCAACCTCGCTCATGGTCGCCATAGGCCCTAACCCCACGGTTTTTTTCGCTTCTACATTAGCCGGAACCTGCTTTTTTGCTTTTGCCATAAACCATCCATTCCGTAAAGTCTTGGCGGACATTATATCATGATAAAATGGCTCTGCCACCTTTTTTTTAGTTTTCCTGGTATTTTGCCGGTTTGCCGATTATGATGGGCGGGTCTGCCGGGATCTAGCGGCTGAAATAAAGTATGAATACGGAAAAACTTACGTTTTTACTGAACCAGGTTAAAGATGGGCAGGTTTCCATCGACGAGGCCCTGCATACCCTTCGTCAGCTCCCCTTTGAATCCCTTGATTATGCCCACCTGGACCATCATCGCCAATTGCGGTGCGGCCTGCCGGAGGTCATCTACTGCCCCGGGAAAACCACCACCCAGATTGTCGAAATCTTTGACCGCCTGGCCCAGCGAGGACATAATGTCCTGGCCACCCGCACCAACCGGGAAACCTATGAAAAAGTGGCCCGGCTCTATCCGGAGGCCCGGTTTGAAGAGCTGGCCCGTACTATTTCTCTCAAACAGGAGGCGGTTTGCCCTTCTCCCGGCCATATTGCGGTCGTTTCCGCCGGGACCAGCGATATTCCCGTAGCGGAAGAGGCCCGCGTCACTGCCGAAATTCTCAACCAGCAGGTCATCACCATTTACGATGTCGGCGTGGCCGGCATCCATCGGCTCCTGAATTATCAAACACAACTTCAGTCTGCTAATGTAGTTATCGTCGTGGCGGGTATGGAAGGGGCCTTGGCCTCCGTCGTCGGCGGCTTGGTGGCGGTCCCGGTGATCGCCGTGCCTACTTCCATCGGTTATGGGGCCAGTTTTGGCGGTGTTGCCGCACTGCTGGCCATGCTGAATAGCTGTGCGGCGGGGGTTTCCGTGGTGAATATCGACAACGGTTTTTCCGCCGGCTGCATCGCGGCCCTGATTAACCGGCAGTCGAAGCCTGTTTCTATGGAAAAGTAAAATTATGACTGAGGAAATTACCCAGATTCCCAGATTACCCACCCGCCCGCGTGACGCCCACAAGGGCCTTTTTGGTCGCATTCTAATCATCGGCGGCAGCCGGGGCATGGTCGGCGCTCCCAGCCTGGCCGGTCGGGCCGCTTTGCGGTCGGGGGCGGGCTTGGTGCGAATTGCTGTTCCTGCCTCCATCCAGCTTACCGTCGCCAGCCTGGTCCCCTGCGCCACCACCATCCCCCTGACCGAAGATGCCGGCGGCCGAATCTCTAGCCGGGCTATTCCGGTAATACTGGCTGCCCTCGAAGAGAATGACATCATCGCCGCAGGGCCGGGGTTGGGACAATCGAATGAATTACAGGGCCTCTTGGAAGGTATTCTCCGGCAAGGTGAAAAACCTGTTATTCTGGATGCTGACGGCCTGAACAACCTGGCCGCCCTCTGGCATGAAAAAATGCAAATGCCTTCTAAAACTATACTTACGCCACACCCCGGTGAGATGAAACGCCTCTGGTCGGCGATTCTGCGCGAGCCTCTGCCCCCCGACCGGCAGCAGCAGGCCCAAATTCTGGCCCGGAAACTGCAAACGGTGCTGGTTTTAAAAGGGGCTGGCACGGTAATTACCGATGAGAAAATAACTTATGTCAATAAAACCGGAAATCCCGGCATGGCTACCGGCGGGACCGGGGATGTGCTGACCGGTTGTATCGCCGGCATCCTGGGTCAGGGTTTAGCCCCCTTTGAAGCGGCGGTCCTGGGAGTTTATATTCACGGCCGCGCCGGCGACCTGGCAGCGGCAGAACGGTCCGAAATCGCCCTGACCGCTGAAGATATTATTGATTTTCTGCCTCTCGCCTGGCGGGAAATATCGCAGCGTTAACCCAAGTTCCGCAGTTAGGGGTGGAAAACGTTGATTTTAGCGTAATAACGC
>CAZOMV010000070.1:0-31203 GCA_964580995.1 uncultured Pirellulales bacterium
GGAGCCGACGAAATTCCTCCGCCTGGGGTTGTAATGGCCGGACCGTCCGGCGGTTGGTAGTGTCAAGAATCTTTCCAAGTCTCCATCCAGAAACCATCGACTGGAGATCCGCGTGCGGAAGACCTGCACACACGGTTCGGGGGGGAGGGGGACGCAACGCAATATATCACCCCTACCCCCATCAATATATAGGAACATATTTATAGAATGAGCCACCTTGCTGGTGCTGCAATAAGATACTTGCACGGGTACAGGTAAGGCACTGAGGCAATTTCCATGCTTTGCCCAGTGTAGGGATTAGTGCCGTTCAGGAGGATTGGGACCAAATTCTCTCGGATCCGTTCCGGGCCCCTTTGACTTGAATCCCGGTTCAGGTCCTGGACCATTTGGTCCGTGTCCTAGCTCGGGTCCGGGGCCTGCGTCCGGCCCATGTCCCGGCTGGGGAGGCCGGAGCCGGGATTTAAAATCGTGCTGCCAGCGTGTAAACTGTTCGGGCGAGAGAACCGATTTCATGTCGGTGGTAATCTGCTGTTCACCTGCCTTCATTTTATTCTCAAATTCCTGCCGTACAGACTCTAACGACTGACCCGCTTTTTCAAAAACTTTTTCAACTTCTTTGATTTGAACATCGGTTAAGCCGTATTGGGAACCTATTTCGTGAGCGATTTCGGCGGCCATTCCCTGCGGGGGTTTAGGGGGTCTGGGGGGATTCCAGATACCCCTGTTTTTCAGCAAGACAATGGTTCCGGTAGAGCCGATAATGATTCCAGATAGAAAAATAACAATAGCCACAAAAGCTTGAGTCATTATGATCCGTTTGCGATAATGCGGCCTAGCAAGGTTTTCATTCGTTAGATCTACCATAAGCGGCACTCCTGTAAAGGAGCAAAAAATTGCGTTAAGGGACTGACGATTTGATTCCAAGCATTGATGCCGATATATAAGAGGATCGAAGCGGCAGTGGCAAAACAACCCGCCAGGAAGTCGAAGACAGCAAAGCTGGTGGAATTTTTGGGGGCCAGGCGGATTTGGGCGAGGATTTGATTTGAGATATCGCAATCCGGAATGGCCTGAGCCTGGGCTAATTGGGCCAATTTTTCAATCTCTTTTAAGGTATCCATCCTAGTTTCTCCAAAAGATTTTCTTTTTCCGCGATTTTTTTAATTTTTTTCCGAGCCCGCATGGCTCTGGACTTTACCGCCGGAGCTGTCCAGCCGGTTCTTTGCGATGTTTCTTCGATGCTGCAATTTTCAAAGTACATCAAGGTCAGCACCAGCCGATCCGCCCGGGACAGCCGGTTTAATAAGGCATATAAGACTTCCGCTGCCTGATCCGGTTCGATGGTATTCTGCCGGTATTTTTCCGCAAAATCAAAATCCTGCAGAGGTAAAAACTTTCTTGAGGCATCTCGTTCTTTCCAGAATTTATAACCAACTCGAGTTCCAATCCTTTTCAGCCAGTGTACGAAAGGCGCCTCACCTTTGTAGGTTTTCAGGCTGAAGTAGGCTTCGACGAATACGTCCTGCACCAGTTTTTCATAGGTTTCTCGATCCGGTGCGAAACGCCGCATCAGGGCCGCTATCTGGCCTTCATAGTTCCGAACCAGCCTTTGATACGCATCGGCATTACCATCCAGACAAGCCTGAATATCCTTCCAATCGACGTTTTCCACTCGAGGTATTATACGGACCTTCGCGTTCTGAATCAATCGTCAAAATTGCCGGCCTGTTTTTTCATCCAGGCTCTCTACTATGCTAGTGCGTCAAAAGGGAGCCGGGTAGCAAAAAACGGCATTTTTTATAAAATTTTCCCCGAATTGCTACTTTTGGCAAAAAGGAGCCACTAACCCGATAGACAAGGATTGTTGATACCGTTTGATTTCGCGATAAAGTATCGTATGGGTACATACATACCGTTTTAGGAAAGGAAATAACATGAATAGACAAAAGAACTTATGGATGGTTTTGAGCCTGCTGCCGGTTGCGGTATTGATCCTGGTTGCGGTGCTGACGGCAGCGGAAAATACCGCTACCAGCTCAAAGGATAGCAGTGCTTCCGAATCCCAGCCGGGGAGCCGCAGAGGCGGAATGCAGGAAAGAGGAAATTTTCAGGAGCGGATGAAGGCCATGCTGAAGCAGGAACTTGGCGCTTCGGACGAAGAGTGGAAGGTGATTGAGCCGCGTCTTACCAAAGCGATGACCTTGTCCCGAGACACAAATCTCCGACCGATGCGCGGGATGATGGGGATGGGACCGGGGATGACGCCTCCCATGCCGCCGGCCATGGAATCGGGAAAAGAGCCGAGAGGTCCCAGACCCGAAGCGGAGCGAAGCAGCTCCGATACGGAAAAGAGTGAGGTACAAAAGGCGGCGGATACCTTGCAGAAAGCCCTGGAGAAAGAAACCCCGGATGCCGAGGAAATTAAAACGAGTTTAGCCGCTTACCGGGAAGCAAGGGAAAAAGCCAGGCAGGAATTGGCAAAAGCTCAGCAGGAGCTGCGTGAGATACTCACCGTTGACCAGGAAGCCAAGCTGGTGCTGGCGGGACTGATTGATTAATCCTACTATGAATGGAATTGTGAACCAACTGATACAAAGGGGTGCGATAAGCCAGTCCGATGCGGATACGATCGGTTCCTGTCTGGCAAAAGGCGATAGTCCCTTACGGGCGATTTTACCTAAAAGCCTGGTGCCGGAAGAAGAACTGCTGCGTGTGATCGCAGAGGAACTGGCTTATCCCTTTTTTGAAAGTCTGGAGCGATTTCAGCCGAAGAATGGATTTCTTACAAAATTTCCCGCCAAAATTCTTCTGGAGCGACAGATTGCACCCGTTGAGTTGGTCAATCATGATACATCTGTATATCTGATATTGATTTCCGATCCTTTTGATACGACCGGTGTCGATGAGCTGCGTCTGGTAACCGGTCTGGAATTTGAAGCAGCCGTTGCACCGGCGGGGGAGATTGCGCGGTTTATCAAGAAGTATTTAGGTTTGGGGGCAGATACCATTCAGACCATGGTGGATGAGGCGCAGGAGAACGGGTTGCAATTTCTGAGCCGGATCGAGGATCAGGATATTGACCTGGGCGATGCGGCTGAGGGGGCATCCATTATCCGTTTTGTGAACCAAATCCTGACGGAAGCAATTGAACGAAGGGCCACCGATGTTCATATGGAGCCGTATGCCAATGAATTGCGCGTCCGGTATCGAATCGACGGCATCTTGCAGATTGCGGAAATACCGCCTGAAGTCAAGCAATTCCAGTCGGCGATTGTCTCGCGTATCAAAATTCTCAGTAACCTGGATATAGCGGAGAAACGGGTTCCCCAGGACGGAAGGATTAAAGTGATGCTATCCGGTCGGGAAGTGGATATTCGAGTGTCGATTATTCCCATGCTGCACGGGGAGGCGGTGGTGTTGCGGCTGCTGGATTGTTCATCCGTTTTGCTGGGACTGGAAAAGATCGGTATGGGGACCTACGATCTGGCCCTATTTGATGAAGTGATTAAAAGACCGCATGGGATTATTCTGGTAACCGGACCCACGGGAAGCGGGAAAACCACGACGCTCTATGCCGCCCTGTCCCAGATCAATGACGCCCAGACCAAGATTGTCACCATTGAAGATCCGATTGAATATCAGCTTTATGGCATCAACCAGATTCAGGTATCCAATAAGACGGGGTTGACGTTTGCCCGCGGGCTGCGGTCGATTCTACGGCATGACCCGGATGTAATTCTGGTGGGCGAAATACGCGATCTGGAAACGGCGGAAATCGCCGTCCAGTCTTCTTTGACGGGGCACCTGGTTTTTTCCACGCTGCATACCAACGATGCGCCGGGGGCCTTAACCCGGCTGGTCAATATGGGGGTCGAGGCCTACCTGGTGGCCTCTTCGCTGGAAGCGGTGCTGGCGCAGCGATTGATTCGGCTGATATGCCCGGATTGCAAGAGAGAGTTACCGGAAGTGGAGATGATTCTGCTTCGGGAACGATATGGAGATTTTGTGCCGCAAACATTGTACCAGGGATATGGCTGTAAATCCTGCCAGGGGACCGGCTACCGAGGCAGGTCCGGTCTCTTTGAACAGATGGTCGTTACTGAAGAAATTACGGTTTTGCTGCTGAAAAATGCCAGCCCGCAGGAAATCCGCAGAGTGGCCCAGCAGCAGGGAATGCGCAGTCTTCGCCGGGATGGAAGCCGCTATCTGGCAGACGGGCGGACCACGCTGGAAGAAATTTTACGAGTTACCAAAAACGAGATACCCAGTCCCATTCAAAAGGATATATAATAATGCCGGCGTTTGCCTATACCGCAATCAATGAGAAGGGTGATATTACCTCCGATACGCTTATGGCCCGTAGCCGGAAAGAAGCGATCGAGGTTTTGTCTGGGCAGGGATTCTACCCCTCCGAAGTCCGGGAAACCACGGAATCGGAAAATCGCGGAGAAAAAACTGGTAGAAAAGTCTCTCGCTCGGACATCGAGGCTTTTACCCGGGAACTGGGGAATCTGCTGGCAGCGGGAATCTCTCTCAGCAAGGCATTAAAAATACTTAGCCGGGAATCTGCGGGCGAGGCGGCTAAAAAGCAATGGCTGGCGATCCATGATGATGTGGCCAACGGGATGAGTTTTGCGGAGGCGCTGCGGCGGTGGCCGAAATCTTTTTCTCCGATCTATATTGCCATGGTGCAGGCCGGCGAGACAGGCGGATTTCTGGAGATTGTGCTGGAACAGATCGCCGAATTTCGTGCCCGGGAAAGGGATCTAAAAAGCAAGGTACAATCCGCTTTGATTTATCCCCTGATTCTTACGATATTGGCCGGCCTGATCCTAGTCTTTCTGCTGGTGTATTTTATTCCAAGATTTTCCTCTATTTTTGCCGAGTTTGGCGGTACGCTTCCGCCGCTGACGAAAACGATTGTAATGGCCAGCCAGATGGTTACGCGGTACTGGTTGTTGATTTTGGGAGCCGTGATTCTTGGCGTGTTGGGGGTACGAAATTTTCTGGAGCGGGAAGAAGGGAAAGCCGCCTGGGAGAGATGGATATTGAAACTCCCTCTGATTGGCCGGCTTTCCGCGCGATTTGCCTTTGTTCGTTTTGCCTCGATGCTGGGTACTTTAATCCATGCCGGCGTGCCGCTGGTATCGGCACTGCGGGTGGCAAAAGAAGCGATCGGAAATCAGATTCTGGCCTCTGCCATGAATCATGCGATTGAAAAGGTACAAAAAGGAGTTTCTCTATCTCAAAGTCTGCGTTCCTGCCCGCAATTGTTCAGCGGATCCAGCATTGAAATGCTGTCCGTAGCAGAGGAAAGCTCCAAGCTGGGGCAGGAATTATCCCGTCTGGCAGTGGTGTATGAGAAGGAACTGGACCGGAATCTCAAGACCGCCATATCCTTTGCGGAACCGGTAATGCTGTTTTTGATGGCGGCTTTTGTGGGGACCATTGTGATTGGAATGCTTTTACCGATTTTCAATCTTCAGGAACTGATACATTGATACAGGAGAATGTGCCGTGAATAAGGGATTCAATAGCAAACCGGGGAGAACGGGTTTTACGCTGATTGAGCTGCTGCTGGTACTGGTAATTCTGGCGGCGTTGGCGGCGATTGTTGTACCGAAATTCACCAAACGAAGCGAACAGGCGAAGACTACCGCCGCCACCACCGATATTGCCAATCTGGAGGTGGCGTTGGATGCGTTTGAAATTGATACCAGCCGGTATCCAACCAATAGTGAAGGGATCCAGTCGCTGGTGGAACAACCTTCCAACGCGGAAGGATGGAAGGGACCCTATCTCAAAAAAGGGGTACCCAAAGATCCCTGGGGCAATGAATACATCTACAAACAGCCGGGCCAGCATAATGAATATGGGTATGATCTCTCTTCTCTGGGGCCGGATAGTCAGCCGGGTACGGATGACGATATTATCAACTGGACGAAAAATTAACCATGTTCGTGCGAAGACAAAAAACACTATTTTCCGGATTCACTCTGCTGGAACTCATCCTGGTGATGGTGATTCTTTGTACCGTTCTGGCTATGGTATCCCCATCCTTGCGAGTTTTTTTTTCATCCCGGCAGATCAATCAGGTGGGAGAACAGATCCTGCTGCTCACCCGCTACACCAAAACCTGTTCGGTTTCATCGGGTAATTATTATCGGATTTGCTTTGATCTGGACAAAAACACCTATTGGTTATCCGCGTTAACCGAAAATGAATATGTACAGCTTGAGAATACCTGGGGCCGTTCATTTGTGATTCCGTCTGACATCCACATCCGATTTCAGAATGTTCCTCAGCAGGGCGGCAGGTATTATCTGGAGTACAATCCGCAGGGGTATGGCAGGGAATGCAAGCTGCGGCTGGAGGACAGCAAAGACAATAGGATAGTATTGACGCAGGATAGTCCCGCGGAAGATTTTATTTTAGTGGAACTGAAAAAGGGTGATGACACCTGGGGAAACCATGGCAGTATATAAAAAGGGTTTTACGCTGATGGAGATACTGGCCACGATCGCTCTGATCGCACTGATCCTCCCCGTTGCCATGAAAGGCATAGCCCTGGCGACGTCCGTAGCCTCTGACAGCAAAATGAAGCAGCAAGCCATCCATCTAGCCCAGAACCAGTTAGCAGAGATTCTGATTGAGGAAGAATGGCAGGATAGTTCCCAGTCCGGAGAATTTTCGGATGACGATTCGGCCTATCGCTGGGAAATGAATACCTCCGAATGGAGCGAATCCGGCCTGAAACAGATTGACTTGACGGTTTCGTGGGATCACCGCGGACGGGAAAATAACGTAACCTTATCTACTCTGGTGTATAATGCGGAATAAAAAAAATAATAACCTTCTGCATGGGAGGGGATTCACGCTGCTGGAGCTGCTGGTGGCAATCACCCTGATGAACCTGATCGCTCTGACCCTGTATTCCAGTATGTATATCGGTATGAAGGCCAAGAAAAGCAGTATCGGGGCGTTGCAGCCGTATCGGGCGGTTATTCCGATTTTTACACAGTTCCAGGAAGATTTGGAAAGTGCCATGGAGCCATCAGGTTTGCTGGCGGGTAGTTTTGTGGGAAATAATTCCAGCGGGGAAAAGGAAACCGATTCGATTCAATTTTATTGCTGCAATTATCTGCCGGACGAAGAAGAAAAAGCATCCAATATCATTAAGGTGGAATATGCCGTGGAAAAGGATGACCTGCAAAATGACCGGTTCAATCTGGTACGGAAAAAAACCACGAATTTATTATCGTCCAAAAGTAGTTCCTCCGATGATGAGATCCTTTGCCGGGGGGTATCCTCCTTCGAAGTCAGGTATTATAACGGTTCTGGCTGGGCAGACGCCTGGGATTCGACAACCCAGGATAATCAAAAGCCCAACGCCGTACAGGTATCCGTAACGCTGGAAGATACCCAGCCATCGCAAAGCCATGCCACGGATGGCCATACAAATACCTTTACCCGAACTGTGTTTCTGGCCCAATTAGACACCAGCACAGCCAGGAGCACCAATGCCGACTAATCGAAAAAACCGTCGATGGATACCACGGCATCCCCGGGGATCGGTTCTGATCGTGACCCTGTGGATTGTGCTGCTCCTGGCCAGTCTGGTGATTGTGTTTTCCCAGACCATACGCGTGGAAGCCCTGGCCACCGCTAATCATATTTCTGCGGTGAAAGCGGAAAAGGTGGCATCCGGGTCGATCCAATATGTGATGGCGCGGCTGGCGGCGGAAGAGGATTCCGAAATCAGCTACGATTCCAATCCGTATGAGGCGGTCCCGGTGGGAGATGGGTATTTCTGGGTGATTCGCCCGAGTTTTTCGGATGACAGGAATTACGATTACGGACCCAGCGATCTGGCAGGGAAGATCAATCTGAATTCGGCATCTCTGGAAATTTTGCTGAAGCTGCCCGCCATGCCTTCGGAGCTGGCCCCTTCTATTATTGACTGGCGCGATAGCGACGATGAGATTACTTCGGGTGGAGCGGAAAATGAGTATTACCTGCTGTTAAGCGATCCGTATTATTGCAAGAATTCGGCTCTGGAGACGGTAGGGGAAATTCAGCTCATTCAAGGAGGAGACCGGGAAAGTCTCTATGGGGAAGACCAGAATCGAAACGGGGTGCTGGACTGGAACGAAAACGATGCGGAAAAAAGCACTCCTTCGGACAATAGCAACGGCAAGCTGGATTATGGTTATTCAAACTATGTAACCGTCACCAGTTATGAGAGGAATCAGGACCAAACCGGGGAAAAGCGGATCAATGTAAATGATATGAAAAACCAAGCCCAACTGGGAGATCTGGTGCGGCAGATCTGCGGGGAGGGAAATTACTTCCAGATCATGGACCATATCCGCATGCGAAGCAGTTACGAGAGTCTGATTAATTTTTACTACACCAGCGGGACGAGTTATGAAGAGTTTAACCAGATGATCGACAAGCTGACTACCACGGAAGAGGAAAAGCTGGTGGGGTTGGTAAATGTCAACACCGCTCCTTCCGAGGTGCTGCTCTGTCTGCCGGGCCTGGAGCAAAGTGATGTGGATTCCCTGATTACGAAACGAAACGACACCGATACCGATTTGACTACGATTTTGTGGATTACGCAGATCCTCTCGAAAGAAAAGGCTCTAAAAATCGGCAATTGTATTACAATCCATTCCTTTCAATACTCTGCCGATATTATAGCGGTATCGGGCGACGGTAGAGCATTCAAAAGATACTATGTAATAATCGATCTGGCCGGAAGCGTTCCCCGTATCGTTTATCAGCAACCCTTGCAGTCATTAGGTTGGCCGCTGGAATCCAAAATACGGGAAAATCTCAGGAAGAATCATGATCTTGGATAGAATAACCAATATATCGAAAAAGCTGGCACTGCGAACCGGCAGTCCGGTTCTGGGATTGATCGTTACGGATCACAGCTTCGTAGTAGCGGAAACAGAACGTACCAACGGTTCCACTCAGGTGGTTCGGTCAGGGGAATATCCCTTCCCGGCGGGAAATACTATCCATACCCTTTTAGAATCATCCCTTCCCGACTTCGAGAAATATTTACAATCGCAAGGTTTCAAAAGCCGCAAAGCGGTGGTGGGGATCCCAGCCAGGTATTTGGTAATCACCCGAATGGAGCTGCCTGCCATCCAAGATAAATCGTTATTGCAGGATGCGATTAAGATAGGAATTGAAAAAAAACTGAAACTGGAACTGCATGAAATTTCCTTTGATTATTGTTCGGAAATCGATGGTCAGGTAGCGGTGCTGGCGGCAAACCGTAAATATGTGGATACTATAAAAACCTTTCTGGCTCGAAACCATATTCAGCCGCTGCATATTACCGGCACCTCCCTGCCGATTGAACCGGAAGACGGCAGAAGCCATGATTTTCATATTATACTCTTTCCGGATCACCTGGAAATCGTGGCGTTCGAGAATCGCCGGATTAAAGGAATCAAACAAATATCTGCGATGGAGGATACCGGCAAGCTTCTGGCGGAGATCCGGCGAGAGGATACTCTGCCGGTTGATCCCTCTGTGCGACGGGCGGTGGGTATATGGAATTACAGTAATCACCCAACCGATGCGGCAGAGGGACTTCAGAGAGAGTTAGCGAGCAAGGAACGTTTTACGGTTACCCAATACCCTACCCAGGGCACGCTGGCGGAATTGGCCGGTCGGCTGGCTGGGAAGGCGGTTTTGGGCAAATTCTTTTGTTTTGATTTTTTACGCCGCCATTCCGGTCACCACCGACACCAACAATCGCAACGGAAACTACTATACAAAATGGTCCTGGGTGGTATGGTTTTTTTCGTAGCGGCCGGACTGTTTTGGGGATCCTGGCATTTCGATCAAAGTGAAATCGCCGCCTTGCAAGAGAAAATACTCGCGATGAACGAGGAAGCCGATTCAGCGAAAGACAGGCAGCAAAAGATCCATTATGCCAGGCAATGGTTCCAAACCGAGCCTGCCTATCTGGAGGTGCTTCGGCAGTTGACGCTGGCTTTTCCAGAGAGTGAAAAAATATGGCTCAGTACGATGGCTGTGGATGAATCTTTCAACCAGGTGATAACCGGCAAGACAACTGAAGAAAAAGTGGTTTTGGATTTACTGGATAATCTGAAACGGAACCCGGTTTTTCAGGATATCAAGATCCTCTATCTGCGGAAGGCCGGGAAGAATACCGAAATTATAACATTTGCAATTCATTGCAAGGTATTTCAGGGATAATACAAAATGGCATTTACCCGACGAGAACATAGAATCATAATCATAGCCGCGGTGGTGGTGGCCCTGCTGGTGGCGGATCAGTATCTTCTGACACCCCTGATAAATGAATATACGCAAACCAGACAGAAAAAGGAACAACTGCAAACGGAATGGCAGCAGACATCGGCCGCCCTCGCACGGAAAAATGAGTTAGAAACGCAGTGGGATCGCATGAAAAAAGCCGGGCTGGCGGAGGATTATGAGAAAATGGAAAGTTCCATCTTGCGCTATATCAAGGATTCTTCTCTGAAAAACGATTTGGTTTTGTCCTCCATTCAGCCGCAGCGGATTTCCGCTTCCGGAGAAATCGAAGAGTCCGAGTTCACGGTATCGGGAAACGGAACGATCCGCTCGATTACGCAATTTTTGTGGGATCTGGAAACCGCCACGCTGCCGATCAAAATTAAAAACCTGCAGTTGGGTTCCAGCGATGAATCCGCCCATCCGATGTCCTGGCAGGTGAAAATATCTTCCATTTACCTGACCCAGCCGGAGGAAAAGAAAGGGGAAAAGAAGCTATGAGCAGGATCCGGCAAAAATTCGGCGTTTGGTTTTTGTCACTCTTATTTGTCGCACTGGCATTCGGTGCAAGCCAGGATGAGAAAGGTTTGGGATTTGAGAAATATGCCATCATCGCGGAACGCGACATTTTTTCCCGATATAAGGGGGTAAGCCGGCAAAATGCGGAAGGGACAGCCGAAACGTATTCCACCAAAATCATGCGTATGTATATTTTACGCGGCATAAGCCAGCAGGGGCAGCGGAAGCTGGCTTTTATCGAAGAGGAAATCAGTGGAGAGATTATTCGCGCCGCTATCGGAGAGAATATCCACGGCTGGCGAATCGAGGATATTGCTGTCGATTTTATTCTATGTGAAAAAGACGGCCAGCAACACACGATCCCTATCGGCTCGGAGCTTTCCCGGACGGAAGGGCAAACTCCGGACCTGTCTTCCTCCCTGAAAACTTCCGAAAAGAACGACAAGCCCCGCACGACGGATGCAAAAACGAATGATAACCAGGATGAGGTACTCAAAAAAATGTTGGAACGAAGAAAAAATCAGGTTGATAAATAACACAGGAATACCAAGGTATGAAGATGAAAACAATAAGCATGATGATTGGTGTGGGGATGGTGTTTGGGATCGCTGTGGTGCAGGCCCAGATGGAATCCGCTCCGCCGGATACGGAAAAAATCGTGCTGAATTTTCAGAATGCCCCGGTGAGCGAAGTACTGGACTATCTGTCGGAAACCACGGGATTGATTATTCTGTCGGACCTGACCCTGGAGGGACGAATCAATATTGTCAGCAAACAACCGATTACTGTTGAGGAAACGGTGGCATTGCTGAATACCATCCTCAAAGAGAATGGGTATGCCGCGGTGCGAACGGGAAAGACCTTGAGACTGGTCAAAATTGAGGATGTCAAGCATTTGAGTATTCCGGTTACGTCCGGAAACGATCCGGAGAAAATTGCCGCCGGGGATGACCTGATCACGCATATTATCCCCATTCATTATGCCGACGCGGTAAAATTAAAGGACGACATTAGCGCCTTAGTGCCTTCGTATGCGGTTTTATCCGCTAATGAAGCCAGCAACAGCCTGATCTTTACCGATACCAGCGCGAATGTCCGAAAATTTATAGAAATTGTCAAGGCGCTGGATACCCAAATGGCAGCCAATGCGGATGTCAAAGTATTTCATCTGGTGTATGCGGATGCCGAGAATGCCGCCAACCTGATTAATGAAGTGTTTGACCAGGAGGACAGCAGCTCGTCCGGCGGCAGTTCGAATCCCTTTTCCATGATGCGGAACCTGCGGGGCGGCCCTCCCATGCCCGGAATGGAAAATTCCACCCAGGAAAGCAGCCGGGGCCAGAATATTCAGGTGGTTGCCGCGGCGGATGAACGGACAAATACAGTGGTGGTCAGCGGACCGGCGGATACCCTGGAAGTGGTGACCAAAGTCATTACCGATCTGGATGCCAATCCGGATGAAGAACGAACCATTTTTGTGTATGCCTTAAAAAATGCCCAAGCCGCCAATTTGAAGGAAGTGCTCAATAACCTGTTTCAGGAGATGCAGCAGCTCAGTGAACAAAATACCTCCGGCAGCGGTTCCAGCCAGGTCAGCAGAGGTTTTATACCGATGGGGCCGACTTCCAACAATACCTCTTCCAATTCCGAGGATGTTTCCGATGAGGTCTATGTGGAAGCGGATGAGGACCGGAATTCCTTGCTGATTATGACCTCGTCCAAAAATTATGAGAAGATTAAACCCGTCATTACCGAACTGGATCAACCGGTACCGCAGGTTTTAATCAAAGTGCTGCTGGCGGAAGTGACTACCAGCAATTCTCTGGATCTCGGAGCGGAATTTTCCGTTTTAAATATTCACAGCGACGGGGATCAATCCCTGTTCAAGACGGATTTTCTACCGGATGATACCAGCGGCGGCTTCATAACCAAAGTGTTGGAAGGGGACCTGGAATTCACCTTGCGAGCCCTGGAGGAAGTTGGGAAACTGAATGTGCTTTCCCGACCTTATATCCTGACCAGCAACAATCAGATGGCGAAAATTACGGTCGGCAAGGAAGTTCCTTTTATCAAAGATACACGCACCACCGAAACCGGCCAGACCATCAATACGATTGAATACGAAGATATCGGAATCATCCTGGAAGTAACTCCGAATATCAATCCCGAAGGTCTGGTCATCATGGATGTCAAACCGGAAATCTCCACTACTACCGCCGAAACAGTCCCCATCTCTGAAACGGTCAATGCGGCGGTGTTTGCCAAGAGATCCTCGGAGAGCCGGGTAGCGGTGAAGAATGGCCAGACCATTGTGATCGGCGGTTTGATGCAGGATCAGGAAACCGAATCCGTGCAGAAAGTGCCGCTGCTCGGGGATATTCCACTGCTGGGGGAACTTTTTAAACGGACCACCAAAGAAAAAGAAAAAACCGAGCTGCTGATATTTCTAACGCCGCAAGTAGCCGGAGAGAGCCAGGAGTTATCGGATATTTCCGGACACGAGCGTTCGAAAAGCAAGATATTGAATAACCTTGAGGAAAATCCGGCACTGCAGGAACATATGGAGGATATGGAGGATATGGAGTCAACCAATACCAAATAACGCGGAGAGGAGAAAGATCATGAAAAGTGGAATCAGGATAACCAGTAGGAATCCAATGGCCCCCCAAAAGAGTTTTATCGATTTACAAAATACGTGGATTTCAGCCCTGTCAAAAATCAGGACTGCAGGAGCCAATGAGTTATGATGAACACCCGTTCCATTCCCCGACGTTGGCCCCATACCACCACAGATATCGGACCGGTGTGCACGGATGATCCCTTAAGCGCGGTACTCGATAGTTTTAGCTTGCGAGTACGGTCTGCGGTGGATTTCCGGTTCCATGTCCCCTGGGGAATCCGTTTACAGCCGGATTCGATCTGTTTTTATATTGTGACTCGCGGTCAATGCTGGTTAAGTCTGGATGGCCAGATTCCGTGTCAATTAGAAACCGGGGATTTCGCGATTGTCAATCACCAGCAGCACCACTGCCTGTCAGATACTCCCGGCAGAACCGCACTCCCGTTAGAACAACTGTTTGGCTCCCAGCCGCTTTCATCACGCCAAAAACTGTATCTGAATGGAACAGGGGATTTGACCGCTCTCATTGCAGGCAGTTTTATTATCAACGATGATCGCCATTGCCCGTTGTTTACCGCCCTTCCTGCCGTTATTCAAGTAAAGGCTGGGAAAGGTCAAATGGCCCCCCTCCTGCATGAGTTTGTTCAAACGATTACCAGCGAATCGCAACAGGACCATCAGGGTACACTGGCTATGATGAGCGGATTTGTGAAAATTCTGCTTATCTATGCCATACGTTCCTATCTGGCAACCTTACATAACGATAATCATAATTGGCTGCGGGTCTTGATGGATCCGTATATTGGTCCTGCCTTGGGGCTGATGCACCTGCATCCGGAACGGTCCTGGAGTGTGGAATCCCTGGCCAGAGAAGTTCGCATGTCTCGTTCCGCTTTTTCCGCCCGGTTTGTCGAACTTATGGGGGAACCGCCGATGCGCTATCTTTTGACCTGCCGAATGAACAGGGCTTGTCAATTACTCTGTCAAGGGGAACCCAGTTTGAAAGAACTGGCTTCGCAGGTGGGATATGGTTCGCAAGCTGCCTTCAGCAATGCATTCCATCGATGGGCAGGCTGTTCACCGGGAGACTATCGCCGTACCTTTAATAAAACCGGTACCATTTTCTAATCTTCGCCTCAATCTCCTGATACTACCCTGGTCCAGGTGACGGTTTCAGATGATCCGGATGGATTCGTCAATACCCGATCAGGCTTCGACATCGAACCCGGAAGTTCCCATAAATTGTTGCAGGAACATCAGGAATGAAGACTGGCTGGAATCCTGGTTGGTACGGTCGGCATATTCCGCTTGCAGTTCCGCTCGAATCTGGTCCGGATCAAAACCGTTTTCTTCCAGCAGTTGGTCGAGCCGGGTGGCCATGGTGTCAGAACCCTGCCTATCCGCACCGTCGGGAGGTGGCGGAGGACTGCCTGCGCCAGCAGTCTCTCCGGAAGGAGGATTGCCTTCACCGGGAGCCGGTTTCTGCATTGCTTCCGGATCGATGCCGTTGGCTTCCATGGTATCGTCCACAGCTTCCTTCACCGCCTGCATGATTTCCGTGGCACTGGCGGATGAATCCAGCTTCTGCAGTGCATCCGTAATCGCCTGATCCATTTGGGTTTTCAGACTTTCTATACTGCTTTCGGAGTTTCCTGTGGATACTCCAGAGGACTCTTCCGAATCTCCAGACTCCTGGGTTCCGTTGCTGGAGACCTGTGCCGCCTTTTCTTCCGCTATCGCCTGCAGATATTGAAGAATACTATTGCTCGAACTGGTACCTATGCTTCCTATGGTAGTCATATTGAACCCTTTCCAATGGGTTTTCCTGCGATCCAACTGGATATTCCGCGTTTCCACACAAAACCACCGCGGCCAGCCAACAGTTTATCTATCGACCATTCATAATTCGAGTTCCATGCGAGTTCATCCAAAAGATTTTTGAATCCGTCCAAAAACCGTAAAACCATAAGGATATTTGTTTATCACTGCGGATCGTATTGTTAAAATAAAATCTGATAAAGGTGTTACTATAATTGATAATAAACCTGCCCTCAGAAGGAGTTTTATGAAAAAACTGCAAATCCTTTTATTTTTCTTGTTGTTTTGGATTATGCCGGCAAACCACGACCTGAAGGCATTTACCCCTTCCGAGGCTCAGGAACGATCCGCCCTTTCGTTTCCTTTATTGTGGGATTCAGACCCGAATCAAGGCCCTCCGCCCGCACTTTCCATACCAGTAGGAAAATCCGGTATCAGCGGCCCAACGTCCCAAACTTCAGGATATACACCGAGGCAGCAGTGGTCCCGGACCTCTCATTCTCACCAGGTATTCAATCATAGTGCGGCGGAAATTCATACCCATCTGAAACGCGGCACGGTTTTCGTTCGCCCCAAAGCCGTCAAGACAACTATGATGGTGAAGCAATCTCAGAAAGATCCCGATGAACAGACTCGGGAGTATCTTTCTACTTATCCGGATATTTTTAATCTGGACGACCCACAGGAAGAATTGGAGTTGCAGCACAGCCGGACGGATCGATTGGGAATGAAGCATCTGACCTATCAGCAAAAACGAAATAATATTCCAGTTTGGGGCCGACAAATGGTTTCCCATTTTGACACCGGCAGACAATTAAAATCTATGAACTGTCTGCTGGAGCCGACGCAGGACGATCTGAAGACAACACCTGTGATTACGGAACAGGAGGCCATTGAAATTGCCCAAAAGGCATTCACACAAAATAATCTGTCGATTACTCTTTCGTCGGAGGAAATGGAGTCGCTGGATCTGGCTCCCAAAGCAGAGCTTTGCTTCTGGAACCGGGGATGGCGTCAAAATTTAATACTGGTCTGGGTGGTGGAAATTCATCCGAATCTCCTGGACTGGCAGCGTTTTTTCATTCAGGCGGAGGATGGGACCATTCTGGAATCCTATAATGCCACCGTCAGCAACGGTCCTGTGACAGCCCAAGCCAAAAATCTGGCGGGCGAAACCGTCACCGTTCATACCTATCAGATCGACAACCAATACTATATGCTCGACGGCAGCCTGCCGATGTTCGTTGAACAGACCAGCAGCGAACTGATTAACGATGCCCAGGGCGTGATACTTACTGTCAATGCCGATTATCAGGATCTAACCAGCAGTACGACGCTTTCCCATTTCATTTCCAGCACCAATACCTGGACGGATGCCGCCGCGGTGTCCGCACAGGATTCCATGCGGCTAACCTATGAATTTTATTACCATCTCTCCAACTATGCCCGGAATTCTTTCGACGATGCGGGAGCAACCATGATGACGGTATTGCACGTAACGGAAGATGGACAAGCGATGGATAATGCCTACTGGAACGGTTCGTTTGTGGTGCTGGGCGATGGTCTGGAATTATTCAAGCCTTTGGCCGGTGGCCTGGATGTAATCGCCCATGAATTTACCCATGCGGTGGTCCAGTACACCGCCAATCTGGAATATCAGTATGAGTCCGGAGCTCTCAATGAAACCTACGCCGATATCGGCGGGATTTTGGTGGACAGCGATAATTTTACCCTGGGGGAAGACATTATTAAATCCTCAACCTATTACCCCACCGGAGCTTTGCGCGATATGGCCAATCCGCACAATGGCGGCAGCAGTCTCCAGGATACCTGCTGGCAGCCGGCCACGATGGATGAATACCAGAATTTGTCCCTGAATAACGACAACGGCGGAGTACATATCAACAGCGGCATTACCAATTTCGCCGCCTATAAAATCATGAGTTCGCTGGGACGGACCAAAGGGGAACAGATCTTATTCCGCGCGTTATTCTATTATCTTACCAGCCAGTCGGATTTCACGGATTTTCGTCTGGCCGCGGTTCAGGCAGCGGAAGACCTCTATGGATCGGATTCCACCGAACAAGAGGCCGTTACGCAGGCCTTTGACGAGGTGGGTATCACGGAAGGATCGGGAACCACACCCCCTTCGGACAATCCCGTGGTTCCCGGGCTGCAATATATCATTGGCGTGGAAAACGGCATGGATGCCCTAGTGGTGAGCAACGGATTCAGTGATATCAGCGAATTGGAAAGTATTGACTATCTAGGCCATTTCCTGCGGGTCAATACCGGCTCCGGCCGGCCGATTTCCGTGGATCGGTACGGAGAGTATATTTATGTGGTTGACTGGCAGCATAATCTGCGGCGTATCAAACCGGATGGAACGGATGAGAAACTGATTAGCTCGTATGGCAACTGGTGGTCCGTAGCGGTTTCCCCCAGCGGCCGGCAACTGGCCCTGACTCGTTTCAATCCCAAGGAAAATGCCATCTGGGTCTATGACCTGACGGACGATTACTCCACGCCGACCAAACTGACCCTGATGCATCCGACGACCACCTCCGACAATACCTATTCGGATATCGTGGAATATGCCGATACGATGGTATTTCTGGATGAACAGACAATCGCCTATGACTGTTACAATACCATCCAATCACCGGGTGAAGGAACGATCAGTTTCTGGGATGTCAATGTCATCAATGTGGATTCCGGGGTAATACTGTCCGTGATTCCGCCCCAGCCGGATGGTGTCGATGTGGGAAATCCCACTATCGCTTCGACGAACAGTTCGGTTTTGTGCGTGGACATGATCAATCAGGATAATCAAGATTCTGTCGTCGGCATCAACCTGGTCAGCGGGGATGTGGGAACCATCCTCGAAAACGGTTCCAGTATCGCCTATCCGCACTATTCGCCGGATGACAGTCAAATGGTTTTCAGCCGCACCGGCGGCATGGGGAGAACAGATGTGTATCGTATCGACTTGGAAGAGAACAAAATTACCAGTTCAGGTACTGCGGAAAAAATTATCTATGATATTACCTTGCCAGTCTGGTTTGTAGTAGGTTCTCAGCCAACGGCAACCCTATCCTTCCTGGCAACCGCTTCCAGCGGCAGCGAAAATGACCTTACCTTTACCATTCCGGTTACTCTTTCGGATGATTGCGATGATTTTGTTACGGTGGACTATGCTGCCACGGGAGGAACCGCCCTCAATGGTACCGATTATACCATAACGGCGGAAACACTCACTTTCAACCCCGGAATAACCACGCAATATATAACCGGCACCATTGACAATCATCATCTCGACGAAGATCAAACCATCGTGATTACCCTCTCGAATCCCACCAACGCTTTACTCGGTACCGACGCTATCCACACCTTTACTATTTTGGCAGCCGGGGATTCCAATTCGTTCCTGTTGAATACCACGGTTTCCGGCGGACACGCAACCATTGAACCGGAAAACGGTTCATATGAGAAAGATACTGTGGTGGCTCTGACGATAACACCGGAAGCTGGATATCGAGTGAAAACCTGGCAGGGCAGTGATAATGACAGCTCGCGAGAGACGAGTAACTGCGTTACCATGGACTCTGACAAATCCGTAACAGTCGAAATCGCCTCTATTATTTCTCCCCGCTACTGTACCATTAAGGCAAAATCCAAACAGGATCACGATTCCATCGTTTTCAAAGGACAACTGATTGCCGGCCAGGAACAGCTTGATCAGGCAACGGAGTGTGCGATAAAAATCTGGTCCAGCGACAGTCTCATCTATGAAGAGAACATTTCATCCAGCCTGTTCAAAGTAAAAAATGCCAATTATATTTATACCCATTCGTTGATTGAGAATGATACACGAAAAATTACCTATGTAAAACTGGATGTTCCCGATGAATCCCTGGTATTGAAATTACGACAGGCCGATCTGACCGGCTTGACCAGCCCGGTATTGATCGATGTGGTCATGGGCGATTATTCCGGTTTGGCGGAGGTGGATGAAACTATTATCAATCAATCGGATTCTATTCCTCTTCGTCTGCTGAATGGTTATCGGGATGCGTTACGCATTGATAAAGTCAAATTCACCGCGACCTCTCTCTCCATCAAAGGTCAGATTGCCGTGGAAAATCCGGATATCGACCTTACGCAATACCCGATGACGATATCCTGGGATTCGCAGGATTTTGTAATCCCCCTGGGCGGCTTTACCAAAAACAGCTCCCAATTCGTATATAAAGATCGCCGCGGGGAATATGGCAGTATTTCCAGAGCCGCCTTTGACCTGGAATCCTGTGATTTTCAACTTACCATCAAAAATACCGTCATAGATGACCCATCCGGCTCGGTCCTGGTGGGCATTCAGTTGGATACCTTTGATCAAACCGATGACTATGACCTGGACTAAAAAAAGATTGATTCTTATAAATTCTGGATTCTATCGCATGGAGAAATAACTCCTTTCGGACCGAAGTATCCTGTTGAAGGAAAAATCTATGCGGAAATAGATTTTTTAAACCAACAGGCCAAATTTTTGTAAGTATTGAAAGGAAGGTATGTTATGCTTAGTGCGATCGGCGATAGTAGCCAGCAGTTAACCTTGTTGCAGATGCTTCAGCAACTACAAAATTCTCAGGCAACCTCTGAGTCAAAGGGGTTTGCCCCTCCGGATGAATCCGCGATGGAAGAAATGCGAACCCAGATGGACGAATCCGTTGCCGAGAAGCTGGGTATGGATTCCTCCACACTGACCGAACTTCACAGCCAGATCCAGGAGGCCATTCAGCAGGCCATGACCAGTTCGGACGGGACCGAAGACATGAAGGCAACGGTGGATAGCGCGGTGGATGCCGTATTGGAGGCTAATGGCATCGATCCGGCTGAGTTCAAATCGGCGATGGATTCCGCTGCCGAGGAACTGGGAATGCCCGCTCCGGGCGAAATGGGACCGCCGCCGGGCAGCGCGGGAACCTATAATGCTCAGGGCACGGTAGCGAGCAGTTCATCAAGTCAGAATGATTTGCTGATGCAATTACTGGAAGCCCTGCAATCCGGCTCGGACAGTGCTTCTTCGCAATCCAGCTCCGGATTCGACATTTTGAGCTGGTTCAATAATTTGCCGTCAGGTTCTCTTGCCAACTGTTATGCGTAATTTCCCCAGGCCATAACTCCTAATAGAAAACCGGTTAACAAAGGTTGACCGGTTTTCTGTTTCATGTACACCTGCGTGGAGGTGCAAGTCCTCCACAGGCCTGGTAGCGGGAACTGTTAACCCGCATTTCTCACCGTAGTAGTTGAAAAACCTCTTTGTTCTGGTATAACTATTTTATGACAAGGAAGTTAAAACCAAGACAAGGAGGTTTCTAATGAAAACACAGTGTAGCAGCCAATCGTTTATTTCCAGCAGAAATTTCCCGTCAAATTGTGGCCCGTTTTGACGGGGGGACCATCACCTCGGATGCCGGCGGGTTAGTGCTGCAGCAGGTGGAACGGCAGGCCGGAGTGCTGCGGCAGTTTGCCGCCTGTTTTACCGATCATCGCCACCCGGATTTAATCGAGCATACGGTGACGGAGCTGGTTTCGCAGCGGGTGTATGGCTTGGCATTATCCCTACCCCCATCACCCTTTTTCACCCTTCCTGCCTGATCTTTCCCCGCCTTTCAGCCAGTGCTCTGAGAAATGCGGGATAAAGGAAATTCCGAAGGGTATGCCCAACATCCCTTGTCCGGTTGTCACCCGTTTTGTTGATTGAGGACTCACTTATTTGCTTTATTATTTTTGCAATAACAAATCACATGCTGTTTGAGGGTGTTGGCGTTGATCCAGGCATGGTGGCTGCCGTCGATTACCCGCACCACCTGCGACCAGTCCTTTTCCTCCGGCAGAAAGGTCTCCAGCAGATTCGGCTGGCCCTCAAAGAAGGATTCGTTCAGATAATTATCTTCCTTCTCCGGGAACAGGGCCATATAGAGGATGTCCATCTCCACCAGGTCGCTGAACAGGTGGGTGCCCAGCGAGACATCCGGTACCAGATCTTCTCGCATCGCTACAATCTCACACAAAACCGAAACGGTATTGATATCCGAAAAGGAGATGGGCACCCCTAGTTCCGGCGAAGTGGTCCCCCAGCGGCCCGGCCCCAGCAGCATGATCGTCTTGCCCTGATATAAGCTCTCGACGTGCATCAACTGCCCGATCAATTTCGCCACCGTATAGCGGTCCCGCAGCGGCAGTTGGCTATATGCCGACGGCACTACATACACAAACCAGTCCACTTCGCTGAACCGGCTTTGCCCGATGATTGCCCCATGCGCCTTCAAAATCAAATCTGATTCCCGGATATCCGACGGCGGCTCCGGAACATTCCCCCCGCCTTTCACCTGAAAGGGTCGGCACTGCACGAGATTGATCTTGTAGCTTTCTTCCTCGAAAAAGTTGCAGGTGAACTCGATATCCACCGGATAGTCATACGCCTGATGGATGGTCTGGAGCATCGTGCGCATGTCAGGGACGAATTCCGTGCGGGTGAGGAGTTTCTCAAAGGTCAGGATCCAGGGAAATATCTCTTTTCGCCCCCGTTCCCGGATCATCTGCTCCAGTTCCGGATCGCGGGAGGCGAACATCTCGACCGGCAGATCGGGATTTCTCCGGATCACTTCCTGAAAATCGTAAGGCACCAACTGATTGGCGTCGAAGTCCAGGACATCCACTTTTTTCTGCGTAAATTGCCGCCTGTCCCCCTGGCTGGTTTCCGGTCGAAGCTGAGGTGCATTCATGGCGACGATACGGGTGTAATCATCATCCCGGCGATCCACCGCACGGGTACCCAAGCCAAACACCAGGCGCAGCACCCCGGTCCGCGGATCGATACTGTCATGCCAGACAAAGGGATTAAACGAAAAGCCCACTCCGGCAATTTGTGGCATGAACAGACGGTCGTAAAACTGCCCCGATACCCGCTGCACCAGCAGGGCCATTTGTTCGTCGCGGTCCAGCAACCCTCTCTGGAAGCGGTAGGTCAGCGCCTTCTCACTCATGGAGCTGGCATAGATGGTCTTGATCGCGGTTTTAAAGTCCTCCAGCCGCTTGTCCCGCGGCCCTTGATTTACGCAGAAGACACTTTCGTACTTGCCCGCGAAGGCGTTGCCGAAATTGTCCTCCAGGAGACTGCTGGAACGGACAATAAAAGGGGACTGGCCGAAATAATCGAGCAGGTCGTTAATCTCTTTCTCCACATAATCCGGGAACAATCCCACCAGCATTCGCTGCCGGGCACGGGCCGACCCTTCCAGAAAACTTTCGGTATCTTTCTGCCGCTGCCGCTCCCACCAGATGCCGTTTTTCACCAGAAACGTATAAAATACATCCGAGCCGATATAAAACGAATCATGCGGTTCCAGGATGTTCGACCAGCGGGGGTCTGACTGTTTGAGAATCGCCCGGGACAATAACATACCCACCGTCTTGCCTCCGATTAATCCGGTACCGATGATCCGCCTGCCGACCGCTAACAGTTCTTCTAAAGACAGATATTTCTCCACCAGCCGGGAAACCCGCTCATCCCGGCTGATTGCCATACGGATCAGGCGGCGCATCGGCAATTCCGCCTCCTTCGGGTCCAGGTCCCCCTTTTTAACGGCATACAATACCTCCTCCGCCTCAAAAAAGGTCCGGTTCCAGACCCCCAGCTCATATTCCGAACTGGATAACTGCAGCCAGGGAACCGAGGTCAGGACATCGGAAATAGTGGCACTTTGCGTTACGGGCAGGAAAGTATCTCCCTGCCATACATGGAGCATATACATGGTGGGGGAATAGCGGTGCAGAACTTTGACCGGCTGAATATAAATTTTGCCGGTATGCCGGTACACCTCGGAAAAAATCTGCGTGGTCTCGACAATCGGGGTGGTGGCATGGAATGAATGAAAATTTCGATACAGAGCAAAATAGGCAATTGCCTCCACATCCAGCAAATACGGGCAGGTCAACATGAAGAAGTTGCCCAGCATCTGGTCGCTGTACCAGTATTGGGCCAGATCCGACAAACAGTCGAAAACATAATAAGACCCGCGCCGGTTCCGGCGAATCACGGAATGAACTCCGTCCACAAATGCCTCAAAACCCAACTCCGGATCCAGCTCGACAATCTGTACGCCCGGCGCTACATTCACCAGCGGTGCATGCCGGGCAAACCGGAAATAGATCAGATCCTTGCCCCGATCCAGGGCAAACTGAACATACGGCTCGATAAAGAGCTTGTAATCCTCCGCCGTCCCGATCTGCCAGACAATATTATCCCCCGGAATAATACCCTTGAGAATTCGATCCAGTCCGCCAATCCCCGTACTCACCTGTAAATTATAATTTTGGACCATAACATAACTCCATAATTAATAAGTGTCTGACCTTTTTTATTTTATATGATTATTTTATATCATTCCATTCTATTGTATCATCATCTTTCATTTTTCCATAGCGATCACCATCAACTATTATCAATTCACCGCCTAAGGAAAAAACCAACTCATACTGAGGGGTAATGATTTCTCTGCCATTATTGTCAAGTACTCCCCATTTATCGTCGCGACAAATTGCAGCGTAACCTTTAGTAAAATCGCTAACCATATCATAGTCGAAATCGCAAATTGGTTTACCTTGTGTATCAATAAAAGACCATTTCTCATGCAATTCTACACTTGCAAGGCCACCGTGAAATTGCCCAGCCCATTTATACAGATAAGGAATTACCTGCTGACCATTGAGGTCGATATATCCAGATTTACCTTCCCCCATTCGACAACCATCGATAGTTACAGCTGCAAGCCCTTCTGAAAAATCCTCGACTGAATCATACTTGATTGGAATAACAATTTCTCCAGTTCGATCAATATACCCCCATTTATCGATAAGCAAGTCTCGCCAACCCATTCCAACTCCTGCACGTCCCTCGGAAAAAGGCAAAGCACGATCAAATTCAGGTTCGATCACAATATTACCCCAATGATCAATATAACCTTCCTTTTTACCGATGACACAAACCGCCAAACCTTCAGTGAACTCACGAATATTTCCGCTTAAAAGCGGGATGATAATTCTAATACGGGAAACAATAATTATTGCGACGATAAGACAAATAATGCTAACGCTTATAATAAGCTTTCTTTTCATAACTGACATTTACCATTCAAACGTTTAAAAAAATAAGATTGACTCATTTGGCAATATTATGAATTTTACCATAAGCCCTTTTCAAGGTAAATAATAGTCTCACAGTCATTTTTTACATCACGTTAAAAAACTGAATTTCGCCTCCTAGGAGAAATAAAGGGGTCAGACTTCCAATGGCACTGTCATGTATAAATCATTGTTGTCTGACCCTTTTTTGTCCAAACACCCGTGGTATAGTGGTTCTTGCAAGAAAAAAACCAAGCGGCAAGATTGCCCTGCCGCCTGGCTTGATAACTAACTATGGAGCAAAGGATTATACTAATCCCTGTGCCATCATCGCCCGGGCCACTTTCATGAAACCGGCAATATTGGCTCCGTTGATCAAGTTGCCCGGTGTGCCATATTCATCCGCCGCTTCTTTGGCAGCATTGAAAATATTCACCATTATCCGGTGCAACTGCTGATCCGTCTCTTCAAAGGTCCATTTCATCCGCTGGGAATTCTGGGCCATCTCCAGCCCGGAGGTGGCCACGCCGCCGGCATTGGCCGCTTTCCCCGGACCAAACGATACCTTGTTATCCACAAACATCTTCGCCGCATCCGGTGTGCAGGGCATGTTCGCACCTTCGGCAACGGCGATACAGCCATTTTTGATGAGGGTTTTGGCGGCTGGGCCGTCAAGTTCGTTCTGGGTGGCGCTGGGTAGGGCGACATCGCACTTGACATTCCAGATGCCGGTGCAGCCTTCGGTGTAAGTGGCGTTTTTACGCTCTTTCACATACTCTTTAATGCGTTTGCGTTCTACTTCTTTGAGTTGTTTGACCAGGTCCAAATTAATGCCATCTTTATCATAGATGTAGCCGTTGGAATCGGACATGGCCAACACTTTAGCACCCATCTGGGTGGCTTTTTCATGGGCATAAATCGCGACATTCCCGGAGCCGGACACCACGACAGTCTTGCCCTCGAAGGAAGTGCCGCGTTCTTTGAGCATTTCTTCACAGAAATAGACGGTACCATAGCCGGTAGCTTCGGTGCGGACCAGCGAGCCGCCGTAATCGAGGCCTTTTCCGGTCAAAACACCGGTGAACAAGCCGGTCAGCTTCTTATACTGGCCGAACATGAAACCGATTTCACGACCGCCTACCCCGATATCGCCAGCGGGAACGTCGGTATCAGCTCCGATATGACGGTACAGCTCATTCATGAAACTTTGGCAAAAACGCATGATTTCAGCATCGGATTTGCCCTTGGGGTCGAAATCCGAGCCGCCTTTACCGCCGCCCATCATCAGGCCGGTCAGCGAGTTCTTGAAAATCTGTTCAAAGCCGAGAAATTTGATAATGCCGATATAAACCGAGGGATGAAACCGGATTCCGCCTTTGTAAGGTCCCAGGGCAGAGTTGAACTCGATTCGGAAACCCCGGTTGACATGGACTTTACCATGATCGTCCTGCCAGGGAATACGGAAAAAGATCTGCCGTTCCGGTTCGACAATGCGTTCGAGTAAACCGGCGGCTTCAAACTCCGGATGTTTGCTGAACACCGGACGCAGGGAATCCAGGACTTCCTGTACCGCCTGATGAAATTCTGGCTCCCCGGCATTTCGGTTTTTAACGGCTTCCATTACACTTTCAACATATCTTGACATTTTTGGTCTCCATATTTTAGTAAAATCCAAATCAAACTTGTCACATACTATTTTTACGCTATAGGGCAATTACATGCCGGATAATATCAGAAAAGGCATTTTAAAAACAATGGTAAATTTCCTAATATTTTCATAATTTTATTATATATCGATATTATTTTCCAATATTTGCATCCTCTTTATTGAAGGTTGGGCGGCGAAAAAAAATATTATACGGCAATATTGCCGGTTGCAATTTGGGTTCGATCCGATAAAATGAGGAGATAGCGTCCTTGGCTTTTGCCGTATTGCCGTATAAAATAGCGAAAAAACCAAATAAGACAGGTGTAATAAACAGCCCCCTATGGATATCAATACGAAGCGAAAAATTTTAGCGATTTTGAAAGTTTTACAGCGAAATAACAAGCCGATGGGCAGTGCTGCGATCAGCGAATGTCTGGGAGAATGGGGGATTGACCTGCAGGAGCGGATGATTCGGAACTATTTGAGCCTGACGGATGATGCGGGTTTGACGGTGAATCTGGGTAGGCGAGGGCGGATTATCACGAAAACCGGGCAGAAAGAGCTGGAAATCGGGGTGGCGATCGATAAGGTTGGATTTGTCGCAACTCGTGTGGATGAGCTAACTTATCGGATGAAGTTTGATGAAGAGGCTCTGACCGGCACCATTATCCTGAATGTTTCGATTCTTGCCCGGGATTCGTTCCGGCGGGCGCTGGCGGATATCATCCTGGCAGTGAAAGCTAAGCTGGGGATGGGTCAATATTTACGAATATTTGAGCCGGGGGAGACAATCCATGATATGCTGGTTCAGCCGGGGCAGGTCGCGGTAGGGACCCTTTGCAGCGTGACTCTGAATGGGGTGCTGCTGCGGAATGGGATTTCGATGATGAGCCGGTTTGGCGGGCTGCTGGAGATGAACGAGTGGATTCCGGTAAGGTTCAGCCAGATAATAAATTATGACGGTTCAACCCTGGATCCGATTGAGACGTTTATTAAAGGAAAAATGACATCGGTGCGGCAGGCGGCGTTGACGGGGACGGGGACGATCGGGGCCAGTTTCCGGGAGATTCCGGCGGTGACGCTGGAGGCGACGCAGAAGATTCTACAAAGGCTTGAAAGCATTGGACTTGGGAGCGTTTTGATGGTGGGTAAGCCGAATCAGCCGCTGCTGGATATCCCGGTGGGGTACGGCAGGGTGGGGATTATCGTGGCTGGGGGGCTGAATCCGCTGGCGGCGGTGGAGGAGACGGGGATTGCGACCCAGAACCAGGCGATGCATAACATCTGCGATTTCAAGCAGATGCAAACGATTGAGGCAGTTCAGCAGAAATATCTGTAAGGCAGGCAAGGGCCTCAAGGACCATTCTCGCGTCGCGAGGGAGAGAAGCCCTGTTTACCGAATTTTGAGTTTTGGAAATTGTCGTAAGTCGTTATTTTTGGATTGGGGAAATTGATGTAAGTGCTTATTTTTGATTTTAGGAAAATGATGTAAGTGTTTATTTTGCGTGGGAGAGAGATAGCGTGATGGCGTGATATATAGTCCGATAACTGCATTAATATAGGATGATTGGGTAAGATTTAAGGGCATATTTGGTAAAGTTTAACGGTTAGGTTGAGTTGGTAAATGTTGAAGAAAGTATAGTAAAAGATGAAGAAAGTGATATAAAAGTAGAGCAAAAGGCGCGTAAAGTTGGGTAAAAGTGTGGTAAAAGTGAATGGTATTGGCACGTGAAAATAAGATAGTTATCAGTTATTGGTTATCAGTTATCAGTGAATAGAGGAATGAGGAAGTTGCCCAGATTAACAGGGGGAAAATAGTCGGACAAACCCGACAAATCGGACAGGCCGGACGGGGAGGGGGGAAGAAAATTACGAATTATGAATTACGAATTAAAAAATGGTTATCAGTTATCGGTTATTGGTTATCAGCTCAGGCAAAACGGGCAGGGCGGACAAATCGGACGGGGCGAACGAGGGATAAATTACGAGAAGAATCACTATCAACCCGGCCAGATGAAGAAGGAAGAGGGGATGACAGCGGTTGGGGGCGGGGGCTGGAATTATGGGGGCAGGAATTTCCAGGAGGGAAAAGACAGGGATTCCGGGGATCCTAGTCAAGGGACAGATTTTGGTTGCAGAGGGATGGGGAGGGTGGTATAATGAAAGCTCAGAAAATGATGGGATATTTGTGATTTTACGGTAGCAGGCAGCTCGGTCAGGAAGATTAGCTGGATGCTGTGTTTGTATGGTTTGATGGTAAAGGATTGATTGGTAATAAGTTATGGTGATTTTGGGAGAAATAAGCCTGAATCCGGGGCCTTTGGAAAGGTTGGGACGGGTTGGGAAATAAAGAGATTAGATTGAGATTGGAGGTTATGATGAAGAGTAAGGGTGTGTTTTTGGCGGTTATGCTGGGGGTGGTTCTGGGGGCATTCAGTCTTTCCCTGGCTGCTTGCCCCCAGGCAGATGTAAGCGGGGATTATTTTGTCAATTTCGAAGATTATGCGGGGCTGGCGGTGTGGTGGCTGGAGGATTGCAATTCCCTCAACGACTTTTGTGCGGGGGCGGATTTTGACTCCTCCGGCCTGGTGGAGCCGAACGACCTGTTCATCCTGGCCAGCTACTGGCTGGAACCATGCAACGACGACGCCTTCGTAACGACCTGGAACACGAGTCTCGGTATCAGCACGACGGTCACCCTGGGACTAGCTGGTGAGGTGGATGCTTATATTGACTGGGGGGACGGCAGCCCCGCCCAACATGTCACCGAACCCGGCCCGCACACACACGACTACGGTGTGGATGGGGTCTATACCGTCTCGGTTACCGGCCGTGTGACGGAGTTCAACAGCTATGATCATTACTGGGATAATCCAAACATCGAGGATCCCAACTCCGAGCGAGCAAAGCTGGTGCGTGTTGATAACTGGGGGCAACTGGGCTTCGTCAACATGACCTACGCATTCTATGGGTGCACGAACCTCGTTTCCGTTCCGGCCACCCTGGAGGGGATGGAAGCCGTCACCGACATGAGCTACATGTTCTGCGAGGCAACATCGTTCAATGGGAATCTCAGCGGCTGGGATACCTCCCACGTTACCCATATGACCGGGATGTTCGCGATGGCGGAGTCGTTCAACCAGGACATCGGTGGCTGGAACACATCCAATGTCATTATCATGAGTGTGATGTTTTCCTATGCGTCGGCCTTCAACGGGAATATCGGAGGTTGGGACACCTCCCACGTCCTCTGCATGGACTACATGTTTTACCATGCGTCAGCATTCAATCAGAATATTGGTGACTGGGATATTTCCAGCGTCATGGACATGAGCAATATGTTTGGATATGCATCGGCGTTCAATGGAAATATCGGCGGTTGGAATACTTCCAGTGTCTTGTCCATGAACCGAATGTTCGATGGTGCGTTATCGTTCGACCAGCCAATCGGTGATTGGGATACCTGCCGCGTTACCAACATGGACTATATGTTTTATAATGCGGAGTCGTTCAACCAGGACATCGGTGACTGGAATACTTCCAGTGTCTTGTCCATGTACCGAATGTTCGATAGTGCATTATCGTTCGACCAGCCAATAGGCCGTTGGGATACCTCCCGTGTCACCAACATGAGCCATATGTTCTACCATGCGCCGACATTCAACCAACCACTCAGCGGCTGGAATACCGCCAGCGTTACCGACATGAGCAGTATGTTCCAAGGGGCAGTTGCATTCAACGGTGACATCGGCGGCTGGGATACTTCCCATGTGATCACCATGAGCTATATGTTTTACAATGCGCTGGCCTTCGACCAGGCAATCGGCAACTGGAATACTGCCAGCGTAACCGACATGAGCTGGATGTTCTGGAATGCGTCGTCATTCAACCAGGACATCGGTGACTGGGATACCTCTGGCGTCACCAGAATGAGCGGAATGTTCCGCGGTGCCTCTGCATTCAACGGTGATATCGGTGGCTGGAATACCTCTAGCGTTATCTACATGAATCTTATGTTCCGCTGGGCATCGTCCTTTAACCGGGATATCAGTGGCTGGGATACCTCCCATGTCACCGATATGGGCTGGATGTTTCTTAATGCAGGGACCTTCAACCAGCCAATCGGCGACTGGAATACGTCCCGTGTGACCGATATGAGCAGAATGTTCGAAAATGCATCGTCATTCAATCAGGACATCGGCGGCTGGAACACTTCGAATGTTACTGGCATGAGCGAGATGTTTCTTAATGCAGGGTCCTTCAACCAGCCAATCGGTAGCTGGGATACTTCCCGTGTCACCGGTATGAAAAGTATGTTCGAAAATGCCTTGTCATTCAATCAGGACATCGGTGGCTGGGATACCTCCGCTGTTATTGGCATAAGTTCAATGTTCAAAAATGCATCAAAGTTCAACCAAAATATTGGCGGCTGGGATACCTCCAACGTCGCCAATATGTGCCAGATGTTCGAAGGTGCGTATGCGTTTAACCAGCCCATCGGTGGCTGGGATATTTCCCACGTCGCCGACATGCAAAGTATGTTCAAAGATGCGTGTGCCTTCAACCAAGACATCGGCGGTTGGAATACCTCCGGTGTTACCAATATGTACGAGATGTTCTACGGTGCAACGGCGTTTAACCAGCCCATTAGCGGTTGGAACACCTCCGGCGTTACAGACATGCGCCGGATGTTCAGTTATGCATCGGCATTTAATCAGAACCTGTCCGGATGGTGCGTAAAAAAGATTCTTTCTAAGCCGATTGATTTCGATGCCGGCGCCAGCAGTTGGGTGCTGCCGCGGCCGGTGTGGGGGACGTGTCCATGAGGGGATGCTGGCTGGTTTGAAAGTGGGAACGGGAAGAACACCTCCCTGCTGGAAGGCAGGAAGGTGCCACCCGGTATGGGAAGGTATTGCCCATTATGCGGGGTGGGATTTTACGGAGGGGGATGGGGATGGGGCGGATTGGAGGATGGTGCGGGAGGGGGAGGATTATCCGCGGCTGGGGTGGCAGGAGGTGTATAGGGGGGATATTGCGGGGTTGTATGGGGTGGATATGGAGGATCTGCTGGAGGTGGCGGGGAACTGGCTGGAGGAGGGGTGTCCGGCGG
>CAZOMV010000071.1:0-31136 GCA_964580995.1 uncultured Pirellulales bacterium
ATCTTACCTAATCGTTAAATTTTACCAAAAATGCCCCTACATCTTACCCATATTCAATAAATTAACACGGTTATCGGACCTCATCCAAACCCATCCACCACGTAAAATAAGCACTTACATCAATTTCCCGTCCCTAAAAATAACGACTTACATCAATTTCTCAAAACCAAAAATAAAGACTTACAAGCGACCAACGGGAGCGTCGCTAGGGTAAAATGACCGCGGCGTGAGTGGTGCAGGCTAGCCTGCGCAAGGCAGCCAGGTTTAGCATATCATAGTCTTTTCCGCCCGGCGACCGCCCCTTCGGCGTCTCCAGAATAAACGGGATATGCCGTAATCGCTTATCGGTAAGGAAATTACGAAACGCCTGTCTGCCAAGCCGGCCTTTGCCGATATGTTCATGCCGGTCCACATGGCTGCCCAGCTCGTTCTTGGAATCATTCACATGAATAACCCGTAACCTCTTAAATCCAATGATTTTATCAAACTTTTTCATCGTGTTTTGATAGGCATCAGGATCACGAATATCGTAACCTGCTGCAAATACATGACATGTATCCAGACAAACGCCGACTCGGCCTGAATCTTCAATACCTTCAATAGTGGCCGCCAACTGTTCAAATGTACATCCCAAAGATGTTCCCTGCCCGGAAGTCGTTTCCAGCAAGATAGTTACAGACGATTTAATCTGGTCAAAAACCTGATTTATCGCCTGTGAAATCTTCCGCAAACCCTCAGCTTCACCCTGTCCCATATGCGATCCGGGATGAATCACCAGGTAATCCACGCCCAGCATGTCGCATCGCCGGTACTCATCCAGCAGCGCACAAATGCTTTTTTCCAAAGTATTTACATCCGCAGCCGCCGGATTAATCAGATAGCTGCCGTGCACGATTAGGGGGGTCAACCGGGTAATTTCCTTTGCCTTATCAAAGGCATCAATCTGAGCAGCCGTCAGCGGTAAATGCTTCCATTGCCGCTGGTTAGAGCAAAAAAACTGAACGGTTTGGCATCGCATTTTCCGGGCCTGGTACAGCGCCTGATCCAGCCCGCCGGCAATGGATTGATGTACGCCAAGAATCAATGGTTCTGTTTTCATGCAAACGTAAAATATTATCGCAAAAGATGATAGAATCAAACACAAATTTCCGGCCATTTTCCTGAATGAAACATAATATATATTATAGGACGTTGGAAATCTGGTGGAAAAATGGTTTAGATTAGAATGGACAGGCTAAATGATTGGATTTAGAATGTTTATGAGCAGGTATGGATTATAAGTCAAAACGAAATTCGTGGTGTTAAAGATGCAGAAAACACGTACAAATCATCAATAAACTGTGCCAAAACTGCATAAAACCAGAATAAAATTGAGGTAAAATCGAGTGTTTCCTGCAATTAAATGCCAACCAATCTTCATGGAACGACTCTGGGGCTCCGACCGGCTGCGTACCTTTTACGGCAAGGACCTCCCAGCCGGAAAACCCATCGGCGAAAGCTGGGAACTTTCAGATCTCCCGCAGGGACAGAGTGTTATGGACAATGGCCCGGCGGCAGGGCGGGACTTCCGCGAATTTCTGGACCGGTATGGGCAGGAATTCGGGTTCAGCAAAGAACAATGCACCCCCCCTTTCGGTTTGCTGATAAAGTTATTGGACGCTAGTCAAGTCCTTAGTGTGCAAGTACATCCGGATGATGCCGCCTGCCGGAAGTATCCCGGCGCCAGACTGAAAACCGAATGCTGGTATATTCTGGAAGCCGAGCCGGGTGCGGTTATTTATAAAGGCTTGAAAAAAGGCATACTTAGAGAGGATGTTCGCCAGGCGGTACAGAATGGGAAACTGGCAGACCTGATGGAAGTATATAAGGTTCGCAAGGGTGATTTCCATTATCTCCCAGCCGGTACCATTCATGCCCTGGGGGCGGGGGTGATGGTTGCGGAAATACAGACACCCTCGGATACCACCTACCGGCTGTATGACTGGGGCCGAGTCGATGCACAGGGCAAGAGCCGAGCCCTGCATATTGAGGAGGCATTGGATAGTATCCACTATACCTCTAGCCCCCCCACCGGTACCCCCCCTACCGCAGAAAAACCAATAAATAATAAGTTATTTAACGGACGGTGTTTAGAAAAAATCACGGAACAGATGGGGAAAACGCAATTTTTGCTGGACTGTGAATATTTCAGCGTAACCCACTTGTATATCGAGAATAAGAAACAGAGAGAATTTACCTGTGAATGTCCGGTGGTAATGATGATATTGTCGGGTAATGGTACGATTTCCTGTGGCGAAACGGATGAGAATCCTGTACAGTATCGCTCAGGAGATACGCTTTTATTGCCTGCCGATGGGCCGATGAGCCTCCAGTCCGAGGCGGCGGGCGAATGCCTGACTGCCTGTCTGGGGCCGGTAAAGGCTAAGTAAGCTTCACAAAACAAGATACGGAGAAATATGGAACGATTGCAAAAAGTAATGGCAGCGGCGGGCATCGCCAGCCGGCGCGGCTGTGAAGAGATGATCCGCCAGGGACTGGTCGAGGTAAACGGCACCGTGGTGGACAAACTGCCGTTCCTGGTGGATCCGGAACATGACAAGATTGTGGTGGAAGGCCGAAAGATCCGGACCGAATTTAAGGCGTATTACCTTTTGAACAAGCCGAAGAAGGTTCTGTGCACGAATTACGATCCCTCGGACCGCATGAAAGCGATTGATTTGATGAAGGGAATCAATGCGAAGGTGCGACTGTTTCCCATCGGGCGGCTGGACGCAGACTCACAGGGACTGCTGATCATGACCAACGACGGGGAGCTGACAAATCTACTGACGCATCCAAGGTATGGAATTAGCAAGACTTATGTAGCCGATATCAGCGGCGCGCTGACGGGAGCAGAAATTGAAAAATTAAAGAAAGGGATCTGGTTGTCGGAGGGGAAGGCCCATACCGAGCGGATTAAAGTCTTGCAGCGGAGTGCCAAGCATACCCTGCTGGAGATTGATTTGCGGGAAGGGCGAAACCGTCAGATCCGCCGGATGCTGGCGCAGTTGGGGCATCCGGTGCGGCAATTAACGCGAACCCGGATCGGGAATCTGACAATGCGGGGATTGGGGCCAGGGAATTTTCGGCCCTTGACCAGTGCAGAGATTAAGTCCCTTCGTCGGCTAGCGGAGCCGCCACAAAGCAAGCCAAAAAGCGGCTCAGGAAAAATAAAACTATTAAAAACAAAAAATAAAAGTTGAGGTGTACAGTGCACACCCTACAGGTTCTAAAGATGCGGAACTCTATAATAATTTTATTGATGGTTTTGATGGAATGGTGCGTAAGCGGCTGCATGCAGCCGGTGAATCCGCAAGGGCGGGCGTTGCTGGTGACGGCACGTCAGCAATATGGAAAAAATGATTATCTGATGTGCAGCAACACGCTTACTAAATTTTTGCAAGATTATGGGCGGACGCAGGAGGCGGGCGAGGCGTGGTATCTGCGTGGGTTGTGCCATCGGGAAATGGGGACCGGTAAGGAAACCGAGGCGCGGGCGGATTTTGAGAAGGCGCTGGAAAAAAGCCGGGATGCCGGAATCCAAGCTTTGTCACATGTGGCTTTGGGGCATATGAGTTATGAAAAGGTTCCGCCCGATTTGCCGGGAGCTATTAATCATTACGAAAAAGCCCTGAAAGGGCTGAAAGATGAACCGCCCAAAGATGTAGCCTTGTATCGCCTGGCGGTGTCGCTGCAACGGATAGGGAAATGGTCGGATGCAGACCGGTATTTATCTCGTTGTTTCGATACGTTTCCGAATTCCTCCTTCGCTTCTTATGCCCGCAATCAGTTCGGCTCGAAAATGTTTCGGATTCAGGTGGCAGCGTTGAGTGATTTGCGAAATGCCCAGAAGAAGATTCAGGATTTGCAGGGGACGGGATGGAAGGCGGACTGGACAGCCTTCCAAAAACCTGATGGGAAGATGTTGTATCAGGTGCGCGTAGGGCAATATCCAGATTACGCACAGGCCCAAAAGGCTTTGGCGAGTTTGATTAAGGTGGAGCCGCAGGCGGAGATTGTGGCGGCCAGTTCGGTACAAAAATAATAAAAAAGCAAAATGATATAAAACATTGGCTTTGACCCCCTCCCGCACGGTTAGGGCCTGGATAAACAAGATAAATAATTGCATAATCCCGTAAGAGTACTCGGGACATGTTCGGGAAGTAAAGATGGATTCCCGCCTGTGCGGGAATGACAATTTGAGGAAAGATGGCAAAGATGGCGAAGCGAGAAACGAGAGGTGGCACTCCCCTACCGCCGCAGGTTGTTGAGGTTGTGGATGAGATGCTGGGCCGGTTTGGATTTCTGAAGGCGGCGCGGGAGGAGCTGGAGAAGAGTTACCGGGCGATTGTGAAGACGTATGAGGCGGGCGGAATATTTTATTTGTGCGGCAACGGGGGCAGTTTCGCGGACGCGATTCATATCAAGGGGGAACTGGCCAAGAGTTTCATGATCCGACGTTCGCTAAGCGGCGGGCCAGTCTATGAGGCATTGAAAGAAACGGCGGAGGGCCGGGATTTGATTGCGAAACTAGAGCCGGGCTTTCCGGTGGTAGTGCTGGGGGAATCGCACAGCATTCGCAGCGCGTATGAAAATGACCGCGACCCGGTGTATAGCTATGCACAGGAACTGCTTTCGTTTGCGGGGCATGGGTGGCCGGGGGTGCTGATGGGGATCAGTACCAGCGGGAACGCGAAAAATGTGGCGGCGGCGATGCATCTGGCGAAGGCGTGCGGGTTTACGACGATCGGATTCACGGGGCCGGGCGGCGGACGGCTGGCGGAGATCGCGGATATCGCCTGGCGGGTGCCGGGGAAAAACACGCCGGAAATTCAGGAGAATCAGGTGGTGCTGTACCATTCGCTATGCCGGATGGTGGAAGGGCATTTTTTTGGGTGAGTTTCCTTTTTGTGAATAAGGTTTTTCGTTGCATATAGTTGCGTTAGAAGCGTATGATGGGGGTAGTCATGGGCGATTTCTGGACGGGCTGATTTCGCAGAGCCGGCATACATACAGCCGGGTGAGTTTGCCGGCGCGGAAATGGAAATGGCGGATGCGGGGTTCGGCGATCTATTTCGCGGAACAGTTGGCGGAATTTGCGAAGCAACCAGATCTGATTTTTACCTCGGATATGACGAATCTGGCGGAGCTACGGGCGCTGCTGCCGGAGCCCTGGCAGCCGGTGCCGGCGGTATGTTATTTTCACGAAAACCAGTTAACCTACCCTCTACCGGATGAATCGCAACGGGACTATCAATATGGTTTTACGAATATCACCAGTTGTCTGGCGGCGGACGAGGTGTGGTTTAATTCGAATTATCATTACCGGAGTTTTGTGGATGCGGCGGACGGGCTGTTTCGGAAGATGCCGGATTATTTGCCCCGACAGGCAGTGCAGAGGATTCGGGAGAAATCGCGGGTGATGCCGTTGGGGCTGGCTGGGGAGTTGTTCCGGGGTGAGCGGGTCGGCGGGAGACGCCACCCCCCTACTGTTTTATGGAACCATCGCTGGGAGTATGATAAGAATCCGGATGAGTTTTTTGAGGTGCTGTTCGATCTGGACCGGGCAGGCGTTGACTTTCGCCTGATCGTGGCGGGGGAAAATTTTCGGGAAGCACCGCCGATTTTTTCGGCAGCCCGGCAAGTGCTGGCTGGAAAGATCGTTCATTTCGGTTACGCGTCGGATTATCGCGAGTATTTGCGGCTATTGGGGCAGGCGGATATAGTTGCTTCGACGTCGGTGCATGAGTTTTTCGGATTATCGGTGTTGGAAGCGATTGCCGCAGGGTGTTATCCGTTGCTACCGGGGCGGCTGAGTTATCCGGAATTGATCCCATCTGTTTTGCACGGGCAGCATCTGTACCGGGATCGAGCCGACCTGGCGGGGAAATTAACGGGACTACTACAGAATGGCGTATCCCCCCTATCGGCGATTTTGACGGAAACGGTGGAACAATATCGCTGGGAAAAGGTTGTAGTTCGATATGATGAGGAGTTTGAGCGGGTGGCAAAGGTACAGTCAAAATAGCTGCGGCACAATTACGATGCTACGTGGTACATTTGACTATCAGTTGGTTTTCCGGTGTTGGGTGAGCCAGCGGCGGGTCCAAGTTTCGGCCTGGGATTTGGTTTTGACCTGGTTTTCGAGCTGGGCTAGGTAGAGTTCTTCGACGAGTTGGCCGAAGCTGGGACCGGGGTGGGCACCGAGTCGGATCAGGTCGTGGCCGTCGAGCAGGTGAGGAGGGCTGATGGGTTCGTCACCGAGCTGGCGGATTTGCCGCTGGAGACGGCGTAAGGGGGAGAGATCCTGATTTTGGGCGTTGAGATAGCAGCGGACTAATTGCAGCAAGGGTTCATAGAGGGGTTCGGCGAGCCATTTTTTGAGCGGGCCGCGGGAGAGGGGGATCGCCTCCAGCAGTTTTGGGTAGCTGTCCACCAGCCAGACGGTGTGTTTGCGGATATCATTGCTGGTTTTAAGATGGCGGCAGAAATCGTTGATCTGTTGGGGAGAACAGATGGCCAGGAAAGCGGAGAGAGCCAGGGGAAAACTGCAGCGAGCGGGAAGCTGGTCCAGAATCTTTATGCCGGTCTTGATAACATGGGAATCCAAATTCGGAAAGAATACTTCCAAAAGGCCACTTTCCTGCGTCAATTGCACCCCCCGAACCCGGTGCGGGTCGATGAGGATTTTTTCGAATTCAGCGGCGATGCGTTCTTCGCTGATGCGGGCGAGGCTGGGGGCGTGGCGGCGGATGGCGAGCCAAGTGTCGTTGTCGATTTGAAAATTGAAACGGCAGGCGAAGCGAACGGCCCGGAGCATCCGCAGATGATCTTCGGCGAAACGCAGGGCGGGGTCGCCGATGGCGCGAATCAGGCCGATGCGGAGGTCGGTCTGCCCCCCCACGTAGTCGATGACCTGTTTGGCGAGCGGATCGTAAAACATGCCGTTGATGGTGAAGTCGCGGCGTTCGGCGTCATGGCGGGCATCGGTGAATACCACCCGTTCGGGGCGGCGGCCATCGGAATAGTCGGCATCGCTGCGGAAAGTGGCGACCTCGACCTGGCGGCCGCCGGCGAGGACGACTACCACGCCGAACTGAGCGCCGACGGTGAGGGTGCGGGGGAAGAGCCGGGTGATGGTATCGGGGACGGCATTGGTGGCGACGTCGTAGTCGTGGGGAATTTTGCCCAGGAGCATGTCGCGGACGCAGCCGCCGGCGAGGAGGGCCTGATAGCCTTCCTGACGCAAACGCCGGATGATTTGCAGGACGACCTGTTTGGCGGGCAGCGGTTTGGTTTTCATTATACCCCCCCGCCGCCAGCGATGTTTTTGAAAAAGGTGAGGGCCATGCTGCCGTATTCGCGGCGATCGTGCAGATACAGGGTGTTATAGGCGGGCAAGAGTTCGGAATGTTTATCGTGGCGGACTACGACGAGGGCGAGAGGAGCGACTTGGCCGGAGATTTTTATCAGCAATTTGCCAAGGTCGGAATCGAGGTTGGTTTTGCGGGAGAAGATATAGGGCGGATCGACGAAGACCAGATCGCAGCGGTCGGGATCGTCGGGCAGGCGGTTTTTGCTGCCGGGGATGCCGTAACGGAAGACGTCGGTAAGGATGAGAGTGGCCTGGTCGTGGAATCGCAGTTTTTCGATATTTTGCCGGGCGCGTTTGATGGCGTCGTGGTCTTTGTCCACCATGATGGCGTGGCGGGCGCCGCGGCTGAGGGCTTCCAGACCGAGCGAACCGGTGCCGCAGAAGAGGTCGGCTACGACGGCGTCCTGTACGTCGGAGACCAGAATCGCAAAAAGAGATTCCTTGACCCGGTCCGTGATCGGACGGGTGGTCAAGTCACGCGGTGGTAACAGAATCATCCGCGCTTTGGAACCGGCAATAATTCTCATGCAATTTATACCAGCAAAACTCTGAAATCCACCTGATTCTGGGCGGCCTGGCCGCCGATCGTCACTTTTTCGATACTGGTATTGGCGGTCACGCCAAAGGGGACACCCTGATTGTTCGGGGTGATACTTCCCAGGGAAACGGTGCCGATTGAACCGGGGGTAAAGCCGGCCAGCGGAGTAAAGAAATCGGCGTAACCGGTCGGAGTGATGGTCGGGGCCATGCCGGTGGCGATGGTGGAACCATCATAGAGGTCACCGATTTTGATGCTGGCGAGGCTGCCGTTGGAAAGCTGGGCGAAGGTATCCGCCTCCAGGCCGGTGCCGCCAAGTTTGCCGTCGGTGCCGAGATCGAGACTGTATCCGCCGCAGATGAGCGAGTCGATAACGTCCCGCTGCACCGTCAGGGATTTCAATTCGGACTGGACGTTCACAACGGCATTTGCCATGCTGCCGAGAGTTATTTTGTCGATGCTGCCGGCGTTAATGGCGCCGGTGAAATCGTAGGTTTTGGCATCGAAGTTTTTCAGCAGGCCGTCAATTTGGAAACTTCCCTGGACGGGATCGGCAGAGCCTTTGCGAATGGCCAATTTATTCACATTGTTCGCCTGGAACGAACTGTCGCCGAAACTATCCGCGGTGAAGGAAGCCACATCGCCGCCGATCACGATTTCGGTATCATCGCCGATGGTACCGGCGACGATTTTGGCGCCTTTGCCGGTGATCTGGCCGATGGTGATGTCCGCACCCTCTTCGATGTTACCGAGCTGGAGCTTGCCGGCCAGATTCGTCAGGTTGATGCCCCCCTCTTCGCTGGACATAATGACATTTTTAAAGATGATATTTTTGACGGTGCCGCCGGTGATGCTGCCGATGGTGGTGGTGTAATTTTTGATGGGAATAATAATACCCATCTCTTCATAGCTGCCGGTTTTGGGTGCGGTAACCGTAAGGACGGACTTGTCGGTGGTCCCGATCAATTCGATTTCCTCAATGTCGCCGCTAAAGCCGCCGCCGGCCAGCCGGACATTGGCATAACCGCCGCCGGTAAGCTTAATCTGTATCGATACCCCGTTGCTGTCATTGATGAGAATCTTGGTAAGATTCTGGCCGTTCACCCCTCCCACCTGCGCTACGTAATAGCTTTTCCCGAGGAGGGTGATCGTATCCTGATGGTCCGCGCCGGAGTCCTGCAGATTCGTGGTTGTGGTAATGGTCAGAATGGAAGAACTGTCATAGACCGAGCGCGGGGCAAAGATAATAGCGACGGTGAGGGTTTGACCGGCCTCTACCAGATAGTAACCGGTTTCCGTGTCGGGGGCAGCCTGGGGATCGATTTTGAAGAAGGTCGAGGTGACATCCAAATCCTTGATCCACAAGGCACTGCCGCCATTGTTGGCGATGGTTATGGTCTGGACGCTGATTTGCCCCTCGCGATAATTGAGGGCATCGCTATTGGTCAGGGTGAAATTAATCTGCTGATCGTTGGGGTCGCCCTGGGAATCGATGATACTGGCCTGGCCGGGAGCGGCGCCAATGCCGTTGAGGAGCACCGTCCAGTAGGAATTATTCTCCCCATAGATGGTAACTTCACTGGCGAAAGTGCGGCTTTCGTTGGGGGTAAAGTAGATGGTGAGTTGATCCTGTTGGCCTGGTATTAATGTAACACTGGAGACGAACGTTTCAAGGGTGAAATTGCCGGTGTCGCCATCGGTCAAGGCCCAGCCGGTGATCACCAGGTTATTGGAGCCGGTATTTTTCAGGGTGATGGTCTGCTGGGATGATGTCTGATTGACAGCCACGGGACCGAAGCTAAGAATACCATCGCTGGGAGTGTCATCGGAAACGGTTACATTCAGGACCTGCTCGGTTCCTATCCCGGTCAATAAAACACTGTAATACGGATTGTTTTCATCCACATTCTCCGCATCGCTGAAGATACGCAGAGTGCGTTCACTGGAGCCAGTAACGGCTGGATCGAAGATGATGGTTACGGTCAATTCTTCGTTCACAGCCAAGGATTGCGGCAAAGAGGAGGGATCCAGTATCGTAAAAGGTGAATTGAGGGGAGGATTCAATTCAAAACCGGTAATGGTCAGCAACTGACCACCGATATTCTTGATGGTAAAGGACTGGGTGGCGGGAATCCCCAGCGTGACGGAGCCGAAATTGACAATATCGACATTGTCATCCTCATCCTTGTCCAGCAGAACTGAACTGGCCTGGGCCGGCATGGGCAGGGAGATGATCGGATCATCGGGTACTCCCAGACCGGCCAGATAAACGCGATAGTTTCGGATTTCCGGGTCGTCGGTATTGACCACCAGGAAGGTATCCAGTTCCTGAATTTCATTGGTGGCAGAAGACGGAACATAGGATACGATCACGGTGAACGTTCCACCGGGAGCCAGAACCCATTCATCATAAGCCCAGTTGGTAGTTATCGGATTATCGGCAACCCCCAGCACGATATCATTAATGGTTAAATTGGTGGTTCCATTATTATGAATAACAAACTGCTGCTGGCCTTCTTCCCCAAAAGGAACACTGCCGAACTCCAGCAGATCATCATTGGCCGTTCCACTGGTTTCGGTGATGGAGATCGCGGCATTGCTGATCCCTTCGCCGAGCAAGCCGATGGGAACCAGGGTATCTTCCTCATCATCGGTACGAATGGTCAAGATATCGGAGAAGTAGCCGGTATCATCAGGGGTGAAGACAATGTGGAAGGTAATCTGGCTTTCCGGAGCCAGAACGATGTCATCACCGGCCCCGGGGCCGTTTATGACACTTCCCTGCTGCACATCATCCACCAGGATCTTGCTAATGCTGAAAATGCTGCCAGCGAAAGCCCAGTCCGAAATGGTTAAATTGGTCGTGCCGGTATTGGTGATGGTCACGGTGCGGGCAGTGGAAGAAGTAGAAACGACGGTATCGTCGAAGGTAATTTCATTGCGGCTGACTTTGACCTCGGCCTGATTGACGATTTCGGTCTGGAGAAGGACTTCGTAATAACGCGAGAAGGGATGTTTCCCTTCCGTATAACCCCCTGCCTCCGTGGTGTCGATGTTGGCATCGTTGCTATGAATCAGCAGAATCGATGAGTAGTCCCCCACCGGCAGACCAGCCGCATTGAGGCGTACTTTTACCTCTATCTCTTCTCCCGGCTCGAGGATCAGCGGAAAGGCACTGGAAGGAATATTAATAATTTGATAGGGATTGGAGGATAGCGTGCCCAGCCCGCCGAAATCCATGCTGTAAATAATCAGATCGCCCAGGGCATCTTCGCTGTTGCTGATGGTAAATGTCTGATCAACCGTGTTGGAATAGCTGGTGTTGAATTCGAGGGTATCGTCATCAACAATACCGGAGGTTTCGGCAATTTCCAAATCGGGCAAATCCGAAGCAGGCCGGAAGGTACGGACGGCATCGGTATACAGATCTATCATATGATAGCTGACCACGGGGTAACCGTTAGGTTGCATGATCATGTCATTTAAAATGGTACTACTCCAGGTAGCGATATTTTCCGCGTTCTGAATGCTTTCGGTACCCAGCACTCCCCAGGTACCATCTTTCTGATAACGCAGGGCGCCGGAATCTCGATAGTCACCATCATCACCCCGATTGTTCCAGGAGATGGTCAAGAGTTGTCCGCCGCTACTGATAATCTGGCCATTGGTTATAGCAAAATCGGACGTTTCGGCGGTAAAGGGGACGTTGACCCATTGTTCGGAAGAGCCGGTTATGTTCAGAGGATCGTTATACGGCTGCCAGCGCCAGACGTCCAGGCTTAAGTCGGTAGTGGTAAGAGCCCACTGAGGTACTGGATTTCCAACCAAGAAAGGATGGGCATCGAAACGATCTATGATCCCGTCGGCGGGACTGGACAAATCCACCGGTTCGGCGGCGGCATTTTCCACCAGGATCCATTCGACGCCATTGGGACCGATGGCCAGATCGGATAACTGGTAAATATCGTTGGTGGGCAAAGGATACGAAAGCCCCAGGTCCATCAGGACACAGGAGGTAGTGGAAGAGAGGGTGTTTCCATATTGCTCCCATTCGTTGCTGGAGACGTCATATTCAAAAATACTCACCGTGGAATAGCCGTCATAAAGACCGGAACTGGCATAATATTCAAACAGGGCTATGGGGGCAGACAAATGCGGATCCGTTACTCCGGATTGATGCACTTCAACCTCTTCGGTGGGATTGGGGAAACCGACTGCGAAATTGCGGTTGGGAAGGAGGGTGACAATCGGACGTACTACATCGGTATCATTCTGAGGCATCAGGATGGAAAGATCGTCGATCCATAAATCGGCGGTCTCACCACTATTCCCCTCCATTTCCAGCAGGATGGAAATATCGGTGTAGCCCGCGGTAACGCCGGGAATGGTGATTTGTGCCGTGGTATAATGCGGATCATTATTGTCACCATCCCACCAGCCGGTTGAAGATCCAAAATACCAGTCCGGGAAGGTTACCGGGTAGGCAATATCATTGGCCAGAACATAGACATTGGTATTAAAATTATCCGTGTCCAGCCGGTACCGGAAGGTAACTACAATATCTCCGCTTTCCTGAACCATGCCGTTAAAGACCGTGTAAATCTGCGAATTGGTTTCCCCGTCAATTCCAAAGACCTGGCTGTGGAGGCATTCCTGGAAGTCATAGGTCGGATTATTCGCGGCATCAAAAGGCCCGATGAGATGGTTGTTCCCTGTGTCTCCGGAATGATCGTTCTCCCACTGGCTATAGCCGTTGGTGGATGCTACCACGATATTGTCAATCCACATTTGTCCCGTTCCAGCGGCGCTGGCGGCACTATTGGTCAGGTCGGCCCGGATACTGAGAGTGTGATTGCCATAATCCAGATACCCCAGCAGGTCAAAGGCACTGATGCTGAGATCCACCCATCCGCTATCCTGATCGGTGCCGCTTACCTGATAGACTCCCACCCGGTTTATATCATCCCCGTCAATGGATAGAATCAAATCGAGGGTATCGTCATCCAGGATATCATTTCCCAGAAGTAATCGGTAGGACAAATCGATGAGTACCTCCGCCCCCCCCGTAAAGGAGTAAACAAACGAGGCGGTAAGGTTCGCATCGGCTCCCACGCCGTCCCCCAGAGTCATGTGTAGTGCACCATCCCCTGCCCCATTTTCTCCCCCATTGGCATCATATACTCCCGCCGCTTCGGCAGGATTGGCCGTTTCCACGTAGGACCAGTCGGTTGCCAGCGGATCAGCGGCATCTAAATCGTCATTAAACTGTTCCGTAACATATTTGGCGGAAATAGTCAGGCAATCGAAACGAACGGTGGCTATGCCGTCGATGGCAGCCGCGCTGCCAGAAAGCACACCGATGATACTCAGGGTATGATCGCCTTCGGTGAGATACGGCGCCAGGACATCGCTGGAAACGGACAGGTATTGATAATCATCCTCCACATTCGGGCCGGTAATGCGATAATCACCCAGCGTGGTAATTTCCTGCCCGTCAATGGCCAAAATCAAATCCAGCGTTTTGCCTGCAGTAATATCCCCGCCGGTAACTAGCTGATAAAAAAGTTCTATATTCACCGTACCAGCCATATCCAGGGTAAAGTCCGTTTGCAGTTCTCCCTGCAGATTCGCGGTGGCATGGACCCCATCCCCTAAGATGATTTCCAGGGCACCATCTTTATTTCCCAGGGTTCCGCCATTGATATTGTATTCGCCAGCCGTCTGGTCCGGATCTTCCGTATCAGGGACAAACGTCCAGGTATCGCCGATCGGCGAAGTGTTTTCGTTGAAGGAGTCCTGCAACACGATATTGCCATTAGATAGAATCCGTTGATACATTCCCACGTTATCCAACCGGGCGGTACCGGCGGCGGATGAAGTTGTGACCTGTATTTGCAAAAGATGATTGCCGGCCGTCAGGGTGATCCCAGAGTCGCTGGTATCGACCATGGCGTGGAGAAAATCGGTAGTCACACCGGCATCTATCGAATCGACCGGAATATCCGTGCCATCCAGCAGGACATGCAGTTCCATTCCATCCCCCAGGGCCACGGTGGAAGCATCCAGCAAATAATCAAATTCGATGATGAAGGCATCTTCCCAGTCATAGCTTTCGAAGTAATATTCAAATTGTCCGGTCAGGGAACCGGTATAAAGGGGGGCATCGGTATCGGTGACGAAGTTGATGAATAGACCGGGATCCGTATTCGGAAGATCTTCCGTGGGGGTCCCCGTAGCTGCATCGAAAACAAACGTACCGTTGACACCGGCATCACCGCCGGTACCGATTACCACCAGATCCTCTTTATCCGTCGGATACCCGGAGGTAAAGGTGTACCACGTACCCAATACATAATCCGGCAGGAAATCGGCATCATCACCATCTTCGGGACGCTCCTCAATCGAAACGGGAGCATTATCCGTGTTGGCGGGATCTTCCCATGTGAAACCATTATAATCAGAAAGATAAAATACGCTGAGGGGGGAAGATTTGGGAGTTACCCCTACACCGGCGACTCCATCTCCGGCATCCGCCCAAACTCCGGCGTTGGGATCCCAGTAGCGGCACACGATATCATCACTGTGTCCATTATCCCAGATATAAGCCACCAAAATTGTGCCGTTCTGGCCGGCCTGGACGGAGATGCCGACATTATTAGTCAGATTCATACCGCTTTCATCGAAGGGCCGGCCCTGGCGGATACCATCCCCGGCAGTCCCCCCCCCTACCAGGTTCCAGCCGCCGCCGGTCCACTGGAAAACAAAAGGATCCCCATTTTCATCCAGATAGGCCAGCAAGGGATTTCCCACCACATCATATTCATAACTGGGATCCCCTTCCAGATCGAACACTTTACCATAGGCTATATCTGCCGTGGTACCATCCCAGGTATCGGTCGCACTGTGGTAAAGATATACATGCTCCCCATTGGCGGCCAGAATATCCGGGGCGGTGGCCGAATTATTGTCATAATCGATCAGACCAAGCTGAAGTCCATATGCCATCCCCAACTGGTAAAATGCATCATAATCGTATCCATCGGCTGTCATCCAGCTCAATAATTCATTTCCATTGGAATTGCTGCCCCGTCCGAATTCAACCCAATCGCTGCCATCCCACTGCTGGACAAAGATTTCACTATCATGATGACCAATATCATACAGACCATCATACCATCGATAAGAAAGCAGAATATTGCCATCGGCATCCAAAAGGACATCCGGCATCCAGCACAGGTAATCTTCCGGGGTTGCCCGGTCGGAATAAGAGGTATTCCCTGAATATTCCAGCAGGCCGAAATGGCTGCTGGCAAAGCGGGAGACATAGGCAGCCATGATGGGGGATTCATCGTCGGCATTGCCGGGAAGGCCGGGTGTATGTACCGTGCCATCTTCACTGTCATCCCGGTCAATATCGTATCTTTCCCCCGCGCCGAAACCCTGCCAGGTAATAATGGGGTTGCCGTCGGTATCGGTGATGATCGTGGGGGAATAATACCAGCCGAGAGAAGGGGCGATGCCTGCGCCGGTGGCACTGACACCGGTCTCATAGGCGACCCAGGTGTTGGATTGCAGGGTTTTGACAAAAACACCCGCTTTGCCGCCGCCGGTGGCAGGATTGTCGTAATTTTTCCAGTCCGCCCAGTTGACCCAGGTGACAATAACGTCACCATCGTCCGCTATGGCGATATCGGGCTGAATGGAGACGCCGGTATCTTTGCTTACTCCGGAAAGACCGTCGCCGTCCACATCACTGGCGGATTCATAGCCCAACTCATTCCAGTCACTGCCATCCCAGCGGCGGACATAGATTTCGTAATTACCCTGGGCTTTCTGACTGGTCCAGGTTACGACCGGTTTTCCCGCATTGTCCACGGCAATGGCAGAGTCGAAGGATTTGGCCAGGTCGTTGCTGACACCGCCGGTTTCCAGAGCCGGATCCTCACCGAAGTTTCCAATTTCCGGATTGACCAGTTCAATCCAGGTTTGAACTATATTTTGAGGCGGACCGACTTGAACTTCCTCATAAGTATAACCGAATTTTTTAACAATAATTTCCTGCTGTTCGTCATTGATGGCAGTATAGGAGACATAAATATCGCCCGAACTGGAGATGACGACACTGGGATTGGCATTGTCTAAATTGTCATTACTGGAAACGGTTCCAAGGCTCTGCCAATCCGTACCGTCCCAAAGCATGGCGGAGATTTCACCCACAGTCGAACTGCTGTTATAAACCAGGACGATCTGGCCGTCGGGCCCGGAGGCAACGGCGAGTTGGCTGCCGTAAGCGATGGGATTATCGTCTCCGCTACCCGAAGTCAAATCCCACCAGCCCAGGTCTTCCCCGCCGTATTGGCGCGCATAAATGTTGCCTTCCATATTCCAGTAATAGGGAACTGGCTGATCGACGTATTCATTAAAGGCACCTTCGATCCAGAAGACGACAGGGTCGCCATCACTGGTCTGAACCATTTGAGATTCACCGGGTTCGGTGGTCCGGTCCCAGGTGATGCCCCCGCCGCTGCCACTGCGCCAGCCCAATTCGTCCCACCAGCCGGCCACGTCGAGCAACACCCGATTTTCCAAAGGTTCCAGCGCGAGAATTGATTTCGATTTGGAGGTCTGCTGATTCCGTCTTTGTCGGGATTTTTCCCTATGCCATCGGGTGACTTTGTGTGCCATGTTCAAAACTCCTTGATTTACATCATAATCTACGGCTTCTTGCTGTGTTTGTGCTGCTTTTATGCTGCTTTTGGGTAGGATTTACCTCTATTTTGCGGGATTCATCTTTTTCCAGGTTTGAGGCAAGCTCCTTTAATCCATATCCGGCCTGCCTGCTATATAAGGTGAGTTTACGCAAATTGTTATCGCCCGTCAAGGCAAATTTTTTTAGCTAAAATAAAGCAATTTAGCGAATTTTTTGGGATAGGTTTGACAGTAAATCTACCCAATTTACCAGGGCTATCGCCGCATAGGTTTCCTCACCTAACCGACCTTTTTCTATGCTAGTCTTTTTATCATAAGGAATTACGGTTAGAATGTTCGACCTGGCAACCTCCGCGATTACTCTGGGGTTGGTTTCCTCAGCCAAAGTTGCCTTGTAGGGCTGATAGCCGTTGATAATGATACCGACAACCTCTAATCCCCTGCTGCGACAGGCATTTATCGTAAGCAGGGTATGGTTTATGGTACCCAGGCCGGGCCGGGCGACGATAATTACCGGCAATTTAAGATCCTCCATCATATCCAGAACGAGATAATCGCGGCTAATGGGAACCATGACTCCACCGATTCCCTCTACTAAAACCAAATCGCTTTTTTCGATCAGATTCCGGTAGGATAAGTGAATTTCATCCCAGTCGAGGTTACGCCCGCTGCGCTCGGCAGCAACGGAAGGGGCCAGGGGTTCGCGGTAACGCACGGGATTGATTTGCTCCAGCGTAAATTCGCTGTCGCTACAAAAGGCCAGAAATTCCGCATCCTCACTGACCAGCCCCTCTCTTCGACGCACACAACCGGTGGCAATCGGCTTAAAAACCCCAATCCGCTTGCCGTGCTGAACCAGCCAGCGGGCGATGGCACCGGTGACGACGGTTTTGCCTACACCGGTATCGGTGCCGGTGATGAAAAAACCTCTGCCGGGTTCAAATTTTTGTCTTTTAGTCATAGCCACTAACCATACCAATTATTTTTTTATTCGCAAGATAGCGATTGCTTCTCTTTTCAAAGAATATAGAGTATAATTTCATGCAGGTGTCAGAATGGCTGCAATAATTGAATCCGGTGAAATATGAAACGATTTTATATCTGGTTATTTTTGATTTTATTTTTCCAGAATCCTACTTGTTTTTCGCAACCCACTGCAGAAGAACTGCTGGCTTTTCGAATTCAGGATGGTGATTTCCAACCGGTCAAAACAGCAAATTGGGTACTCGACGGTGCCGTGAAAGTATTTCTGCCTCCGGTGGATACACCGGACATTCTTATTCGCATCGAGGAAGCGATCAGCCAGGGGATTGATATCGATATCATCCATACGGGCGGTTACTGGCCCTACTATCCGCTGGTGCGAGACGATGCAAAATCAGGGATTCCCCCCGCGGAGAGCGAAATGATTCGTGCGGTGGCTTCCTCGGTGCACCAGCATAAAATACGTCTGGTTTTTGGAGTTACACCCTATGCTCCCGTGGCCCTGGTGCGGCAGCATCCGGAATGGATGGTATATCCTATCGAGGAGGATTCCATCACGCAGCAGGCGAACCTGGATTTGACCGCGCCCGAACACTGGCATTTGCGTGCATTGGGATTGAACAGCCCGTATGGGGATTATTTAATTGAGTGTTTAGCCGAAGCGATGGCAGAATATGGTTTCGACGGATATTCATTCGACGGCTTATATCACCCCTTTATCAATTATGCCCCGTATGAAAAGGAACTTTTTCAAAAGGAAAGCGGCAGGCCGTTTCCCCGGCAGGTCGATCTCCATGACCTGGATTATCGAATTTATCTCTATTGGGCGGACGAAAAACTGGAGCAATGGTACCGCAAGCTGCATGAGCGGCTGCGGCAAGTGCGTGCGGATGCCGCGATTTATACCTGGACTACCAATGCCGGCCGGTACGGGCATTTTTTGACCAGTCCGCGCGTCATGTCCACCCGGATGAATCAACTGTTCGATTGCCCGGTGCAGGAATGGTGGCTGGATGAAGTGAATTTGGGGGCCAGTGTGGTTCCTTATTTTGGGGCGGCGTATGTCCGGTCGGTTGGCTCAGCGGCGGGAGCTTGTGAACCTTACCTGATGACCCGCGGGAATCCGTATTGCACGGAAAGTTTTCCTCCCCATGAACTGTTCTGCCGTTGTATGGGGGCGATTACCAACGGCGCCTTTACCCCCCTGTCGTTCACGGCCGGCCCCAAAACCACGTATGAAGTATTGCGGCAGATTGCCCTCCGCAAACCCTGGCTTGTCCATACCCGCCCCCTACCCTGGGCGGCCTTGCTGGTTAGTGAACAAACCCGGCAATTTTATAATCCGCAACAGATTGTGAATGGATACCTGGCTCATCCACTTGGCGTGTACCGTGCGGCACTCGAGGGGCATTTGAATCTTACGCTGATTAATGACTGGGACCTGATACCGGAAAAACTGGCGCCGTTCCGCGTGCTGATTCTGGCCAATGCCGCCTGCCTTTCCAATTCCCAGATCGAAGCCATACGGCACTTTGTGAGCGGCGGCGGCGGGCTGGTGGCCACCTGCGACAGTTCACGGTTTGATATGCTGGGCCGCAGCCGGGGCGATTTTGCCCTGTCAGACCTTTTTGGCGTAGAGTATCAAGGACAGATAACTACCTCGGCGGCTCCGGTCAAGCTGGATGAGAATTTTGCCCGGGTCGTGGACGATAGCTATTGGGCGCAGCGGGAGGGAATTGCGGCTCTGCGCTGGGGAGGAGGTGACATTGAGACTTCCGAATTAATTGATATTGCAGGCATGGCGGAACTGGTACCTACGGCCCAGGCGACCTTCAAGGGGCCTCTGCTAAAGATTTCTTCGCCGGCTTCTCCCATGAAACGTGCTATGATTCTGTTCCCCAACGCCGGTGCGGAGCACTTTCCGGCGGCGGCGATGGGGCCGTTTGGGAAAGGCCGGGTGGTTTATCTGGCGTGCGGCCTGGATGCCGCCTATTTTAATTATGGATTTCCCTATCAACGACTGGTCCTGAATCATGCCCTTCAATGGGCGTCCCAGGTGCCTTTTGGCATAGAAGTGAAGGCCCCGATGTGTGTGCAAACCACCTTTTACCAGCAAGAAGATCAAAATGGCAGGCGAATCCTTGTTCATCTATTCAACGGATTGAATACAACATCGGGGCATGGATTACCATCGGTGGAAGTTCCTTTACGGGAGGAAGCAGTAGCCATTTCCGGGATTGAGATTCGCTTTATGGATTATCCTGTCAGACAATTCCATCTGGAACCGGGTAATCAATCCATTTCCTGGGAGCAGAAAGCGGGTGACGATGTGGTGAAAATTCCTTCCCTGTCAGTCCATGCCATACTGGTGGCGGAACTGGAACAGTAAATATTTGTATCTATTCCCAAACCTATTCCATCTGATTATTCCAGATCGAAATCGCTGTTATTGAGCGTATCGAACCAGCCCAGGTCCATCTGGGAGGACTGCACTCCGTACACGTTTAGATCGTTGTATTCCATTCTTTTGTGAGATTCGACGTGGCCATCCGCCCAGCCGACGTTGGTACAACTTAGATGACGGAAATGGATGCTGGGTGAGGCAAATCCCCAAGCGGGCATGGGGATGCCGTCGGAGAGAAAAAACGGCGGTTCTGCAAAGGAATATTCCAGCAAGTAGGGCTGGCCGGCCTCGTCCAGCTTGGCCATGGCGCAATCGGCGAACATCAGGGTCTCGGTGGGAGTTTGAATATCGGATTGATTGGCGGGTTGATCGCAGGCGGCGAAACCGGATTTCCAGATTTTGGAGCCGACATAGGTCATATTGTAGCCGTAGCCGCCGCAGCCGTCCTCGTAATCCCACTGCCAGGGATCGCCGTGGCGAAAATCCACCCGTTCGGGGCACTGCTTGACTTTTCCCTCGCCGATATATTCGGCCAGCGGGCTTCGATGCGGATCGAAGGGATCGTTGATGGAGTCCCTTTCGCCATGCCAGCGGCATAAATTGGTACTGGCGATATCTTCGGCCGCCAGGGCGAAATAATCCTGGTTTTCGGTAGCGTAGCCGATATTCGCCATCACCAATTGATACAGATTCGTCTGGCATAAAACCTGGCGAGCGTGCTGCCGGATGCGAGCCAGGGCGGGCAGCAGGATGCTGAGTAATACGGTAATGATGCTGATTACCACCAGCAGTTCAATCAGGGTAAAGGCGGTTCGCTCTTTTTTTCGCATGTTCATTGGTTGTTTAGGCATTATTCAGGGGCCGGCTCGATCAGCCATTGTTTTGAGAAAACAGCGAAATCACGCAAGTCAATAAGATTGTCCCGGTCATAGGAAATATCGCAGCGGCTGTCCCAGTTAGGATCCCCCGGCTGCGCCAGCCAGGCATTGGCAAACGTCATCAAATCGATCAGATCGACTATGGCATTCTCGTCCCAATCAGCATTACAGGAATTGAAGACACCGATCGCGTCCAGATCAAAACCGGCCGAACCGATAGTAGGATATGGATCATAGATGATATCGCCGGAGGTATCCCGGTACGTTCCATCGCCGATAATATCCACAATGCGAACGTATTTTACGCGGGTCACATCCAATAAGGGGGAAATCCCTTTCAGTTCGTTCAGGTCGAAAGGGGTTCCATACCCTTGCCGATATTTGCCGGCCAGGCCCGTGATATTGGTCGGGTCAACCGCACCATAAGAGGGGACTGGATTGGTGGTTAAGGAATTGTTTTCGAAACGGAAGAAATGTTCGCCGTCGCTGGATACTTCCACAAAGGCCAGCTCCAGGAAGGTATCATTGACACTGTTTTCGAAAATCAGGAAATCAAAACCCTGCCGGTCTCCGATCCCATTGTAAAAAAAGAGTGTAATCTGCCCGCCCCGTCCGAGTGAAACGACGTCAAAGGCGGTACCGGCCGCCTTCCCCAACGCCAGCAACGGAGTCTGCCAGGTGGAATCGCAATTACTGCCCACATGGTAATCCATATACCCATCCGCCCAGGCAATAATCGCCGGGTCATCCATATGGATGGCGGTGGTGCCGGGCTGCGAGGCGGAACCGGGATACGGCCCCGCCTCACTAACCGGATCGAGCAAATCCACTAGCAAAATAACGGCAAATAATAATCTCATGGTATCCATAAAATCATGCTCTCGTACGCCGGATCCATAACCCGCCTAAACCAAGAAGAACCAGCGAAATCGGTTCCGGGACCAGGGTGTCAATTGCGAAATAGCCGGGGGTATTCATATAACCATACGAATAATCGCTGGAATCCATACTGAATTCCAGGCTTTTTACCATACCCAGGCCGGTCAGGTCCACATAGTGCCAGATATTGACAATTTCGCTTTTCCCGTCCCTGAAATCAGCCAGATAGAAATCCACAGAGCCGGTCACAACTCCCGCCGCATCTTTTCCGGTAATCGTCAACGTAAACCAGTCCCCGGCGGCAAAAGGATCCACCCCAAAGGAGGAATCCCCATAAAGCATGGTATAGTAGGCATAATTATTGTTATTCACATACAACCCATCGATGATTCGGGCGGTATTCAGCGTGATAGTAGGAAATTCAGTCCAGCCCACAAAACCAATCCCGTAATTCACCGAACCGCCCTGCCCGCTCCCGGAAATGACATTGTACTGGGAAGACAAGCCCTGCAGGGTGGTATTGGTCCGGTTGGAATAAGCGAAACCATCCCAACTGGTAATACCATCGCCCCAATCGGTAAAATTATTATTAAAAGTCACAGCCCCGCTAGGGAAACCTCCCGTTCCATCCGCTCCATTCCAATAGGAATCGGTATCGAGTGTCAAATCATCAAAATCAGCCAGGCTTGCCAATGCCGAATCGGCAGCGGCAGTAAACAGCAGTAAAGCGAATGTAATTTTTAAAAATTTGTTCCATTTCATTTTTTATTCCTCTCATAAAAACGCATACACAGTGATTTACACGAAACGACATCAGCGCTGATTTTCTATTCACACGACTTGTATAAAAAAAAAGAAGGAGGCGAAACTTCTTAGGAAAGTCCCGCCTCCTTGCCAAAAGTGAGGTCGAATTAAAAAAGCCTCACACTTCGGAAAGCATGAGGCTCGGTTTGCCGGATAAAGCAGCATAACGCCGCTTGGCCGTCCAGACTCAATCCACGAAGTCGTGTTCAGAACATATGGTTGGCTGGTCTTCTGGCTTTCGGATCATCCTACTTGCCGGGCCTTCCCGTCCGTTAAGGACAGTGGCATAATCCGGCGTTCGTACCCGATTACAGCGGCGGGTCCGCGACGGTTTCGCACCGTCTTCCTGATTTAAGGCTCTTGCGAGCCACCAACTTCTTCTCAATATTTACTTGTCAATTATGACTGAATCATACGAACCACGGAAAACTTGTCAACAGGAAATTTATTTTTTTTACAAAATGATTATAAAAAGCAAAAATATTAACCTCCATCGGGGAAATTGGGGTGTTCGCTTAAGATAGTGTGCATCCATGCCTCATAACATAGTTCCAAAACTGTTGCCAGCGGCCTGTGGTGAGCTTCAAGGTTCGCAATGCCAGAACGCAACTGGCTCCGTCTTCTTTCCATCTCGACCCGGAAATACACATACGTTGTTTGATTAATGTCTTACAGGCTGCCTCCGTCACCCCGCTGCCGATGGGCAGATTCTCCTGAAGATGCCGGGCATACCCCATCTTCTTCTTATGATTTTTATAATACGTGATCACCTGCCGGATCTCCTCATCCCGCTCGATAAAATTTTTCTTGTCCAGATTGGATCTTTGTTTTTCCAGTTCCTGGATCAATCGTCCGGCGGCGCCCGGTTTATGTTTAAGATCATGACTGAACGCATCCTCCCAAATCGTTTTATTTATTTTATCCCGGCCAAAGATGGCCGATGCCGCCTTGCTGATATACTCTCTGGCATGATAGAAATCCAGAAGCAGTCGTTTCGTATGGGTTCTGAGAAAGGTCCAATTCTCCCGGGCCCCGTCCGCCAGACCTATATATAATACCTCAGGAAACTTTTGTTTTACCCGCTCGATTTCCCTTGCGAATTTATCCGTAAATTTCTCTTTGCCGTACTCTGGTGTGGCGCTGCAATAAATCGTGTGCAGCCGTTCGCCCTGATTATCGTAAAACGTGATCGAACCGCACATGGCCTCCCGCCAGCCCTCTTCTTGCATCAGCATGCACGTGCCATCTAAACCGATCGTGACAGAACGTACCGGCTGCTCGAATTCCGGCAGATCATACTCCCATTCGCTTTCATAACACTGGGCAATGGTACCGACCAAGTCGCTGAGCTTCTTGGCATAATTGCGGGATAGATCTCTGCCGTTGCATTCCCGCAGATCCTCCCGGATCGAATCCGCTCCGAATCGAGCGTATTTACCCGACACGATCTGGGCATAGCGAGGCGTCGAATTTAAAACCATCCGCCCGTCTGCTTCCAGCGGTACATAGGCACGGCCCCCCTTGGAGGTCTGATACGTGTGACGCTCCACCTGGACCGGCCCGTAGGGCGTTTCATAGCTCTGGGGGGCATAGTCTTTGACGGTGTGTTTGACGCCGTTGACACGGATGGGTTCGCCATGGGTGTCGAACTGCTTGAGCATCGGGATCATAGCTGCCTGCCCGGCCTCATTCAGAGACTGCTGCAAGGATTGCTCATCGTTGAGTATTTGGCCGGTTAATTCGACCGTAAACTGAATGGTCAGAGTGTTGTTTTTTTGTTCGATTAACTTCGCCGGCATGGTAATTACTCCTTTAAAAATGTTGTAACCATGCCAGAGTTATCGGACATAAACAAAAAAACCTTGAAATATAACACTATTTTAAGCGAGCACCCGGAAATTGTATCATAGGTTTTGGAATGAGCGATATTTACGATACAAATAGAGGAGGTGCGACATTATTGCGGAAATAACCACTCAGGTAATCGAGCATTCAATTGAGCATACGGTGGGTATATACATCGGCCTGTTGCTGCTAGCCTGTCTGGTTGGGTTGGCGGTCTGATTAACTGGCTAGGTGGGATTAGTTCAATCATGGTTGCCCTGCTGTTTGGGGCATTGATCTCCCCCACCGATTCGGTTAGCGTCCTGGCTCTGTTCAAAAAAGCGGGCGTTCCTGAATATCTGCGTACGCTGGTGGAAAGTGAATCGTTGTTCAATGACGCCACGGGTGTGGTTTTGTTTACGATCCTGCTGGAAGCCGCGGCGAAAGGCAACGGCTTGAGTCTGCCGTTTGCCGTTTGGAATTCTATCGTCGTTTCGGGGGCGGTTTGCTCACTGGCGCTGGATTGGGCGGTATTGCGTTTTTCATTCTTAGCAAGCTTGAAGATCATCTCTTGGAAAATACCCTGTGTCTGGTCTTGGCCTATGGTGCTTTCTGGCAGGCGGAAGTTTTTCACTATTCGGGCGCCATTGCTACCGTTACAGCCGGCTTGCTATTCGGCAATCAACGGCAGCATGGACATAAATATCCATTTTAAAGACCTCCAGATAAAATTAGTCTGAATTTTGCAATAAATTTTCAATTTTTTCGTTATTTGTATAGTATATATGGTATTGTGCGAGGAAGCTTATAGGCAAGAAGAATGCCTAGTGCCGACTTGCCGGTTAGAAAATTTATAATTTTTTGTAGGAGATTAATTACATGAAAAAGTATGTCATTACCGCTCTTGTTTTCATTGTGTTGGGGGTATCTCTGGCAGCCCTGGCCCAAGAGGTGGTGCAGCAGGATGCCCGGCGGGAACGGATGCGGCAGAGATGGGCGGCCCAACAGCAGGCTGTTGAAAAAATCCAGAAACTCTCGGCCGATCTGAAGGCGGATATGGAGGAAGCCGCATTGGCCCGGCAAAACCAGCCGTCTCGCGAAAATATGACCGAAGAGGAAAGAACCAAACTCCGAGAGACTTTTGCCAAACGCCGGGAGAAACAGCAGGGGATCGTGTCTGAGCTTGAGCAGCAGGTGGCTATATTAAAAGGTTCCAATCAGCTTCAGACGGAACTGGAAAGTGATCTGGGCGAGTTGAAGGCGATTCGCGATCTGGCTACGGAAGAAAAGGCGGAAAAAACGGCGGCCCGGCTTACTTTGTTGATTGATAAAAAGCAGACCAGCTTTGAGACGACCCTCAAGACACTCGGCCTCGAACGGGAGACAAGGGAGAGACGCCCAGGGAATAATTAATTTTCCCCGGACCATGCGGCCCAATTATTGCTTTTGTATCAGATTGCGGGTAGCATGGATTACCAGATAGACAGGCTTTCTAACAATACCGGTGAATGGAGGTTGATATGCAAGGTATCAGTCGAAAAATCGTTCTGACGGGATGCATCATTCTATTCGGTGGAGTCCAGCTTTTCGCCCAGGACTGGCCGCAGTGGCGCGGAGCCAATCGGGATGGGAAAGCGAGCGGATTCACCGCACCCCAGACCTGGCCGAAAGAATTAACGCAAAAGTGGAAAACTGTGGTGGGCCTGGGTGATGCCACGCCCGCCCTGGTGGGCAACCGGATCTATATTTTTACGCGACAGGGTGATAATGAAGTTACCCTTTGTCTCAGCGCCGAGGATGGCAAGGAACTCTGGCGGGATGAGTATCCGGCCCAGGCGGTAACGGGGCCGGCCGGCCGGCACCCGGGACCTCGGAGTTCTCCTGCCGTGGCAGAAGAAAAAGTCGTTACGCTGGGGGTGGCCGGTGTTCTGTCCTGTCTGGATGCTGCCAACGGAAAAGTTGTTTGGCGTAAGGATGAGTATAAAGAGGTGCCGCAGTTTTTTACCTCGATATCACCGATCATAATCGACGGCATGGCCATTGCACACCTGGGCGGCAAAGATAAAGGATCCATCGTCTCGTTTGATCTGATTACTGGAGAGTTGAAGTGGAAATGGGATGGGGATGGCCCGTCCTATGCTTCACCGGTTCTGATGTCGGCGGAAGGCACCCAACAAATTATTGTCCAGACAGAGAAAAACCTTGTCAGCCTTGTTGTGGCAGATGGGAAACTTTTGTGGCAGATTCCATCGATACCCAAAGAAAGGTTTTATAATTCCGCCAGTCCGATTGTCGATGGACCCATGATAATCTATACCGGACAAGGAGAGGGAACCCGGGCGTTAAAGGTCGAAAAACAAGCAGAGGGATTCGGCACAAAAGAAATCTGGAGCAATAAAACCATCGGCACCGGATATAACACCCCCGTGATGAAAGAGGGCCTGCTCTTTGGTGTGTCTGACAAAGGGAATTTCTTTTGCCTGAATGCCCAGACCGGCCAGGAGGCGTGGACCGACACCAATCAGATTGACCGTTTTGTAGAAATCCTGGACGCCGGCCCGGTTCTGATGGCTCTATCGAGCAAATCCGAACTCATTGTATTTCAGCCCGATGCGGCAAAATACCATGAAATTGTACGTTATAAGGTTTCCGACACGCCGGTCTATGCCTATCCGATCATTTCGGGAAACCGCCTGCTGATTAAAGATCAGGATTCGGTAACCCTGCGGACGATCCCATGAGATAGGCATGTACCATTGTCTGCGTGTGCCATTGACAGCCACCACAGAGAATCTATCTTCAGAAGTGATGTAGAAAAATATTGCATAGGGTTAATCGATAGCATAACATGATTTTAAAGCTGTTTGGCGGCGTAGCTAAACAAAATGGGAAATTATGTAATGGAAAGTCTTCGATTCCTGTGTATCCGCTGATCGCCATCGCTTTTGCTCTTGTCCTGCTGGTCCTTCTGTTGCGGTTCAAAATCCGCGTGGGCCGGGCGATGGTTCTTACCACCCTGTTTATCACCGTGCTGCTGTGGGTTTCGCCCCTGCAAACCTGGCGCGGGCTGATTTTGGAGTGGAACAGCCGGCCGCTTGGCGAAACCACCGGCTACTTGTTCGTCAGTATTGCCGGACTGCTTTATCTGGTGAATGTTCTCGGTGAGGCCATGCAGATCACCGGTGTTTCCGAGCGGCTGGTGCCCGCCCTGCACGGCCTGTTTCGCAGCCGGCGGATGGCGCTGGCTGCCATTCCCATGCTGATGGGGCTGCTGCCCACTCCGGGAGGCATCATGCTCAGCGCCCCTATGGTCCGGTACTCCGGCGACCGGATCGGAGTCGATCGCGCCCACCAGGCGGCCATCAATTACTTCTTCCGCCATCAGTGGGAATCCGTCTGGCCGTTGTTTCCCGCGATCCCGCTTATTCAGGGGTTGCTGGGGATTTCCATCGCTCAGTTGGTAGCCCATAACATATTTCTCTGCGTGATTGGACTGGCGGCGGGGGTGATTTTCCTGCTGACATTTGGCATCCCGCCGCGAAATCCGGAACACATCGCTCCCTCTTCCGGCTGGCAGGTGAATCTTCGCAATTTCATCCATGCTTTCTGGCCTATTGCCCTGGCCGCTATTTTGGCCATCGTGCTGAATATTCCCGCCGGGTTAGGTTTGCTGGCGGCCCTGGTTATCTTCCTGCTGCTGCATCATGTTCCCGTAAAGAACTGTTGCCAGATCTTCAAAAAAGCCTTCGAGGCTGATTTTGTACTGCTGGTTCTGGCTGCACTTTGCTTTAAACTCAACCTGGAAGTGGCTGGAGCTATCCCTCAGATTGTGGACTTTCTCACCGGATTGCACGTTCCCCCGCCCGTGCTGATCTTTTTGCTGCCGTTTCTGGTCAGCTTTGTCACCGGGATGACCACCCCCAGCATCATTATCACTTTTCCCCTGCTGACGGGCTTTATCGGAGCTGGCCCCACTTGCCACGTCGGCCTGCAAACCCTGGCCTTTTCGGGTATCCTGTGTGCCCTGGCGTGCAGCCCAATCCATCTGTGCCTAACCTTGTCATGCAGCTACTTTGAGGCACCCTTCGGACGCATCCTGCTCCGTCTGATCGGTCCGGTGCTGGTCCTCTTTGCCACGGGCGTGGTTTCCGCTTTCTTTTAATTCACCTGATAAACGGCAATGCTTCGGGGTAATACCTGGTCACGAAGGATCCCGTCGGCACCATCGAGTTTATCGGTATAGATCTGATCGCACTGGGTGGGGGTTACATAGAATTTGTCCACGGAGCCTTTTCGAGGGGCAATCTGAATCTGTAACTCTTTGGCGTTATAGGAATCGCTGATAACTATGACCGCCAGTTTGTTATCGGGAGTCAGCAGAGCGGCAGACCAGACCCGCTGGGCCTTGACAACCGGCCAGGTTTCCGGGCCGAAGGAGTCGTCCTGACCGCCCTGGACTTTGGTAAGAATCATGTTACTGCCCCGCTTGACGGTCCGGATCAGCAGGGTATAGGGAAAGTAATTTTCATTAATCGGATGGACGATCCCCTTGGGTTCGACTTCCCACCAGCAGCCGGGGTAGGAAACGGCGGCATAACCGGGGTGCATGTTCCAGGCCCAGACGGAGCCGCCCTTGAGGCCCTGCTGCAAACCGCGAAGAAAACATTCGATATTGTACAGCATGTGGCTGTACTGGGCCGGATGATCTTCTCCCCGGCAATACGCTTTCCCGCCGATTTCATTGATAAAGAGCGGCTCGATCTGGCCGTCCGTATCATATTGGACTATCTGATCCATTACCCCTTTCACCATCAAAGGAAGAAAACGGTCATGGATCGTGCCCTGATTCTCCCCGGACGGATTGTTCTTGTCGTAGTCAAAGACGCTCCAGTAATCGTGGCCGCTGATGATGTCGATATAAGGATCGGCGCCGGGCCAGGTGGTGATTTCGCCCGGCAGGCCGTCGGGTTCCTCCAGATATTGCAGCACCCCCCGGCCGATCATTTCGTTCCAGGTTTCCAGGGAATGGCCGGCCTTGGGCCGATGGCGGAAGGTGGGGTAGGACTCAAATCCCATACATTGCAGCGATTTCACTACGTTCGTCCCCATTTCCTTATCATAAAATACCAGATGGTCATACACGGTCTGGTGCAGCAGATTCATATACCCCGGATAATCGCCGGCAATAAAATCCTGATCCGGGAAAAGCCCGCCCGGCTCGTTCCAGAGGCCGTAATATTTTATGCAGTCGTATCCCTTGCCGTTATTGGCGGCGGTTTTCAGGTAATAGAGAAACGCCGCGACATTCTCGCCGAATTCCAAAGCCCTGGCCAGGTATTCCTCATAGGTAACGATGCCCTTCTCATCCGGCTTCTGGTCCAGCCAGCGTTTCATCCAGGTTTCCCAGTTGTTGATTTCCACCCAGATGTCGTTCTTTTCGCAGAAATCCAGGACATAGCAGATACGCCAGTCCAGGCCGCCCTTGCTGTTCCAGACAAAACCCTGAAAATCAGGGCTCAAAAACTGCCGGGGTTTGGTCCAGGGATCCTCATCGTCGTTTTCATAGACCGGATTTTCGCCGTTGACAATCTTGCATTCCCATTCGTAATAGCTGAGCATGATCCGAATCCAGGGCTGGCCGGTATTTTGGAACAACGCAAAAAACTGGTCCAGATCTTTGGTGTCGCCATATTGCGGGGCGGGAATCCACAAAGGGCCCACGTTCCAGCCGAAACCGGTGACATCCGGATTGATAATCTGACCGGCATCGACAGTGATGGTGACGGTTTCCATTTTTTCCGCCGGTTCGGCCGCCATGACTGGCAAAGAAAGAATGGATAGAATCAGGCTGAGGATACAGAACTCGAATTTTATTGTACGGGAAATGAATGTAGCTGACATATTTATTTATTCTCCACGCCAGGATTTTCAATCTCGGCGGATAACAGGTCCACCTGGGGCAAATGCCGATACCAGAACAGGTACAAGCCGATCAGGCTGAGGGCCAGAATGCCGGCGGTAATCGCGGCGGCCCGGTACGTGCCGATCATTAACTGCATGGGCAGCAGCAATATCGTAACACCCCAGAAAAAGGCAAACGGGCTGGCCAGCAGATCGTTCCAGTGTTCTTTCCGCGTCCGCTGCCGCTGATCCTCGGTAAGAACATGATGCATCGGTTTCCATAGTCCCAGCGGCCGGGTCTTGCGGTAGAAGTTTTCCAATACCGCCTGTCCCGCCGGCTTGCTGCAATAGGTACCGGCAATACTGGCACTAAATCCCACAACCGTGGTCAGGATGAACTGCTGCCATTCCGCCATATCCGGCGCATAAATTCGCTGGAGAATGGATGCGGCCAGACCGACAAAGGTACCAATGGCAAAGCCGCTGCCGTTGAATCGCCACCAGAACAAGCGGAGAAGCAGTGGGACAATCAGTCCGCCCGCCAACCCCATGGTGATCCAGCCCCAGATGTCGTTGATATTGCGGATGGTAAAGGCCAACAGGAAACTTACCCCCACAAAAACCACCCCAAAGATGTAACTGGCATACATCAACTGGCGATTGGTAGCCTGCGGCCGGAAATAGTTTTGGTAGATATCTTTGGTAAAAAAGGCGGTCGTCATGTTGATAAAGGCGTTAAAGGTGCTCATGGCCGCCGCCAGCAGCGCCACCAGAATCAATCCGCGTATCCCCATCGGAACA
>CAZOMV010000072.1:0-30747 GCA_964580995.1 uncultured Pirellulales bacterium
TATCGGACATAAACAAAAAAACCTTGAAATATAACACTATTTTAAGCGAGCACCCAACTAAAAACTAAAATCAAGTAAACCATTTAAATACAAGGAATTATGTGCAATTAGAAATGGTTAGCGGTGCCTATTGCAAAAGTTTGACTATACAAGTTCTTGCTATAACTTCAGCTTTTTATACCGATAGTCTCAATTTACAGGTATGTACTCTTTTTGATAACTTTTCTTATAGAAGCAAATCCTGTATCTCTCTTCATGACAAATCTCTTATAAAACGAGGAAATTATTTTACTTTCTTATACGTGATTACGACGGCACCGGGTTGATCGGGAATATGGATGAGTAGGCCCTTTTCCATCAGGTCCTGGCCGGTTAGTGAGGTGAGGCCCGACACATCGAAATTGATTAATTCGTATGGCGATTGCGGTTCCAGCCCGCGCAGCTTGAATGTGGCACTGGTTTCTTGATTTTCCGGGCGGCGAAACGCCTGCACCATCCCTTCCCCTGATTCCGGCCTATCAAACTGCCACGCTAGCCACACATGGTTTTCCAAACTGTAGGGAGTGAGAGGATAGAAATCAGCCAGGTAGTATGATGTGGTCTTACGCCACTCCTGAATCAAGCGACGGAGCAAGTCGTAGTTCAGGTCTTGCCGAACATCCCACAACAGAACAACGGCCGGTGAGGTCACACTGCGAAAGGTATATTCCACCGTGGCCGGATCCGAATCAGAAATTCCGGTCCCATAAAAGGGAATCCACAGAGATAAGCCATAGGTAATACATTGTAATCCTGTGGGAGTGAGAAAATGATCGCTGCGCCACAGAGGCACCGATCGGCGTAGGGTTTCCAGGTCGTTGCGAGCGCCGCCGCTGGAACAGTTATCGATCCACAGATCCGGATGGAGTTTTCTCAGTTGGTCATAATACGACAGAAAGCCCTGACTATACCCCAGGGAGGTGATCCCGCGGTGGTCTTCCAAATCGTTATGCAGACAGGGATCCGTAGCGCTGGTGTTAAAATCGTGGCGGTATATATCAATGCCCTCGTTGGTAATCACCTGATCGATATGATTTATGAGCCAGGTCAGAGCGGGGGCATGGGAAAGATTCAGAATATACTGATGTTCATATTGGGGGCCAAGTAACCACTGCTGGCGCTCATGCAACCAGGTACCTTCCCCCACGATCACTTCCGGATGAAACCAGACGATAAGTTTAGAACCTTTGGAATGGGCATAGTCCGAAACCGCTCGCAAGCCCTTTGGGAACCGCTGTCGGTCCGACTGCCAGGTTCCAGCCGGACCATCGGTAGCAAACCATCCCAGATCGATCCACCAATAATCCAAATCGATCTCCTCCTCCAGGTAACGATCAATGAACAGTTTCTGATTTTCTTCCGTAACACCGGAAAAACCAAACGGAAAACAATTGCTGGCTGCCAGGAGCGGTCCGGGCAGCCGGCCATTCGTCCGGGGCACATTATGGGCCAGCATCCACCTGCGCCAAATGTTTTGACTGCGTATATAATCCCCTTTCCCGAACTGCAGTACTATCAGAGGAGTCCGAACCTGTTCTCCGGGGAACAATTTAAAATTTGTATACGCATTCGGTATTCCTCCGTTTATCCTCACCATTCTGCCTTCGTCTCGGGTGAAATTTATTTCCCAGCTTTCCGGCCAACCGATTGCCAGGATGAGGTCCTGTCCGGGCCATTCCAGATTGAAGTACGGCCAGGCCCATACGCAGGATTTTCCCAGAGAAGATATATACTGGTTGGATAATGGTGTTAATACAGTTGCAAAAGGCTGGTAATCGGAAATCGCCATGGAGGAACCAGCCTGATGATGATGAAGAAATTCTCCCTCCGGAGGGCGTTCCGCCTGTATATCTACGGACTTAATTTTTGAAAGGATTGGGGTGTCCTGCGATCCCGTGTTCCTGAAGTAGATCGTCCACTCCACGGTAGGAAAATCGTGATATTGCAAAGCCAGGCAGCGGACCTCCAGGCCTGTCTGCGGATCGGTATAAATCAGGATATGTTGCGTGCGAAACTCGTCCAGTTTCTGCGTGGTGCATGTGGTTTTCCATGAGGGGAGAAGGTCCGCAGAATTTTGGCCTTTGTAGATGAACGAAAAAGGGAAAACGGTCGATTCAGGATCCAGGTACTTCTTCAACCATTCTTGGGCCAGGGTCATCTCTTCTGGTGTCGGCCCTAACGCCACGGCTGATATAGTCAAACAAACAAGTATTAGTGCCATCTCCAGTACAAAATACTTACCCCAATTCATAATCTGTTCCTTTCATCTGAAAGAAGAAATATGGTTATGTTTCCTCTTCGCTATAGGGGATACCAATCCTATCTAATCTTCTTATATGTGATTATCACTGCCGCAGGGTGAGTGGGAATATCCACGACCAAACCGTTTTCCTTCAACTCACGGCCAGTCATGGTGGTTTTCCCCGGAACATCGAAGTTGACCAATTCGTATTGGGCCTGCAGATCAAGGCCACGCAATGGGAAGGTTCGTTTCTGATCCGCTTCACCATTCTCTGCGCGGCGAAAAAACTGGACCACGCCTTCCCCTTCTTCCGGATTGTCAAACTGCCAGGCCATCCAGACGTCCTCTTTGATACTATACGTAGTCAGGGGGTAGTAATCACCATAAAAATAACTACGTATTGCCAGATATTCATTTAGCAATTTTCTGGCGGTTTTAAAGTCGAAACCTTCCGAAACAATATCTTTATCCCAGATATGCCACTGGCAGCATAAAGCCGGACCATAGCCGCTGCGCATAAAGTAAGGCAGTGGTTTCGAGGCGACGCCGCCGCTGAGAGGCACCCAAAAGGAAATACCGTAGGTTTGACCTTGCATATGGACCGGATTAAAATTGACATCTACCTGTATATCGCTGCGCCAGAGGGGAATGCTTCTTTGCATGGTTTCGATATCAATTTTTCGCCCGCCCGCTGCACAATTGTCGATAATCAGATCCGGATGTCGTTTCAGCAAAGCATCCCAGAATTTGTAAAATCCCTCGATGTAACGAATCTGAAAAAATCCCTTGCGATCCGGCCCGGTGTCAGCCGGTACAATCGGGTGGCCATCCTGCCGGAAATAATCCAGACCGAATTCCTCCACCATTTTGGAATATCGTTCAATCATCCACTGATTCACTGCCGGATCGCCATAATCCAGGCCGTTGCCCGGCACCACCCAATCGGGATGTTCGGCGGCTATTTCCACACCGGGCAGAACGGTATGAGGCCATACCCAAAGTAAAAATTTCATTCCCTGCTGATGGGCGGCGTCAGAAATCGGTTTCAAACCATTAGGATAAAGATCGGGACGGGGGATGCGGTTGGCGGCACCGATCCCCCACTCTTCCAATTTTAAACCGGTAGTTCCGGACCAGCCGGCATCGATCCAGAAAACCTCCATCGGCAGGTTGTTTTCCGCCCACCAGTTGATCTTGTTGATCTGCTGCTGTTCGGTCCGCAAGCCCCAATTCAGATCACAGAGAGGAGCTTGTATTATCTGCCCTTGGCGTCGAAGGACATAATATTCGAGCAAAAATCTGCGCCAGATATTATGGGCACGGATGCGATCCTTCTGCCAGAAGAGCATCAGCATCCGTGGTGTGCAGATTTCCTCACCTGGATGCAATAGAAGTTCTGTCCAAGGCAAGGGGGCAGTACTTTCCACATCATACCCAAACTGGGTCGAGACACCGGTCTTCACCCGAAGTCCTTTATCCGCATCGCGTATCATCTGCGCTATCCAGGAACCGGACCAACCGACAGCTACTATCATGCCCTGCTGATCGAACTCCAGGTTATAAAAAGGCATTTTCTGGCCGGAAGATAATTCGTAGGTGGAACCAAATTTCAATTTCGTATTGGGCAGGAGTGTTTCGGAAATCGGCATGAAATCATCCGGTTTGATCTGGCCGCCGTTGGCGTAATGGATGGTGAATTCCGCATTACTCATTCGCTGCAAAGACAGATCGAAGGCCTGAATCTCCTGGAGAACCGGCGTATCCTGATCGCCGGTGTTCTTGAAGAAGATAATCCATTCCACGGCCGGGTAATCGCGAAATTCGATTGCTTCGCAACGCAATTCCAACCGGGTGTTTTTATCGGTGAAAAGGAGCACATGTTTGGTACGATTTTTATCCATGGGTGCCTGGGTACGTTGCAGGGTCCAATTCGGCAGGATGGTTCCGGATGGCTGCCCCGCATACTGAAAGGAAAAGGGCAGTTTGGATACATCGGAACTAAAATGATTCGAAATCCATTTTTGGGCCACATCCATTTCATCCGAAGTTGGTTCCAGTGCGTACAAAACCGCGCTTGAAATACTCAAAACGATTGTCAAAGTAAATAAAACTTTCATCAGCATGATCTTTTCCTGTTTTATTTTTTTTGATAAATCACAATGGCTGCACCTGGTACGGTCGGCGTGGTAATTCGGATGCCTTTATCCATTAATTCCCCGCCGCTATGTAAAACCGAACCCTCTACATCGATGTCCTCGACCTGGTAATTTGCCTGCCGATCCAAACCACGCAGCTTGACCCGAACCGTTTCATAGATACTCTCTTCCCGCTGGAACGCCTGTACCATCCCACCGCCGCTTTCCGGATCATCAAACTGCCAGACCATCCAGACATCCGCTTCGAGAGAATAGGGAGTTGCCGGATAATAATCGCCGAGAAAATAGCCGGCAATCCGCCGCCAGAGTTTGAATTTGGCACGCAGGGCATCATAATCAGCTTCTTTCTGACGCATATCAAAGTTACAAGCGATTGCCGGATACAGGTTGCTACGCAGGATATAAGGTTCCAGAAAATCATTGGAATGGCCGTGATAGGGCAACCAGAACGAGATACCATATGTCTGGCATTGCATCCCCCGCGCATCCTCATTGGTCCAGGTCAGTTCCGGCAGCCAGGACCGGTCGGTATAGTCACTGCGCCACAGCGGCACCGCCCGTCGCATTGTCTCCATATCGTTACGTCGGCCGCCGGAGGCGCAGCAGTCGATCCGTAGCGATGGATTCCGGCGCACCAGTTCATCCCAATGGGCCAAGAAACCGCTCACCCAATGATTCTCGATGGTACCACGCCGGTCCGGCTTTTCGTTCTGACGCCAGTGGTCCAGCGGGTCCATATTGAAATCGACACGATAATAATCGACCTTGCCTTCGCTGAGTACTTTATGCACCCGGTCATTGATCCATTGCAGCGCCTCCGGATTGCCGAAATCGAAAAGCATTTGCGCTGTGGTATCCGCTTTGAGAGCCCATTCAGGATGTTCGTTGTTCAGGGGGCTTTCCGGCGTAACCCGTTCCGCCTCAAACCACAAGATCGTACCGGCACCATCCTGATGGGCTCGTTCACTGATCGGGCCCATGCCGTTGGGAAATCGTTTCGGATCCGGCAGCCACTCGGCGGTGTACCAGCCAGTATCCATCCACCAGTAATCGATTGGGATATTTTCCTGGGTATAACGGTCGATGAACATCTTCTGATTGTCTTCATCGGCTGTGTACATCCAGCTATAACAGCGGGAACTACTGGCAGCCAGCTGAGGCTGGGGTATGTGGCCGCCGGGCCTGGGCATATTGCAGGCCTGCATCCATCGTCGCCAGATATTCTGCGAGCGGATCCGGTCGCCTTTCCAGAATTGCAGAATCGTCAAGGGCGTGCGAATTTCCTCGCCGGGAAGCAGCGTCAGATGAGTCACTTCCTGACCGGATTGGATATGCAGGCCGCTTTGATTGTCCCGGGCAAATTCACAAAACCACTGACCCGGCCAGCCCAAAGCCAAAATTAATCCTTCACCCGCCCAGTCCAGATTAAAACAGCAAAAGGAATGATTGGTCGATCGTCCACCCACGGGAGCAATCCGTTTCACTGTACCTGGTGCTAATAGCGTCTGATTAGGGCCATAATCGATCTCGCGTGCCACCGAGCCGTTATAATGGTGTAATATAAATTCGGTCCGGCCGTCGCTGGGGGGATAACCTTCGATTGACATATCGAACGATAAGATATTTTCCAGCAAAGGGGACTCTTTCGAACTGGTATTTTTGAAGTACAGGGTCCACTCGACGGTCGGAAAATCCTGGTAACAAACAATGACACAGCGAACTTCCAGGCCGGTTTGAGGATCGGTATAGAATAGCGTATCCTGTGTTTTACTCGGATCTACCATTTGCGTGGTATGTTGAAAATTCCAGTCCTTCAAAAACGTGCGGGATGACTGGCCGTTATATAGAAAGGAGAACGGTTCTTTTGCTTGATAACCAATGTTTTGTACCTTTTCGATTATCGGCATATCACCCAGCCAGAGCACCCTGCCGTCACGAAGCGTAATCCGGGCATCGGCCCAGACACTGTGATCCCCGCCAATCCCATCCCCGGCATCTTCGGTACCCAGAATCAATTCGCCAGCGTTTTTAAGATCAACACTTATTGCCACAGTGTTGCCCTGCCCCTTGAGAATCTCAGAACGATAAATCTCATCCTCTCCCACATGAACAGTAAATACTACGGTTCCCACATTGAGAATACCGGCAACAGCTTCCAATTTAACCGCTGGTTCTGGCAGTATGATCTTGACCTGACAGGGCGCGTGAGTGAACAGACCGCGATAATACATCCTGCCGTTCAACCGAAACGGTTTACCCCAGGCGCTGTTGTGCTGGACACGGTCCCACCAGTTTATCCCGCCGCTGACGAGAGATATGGTGCCCCTAGTCTCATCAGTTTTCTGATCCGCTTGCAATGGGGGAAAACAAATATTGACCCATCGGTCGCGTTCATACATTTCACAGAGGGAAGCGGATGGAATATCAGCGGCAACCGCATTTAGGGCAAGATACATCAATACAAGCCATGCAACTGCTTTGTCAATGAATCCGGACATTTTTCTATCTCCATCTGAATGCAAATGATATTACTCAATCTTTTTATACCTGAGCAACGCGGAACCCGGCTGCGTGGTAATTTGAATGGTTAGCCCCGGATTCAGTAACTCGCTGCCGGTCATCCGAACGGTCGTATTCAAATCGAAATTCGTCAGCTCATATTGACCCTGCGGGTTCAGACCACGCAAACAGAATTGATAACCAAACGCGGAACTATCCGCCCGCCGAAACGCCTGAATCATGCCGCCGCCTGCTTCCGGTCTGTCAAACTGCCAGGCCATCCAGGTATCCGCCGCCTGATTGTAGCTGGTCAACGGATAATAATCGCCCAGCATATAACCGGCCACCGCTCGCCATTCACGATAGCACTTTCGCAGCAGATCATAATCCAGTTCCGGATTATCTACATTCCAGGCACTGTTTACCGAAGGCATAATGCCGCTGCGAAAAATGTAGAGATCGTCATCGCGGGCCGCGGCTCCGAAAAAGGGCAGCCAGCGGGCCAGACCATAGGTTTGGCATTGCAAAGCACGAGCTAGCTCTTCTTTGGGGGCAATACGATAATTGAATACCACATAACCGACATTGTTATAATCGGTTCGCCAAAGTGGTACGGCCCGGCGCATGGCCTCCATCTCGTTTCGACGACCGCCGCTGGAACAGGAATCGATCAGCATCTCCGGATGCCGCCGCCGCAGTTCATCCCAGAACGCCAGATAGCCGGTAAGGTATTTGTTCTCCGTGATACCCTGCCGGTCCGGTTGATCGGCCTGCCGCCAGATTTTCAGCGGTTCCATGTTGAAATCCTGTCGATACAGATCGATCCCCTCTTTCACCAATTGGCCATCCACCATATCGACCATCCACTGCCACGCTTGCGGATTGCCCAGATCGACTAACATAACGCCCAATCCCGCATCCAGGATCCATTCGGGATGCTCCTTGTAGATTTTTGAATGAGCATTAACATTTTCCGGCTCAAACCAGACAATGCTCTTCACTCCCTTAGCACGGCCATGGTCGGTTATGGCACGAAGTCCGTTAGGAAAACGCTTCAAATCTGCTTCATAACGAATATCCGGCGGCTGGTAATAATACCAGCCGAAATCCATCCACCAGTAATCAATTTTGATGCCTTCCTCCAGATAGCGGTCGATAAATCGTTTCTGGCTGGCTTCATCCGCCAGCATCATCTCGGCAAACTGCACAGAACTGAACGCATTCCATTGGGGCTGCAATATTTTTCCAGCCGGCCGGGGAACATTGTATTCCATCATCCAGCGACGCCAAATATTCTGGGCACGAACGGTATCCCCCTGATAAAACTGCACCACCGAGAGTGACGAACGGATTTCTTCGCCGGGCAGCAGCTTTAAATGGGTCAATTCCTGCCCGCCGCGCACTTGCAGGCTGGTGGAAGCATCCCGGATAAAATCCGCGGCCCACTGCCCCGGCCAACCGATCACCACAATCGCCCCAGCCCCATGCCACTGCACATTAAAGTAAGGCATGGAACCATTCAGCGGACGGCCTCCATAAGTCCCCAGGTGTTTGGTCTTACCCAGCATCAGGACATCTTCTAATGGGGCAAAATCATCTATGGTCGCGGGACTGCCGATCTGATGATGCAGAGAAAATTCACCCACTAGCCCTCGTTGCAGTTGAAGATCAATCCCCATAATATTCGACAGAATCGGAGTGTCGATCTTGCCGGTGTTTTTAAAATAGACCGTCCATTCGAGAGTCGGAAAATTCAGATATTCAATCCCCTCGCAGCGGACCTGCAAAGCGGTTTTCGGATCGGTCCAGATTATCGTATAGGCGATTCGATTATTCTCCAGATTTTTTCTGGTTCGCTGAACTGGCCAGACCGACAATAACTCAGCGGATTCTTTCCCATCATAAGTAAACGAAAAGGGAGGGGTTGGGCTGACAGGGCCGGTCAGCGGACCACCGAGAAGGATTTCTTGACCATCCGTGAGAATAACCTTTGCCTCGGCCCAGTCACCACAATCGCAATAAATACCATCCCCACCGTCTGACAATTCCAAAATGAATTCGCTGGCTCCATTCAAGGTAACGGAAACCGGAATCGCTTTCATCCCCCCTCGCAGCACTTCGGAACGGTACAGGCATTTCCCATCCGCGTACACGGCAAAAACCGCACTGCCCTGGCCGGCTTTGGATACATCGGTCGTATCAATACCGATCAATGCAGTAAATCGATCGCCCGGACCGGGCAATATCACTTTAATCCGCATATTCGCGTGCGCATACAAACCGCTGTAGTACAACTGATCTCCGATTTTCAACGGCAGGTCATCCCACATCCGATTCGCCAGCATCGTATGGCCATTACGCCCATGCACGATCCCGCTCTCTTCTGCTTCTACTTCCAGTTTGGCGGATAATACCACCGGCTGCGGGATCCCTTCAAACCAGGCAGCCGTCCATTGACGGGTCTGCGTCAGCTCACCATTTTGCGGCAGCATCGGACTCTCAAACGCCGAAGCAAAATTCACAAGTGACAAAATTGTCAGCAGAATAAAATATACTTTGTTTCTGTGCATGATCTGCTCCTGATAAATAAACATATCCCCAGTTACTTCAACTTTTTATAGATTACAATTACCGCCGCGGGCTTTTCAGGGATATTGATGTTTAAACCATTTTCCATCAGTTCTTGACCGGTTAAAGTGGTTTTTTCAGCAATATCGAAGTTGACCAGTTCGTATCGGGCCTGCGGTTCAAGCCCACGCAATTTGAAAATCCGCACTCTATCTGTTTCGTCATTCTCCGCGTGGCGGAAAACCTGGACCACTCCTTCCCCTTCTCCCGGCTGATCAAACTGCCAGGCCATCCAGACATCGTTATAAAGACTGTAAGGAGTCAGAGGATAGTAATCACCAAAGAAATATTTATTGATCTGCCGCCACTCATTTAATAGCTGCTTTAACAAATCATAGTCCAGGTCGTCACGGCGTAAGTCATACATTCCCACTAGGGAAGGATACATACAACTGCGGAAGACGTATTTGTCAATATTCCCCGCCCCGGCTCCATGATAGGGAACCCAGAAGGAAATCCCGTAGGTCTGACATTGCATACTCCAACCGCCGTCATGGTTACGATCCCGGTCGCTCCGCCACAATATGATCGAACGACGCAGGGTCTCCAGATCGTTTCGCTTGCCGCCACTGGCACAGGAATCAATCAGTAAATTCGGCTTTCGCCGCAACAGTTCATCCCAAAATGTCAGATATCCCCGTACCCAGTGATTCTCCAGAATTCCTTGCCGATCCGGTGGATCATTCTGCTGCCAATGTTCCGACGGGCTAAAATTAAAGTCCGAACGAAAGATATCGATATCCTCTTCGGTCAAACGATTATGAACGCGATCCGTGATCCACTGCAAAGCCTCCGGATGCCCCAGATCCAGCAACTGGTGGGGATGGGTTGAGGAAGAAAGACACCATTCCGGATGTTTTTCCGAAAGCCAACTCTTCCACACCCGTTCTGGTTCGAACCAGAGGATCGTCTTGAGCCCTTTCGCATGCGCGTAATCGCTGATCGGCCGGATCCCGTTGGGGAAACGCGTACGATCCGGTTCCCAATTCTGATAGTGATCCGGCTCCCAACCCTCCACAAACCAGCCGGTATCCATCCAGTAACAATCCGGCTGGAGTCCTTTATCAAGGTAATAGTCAATATATTGCTTGGAATCCTCTTCATCCGAGCCGTACATACAAAAATTACCAATCTGAACGAAACCCGAGAACATTGGAGCTGGCAGTTTACCGCCGGGACGGGGCACATTATGCTGGATCATCCAGCGGCGCCAGAGATTTTGGGCATCAATCCAATCTCCTCCTTGCCAGAACTGCAATACGATCAACGGAGTACGGATCTCTTCTCCGGGTCGCAGCTTGAAATGCGTACGTTCCTGACCGGCGGTAATACGCAGGCCCGCGCCCTCATCCGCTCTCCATTCGGAGGTCCATTGGCCCGGCCAGCCCACCACCACAATCATGCCTTTCTTTCCGCCGTTCCATTCCAGATTGAAATAGGGCCAATCGGAATCGGTGGGCCGGCCATTGGCGGCATCACCCTTGGCGCTGATCCGGGCCCAACCCAGCATCGGCAGCGGGGTCTCCAGGGGCATGTAGTCCGATCGGTTCGCCGGTGAACCCCGATGATGATGCAACAGGAACTGACCTTTCGGGTCCGGATCCCGTTTCACATCCAGATCCAGCGCGCGAATATTATCCAGGAAGGGAGCGTCGCTGGTTCCCGTATTTTTGAAATAGACTGTCCATTCCACCGTGGGAAAGTCATGATACTCCACGACCACACAACGCACTTCCAAGGTAGTCTGAGGATCGGTGAAGGTAAGGGTCGTTTGTGTGCGGGATTCATCCAGATTTTTGGAAGTCCGCTCTTTTTTCCAAGCTTTAAGCAAGTCTGGCGTCCAGGCGGAGTTGTAGCTGAAGGAGAAAGGCAAAGCCTTGGCTTCCGGACCCAAATAGGTCTGGATCCATTCTTGGGCTAGTGTCATTTCCTCCGGTGTTGGCGCTAGCGCCAAGGCTGAGACAGGCAAAGAGCCAAGTGTTAGTACCGTGCAACAGATAACAATCTTCATCCCATTCATAATCAGTTCCTTTCACTTAAAATAAACAAATTTTTCTTATTCCACCCGCAAGCCATCCATATAAAAATAGTTAGACTGGGAATTATCCTGAGGCTGATGGAAATAGGTATCGATGGGGTGCCAGCCGTGCGAATTCAGGATCGTTATTTCGAGGGTATATTCAGCTACGTCCGACATTTCCTGCTGGAATACGCATACATCCCACATGTCATCCGCGGAATAGGTATCGACCTCCCGAGCATACGTGTAACCCACTTCGCCGAAGCTGCTGGGATCGAGTTTGGAATCGCCCTGGCCGATATTCACCAATACCTGGCCACAATCCGGTCCCATCCGGGTAAACAAAAGGATCTTCCGCCCGGTAAAGTGATACGTGATCTTACTGCCTCGGACACAACTGCGGCTTAACGTCTGGTTAAAGGCAAAATCCTTATTGTTGAGTTCTTCCCACTGGCCTTCATATTTCAACTGGCCTTCGGCACAGTCTCGATCATCCAGAATGATCGTTTGCACAGATTCATCCGCTTGGCCACCGTCAATGGCTGACCAGTCTGAAGTGTTACCCGCTCCGTCCACGGCGCACACCTGATACCGGCCCCCCGGATCGGCACCAGTAGAATGATCAAAATAATAATTTGCGCGGGCCACCTTGTCGATCACCTGGCCATTACGCCAGATCTGATAATAGGAAATCCAATTATTATCGGTTGCCGCTTCCCAGTTCAGTTCCACGCCCGGAAAACCCATATTCTCTCCGGGCTGCATCGCAAGACCGGTTGGAGCCGTCGGCGCCAGGTCATCCCGTTTACTACCTGGATGCATCGGCAGGTTCAGGTAGATCAATTCGCCGGGGAACATCCTGGCGATGGTGATCCCTTTCTGCATCAGATCACTCCCGGGGCAATCTTCACTTCCTTCCGCTCGCTGGTACGAGACATGGTATATTTCGTCCGCCAGCAGACCTTTGGGAATAATCGTGATTTCACCTGGAGGGGTATGTTTGGAAATCAGAATCGACTTTTTACGATCCGAACTGACCCGCTGAAAGTACATGATCTTCTCATCCCCCTGTATCGCAGGCCGATACACCTTGACCCAGCGACCGACCAGCCCCTGACTATGCAGATAATGATATAGGTCAATGATCTTACGCGTCCCCTCGAAATCAGATAACAGATAGCTGTCCTGACTGAAATCGACATTAAAACACAACTTACCCGGCCAGGTATCAGCGTCAAAATTATTGATTTGAGCATTTTCAGGAAAATCACTGGTCTTGTCGGGCGGTAGGATCAAACTGGCGTAATAATTTCTCAACCGGCCCACCGCACCATCGGTAAAGGAAAAGGACATCGAATAGCGGGTGTATTCATAACCCGCAAAAGGACCGCCGCCATTGACCCCCTGGAAGATACAATCCGGATGTTCATCCAGAAACTTTGTCAGCGCCCAACGAAAACCCTGGTCCTGGCCCAGAAACGGATTATTATCGGCTCCACCCGGACCTGGTGAGAGAAAACCGCCATCATTCCGCCACGCAAAAGGGCCATACTTATCATACCAGCGTACCAACTCATCATAAATAGCCTGAGATACCTGTGGTTTACTAAGATCCGACCAATATCCGCCCGGAGTGGGATATCCGTCCGGTCCGATGATCTTGCCGATCCGTGAGTTGTGATGGGAATAATTCAGCGTACCATACAGCAACAATCCCATATCGTATTTTTTCAGATAGTCATTCACTGAACGCCAGTCCGGCCCGTTCCAGTCACCCAACCGGTCCCACCAGCCCCAGTCGCGATGATATACGTCCCCACCGCAATATCGCAACATATCCGCCACACGGAAGGCCTGGCGATATAGGCTGGCGATGTCCACTCCCATCGTGTCGGATATGCCCCGGGTCCATCGACCTACCATTCGGATCGTGGGACACCACTGCTCAGTGGTATAATCCCAAAGGTAGCGATACTGCCAGTCGAGACAGGCGTTGCCCGCTTCATCCAGATCATTCTGATAGAGACCCGTAAAGGCCATCGGCATCACAATCTGCTCGCCCGGAAGAATCGGAAGATCGTAATCATGGACTTCCATTTTCACGGAAACGGTAGGATTCTGTGAGGCGGCAATTTCCGATTTCCAGCGACCAAAGTAATCCCAACCAATGAACACCCCCTGGCCGGTTTTGCGATTGAATAAACTATACCACGGGGCATATGTTTCGGAACCAGCCTTGAAGCCCGGCACGGCCGAGCCGACAGGGTTCCCGAGATTGCAGATCGAGCCGACCACTTTCACCTTATCATCTTTCTCCGCGGTCCACACCCGCGCGACATCATAGTCATCTCCCGGACAAACGTAATTCCAGCCGATATAGGGTCCTTCATTCCAGCTCCGGCCCGGTACCAGCCAGCGAAGTTCATTCTTGTTTTGTACCTTGTCGAATCCCTGCCAGTTCTCGGCTTCTTTCCCGGCATTGAAAACCATCTCCACCCGTTGCCCATCTTGATAGGCATAATAACTCCAGTTGTAATTTCCCTGTTTGTCACTGAAATGGCCCCACGAGAGAAACGCCTTGCCATCCGAAGCAAAAACCACCGGCGCAAATTCACTCTGATCATTCCGGATATGCTCTTTACCATTGACCACAAAGATCAGTTCATCACCTTGCTTGACATCGATCTCCAGTTCATATTTCGGCATAATCGCCGAATGCGGAGAATACGCCCAGCCGCTTTCGGGCCAGATCTGTTTATCATTATGCAATACTTTGGCTCGTACCCCATCGCCATCAAGCGTGTCCATTATATCGGGTGGAGCACAGGTGGGATCAAAAGAATCAAACTTCCGGGGCTCACCGGATTTGAGGTGTTCGGTGTACAGCAGCCATGACCCATAAACGTTCCCGCCGCCTGTCATCCAGTGAAAATCCTGATCAGCCCAATCTCCCATATCCAATGAAAAATTCAAAAAGCCCGGATTGGCAATGGCCAGCGGTTCCTTACCGACATTCTTATATACAACCCATTCCCGGATCACACTGGTCAACGGGAAAACAACATAGTTTTTGGTAACCTGCAGATCATCCCGGCTCAACGTTACACTCAATTGCTGTTCACCCTGTTTGAGCTGGCTGGTCTGTGAATCGATCAACTGCCAGCCGCCGGACAATCCTGTCAAGGGTTTTTCCTGACCAGTCAGAGTAATATAAAATTCACCGGAGTCCGCTCCGATCAGTTCCGCACCGGTAGTTTTGTCCACAAAACTTTTCAGAAAAAATCGGCCGTTTTCCAGAACAACGGTTTTTTCTACCAGTCCGGTACCCATCACCCAGCTATTCTCTTTTCGCTCTATATACCCATCGGAGGCCTGAGCAGTTGTAGCAGTAAGCCATCCGATAAAGAAGGCTAGAACAGTTGCAGTATATCCTTTCAGGATTTTTCTTTTCAAAACCATGTCATCTCTCTCATTAAATAATTTTTCTTTGCCCTGGGATTTATACCAGGATATTTAAACAGAAAAAAAAGGGTTATTGACATCATTACTCTACCCGCAAACCGTCGACATGAACCCATGTGGCCTTTGAATTGTCTTTCAAAGCCTCGGGGTCAGCTGGATGGAAGTCATGTTCATCCAGCACCGTAATTCGAATAGTATATCGACCTGGCTCGGGCCATTCTTTTTGATAGAGGCAAATCCCATGAATTTCGTCAGCTGAATAGGTATCGACCACTTCGGCATATGTATATCCAGCCTCCCCAAATCCGGAATCAGAATCGTGATCACCATGTCCAACAGTAACCAGAGCCTTACCACAATCCGGACCAAGCTTTGTAAACCACGAAACTTTTTCCCCTTCGAAAGTCAGTTCAAACGTGTCACCTATTTGATTGGACCGCGTCAGCGTGCCGGCATGAGTTGAAGCAATATTACGCTTAAGTTCCCAATTCCCCTTAAATACAATGTCGCTGTCGGTATCATCGAATATCTTCGCACGTTCAACAAAAAGTCCTATCGCTGTGGCCTTTGCTGAAACATTACCAGCGCCATCAACCGTACGAACCTCGTAGTTTGCGGCAAGGTCCGCACCCACGGAATGGTCAAAGTAAAAGGTTCCTTTCGCCAACTTATCTATGACGACACCGTCTCGGAATAGCTCGTAGTAGGAAATCCAATGGTTGTCTTGGCCGGGATTCCATTTAATTTCAATGCCTGGATAGCCCATGTTTTTGGCGTTACGCTTGGTAATACTTTTCGGAGCGGAGGGAGATTCGGTATCTAGCTTGCTCCCCGGGTGCAGCGGCAAGTTTAGATAGATTAACTCCCCCGGAAGCATCTTCTCGATCTGAATACCACGATCCATTAAATCCGCCCCGGTAGACGTTTCCGTCTGCCCAGATTCGTGAAACGATACCGTGTATATTTCTTTTGGCGACAGTCCTTTTGGTTTGATTGTTACCGGACCACCTGCTAGGCGTTTAGGGATAATAACCCCGCGTAGTTGGTCGCCGCTTAGCCGCTGGAAGTACATAGTGGGATCATCTCCCGTAATGTAAGGACGATATACCTTCACCCAACGACCTACTACGCCGTTATGCTGTAAGTAATGATAGATGTCAATCAGTTCGCGTAAACCCTCAAGTTTTGCATAATCATAGGTATCACCAGACATATCAAAGTTTGTGCACAGTCGAACGCGCCAGGTAGCCTTGTCGTAACTCTCTGGCCTTGATATGTCTGGGATATCGCTCGTTTTGTCCGGAGGTAACAGGAGCGAGGCATAATAATTCTGCAAAATCCCGACACCACCGTCGCTGAACGACGTTGAGGAAGAAAAACGCGTGTAATCATAACCGGCAAAAGGACCGCCACCGTTAACGCTCTGGAAGGCACAGTCTGGGTGCTTATCCAGAAAATCCTTGATAATCTTTCTAAAACCCTGGTCCTGATAGGCTTCCGGAGTATCATCCTGCATATGCGGATGTATGAAGCCGCCATCGTTACGCCAGCTAAAGGGACCCCATTGGTCGTACCACCGATCAAGTTCATTCTTAATAACCTCGACGGTCTGCTCTTTGCCACAATCCATCCAGTACCCGGTGTCAGTTCCGGCAGGATAACCATCCGGAACTTGTCTGCCCACTCTTGAATTCCGATGGGCATAATTGAGCGTACCATAAAGCAGCAAGCCCATATCATATTTTTGTAAGTAGTTGTTCACGGACCGCCAATCGGGGCCGTTCCAGTCGCCCATACGGTCCCACCAGCCATAGTCACGATGGTAGACATCCCCACCAACATAACGCATCATATCTACAACACGAAATGCCTTTCGGTAGACGCTATCAAGATCGTTACCTTCAGCTGAAACGCCCCTAGGCCAATTCCCCAGCATACGGATAGCCGGGAACCATCCATCGCGAGTGTAGTCCCACAGATACCGGTATTGCCAGTCAAGACACGCATTGCCGGCATCGTCAAGATCACCCTGATACAATCCCACAAAAGCCTTTGGGGTCGTGAAGCTTTCGCCTGAAGCAATATTAGCATGAAAGTTCATCACTTTCATACGGACACTCACCCAGCCGTCTTCGTTAATGGTATACTGCGAATTCCAGCGACCGAAATAATCCCAGCCAATAAACAAACCTTTCCGCTCGTTCTGATTATAAAGACTGGTCCAGGGAGCGTAGCTGCCGCTGCCACCGCTAAAACCGAAACGAGCGTTACCAGCATAATTATAGATATTGCATATCGAACCCTTTACTTTAACTTTATCATCTTTCTCCGCTGTCCAGACGCGCGCCACATCATAACCATCCCCCGGACAAACGTAATTCCATCCGATGTAGGGCCCTTCATGCCAGCTCCGGCCCGGAACCAGCCAGCGAAGGTTATCCTTGTCTTTTACTTTGTCGAATCCCTGCCAGTTCTCGGATTCTATACCGGCGTTAAAAACCATCTCCACCCGTTCGCCATCTTTATAGGCATAATAACTCCAGTTGTTACCTCCCTGTTTGTCACTGAAATATCCCCACGATAAAAACGCCTTGCCATCCGAAGCATAAACCTCCGGCCCGAATTCACTCCGGTCATTCAGGATGTTCTCTCTACCATTAACGAGAAATATCAGTTCATTGCCTTGTTTGACATCAACCTCAATTTCGAATTTCGGCATAACCGCCGAATGGGGCGAATATACCCACCCGTTTTCCGGCCAGACCTGTTTCTCATTATGAAAAATTTTCATCTGAACCCCATCGCCCGCGACTGAATCCATAATATTAGCAGGGGTACGCAATGGATCATAAGAGTCAAACTCTCTCGGATTGTCTGGCTTAAGCTGTTCTTTGTAGAGCAGCCATGAACCCGGCGCATTGGTCCCCCCAGTCACCCACAGAAAGTCAACATCGGCTGGATCTCCAAGCCGGAAACTATAATTAAGGAAGCTGGGATCGCCGATATTAAGAGGTTCTTCGCCCACGTTTTTGAAAACAACCCACTCCCGGATCACACTGGTCAACGGGAAGATAATATAGTTTTTTGTAACTTGTAGGTTATCGCGATTTAGAGTTATGCTCAATTGCAGCTCACCCTGTTTGAGCTTCCTGGTCTGCGAATCAACAAGTTTCCACCCACCGGACAGGCCCGTCAAAGGTTCATCATTGTCGGCCAGCGTGACAAAAAACTCACCTGAGCCCGTTCCGATCAGTTCCGAACCGGTGGTTTTATCCACAAAACTTTTCAAAAAAAACCGGCCCTTTTCCAGAACAACGGTTTTCTCTACTAGGCCGGTACCCATCATCCAGCTATTCTCTTTTCGCTCTATATACCCATCGGAGGCCTGAACGGTTGTAGGAACTATCCAGCCGATGAAGAAGACCATAATCGTTACCGCATATTCTGTCAGGATGATTTGCCTTGCAATCATGTCCTGTCTCCCTAGTTTTATTAGACTTAGTTGTATACCACGATCGATGAACAAAATTATTTCTGCACTTCATACCGGTACAATACAGCGGCAGGAGTTTTTCCTTGGGTAATGGAGATACCCTTATCCAGCAGTTCCTCACCGCGGACCCTGACGGCGGACTGGGGATCATCCATATTCGTGATGCGATAGTTCGTCTGGGGGTCCAGGCCACGCAGCTTGAGTGTGATCGATTCAGGTGATTGATCGCCGCCGCGCCGAAACGCCTGGACAAAACCCCGGCCACTCTGGGGCGAATCAAACTGCCAGGCAATCCAGACATTCTCCCTGTCCAGGCTAAATCGGGTAAGCGGGTAGTAATCGCCCAGGAAATCGCCTGCAATCTGCCGCCACTCCTCGAACATCTTCAATAATTGGCTGTAGTCCTGATCCTGACGGATATCATGGCCGGGCGAGCGGTCTTCCCAGGCCCCTTTGGTTACTGCCGGAAACATATTGCTGCGGAAGACATACGGATCCATCTGCCCGCCACTGTTGCCATAATACGGTATCCACATTGCCAGGCCATAGGTCTGGCATTGCATCCCGACCGGCTCGATGGCGTAATCGCACTTCCAGAGCGGCACACCTCGCCGCATACTCTCCAGGTCGTTCCGGCGGCCGCCAGAGGCACAGGCATCAATCAGCAGTCCCGGAACTTTGGCCAGTAAACCGTCCCAGAAGGCCAGATACCCCTGAACCCATTGATTCTCAACTATTCCCTGTCGGTCCATGGCCTCGTTTTGGCGCCAATGATCCAGCGGGTCCATGTTAAAATCAGAACGATAGATATCGACTCCCTCTCTTTCCAGGATCGAAGCGATATGGTCGGTGAGCCACTGGCAGGCTTGTGGATCACCCAGATCAAAAAGCATCTGATCGGTGGTAGTGGCACTCAAGCACCATTCGGGATGTGTTTTGTAGACCCAGCTATCTTTCGTGCTGACCCGTTCGGCTTCGAACCAGAGGATCGTTTTCATCCCGCGCTCGTGGCAGTAGTCACTGACCGGGCGGATCCCGTTAGGAAACCGTTCCGGATGCGGCAGCCAGTTATCCGTATACCAGCCGGTATCCATCCACCAGCCATCCAGCTGGATCCCCAATTTTGCATAGCGATCGATCGATTCTTTTTGGTTTTGTTCGGTGGCTTTATACATCCAGTCCATGCAGAATCCCATCTGGCCGGAAAGCATCGGCGGCAGCGGCTGGCCGCCCGGCTGGGGAATATTGTGCGCGAACATCCACCGTCGCCAGATATTCTGGGCATCGATCCAATCCATCTGATCCCAGAACAGCAGGACGGTTAACGGGGTGCGAACTTCTTCGCCGGGTTTGAGCGTAAAATGCGTCAGCTGCTGGCCGGTACGCAGCATAAGGGTATTATCACCGCTACGCATCAGTTCCGCCTTCCATTGCCCCGGCCAACCGACAGCGAATATAAGTCCGCTGTCCTTGGCCAGCTCCAGATTGAAATACGGCATATCCGTATCGCTGGGGCGGCCGTGGTAGGCACCAAAGGTCCGATACCTCCCCTTTTCGATGGGGGTGGTAAAGGGGGCATAAGCGGACATACCCGTAAACGAACCGGCATTATGATGGAGCACGAATTCCCCCTCTGGCTGGCAATCTACCCGGGCATTGAAACCCATTAAATAATCAATCAACGGCGATTCCTGCGAACCATTGTTTTTCACATAAACAATCCATTCCAGTACCGGAAAATCCCGGTATTCGATCAACTCCAATCTGATTTCCAAATCCGTCATCAATTCCTGAAAAGAAAATATCTTCTGCAATCGATTCTTGTCGAGCTCTTTCCATATTCTGCTGATTTTCCAGCCTTTCATATGCGCCGGCGGCAGGGCATGACCGAGATAGGATGAGCGAAACAGTTCCTTCCCACCGCAAAACAGCGAAATGGGCAGGGCAATGGCGTCCGGACCCAGATTGGCTTCGTTCCAGGTCATCATCTTTTGCATCGCTGCCGCATACCGATGACCCGGAAACTCCTTGGGAAACGGTTCCTGCCCCTGGGAACTTACTGCTTTGAGTTCTGCAAGTCGCTCATCCAGCGGTTTGGCCTGGTCTGCGGGGATCTGCTCCACCGTCACCTCCACACCCAATATGGTTAACGGAAAGACCACATCCCCGGTCGAAGCGCAGACTTCGAAGGTATCCCCTTCACTCAGGGTGATACCCTCATAATGGAATTCCGCCTGATCGCCATAATTTTTGAGTTGCCCTTCCTGTAAACCAATCTCGTTAATCACCATATGGAAGAATGGATCGCGGATTGACTCGGCGCCATCATTCAGGCAATGGGTCAGTTTCACCGCAAAATTATACACTCCGTTTTGCGGTGCCCTCCAGAGCAGCGAGGGTATCCCGTTGATCGGCGCAGAGTCATCGGTGAGCAGATGTACCTGCCGGGCCAGATAGTTTTCCGGACCGGACTGTACGGCCCCTTCCGCAAATACAATCGCTCCCACACATTGAACACCTTCCGCCGGAGGAAACGGAATCCACCAGCGATTCAGGTCCGGCCCGCTCTCGGCATCCCCAACCGCAGAGGGGCCCAACTCATCGACATCCTTGCCGGCAAAGGGGGTGAACGGTCCGGCGTTGATGTGTTTCCATTTCCCGTCATTATATCCCCGCGCCATGCGATATCCGTATTGCCACGCGTTGCCTGGCAGAGGATTGGACGAATCAACGATCGGCGAACCGGCCGCAGGAGAGTGAAACTGCTCCCCGCTCTGCCAGCGATCGCCCACCGCCGCACAACACACCATACTACAAATCAAAATTACAAAACACAAAACAATAAAACAAAACGTTTCCTTTCGCATGGCTGCTCCTATACATGGTAATTGGTAAAAATAGAATGTTCATTTACCTGGGGCGCAAAAAACAAACAGAACCTGGAAGGCACTCTCGAGTATACCTTAAAATCCGGGCCAGGTAAAACCTAAATAACCACCACAAAATTGTTTGGTACCGGCTGCTGTCGCGCGGCGGATATACCGATACTCCTCGGAACTCATGTCTTCGACATGACCATCAAAATAGACCAGGTTCCCCCGACCCACATTTTGGCCAAACTTTGCTTCCCGTACTACCCCATGATACTTTCCCAGCGAATCAGAAGTAATATCACTGTGTACCGAATCAAACAGGGATACGCTATTATCCCAGGCATACATGTCATCCTCATCCTGTTCATACAGCATGAAAACATCATAGGGAGATGGCAGGACCAGATCCGGATTCGTTCGTCCCTGAGGGGCGTTCATGGATACCGCTGCCTGGCCATTAATAGAATAGCTCCAGATGGGATCAGGTTTATTCGGATTCGCTGGATCAGGCCAGCCCCATACCGGCTGACCCGCCGCATGGTTGGGATTGGTATGGGGATTATGCTTATCTTTATTCAGGGCGGGACAAACGTACGATTTCTTCGAGTTGGCATAATCCCAGAGATAACCCCATTCAAAACTTTTTTCCAGTTGATTGTTGTCCGGCATCGTCCAGTTGCCACTGCCAAAACGAGGGATTTCATCAAATTCGATGCCCCATAAGGGGATCCGATTGTCAAAATCCTGCGCATACATAATCGCGCCAAAAGCCAGGGCCTTGAGATTCGTTTTACAAACCGTCATTCTCCCGGCATCTCGCATTCGGCTCAGGGCGGGCATCAGGATGGCAACCAGAATAGCAATAATGGCAATTACCACCAGCAGTTCCACCAGCGTGAAAGCTTTTCTTGGGATAATTTTATTTTTAATGGCACAATCCTCATTTCAAAAGACAAATACTTAAACCTGTACATCGTATCTTACTTTACTGCCGGCCGAACCCGGTTGGTATTCAGACCGATCTGAACGTTTCCCTTACTTTCATTGGCAATCTCCATTTCCCCAAGGAAGGTATTGCCGCAGATAACCGCCGATTGCACCTCCGGACCCAGTTTAATATCCGGGGCATCCCGTAAAAAATGGCAGGCAGAGACGGTTAAATCTCCTCCCTTGCAATCGATGGCGTAAATCAGTTCCTGATTTTGTGTCGGCACTGCCTGGCTTTCCTGCCAGTGCCGGAAATTACACTGTTGAAAACTGACAGAACCTGTTCCCTGAATTGTTGCGATCCGGTCCGTCGGCCCCCAGAAAGAACAGTTGTTAAATTGCACCACCCCGGTATTCATCTCCTCCACCACCACTTTAGTGGGATTGGGTCCGTTGAAACTGACAAACTCGCCATTGGTAATCAGCAGCCCATAAGGAAAGGCCTGCTCCACTTTGACAGCAATATTCGTCGCATCTGCGCCAATCCCCAAAAAGTTGCCGTTGCAAGCCCCGCTGCCGGCATCAAGGAAACGATACCCGATCTTGTATCCCCAACTGAAGGTGTTGGTGCAGTACTGCCAGTCCGTCCGGGCAAAAACGAACGCCTCGCCATACTCCTGAACAAATTTGATAATATTCGATTTCTGGTAGGCCTCTGGATCCGTTTTCGGGAATGAAAGGGACCAGAACGGCCAGAAATGAACATTCTCAATCCGACCCACGTCATAACACTGGTCTACATAAATACCCAACCGCAGGGGCTGGCCGTACAAATTCCGAATATAATGGCGCCCGGCACAGTCAAAATTCACACCCTTATAAGGATTTACCAGCATGACATTCTCGATCGAACAATTGGAAATATTTTTTTGGCTGCGAATCGTGGTACCGGAGGCATCTTTTGACTCACTCCATCGCTCCACTGCGGAGATGCACCACGGATACGGAACCGGATTGATTTTATCCTGCTTAGGATAAAAAATAGACACACCCTTAATAGCCGAATTTTCATCCAGGGAAATAAATGGACTACCCTCCTCCGAACCATGATTTTCTTCCGCCAGCAGAACCGTCCCTTGGTTAGGTATCCATTCAATGGGGATCGTCCAGACTCCCTGTAAGGTTACTCCCGCCGGTATTTGCAAATGACCAGCAATACAATAGTTTCCAGCAGGAATAAAAACCACACCGCCACCTGCTCCAGCCGCCTGATCCAGCGCTTCCTGCACCGCCGCCGTGTCATCGTGTCGGCTATCCCCCACCGCCCCGAAATCGCTCACATGGAACACCGAAGATTTACCGTACTTATCTGAAATTCCACAACCACCCAGCACAAAAAACAGTCCCCCTATAATCCACCCTCTAAAAACTCTCATGTTCATAAAGGGGTGCTCCTTCACAGTCGATTCATGCCCTTTTGTAAAACTTCAGCTCAAAATAAAAGCAGGGCAGGTTCTTCACCCACCCTGTCTTTTCCAATGTTTAACATGCACTTCTTACGTTTTATGCCCGTCGGCGGCGAATCAGCGCCAGACCGCCCAGCCCCAGCAGACTCATTGTCAGAGGTTCGGGAATAGCGGTTACAATTGTATGTCCTGCGACACTGATGTCATCAATCATAACGTTGGCAGGATCCCCATAACCGGTCAGCCAGCCCGCATCAATATAGCTTTGGATCCGGTCACGTTCAGCGCGACTGATATCCAGTACTCCACCGGTGATATCCATCGTACCGTTGATGGTATTGGTTCCAAAATCCAGCAGGCGGAAATCCCAAGTATAAATCGTGCCGCCATCCAACTGAATGTGTGAAGAATTCGATGGTTGCGATCCCCAGGGACCCGGACAATTCAAATACGTCGCGGATAAACTCCCACTGTACATATTTAACGTGCCAACACCATAAGCACCAATATCAAACTGCATTATGGCGCCGTCCGTTGTGTCGGTCATAATACCATAGTTGTTGATTACACCAACACCTGTCGTCTGGCCGGCAACAATGACATTGCTTTTCACATCCACCGAGGCACCGGTAACAATCGTCAGGGAGTTGTTGGGATACCAGTGGGCCACGTTGAGATTAGTGCAGATCGCACCGGGAATATTAATCGTTGCGGCAGAACCATCCCAGCCTCGGTCAATATTGGCATTGTCACCCGCCGCGGGGATTCGGCCGGCCGGGTCCGGAAAGATATTCCAACTTCCCGGATCTTCCCAGCCGCCCGCATAGAAACCGCCGCCTACATTGCCGGTAAAGTATATCTCCGCGGACATAGAAATACTACACATACATAAAACAATTAGTAAAACTACAACATTCTTCATAATACTTCTCCTCTACATTAAAAACATTAAAGCTAACCAAAAACATAACACAAACCACAAAGTTTCTACATCACAACCTTCTTCCTTTTCTTTAATACCTCCTTTCTTATTCGCAAGGATAGAAACGATTATGTTTTAATCATAAAATCTTAGTACCAGTGTCTCGAACTGGCTGGTTTTTTTACCAACCAGTTCGAATCACACATAGCCTAGGAAAAGAAAAACATAGGTCTTAATTAGACTTTCCTTAAAGCAACACTTTATAACCAACACATTTTTTATAATCCGTCAAAAGTTATTTACGGACAGTATGACGGATTGTTATAACCACACTCCAGCCAACTACCGGCGATTCCGGCAATTTCTGTCAAGTCGATTACACAATCTCCATTCTGGTCCAGAGTCGCTACCGGCGGCAGACACTCCAGCGGCTCGGTGGTGAAACTCCAGACGGCACCCGGAGCAACCACATTGCCTCCGACGCCTTCATCCACGACCCAATAATAGGTGGCACTCACATCCATCGGATTGGCACCAAAGGGATCATAGGATGTATTGGTCGTCTGCAGCGCAACGCGAATGGAAACATCTCGGTTGGTCACCAGTGTTTGATTGGTACCGAAATACACGTTGTGCCATTCGGCATTGAGACCAGGGTCCCACTGTAACGTCGCATCCAAGGCGATACCAGAAGTACCGGAGGGACTGGGACTGACTAGATCCGCTGTGCCATATGCCGGTTCGGTGGTAAAGGTCCAGACCTTAGCGCCGGGACGCACAACCGGTTCACCCGGATCATTGGGTTCCAAAATGTCCACACGCCAGGAATATTCGACACCTGGGGTCAAGGCAGATGCGGGTGTATAACAATGTGGTTCAGCACCCGTTACCAGAAACGGACCGGCCCAGTTACTCGGATCAGGATCGGTACCATAGTACACATTATAAGAAAAACCATCACCATTGGGATCATCCGAAGGAGAACCCCAGCACAAAGCGGTATCCACATCCACATCGGTTGCACCATTTTGCGGGGAAGGGCCCCACGCCTGGGTAGTAAAGGCAGTAATAATCATATGGCCAGGAACCTGTGCGAGATCAATAACAATGTTGGCGGGATCACCATAACCGGTCAGCCAACCGTTAGCAACGTAGGAATCTATCCTGGCCTGATCATTACGGCTGATATCCAAAACACCACCCGTAATATCCATGGTACCATTGATGGTACCGGTCTGGTAATCATGCAGACGGAAATCCCAGGAATGAATCGTACCACCATCCAGTTGAATGTGCGAAGAATTTGAGGGCTTGGAACCCCAGGGGCCCGGACAGTTCATATAGGTCGCATAGATATCACCATCATACATATTCAACCTGCCAACACCATAGGCTCCTATATCAAATTGTAGAATATACAAACCTTCCGTACCGGTTGTTTTGGTTATAGTACCATAGTTATTAATCACGCCAACGCCTGTCGTGCTGCCGCCAATTGCGACAGTACCTCTCACATCCAACACAGCTCCACTCAGGACCGTCAATGAATTATTGGGATACCAGTAGGAAACCGCAAGGAGATTACACACCGCACCGGGATTATTAATTGTACAGGCAGCACCATCCCAACCTCGATCAATAGTGGCATTATCACCCGACGCGGGGATACGGCCGGCCGGGTCCGGAAAGATATTCCAACTCCCCGGATTTTCCCAGTTACCCGCATAGAATCCCCCGCCTACATTGCCGGTAAAAGACATCTCTGCAGCCATTACCGAACTACCCGATAAGACAAGAATTCCAAAACACATCAAAACCAATTTCTTTTTCATGACTTTCTCCTTTACAAAAACCGGAATCTGTAATCTCCTCCAAAACACTTTGGAAGATCAAATGGTTTGCTAAATTCATATTATTCTTAGGGGTTTAATTGATAGAAAACATTGGTTTTATCGTTATTCTTCAGTTCCTTAATAATAATCTCATATCCAAGCTGGATATGTTTTTTAATCAGCACGCCCGCCACCTCCGGATCATGATATTCAATTGCCTTGAGGATGTCACGATGCCGGGAGGGAAAGGCATTCTCAAAGGTATCTCCATAATTTACAATATTTGCTTGCACGGTCTTGGCTACCAGTTTCTCAAAAACAAAATTCCCCTGTAAAATCAAGGCCTTGAACAATGCGTATAACTGTTTATTGCCGGAGAACTCAACACATAGACTATGAAATTGCATATCATGTTTATAATAGCTCTCAACCTCTTTTTGCTTGCAGGCCAATTCCAACTTCTCGCAGCATTCCCGTAACTGTTCTCCTTCTTTCGGGGTAATGCTTTCTGCCAGTTCCCGAACCGCCACCACTTCGATTACCTCGCGCGTTAGATAAACATGCCGGATATCCCGCGAATCGAAAAATTGCCGGACAAATGCCCCTTTGTGCGGGATCCGCTCGATCCAGCCGTGTTCTTCCAGCTTGCTCAACGCTTCCCGGACCGTCATGTGGCCCATATCCAATTCTTTGGCGATATCCCGATCACTGATTTTGGAAGCGGGTGGAAATTTTCCTTCGCGAATGCCAGACACGACATATTCATACGCTCTGGAGGTGGTTCTGGATGTTTCCATGGATTGCATAATTTTCTTGCTCGATTTAGAAAGTATTATTAAAAGTGTATTGTTTATTTCTGGCAATGTATTACATTAATTCGGTCTTGTCAATATATAAAATCATATTTTTTTCCTGTTCCAGATGAAATTTTTGTCTAAAAAATCATATACTCTTTATCTGTAAGTATTTATAATTTTTGAGCTATTTTTAATTGAAAATTGCAAAAAATTTAATGGCAATATAATCCGTTTTTTTGTATTACTAGTCTAAGATAATGTCATAAACCAGTAGCGTAAATATAATTATTGGAACCAAAAGCATTTATAGATAAGCTATCCAGGCAAGACCGGTCGAGAACGTATAAAAGTACAAGACGAAAGGATGTTTATATGAGCATGAAACTGGACTTGAGCGGCAAGGTAGCCATTGTAACCGGCAGTAGCCGCGGTCTGGGACGAGCGATGGCCCTGGCCCTGGCCCAGGCCGGAGCCGATCTGGTCATTACCAGCCGGACCCAACAATCCCTCCTGCCGGTCCAGCAGGAAATCGAAATCATCGGCAGAAAGGTACTCTCTTTGGAACTGGATGTTTGCCATCACCCCAGTATTCGGGCGATGGCGGATAAAGTCTTACGTACCTGGGGCCGAGTAGATATTCTGGTGAATAATGCCGGGATGAACATCCGCAAACCGGCCCTGGAACTGACCTGGGAGGAGTGGGACGCGGTTCTGGATACGAATCTGAAAAGTGTTTTCTTTTGTTCCCAGGCGGTTGCCCCTTTTATGCTCCGACAAAAATGGGGACGCATCATCAACATCGGTTCCGCCACCAACATCATGGCCTACCCCAACATCAATGCCTACTGTGCCAGCCGGGGTGGCGTGCTGCAGTTAACCAAAAGTCTCGCTGCCGAATGGGGTCCCAGTGGCATCACCGTCAATGTCCTGGCCGCCGGCTGGTTCCGAACCGAACAAACCCGCGTCCTCTGGGAAAATCCTCAATGGATTGACATGATGGCCGATCGAATCCCGGCTGGCCGGATTGGGGAACCCGACGAACTGGGACCGGCAGTGGTTTATCTGGCTTCGAATGAATCTGCTTATGTAAACGGCACCTTATTTATGGTCGATGGCGGCTTCACCACCGGCGGGGTCCAAAACACCGTTCCCCTGCGAAAGGAAAACAAACCGTGATCAATGACGCAACCAATAATCTCAAACAAGTGCTCGGTCTGCCTCATCCCAGCCAGATTTGTATGGTGGTGAGGGATTTGCGTAAAACCGCGGAATATTATCAAAACGTTCTGGGAATCGGACCTTTCGTTTTTCCAGAAATCATATACGATTCTATAACCTATCATGGCCAACCTGCCAACGGTTTTTGGGAAATGGCCTTTTCCCGCATGGGAGCCTTCGAGCTGGAACTATCCTGTTCGGTGCGATCCCCGAATATCTATGAGGATTTTCTAAATCGCTGCGGCGAAGGACTACATCACATCGGTTTTGATGTCTTGCAATTAGACCCGTTTATCACCCGGGCCGAATCTCTCGGCATTCGGGTCCTGATGAGCGGCAGAACCCTCCGAGGAGGATTCGCTCATCTGGACACCACCCAATGCGGCGGTACTATTTTCGAAATTATCCAGCGACCCGCTCCCAGAGCCTAAAATTCTTATAGATTGAATGTGATTCCGGTAGGAAATATATGAGCAAATATCTTGTAATTGTTACTGATGATCGACACCACAATTATGATCCCGAAAAGAAGGTACTTGCTGCCATAAATGCCAGACTGGAAATTCATAATCTGACCGACGAGAAAGAAGCCGCCGCCCTCTTAGCCCAGGCGGATGGGATCCTGGTCAATCTTTTTCCGCTTCGGGCGGAAATGATTGCCAGGCTCAAAAAATGTAAAGTCATTTCCCGCTATGGTGTCGGATATGACAATGTCGATGTAGAGGCTGCCACAAAAGCTAATATCTGGGTAGCTCGCGTACCTGATTACGCCATCGAGGATGTCTCCGATCATGCGTTGGCATTACTTTTATGTGCCGTTCGAAAAATCGCTTTCAAAGACCGGATGATCCGCCAAGGCCAATGGAATCTGCACCAACGTCAACCCATCCATCGGATTAAAGGGCGGACTCTGGGGCTGGTTGGCTTTGGCCTGATCGCACGGGCCTTCCTGCGGAAAGTCCGAAACCTGGGATTGGAAAAAATCTTGATCTACGATCCTTACGTGGATTCCTCTGTCATTCTTCAGGAAGGAGCGGAACCGGTTGACCTGAATACGTTACTGCGTCTGTCCGATTACATCTCCCTGCATGCGCCCCTGAATCCGCAAACTACACAGATGATAGGTCAGCCGCAAATCGGCTTAATGAAAATGGAAGCCATCCTTATCAATACCTCTCGCGGCGCTTTGGTGGATGAAAAAACTCTGGCTGAGACCCTGGCCTCCCAGCGAATCGCCTACGCGGGCCTGGATGTCTTCGAACAGGAACCCCTGCCCCCCGATAGCCCACTGCGACACCTCGACAACATCATTCTCTCCGATCACGCCGGCTGGTATAGTGAAGAAGCCATGACGGAATTAAAACAGAAAGCAGCTCTGAATATAGTGTATGCACTCAAAGGCGAAACACCATCCTATCCAGTTAATTGTATTGCCAATCACTAGGTATGTTTTACAAAAATGTATGACAGGTAACTTTTTATTTATAAGTACGTAAGCAGTACCTACCGCTTCGACGGAAAAGTTCGAGTTGCCTGTAATTCCACAAGGAGACGACAAAAGTACCATCCACACGCATTAAAATGGGTATCCCTTTTATTTAGACCTCGAATGCTCCCAAAGTATGTCCGCATCAGTGCCGGAATGATTCCAACTGTTGATGGATTATTTCCACATCCAGCTTAATCGCCGCAAAATACCGAATATTCATAAAAATCCTATTATCTTTTCAGTTCGTTTTTTACAATTTCTTTCAATAGGCACGTTCATAAATCTTCCGAATATACCGGGAGAAACCGGCTGTCTGGTCTGCCGGGGCGGTTTTGATCCGGCTATGGCGGCAATGGAATTGATGGACGAAACCAATAAAAGAGCCCATCTGAGCCAGGGATATGTGATTGGCAGCCGTAGTGAACCGACTGCCTCCATCGCCAATCTCAACGGCATGACTGCCCAGTTAGGCCTTTGTGCCCTGTTGAGACTGGTAATGGGGGAAACCTTCGGTACCTGGAGCTAACGGAGAGATACAAAATGGCTCGACCGAAAAAGCTACCCAAGTTGAGAATCGTACGCAGGAAATATTACTGTGCGGACATCTACTCGCCTGATGGCAAGAGGACCGTAAGGTCTCGACGAAGTACACCCCGTTAAAAGAACAGGGGAAGACAGGGAACG
>CAZOMV010000073.1:0-30557 GCA_964580995.1 uncultured Pirellulales bacterium
CTGGAAAGCCGAAAGGAAGGGCGCATAACTGGCCACTAAATAAACTCGCTCACTTTCAGCAGAGAGCAGGAAACAATTCTTGACGGTAAAGACGTATTCTGATAAAAAGTATTGTTTTGTGTAATAGTCCGAAAATGAGAGAGTTAAAATATGGATAGTTTTCGACGGGTATTGGGGTACGTTAAGCCCCAATATAAAATGGTACTCCTTTCTATTTTTTGCGCATTAGTAGGGGCGATGCTGCTTTCGTTTAGTTTTGTGGCGATGTTGCCGCTGATGAAGGTACTGATTAATGAAGAGGGACTGCACGGCTGGGTGAATCGCGGAATCGTCAAACATCGCAGCGGGATCAACTTTGAACCGTTATATGTTCCGGATGATTTTAAGAAACTGTCCGGACAACCAATCCATCAACAAGAGAAACTGGAAATTAAAAGTGTCAAATTCAAATCGGTTGGGTATAAGGCGGGATTTCGGGAAGGGGATGTAATAAAGTCCGAAACGGGAGGACCAAATCAGGCCTATACGCGCGATGAGATTTTGCGGAAGCTGGTGCAAATCCCGGAAAACGAGGCGATTTCCCTGGTGGTGGAGCATAGCGACGGCACTACAGAAACCATTCAACTGGTTATGGACGAACCGCCGATCTATACGGGGCTGGCGCAACAATTGTTAGGTTATGTTCCGCAGGATCAGGGGATGGATTTCAAGCGAAAGTCGATTATTTTGATTATCGTCGTTTTGTTAGTGGCAACACTGATTCGCTGTGTCATGCGTTTCGGTCAGGAATATCTGGCGAATCGGATTGCATTTCGGACGATTATGTGGCTACGCCGGGATGCATATCGCAACGCGATCCGGCTGCCGCTGAGTTATTTCGGAACCCGGGGAATCAGCGATACCATGAGCCGGTTTGTCCAGGACTCCAGCCGGATCAACAGCGGGATCAACACGGTATTGGGCAAGATGATTCGGGAGCCGATAGCAATCCTGTTTTTACTGATTGTCGCGTTTATGACGAATTCCAAGATGACGCTGCTAGTTCTGGTGGGAGTCCTCCCCGCCGCCGTAGTAATCGGTATGCTAGGCAAAAAGATGAAAAAGGCCACGAAGCGGACGTTGTCAAGCTGGTCGTTTATGCTGGCAAATTTACAGGACCGGCTGCTGGGGATCCGGGTAGTGAAAGGGTACCATTGTGAGGATCATGAGGAGCAGCATTTTGAGGAAATCAACGCGAAACTGCTCAAGCAGCAGTTCCGTGTGGCAAAGATTGATGCCGCCAGCGGCCCGACGCTGGAAGCGCTGGGAATGACGGCCGCTTCGGTGGGGATGATTTTTGCAGCCAGGGTTATGACGGGGGGACAAATGGGAACCAGCGAATTTTTCTTACTGGTCGGATTACTGGCGACGATTGCGGAATCGGGCCGCAAACTGGGCGATTTGTGGCCTCGGCTATCCATTGCCAATGCGGCGGCAGAGCGAATTTTTGAGCTGGTTGACGCACCGGCGGAAACGGATCCGCCTAACGCAGTGGAGTTGGGCCGGTTGTCACATAATGTGGAATTTCGAAATTTAACATTTACCTATCCCAATAGCGGCTACCCTGCTTTAAAAGAGGTAAATGCCGTAGTAAATGCCGGGGAAACCATCGCAGTGGTAGGTCCCAACGGTTCGGGGAAAACGACGCTGTTGAGCCTGATTCCGAAATTTTATAATCCGCAGGAAGGAGCCATCCTGATTGATGGACAGGACATTGCCCAGGTATCTCTGGCGAGCCTGCGGGAACAAATCGGGATCGTGACGCAGAATACCATCATATTTCATGATACGATTGCCTACAACATCGGCTATGGCCGGCCGGAATCGAGCCGGGAGGAGATTATCGCAGCCGCCAAACGGGCCTATGCCCACGAATTCATTGAGCAGTTGTCTCGTCAATACGACACAGTCGTGGGAGAACAAGGCTCGACATTATCGGGCGGCCAGTTGCAGCGGCTGGCGATTGCCCGGGCCATTCTGCGTGATCCGGCGATCCTGATTTTCGACGAGGCGATGAGCCAGATCGATTCGGAAAGTGAGGCGAAGATCCAGAAAGCGATTATGGAGTTTTCCCAGGGCCGCACCACATTTATAATCGCGCATCGCCTGAGCACCATTATTCGGTCGAACCGGATTCTGGTGCTGGATAAAGGGCACTTAGTGGCGCAGGGAACCCACCAGAGCCTGCTGGAGAGCTGTAACCTGTATCGGCAGTTGTACGAAGTACAGTTTGCGTGTTGATAATGGGATTCATGTATGAATAAACCAGCGAATGCCGGTGATATAATCCGGACAGTACAAAATCAGATGGAGTGTGATTTGTATCTGGGCGGCTACTGGCTGCCGGTCGGAAAAATAAAACCGGCTGTGAAAAATCCGTCCACCCGTCCAATTGCGCCATCTGCACCCAAATCCCCAGCGGTCTGCCAGGAGCGAAAGATGCCGGATTCCCAACCAGTGAAGGAAAAACAGAAACATCTGGATGATTTGGCCCGGAGAATAGGGACTTGTTGTCGATGTTCGTTATCGCAAACCCGTTTGAATGTAGTTCCAGGCGAAGGCAATCCCTGTGCCCGGATTGTTTTTGTTGGAGAAGCGCCTGGTGCCAGTGAAGATGAAGCGGGTCGGCCTTTTGTCGGGCGGGCAGGCAAACTGCTAACCAGCATTATTGAGGCAATGGGGCTGCGGCGGGAGGATGTTTATATCTGCAATATCTTGAAATGCCGTCCTCCAGAGAATCGGGACCCACAGGCCGATGAAATCGCCGCCTGCATTGACTATCTGTATGAGCAGCTCCGCATTATCGAGCCGGATATGATTGTGGCACTGGGAGCACATGCGGCAAAAACTTTATTGGACAGCACAGCAACAATTGGGGAACTGCGGGGAAGAATTCATGCGTATTATCCGGAACCGATGTCTGCACCGATTAAGCTGATAGCGACCTACCATCCGGCATATCTGCTGCGGAATTATTCACAGGATAACCGGCGGCGGGTGTGGCATGATATGCAAATGGTTTTGAAGGAATTAGGTTTACCCATACCCAAAGGCAAGCAGGAATAACGGCAGGAAGGAGAAAGCGGGTGCACATTCAATGTCTGGCGTTGGGGGATTTTGAAACGAATTGTTACGTGGTTCGCCCTTCCGCAAATAAAAAACAATGCCTGATAATCGATCCCGGTTTTTCGGCAGAACCGCTGCTCGATTATCTGCGGACAAACTCCCTGGAACCGGCAGGTGTTCTATTAACGCACGGCCATTGTGATCACATCGCCGGTCTGGCATTGCTGCATGAAGAATATAATCCGCTGCCGGTCAGCATCAGCCCGCTGGATGCGCCAATGCTGACAGACAGTCAGAAAAATTTATCCGTAATGATGGGGATCAATCTGGTATTGAGGGCGGCGGATACGATAGTCCAGCCGGGAGAAACCATCCGGCTGAGTGATCTTACATTCAAGGCATTATCAACACCCGGACACACCCCGGGCGGCCTGAGTTTTTATAATGTCGAGGAAGGTGTGGTTTTTACGGGTGACGCCTTGTTCGCTGGTTCGATCGGGCGATACGATTTTCCCGGCAGCAATGGCGAGAGATTGCTGCAAGGAATACGAACCGAATTGCTTACCCTGCCGGAGGCAACGCGTGTATATCCCGGCCACGGCCCGGAAACCACCATCGGGCGGGAGAAACGGACCAATCCGTATCTGGTTTGAGAAGCAGAACAGTTGATTCTGCCGGCACTTAGAACTGAACTTTTGCAAAAATCCGGCAAAAAAGCCTTTTTTTGTGATTTTTGAGAGGAAAAGCCGGCTTGACGCTGGTAAACTGATCCGATAAAATGGCGGTAGTAATTAAGTCCCGGAATTATGGGATGTTATACCAAATATTCGGTACTAACCGTATTTTTCTCAGAGAATCGTATCGTGCCAACTCTTTATGTATTACAAGGCCCGGATAAGGGCCGTACTTATGAAGTGCAGCACTCGCCGACGCCGATCGGCCGGCAAAGCCACGATCTGCCTCTGACGGACAATACGATTTCCCGTCATCATGCGGAATTGGTAAATGAGTCGGGAACCTGGCTTATCCGGGATTTGAATTCGGCCAATGGCACCTATGTCAACGGGGTGAAAGTATTCAAGTCGCTGGCCTTGAAACAGGGGGATCAGATCCGCTGTGGGACCACCCTGATCGTATTCGGGGGGATTCGCAAAAATACCGGGATCCCAGGCGAACTCAGCACCAGTTTGCGGATCGATGAGGACGGCAATCTGGTGGAATCAGCCATCATGGCAACGGCACCCTCGATGGATGATTCGGTCATTATAGCCGGGCCGGAAACCTCTTCAGCGGTAGGGAATTTGCGTCTGCTGTATGAATTATCCACCGCTATCAGCTCCATCTTCGATCAGCAGCAGCTCCTGGAAGAAGTAGTGGACATCATTTTTGACAATCTGCCGGCGGATCGGGGTTTTATCATGTTGCGGCAGGAAGATCAGCAGGAACTGGTGCCGGCGGTGGTGCGGTATCGCAGCAAGGATCATTCGGGAAAAATAACCATAAGCCATACGATTGTGAACCATGTAATAACCAATCAGGAAGGGGTCATCTGCTCCAACGCAATGCGGGATCCACGGTTCACCAAGGGCAAAAGCGTTCATGACTACGCCATCCACTCGGCCTTGTGCGTTCCGATCACGGTGCGGGACCGGAATATCGGGGTTATTTATATCGATACGACGGTAGCTACGCATACCTATTCGGCGGAACAGCTTCGTCTGGTAACGGCGATCGGTTTTCAAACGGGGCTGGCGCTGGAACACGCCCGGCTCTATCAGGCGGGGGTACAGGCGGAGCGGCTGGCGGCGGCGGGCGAGACGGTGGCGTATCTGTCGCACGGGATTAAGAATATCCTGCAAAGCCTGCAAAGTGCGGTCGATATGGTGCAGTTGGGGCTGAATCGCAACAAGCTGGATGTGGCCAAGAAGGGCTGGACCATCCTCTCCCGCAATATGACCCGAATTCAGAACCTGGTTTTAAATATGCTGGCTTTCAGCAAGGTCCGCAAGCCTAAGCTGGTGATGATTCAGCTCAATCAAATTGTCGCCGACGCAATAGAGTTGCTGGCCGGTCAGGCGGATGAAAAGCATGTAGCTCTGGTGCCGGATCTGGATGATTCGCTGCCCTCGATTCCGGTGGACCCGGATGGTATGCAGCAGGTAATATTAAATCTGGTACTCAACGCCCTGGACGCGGTCAAACCGGACGTCGGGATTATTACCGTAAAAACCCTGTTCGACAGCCAGACACATAAAGCCGTTCTGATGGTAGGCGATAACGGGGCGGGAATTGAGAAGGAACGGCTGTCCGCTATTTTCCGGGCGTTCGATTCCAGCAAGGGGCAGGGCGGAACGGGACTGGGCCTGGCGGTCGTCAAGAAAATCATTGAAGAGCACGAGGGGAAGGTGGAAGTCACCAGCAACATAGGTGAAGGCACTACATTCACCATCCGTATTCCAACGGTAGCCAAACCGGCCCTGGACAGCGGCGGCACCGCAGGTCCAACAAATTAAAATTTCCCTTACCGCATAAACCTGAAAATCCAGATTATACGGGATTATCTTGCCTTGTGTTACGCTTTGCTTAACCGGGAGACTGCCAAAACAATATCATCCAGACGTTTTTCGCCGGCTTCGCGCTCGATACACATAGTACCCTGGAAACCGATCTCTTTGAGGGCTTTCAAAAAAGAGTTATCGGAATTGACCTGGCCGTTACCCCAGGGGACTTCCGCGCCCCACTGGCCCGGCTGGGTGGTGCGGATCGCATCCTTGACATGGAGATGTTTCACCCAGGGGGCGAGGGTACGCACAGCCTCGGCTGGGATACCTTTATCGTATAAAATCATATTGGCTGGGTCGAAATTGACCGCCAGTGCGGGATGTTTCATTTCCTCAAGGAATAATTTCAGCTCCTGAGCGGTTTCCTGTCCGGTTTCCATCAGGACAGTCACCTTCTTTTTGGCGGCGGCGTCGGCTAGATATTTCATCCGGTCGTAAAACTTTTTCGCGTATTCGGCATCGGTGTGATCGATAAAGCCGGCATGAAACGCCAGATATGGTACGCCCAGATCAGCGGTAACATCAAGGGCCTTCAGAAACAGGGCCGAATCGTTTTTCCAGTGTTCATCGGGCCGGATACCACCGGTCAGCTTGATCCGATCCAGGGTGGAATAATCTTCATGTGCGAATGCGATCATGGTGGCGCTGATCTTCCAGTTTTGTTTTTTGACGGTTTTGAGGTATTCGGAGCCGTTTTTTTCGAGGGCAGGGCCGACCGCCAGATTGATATGCTCCAGCCCCATTTTTTTCATTGCCTCGGCAATGACCGGTAAATCATTATGCAAAGACCAACTACAAACACCGACAGGCCAATTTCCGCACTTTACCATAATTATATTCCTTTTCACTATTTAGGTTGGTTTTTGGTGACCACTACTTTTTTACCAGTTTGAACCGATTTCTTTTCCAATTCCACCAGCCGGACGGAATCGCGAGCCTGCTGGGGTGTGATGATGGGCGGCTGGCTGATACCCTGGAGTTCCCGGGCAAAATAGGTAATTTCGTTAAAATAACCGTCGTTTTGGGGCAATTCGGGGGTGAAGACCTCACCCTGGGCCGGGAAAACCTGGATCGTGGGTTTGTTGCGGGTGGTGAAGACTACCGTAGCCTTCTCCAGGATGAGCGTGAAGCCCATCTCGAAGACAAAAGTGGGCATCATGGCCCAGCCGGCCTCAGCGGTTATTAGATGGCCATCGTATTCGTACTGGGAGACGATATGGATGATGGAATTTTTCTGATTTTGGATGCCATAACTGGTTACGGATTCAGGCAAGCCGAGCAGGTACTGGATGTAGTCCACATCGTGGATGTGCAAATCGAGGGGCATACCGCCGCTGCGGGAGTCATCGGCAAACCAGCTATCAGACCAGGCGGGCATGGCAGTGTAGCGGCGGAAGCTGGCGGCCCGGAGTGAGCCATAAGTCTTTGATTCTACGATATTTTTGGCCCAGACATATTCAGGCCAGAAACGCAGGCAGTGGCCGATCTGGAGTTTTTTGCCGCTTTTACGGGCGGCGGCTATCATGCGATCGCAATCCTTCACCGTTAAGGCCATAGGCTTTTCACATAAGACCGAGAGACCGGCCTTGAGGGCCTGGACGGTGAAATCGGCATGGAGAAACGTCGGCAGGGTGATGGAAACGACATCCAGTTTTTCGCGTTTGAGCATGTCGTTAAAGTCATGATAGATAGACAGTAAGGAAAAATCTATTGGTTCTTTGTCCAGGGCGATATTGCCCTGGGTTTTCTGGGAATCCTGTACAAAATTGGGGTTGGCGTCGCACAGGGCCACCACCTGGACGCCCGGCTGTTTTTTCCAGGCCTGATAATGAGTCTGCCCCATAAAGCCAAAGCCAAGAATCGCCACTCGCAGCACGTTCACCTTCCTTTCCAGACGTTGTTTTGTAACTTTAGATGCAGACTACATTTCTGTAATTTGGATATTGCGGTATTTTAAGCCTTTCTCACCATGATGCTGGAAGCCTATATAGCCGCCGGTCCGCTGGAGACCGGGGTGTTCGGCCAGCTTGTCAAAATGGTCATTCAGATTGACATCGACAATCTGGGTATCGTTGAGGATGACTTTGACCTTGGTGCCGACACATTCGATGGCCATTTTCTGCCATTCGTTGGCTGGCTTGGTAACCCGCTGGGAGGGGGCCTGAACAGAATAGACGCTACCACAGAATTGCCAAGGCTTTAGATCTTTGTATTGTTCGGCGTAGTCATCCAGGACCTGGATTTCGGAGCCGGCATACGCGGGATTGCCTTCGCGGGGGGTACGGATGAAAACACCGCTATTGCCGCCGGGGGGGACCATGAATTCCAGTTCCAGCTTGAAATTGGTGTACTGATCGACGGTAGAGAGCCATCCGCCGCTACTGCCTTCATTATAAAGGGTTCCATCGGCCACCTGCCAGGCGCCCGGTTCGCCGCCGACCTGCTCCCAGCCGGTCAAGTCCTGGCCGTTAAACAGGGTTTTGGCGGTACGGGGGATTTCGCGGATATAGATGTTTTTGAAGTATAATTTGGTGCCGTGCGACTGCAATTCAATCTGGCCGGAGGAGTACATGGGTTTGTCGCGTTCCCAATAATTTTCCATAACTGTATTATCGACAACCAGTTGATCGTTAAGAAGCACAGTCACGTGATCGCCGATCATGGTGATGCGGAAGGTATTCCACTGGCCAACCGGATTATCCGCCACCTTGAGAGGCTGGCTGGGATTCTTCTGGTTGTTATAAAAGCCGCCGGAGCCGACCTGGGCACCGACATTGGTCAGGGCGGTGTCCCAGATTTGGACCTGGGGAGAACCGCGGAGATAAATGCCGCTGTCGCCGCCGGCTTCGATCTTCCAATCGACGAGCATTTCAAAGTCCATAAAGTCTTTGGTAGTACAGAGATGGCTGCCGTGGCCGTCGAATTCGAGCGTACCATCGACCACCTTCCAGTGGGTACGCATCGCTTCGTCCGCCTCGGCCTGGGCTTTGGCCAGATCCGCGGGAGTCATTTTGGCGCGGGTGGGCGGATCGGCGACCAAGCCCTTCCAGCCGGTCAAATCCTGACCATTGAAAAGAGCTATAAATCCTTCCGGGGGCGTGTTTTCCGTTTTGGGTGCAGCAACCGGTTCGGCTGGTTGCTGGGCCTGGGGGGCGGGCTGGTCAAGCGTAGGTTCGGCTGGGGCGGGGGTATCCGGTTTGGATTTTTCCATTTTTTTGCACCCCCCCACCATCAGGACAGAGGAAATGAGTAACACCATAAATAATTGTTTCATAATAACTTACCTCTCGATCTGTGACATAAATATGGTTAAACTTAGACTCCGTTACAAAGTTGTCATTACGCACTATTTGATCTAAAGTACTTACCGAGAGCCTGATAAGCAAATATTTTTTCCAGATTATCCCGGAATAAAGATCCGGCTATACTATTTTGCGTAAAAATACTGACAAAATGCGAAAGCAGGTGCGAAAATGAGCTGTTTTTTTGCGCGATTTTGGACAAGGGATAGAAAATTACGAATTACGAGTTACATGAAAAAAGACCTTTTTGAATTTGATATAAGCCGTTATTTTTGGTTTTTAAAAAACGGTTATAAGTCCTTATTTTTAATTTGGAAAAATTGCTGTAAGTGCTTATTTTACGTGGAAAACGATAGTCCGATAATAAAGTAGTGATTATAACGATTTTAACGATTGGGTAAGATTTTTGGTATGATGGGTAAGATTTTTGGTAATTTGTAACGGTTAGGTTGAGTTGGTAAATGTTGAACAAAGTATAGTAAAAGATGAAGAAAGTGATATAAAACGTGGGTAAAACACGAGGAAAGTATAGCAAAACATAGGTAAAACATGCGTGAAAAATAGCGGTTTTTGGGCAGACCAGATGATTTTTGTGAATTGTAAGTACTTATTTTTCGTTTTGGGAAATTGATGTAAGTTCTTATTTTTAAATTTTAAAAACGGCTGTAAGTCATTATTTTTCGATTTGAGGGGTCGGCTGGCGGCAGAGGCGGGAAAGAAGGATTTGTTAAGATGGGGAAAAACTGACACCACCGCCTCGTGGCTGGGGGGTTGGGCGGTTTATAGGAAGTTTCAGCTCGGAGAGCATGGAACACCGGTTTCCCCCCGTAAGGCCAAAGGGTCCCCTTTACCAACGCAAGGTTGGAATGAACTATGGCGCTTCCGTGGGCGCTGCGTGGAATGTCAGAGGAATAGAAGATGGATTCCAAGGCAGGCAACAGGGTAATCGACCCCCTTACTGACGTGCGGGGCTAGGAAAAGAAAATAAAAGATCAAATAGCAAAAATGAGGTATCACCGGCAGCGATGGTTTTAAGACTGGATTCCTGTTTTTGATGGAATGGTGGGATGGGGGATGGGGGATGGGGGGCACGGCTGGCACAGCCGTGGCACGATTAGGCACGAAGGTCGTGTAAATCTTTCCTATTGTGAGGCAATCATTTTGCCTGATTATTGTTTGGGGGAATAATTTTCTTTACCGGAGGGGATATATTTGCCATAATCCCAGCAGGTTAGGCTACACTGGAATACGGGTCAAATTAGACAGTGTGCGAAAATACAGGAAGCAGCAGAATGAAACTAGTTGTATTTATTCTATTCTTTTTGCTTGCGGTTTTTATAGTTGCAAACCATTCAACACTCTACCCCATGCTATTTACCGGCAAGTTATATATACTTGTGTGTCTCGGTTTTTTATCGGCCGCGTTTTTTCTATATTACCTGAACAAAAAAATTCAAAACCATAGAAATATTATATCAAAAAATGTTCCATATTCTACTATAATGCTTTTTTCCATAGCCGTTGCAACTGGCTTTATTGGTTTTATTATTAGCTCAAGTCCGGAGGCTTACCCCGTACAAGATGATTGGGTTTGCCTTAAAAAACTAATGGTTGCCTGCGGGGCTTCCCCTTATCAACGATTTCAAGTTCCTATGAACTATCCTGATGCCGCCGATATGATCGAAAATCATTTCGACAAATTTGGCCCTTGGGAAGAAAAGGAGAGAATGTCTAAAAAGGAAATGGTTGAAAAAACAAAAAACGTGTTTTCTAATTTGCTAGAAAGGTGGGAAGGAAAAGAATCTGATGAATTCATTATGATAAAAGCGTGGGAATTCGCTGGCGCTTATCCATATTGGGGAGAGGAAGATTTTAATACGGATAACGACTATATTAAGATAGAGCGATTTCGATGGGAAGATGGATATAAGTATTTTCTTAATGCAAGGATATCCGATGTAGATGAACGGCAATGTATTGTTGAGTTGTGGGAAATAAAACGATTAAACGATTAGATATGTGAAAAAAACCGCCAGGGGGATTTTTAATTTGCAATTTATAATACTAAGTGTTATAATTTAGAGAGAAAGAAAAGCCTATGAAGACGCCAGCGTCAAAAGCTTGTCGTCCCCTTGTTATTGGGGAGCCAGAGCCGTTTTTGGAAGTTAAAATCGACTTTTGGCGGTTCCGGCTATGAAACGCTTGTTTGTCGAAACGGCCGCTTTTTCCAAGGTTGTTAAAAATGGAAAAATTACGGATACCATGCTTCAGGAACTCCAGAAGGACATCCTTGCTGAGAAAGGTGTTATTCTGCGGAATACTGGCGGGCTGGCCAAAATAAGGCTGGCCACGGAAAAAGGTGGAAAAAGCGGAGGCTGGCGCGTAATCTTTGCCGATTATCCCCCATGGGAGGTAACGGTTTTGGTCATGGCTTTTCCGAAAAATGTACAAGAAAATATAACTCAGGAACAAGCAAAACAGCTCAAACGATTCAAAGAGGAAATGGATAAGGAAATGGAGCGTACCTATGGCAAAACGAAAAGGTAAGAAAGAAGGGCTGGAATTTTTTGAAGGGATTCGGGATGCCATGACGGAGTTTCGTGAGGATCTGGCGTCCGGCAGGAAGCTGACGGCGCGAATGGCGATTCATCCGGAACCGCCCAAGGCCGTGAGCGCGAAAGACATTAAAAAGTTGCGAAGCCGCCTGAATGTCAGCCAGAGCCTGTTCGCGGAACTACTCAACTGCTCTGCCAGTACCGTGCGCGCCTGGGAATGCGGGGCGAAGAAACCCAGCGGGCCATCGCTGCGGCTTTTGGAAATGGTGGTTAAAAATCCGGAATGTTTTCTGCTGCAAAGAGCCTAAAGATGACGCCAGCATCAAAAACTCGTCGTCCCCTTGTTATTGGGGAGCCAGATCTGTTTTGGAAAATCGATAATGACTTTTGGCGTTTCCATCAAAATATTCGTGATGAACAAAAATATTTCGGCAACACTTCCGTATGATGGCGCGTTATAAAAACAGAATGAACCTGCCGTTCCTGTTTTGTTACCCCATTTTTTGAAATATTTTTCCTTTGAAGATGAATGGGGCGGGAATAAACACCTGTTTCAGAGCGTGAAATATTTCACAAGTTCTTGTTGGATAAGGAATAAAGGAATATCTTCTCCAAAGTACGGGCAGCCAAGTGGTAAGCTGGGAATTCGGGCTAAAGGATTGTAAGTGTCGGGGGTTTCGGGTAGAATTGGTTTGTATTCGTTTGCGGATGTGCTTCCTTAAAAATCTTATGGGAGATGAAAACCGATGCGATCGGATCAAGGCGAATGCGAGCTGGTGCGTCGGGCACAAAACGGCGACCGGGAATGCCTGAACAGACTGGCGGCGGAGATGGATCGAAAAGTCCGGCAGCATATTTCGCGCCACTTTTCTTTCGAAAAAAATACCGTGGATGATTTTGTCCAGGATATTAATTTACAGGTACTCAAGTCTCTGTACACGTGCAGCCAGCCGGAAAAGTTCTGGCCGTGGCTGTATCGAATTACGCAGAATCATATCAATAGTTATTTCCGGAAACAATTTTTTGAAAAAACACGTGCGGTCTCTGATATGGAGGCCCTTGAATATAGCTGTGATGCCCGGGGCGAGGCAAAGGATGAGCTGGACCGGCTTCATGCCAGGGATTTGACGGAAAGACTGCGGCTGGGGCTGGCTTTCCTGCCGGCCGATCAGCGATTGGTGTTGATGCTGCGTTATTATGAGAAGATGAAATACAGCGAAATTGCCCGGGCCATTGACAATTCGCTCGATCAGGTCCGCATGAAGCTGCATCGCGGCAAAGAAACCCTGAAAAACCAGATTTTTTGCTTCGATGCCGACCCGACATCGCTATTGGAAACGCTGGGCCGGATGCAACTGGATTCAGGGGGCGGAGCCGGCAGCTCTAGTGCTTGTGAACGGAAACTGCTGTTTGAGCTGGTCGAGGAATTGCCCTGCCTGGTGTATCTGAAAGATCAAAACAGTATTTTTAGCTATGGCAATACGGTTACGGCCCGAAGCTTTGGGTTGCCAACGGCGGAGGCCCTGCTGGGGAGGAATGATTTCGATTTCATGCCGCGCCGCTTCTGCCGAAAGCTATTCCACGAGGAGCAGGAGATTATGCAAAGCGGCCGGGCCGTACTCAACCGCGGGCTATGGGTCGATTTTGATCCGGCGAAAGTAGCCCGGTTCAGCCTGTGCAGCAAAATCCCCTGGCGGGATAAGCAGGACAGGATCATAGGTATCCTCGGATTGAACCGGTATGTGACATCACACGGCTAATTTGACATGGGGAAAATGGGTTTTCACGAACCTTACCCGACCTTACCCGACGATAATTTTGCGGCGGGAACCCCCTGAGATTGGGAAATAAAAAACGCCCGATCCAAGGGAGCGGACCGGGCGTTGTGTATGCGTTTTGGGGGTTAATTTCCCTTATACAGCATCAGGGCGGGGTTTTCCAGCAGTTCGACGACGCGACCGAGATAGTTGCCGGCAATCATGCCGTCCAGGACCCGATGGTCGATGGAGAGGCACAGGTGCATGGTCTGGCGGACAGCCAGTTGGCCATCTACTACATACGGCCGGGGAGCGGCCCGGCCGATGGCCAGGACGCTGCTCTGGGGCGGCGGGATAATCGCGATGAAGTCATCCACGCGGGTGGTGCCCAGATTGCTGAGTGCGGTCGGGCAGGACTGGTTGTCGGCGGGCATTTTGCCGGCGCGGGCGGCGGTCACGAGCTGGGCCCGTTTGGCCGCCAGAGCGGCCAGTCCCAGCCGGTCCGCCTGGGCGACAACCGGGATCAGTAATCCTTCATCAAGGGACACCAGTATGCCGACGTTGCAGGAGGGGAACTGAATGATCTTGTCGTTCTGCCAGATGCGATTGGCCAGCGGGTTATCGCGGAGGGCCAGGGCCTGGGCATAGATGATGAAATCGGTGAGAGTGACCCGAACCTGATACTCTTTTTCAATCGGCTCCAGGAGCTGCTTACGGGTTTCGAGCAGAGCGGTGACGTCGGCCTCGGCCCGGACATAGAAATGCGGAACGGTCGAGAAGCTTTCCGTGGTGCGGCGGGCTACCGCCATCCGCATGGCAGACACTTCGAAGGTCTGCATTTTTCCGGTCGGGGCGGGAATCGGAGCGGCGACCGGTCGTCTCGGGCCGGTCGATTTGAGAACATCCGCTTCTACGATTCTGCCGTTAAAGCCGGTTCCGGTAATCGCGGCAATATCCAGACCCCGCTTGAGGGCGGTTCGGCGGGCACGAGGCGAAATCCGCACGCGTCCGCTCCGAGGGGCTGCTATGGACAACTGAGTATTCATAGTATTTCTTCCTTCAAAAAGGTTATGGTAAAATTTTACTTCGGTTTGATGATCGCCAGGCTCTCGGCCAGGGGGACCAGGGTTTCTTCAGGGGCCAGGATTTCCGCCAGAATGCCATCGGCGGGCGATTCGATTTCCGAGACGGCCTTATCGGTTTCCACCTCAACGACCGGCTCACCGGTCTTGACGGTGTCGCCCAGTTTCTTGAGCCAGCGAACAACCTTTGCCTCGGTAATGGTCAGGTCCTGGTTGGGCATAATGACCGGGATGCCCGCGACGGTGGCCTTGGCCGGGCCGGCTGCCGGGGTTTGCTGAGCCGCAGCGGCGACCGGAGCAGCAACAGGAGCTGCTACAACAACAGGCTGGGGGGCAACAGGGGCCGCGGCTGGGGCCGTTCTGCCGGAAAAGCGAATCTGCGGGATCGGCTGGCCGGCCATTACCTTTTGAACTGCGTTGACGATTTTCTCCGGGGTAATGATAAACTCATTTTCCAGGGCCGGGCTGAAGGGGAAGGAAACCGGATCGGTGCAGATGCGGCCGATGGGGGCATCCAGTTCATCAAAGGCCAGTTCCATCATGGCGGCGGAAATTTCCGCGGCTACCCCGCACATGGACCAGGCTTCATCGACGATAAGGAGTTTGCCGGTTTTGGCGACGCTGGCGGCAATCGTCTCTACATCCAGAGGCACGATCGTGCGCAGGTCGATCACTTCGCAGGAAATGCCCTGCGCTTTCAGCGTCTGGGCGGCTGTGACACTATGCTGGAGGAGCAGGCCGCAGGAAACGATAGTCAAATCGGTGCCTTCCTGAACCACTTTCGCCTGACCGAAGGGGACAAAATGTTCTTCGGCCGGAACCTGGCCTTTGCTGCCGAAGAGGGCCTTGTGCTCCATGAAAATCACCGGGTCGTGGGCTCGCAGGGCGGTTTTCATCAAACCCTTGGCATCGGCGGGATTGGAAGGAACCACGACAATCAGGCCGGGGATATGGGCCCACATCGGATAAAAAGAGCCGCTGTGATGAGGCCCGGTTTGTTTGATGGATCCGAACGGGGCGCGGATGACCATAGGCACTTCCACCTTCCCCGCACTCATATACCGCAGTTTGGCGGCCTGATGGATGATCTGGCTGCCGGCTTCAAACATAAAATCGGCAAACATTAAATCCGCCACGGCCCGAACACCGGTTCCGGAGCAGCCGACGGAGGCACCGGTAAAGGCCAGTTCGCAGATGGCGGTATCGATGAAACGATTACCACCGAAAACACCCCAAAGCCCTTTGGTATGGCCGAAGCAGCCGCCGCGTTCGCCGATCCCTTCGCCGAAGTAGATGATATTCGGATTGTGCTTGAATTCTTCGGCAAGCCCATCCATAACGGCTTCCAGCCATCCCTTTTGGACGGTGGGCATGTTGTCCGGGGTTGCGGGCAATTCGGGATTGACCGGATTGGCCAGCACATGATCGTGGATGGTCGCCTTATCGGGCATGGGAGAATTTCGGACAAAATCAATCGCCTCGGAAATCTGCTGATCGACACTTGATTCAATCGCTTCAATTTCCTTCTCGGTGGCTAATTTAAATTCTTCCACCAGTTGTTTCTTCAGTTTTTCGATGGGGCCTCTTTGTTTCCATTCTTCCAGCTCTTCCCAGGTCCGATAGGTACCGGCAACCGGTTCGCCTTCGTGGTGGCCGGCCAGGCGATAGGTCTTGGATTCAATCAGGGTCGGGCCTTTACCGGCTCTGGCGCGTTCGATGGCTTCTTTGGTTACCTGATACACCGCCAGCACATCATTGCCATCGACCGCCACGCCCGGGATGCCATAGGCGGCGGCCCGAGTGGCAATTTCGGGATTCTGGGTTGCCTTTTTCAGGGGCATGGAGGTGGCGTACAGATTGTTCTCGCAGACAAAAATGACCGGGGCTTTCATGGCTCCGGCGAAATTGAGCGATTCATGGAAGGAACCGTGATTGGAGGCACCATCGCCAAAGAAACCGACGGCAACCTGATCGGTTTTCCGGGTTTTGGCACTCATGGCGATTCCGACGGCGGATGGAATTCCGCCGGCGACGATGCCGTTGGTGCCAAAAAGCCCGATTTCCGGCTCGAACAGGTGCATGGTACCGCCCCGGCCGTGGCAGCAGCCGGTATCCCGGCCGAACAGTTCGGCCAGCAGGATCTTGGAGGACATACCCTTCGCCAGGGCGTGGCCGTGACCCCGATGGGTACTGGTAATAAAATCGATGGGCCGTAAATTGGAGCACACGCCCACCGCGGTGGCTTCTTCACCGATATACATATGGATGAAACCGGGCATTTCCCCGGATTTCAAGAGCTGTTGGGCGGTGAGTTCAAAGCGCCGTATCAGCACCATTTTTTCGTACATGGCCAGCAGATCCTTTTTGGTCAAACCTGCCGGAATTTTACTTTCTTTTTTACCTTCATTTTTACTCATGGAATTACCTCAACATTGCTTTCTCTGGGATTAGCTAAAATAATCTTCGATATTTATATTATAATCTTCCGCTACCCCCTTCAAATTCGCCACCACATCTTCGGGCAGCGACATGCCTTGCTTCAGGGCCTTTTCCCGCCGCTCCCACTCCATCTCGCCGGGCAGGTAAATCCGGTCCGAGCCTTTGGCCCTGGGAGCCGCTTTAATCTCGCGGATCATCTGATCCATCCGATCCTTGAATTGCTCGATCGGCATCATGGCGGCGATGTTGATGGCGATAAAGGAATGCGACTGGTTGACCGGCTGGGGGATTTTCTTGACCCAACTGACCACCTGACTGCCGAAGGCGCCGCCGCAAAGGATACCGGTCAATATTTCCACCATCAGGGCGATTCCATAGCCTTTGTGGCCGGCCATGAACATCATCGCGCCTTCATAGGGGTAGCCGGCGGGGTTGGTGGTCGGAATTCCATCCTTATCGAGCAGCCAGTTCTCTGGGATCGGCTTCTTCAGGGCCTGGGCCGCATAGATTTTGCTAGCGGCCACCACGCTGGTGGCGATATCCAGAAAGACGGGGTATTCCTTGCCGGCCGGGACGGCATAGGCCAGGGGATTGGTGCCCAGAACGGGGACCCTGGAACCGGGGACGGCCACACCGGGGTCCACATTGCTGAACGACAGGCCGATCATGTCATTCCGGGCGGCCATCCAGGCATAATAGCCGGCCGCGCCGAAATGGCCGCTGTTTTTCACGCCGGCCATACCGATGCCGCACTCTTTGGCCTTGGCCATGGCGGTCTGCATCGCCTGATGCGAAACCACCAGCGGCATGGAGATATGGGCGTCGTACATAGCCCAGCCAGGGCCTTCTTCCAGGATTTCGCCCGCCGCATTGACATCCATACGCTGATCGCGGAAATTTTTCAGCAAACCGCGCAACTGCTTGGTCCCGTGGGTTAATGTGCCCCAGGTATCCGTAGTGACCAGGATTTCGGCGGTGATCCGGGCGTCTTCTTCTTTCATACCCGCCCGGCGCATGGCCTCGATGCAAAATGCTTGCAATTTTTCGGGCTTTACCTGATTAAAATTTGCCATAGAGGATCGTATCCTTATACAAATGAATTTTTTTCATCTTTATTTTTTGACGCCGTTGACCACGTTGGGCAGCTTTTCCTTCTTGATGGCACTGATCACCGTGGCGGCTACGCTTTTCCGCAGATTCAATACCGCCGCCACACTGGCGGAGGCGATATGGCTGTTGATGATTACATTGTTCATCTTCAGCAGCGGGCTGTCGGAGGGAATCGGCTCGGGATCGGTGACATCCAGGGCGGCGGCACTGATGTGCCCGCTTTTCAGGGCCGCTACCAGATCATCCGTTTTGACCAGGGTACCGCGCGAACTGTTGACAAACATAACGCCTTTTTTCATTTTCGCGATACTTTTGGCATTAATCATCTGCTTGGTGTGCTCGTTGCTGGGGCAATGCAGGGAGACCAGATCGGACTGGGCATAAATCTCGTCCAGGGTGGCGGGGGTGAAGCCGTCCTTTTTGATGACGGCGGCATCGACGACCGGATCGAAGACCAGGACTTTGCATTTGAAGGGTTTCAGACGCAAAGCCACCTCTTTGCCGATCTTGCCATAGGCAACCAGGCCCACGGTCAGCTTCTTCATGACAAACATCTGGTCCAGCGGCACGGCCAGTTTCCATTGGCCGGTGGCCACCACATTATTGGGGACGATTTTCCGCGCCAGGGCCAGGATCATGGCCACCGCGTGATCGGCCACTTCGTCCACGCAGAAATCCGGCACGTTGCAGACGGGAATATTTTTGGCCGCGGCGGCCTTGCAATCCACATTGTCATAGCCGATGCCGTACCGGACGATAATCTGGTTTTTCTGCATGGCATTAATGACATTGGCATTAACGGGGGCAAACTGGGCAATGACATAATCGGCGTCCCTGACCAGCTCTTTCAGGGCTTCTTCTCCCTGAAATTTCTGATGGCCCACCACCTGGCAGCCCATCGGCTCCAGAATTTCTTTTTCCACACTTAAATCCGCAAACGTATAATCCGTAACCGCTACTTTCAACATGTTCTTTTTCCTTATCTAATGTTTATACAAATTGTTTCACTGGTTTTTCCAGAACTCTTTCGTTTCTATCCATTTCGCCCGGTCTCTTTCAATAATTTTGCACAGGCACGGGCCACGACAATTTCTTCATTGGTCGGGATCACCCAGATTTCGATCTTCGAGTCATCCCGCGAGATTTTCATTTCTTTTCCAATCGCCTGTTCGTTTTTCTTTTCATCCAGCAGAATGCCGAACTCTTCCAGATTTTCCAGCACTCGTTTCCGAATATAGGAGCTATTCTCGCCGGTCCCGCCGGCAAAGGTAATCGCATCGGTATGCCCCAGGACCAGCAGGAAACTGCCGAAATATTTGCGGATCTGATAGACATAGGTGTCGATGGCCAGTTTCGCCCGTTTATGACCCTTTTCCGCGGCCTGCTGGAGATCCCGCATATCGAATCCCATCCCGGAAATCCCGTGCAGCCCGCCTTCGGTCATCAGACGATTCAAAATTTGCTTGGCGGTCCCTTCTCCTTTCGACTCCAGATACGTAATCATATAGCCGTCAATGTCCCCATTGCGGATCGAATGAGGAACTCCGCCCTGCATGGAAAAACCGGCGGTACCGTCAATCGTAACTCCTTTTCGAATTCCAACAACCGAAGAACTGCCGCCCAGATGCATCTGAAGGGCATTGAAATCCTCCGGTTTGCATTTTTTAATCTCCGCCAGGCGGCGGTTCACATAACAATGGCTGGCGCCATGCCCCATCGTCCGGCGAATATTGTATTTTTCCGTCCAGTCCCAGGGGATCCCATAGACACGGGCATATTCAGGCCATTCCTGGAAAAAGGCGGTTTCAAACAATCCCATCATCGGATGCTTCGGCAGCAGCTTTTGGAAACTGCGGACCGCCTGAATACAAATCTCATTATGCAGAGGCACGATGATATCTTTATACTCTTCCATGGCCGCCATCACCCGGTCATCAAAAAACTGACAGCCGGTTATCCCGCCGGCGGCAATCACCGGTTTGAAGCCCACCGCGGACAAATCATTCAGCGAAGTAAGGACTCCCTTTTGGGGATCCATAAACTTATCCAGAACAAACTGGATACAGGCAACATAATCTTTCAAGGGAGCCACCGCTTCGTGTTTGGCACCGGTCTTGTCGGTCCACTGAACCGGGGCCTTGTCGGAACCGACCCGTTCGACCTGGGCACGAGCCAGAACTTTTTCGGTGGTCATATCGAATAATTTGCATTTGAAGGAAGAACTGCCGACATTTGCAACTATAATTTTCATAGTAGAATCCTTTTACTACACCTGTTATTTACGCACCCGGCTTTTCGACCTGGGCACCGATATAGGTAATATACGCGACGATCTCCTCCACGGTGGCCCCGCGGGAATGATCTCCCACCAGGCCATTGATTCCCAGGAAGGTGGCCCCCACCAGTTTGCCCTGTCCCATCATCATAAGGGCCTTGCCGGCCATATTCCCGGCCTGCAAGTCGGGCCAGATGAGCACGTTGGCCCGGCCGGCCACTTCCGAAGGCCGTTTGACCTTTTTGGAGGCGACAAACGGGGAAAGGGCCGTATCCATTTGAAATTCCCCGTCAATACAAATATCCGGCCGGCGCTGCTTAACCAGTTCCAGCGCTTTCACCACCCGATCCACCTCTTCATGTTTGGCACTGCCGAGCGTGGAGAACGAAAGCATGGCTACACGAGGTTTGTCCGGCAGGGTATGTTTGGCCCCGTCATGGGTTAATATGGCGATTTCCGCCAGTTCTTCCGAAGTCGGACGCGGTAAAATCGTACCGTCGGCACAGCAAAAGACCAGGTTGTCCCCCAGCGGCGTATGATCGAACACCACCACCGCCATGGCAGTCATTTTCACAAAACCTTTTTTCATCCCCAGAATTTTAATCGCGGCCCGGGCCAGATCCGAAGTGGCATAATAGACCCCCGCGCAAATTCCGTCCACCCGGCCATGCCGATGCAGCATACAGGCGAAATAGGCCGGGTCGCGCAGAAGCGCATCGATCTGCTGCATGGTAAGATTTTCTTTGGCCCGAATCCGGCCGTATTCTTCACACATTTCCCGGAAGTTGCCGATTTCATCCGGATCGATCACTTCCATACCCTTGATATCCAGTTTATGCTGGGAGGCCAGTTTTTGAAATTCCTTCCGGGAACCGGTCAGAATAATCTGCCCCAGGCCTTCCTGATGAGCGATACAGCCTGCCTCTAACACACGCCCATCGAGCTGGGCATCGGGCAGGGCCACGCGGGCATTTTTCTTTTTTGCCGTTTTTCGCAGATATTCCAAATACGGATGACTCATCGCCGCCATCTCCTACATTTTCGCATAGGGAAAAAACCGGCAGCCGATATGCAACATACCGGCTGCCGTTCCCAATTCCTTATTTACCTATCACTTTCTTGACATACGCTTTAAATTCATCCATGGAAATCAGACGTTTCTCGGCGATGGCTTTATCCTTGACCATAGCGAGGATTTCATTCATCTGATCTTTCGTGGCGGTTTTGCCGATATCATTGAGCCAGTTTTCGACGGTAGCGGTACCGCTCTTTTTGCCCATGACGAAGTACAATCCGTCTTGTCCGGCCAGTTTCGGATTCCATGAATACAGCAGGTTCTCGAAGCCGTTTTTCCGGGCGTTGGTAATGAACATCACGCCGATCCCGGACTCCACGGCGAAAATCTTTTCGCCGACAATCGGACGATTCGAAGGCAACTGGTGATTGTTGGTCAGTTTGCAGACGAACCGGGAGGTTTCGACCAGGTGTTCGGTCTTCATCTTGAGTTCCTGGCCATACATACATTTCAGGGACATGACCACGTCTTCCAGCGGGGTATTTCCGGAACCTTCGCCGATACCGGAAACGGAAACATGGGCCACACTGGCGCCGGCGGTCAGGGCCGCCAGAGTATTCGCAGCACCCAGGCCGAAGTGCATGTGCATATGCGCCTCAACCGGCTGTTTGAAGCGGGCTTTAATCTTTTTAATGATGGGGACTACCGACTGCGGATGCACGCAGCCGAAGGTATCGGCACAGACAAACGAATCCATGTGGCCGTTGGTCTGAATTTCATCCACGGTATCGAGCAGGCTATTGATTTCCGTACGGGTGCCATCGATGGTGAAAAAGGCGGTATAAAGGCCCAATTCCTTGGCGGCGATGGTCGCTTCGGTAGCGGCCTTTTTGGCCCAGTCCATGGTTTTGCCGTAGGCTTTTTCCACGAAAATCGGGTTGCAGGCGATTTCCAGCACTGCCCCATTGCATCCGGCCTTGTGGGCCTTCTCAATATCGCCGACCATGCAGCGGCAAAACGCGAACACTTCCGGTCCCAGGTTGGCATCCACGATGGCCTTCACGGCGTCTTCGTCTTCCTGCGAAACGGCGGGCATGCCCGCTTCGATGCGGTCCACACCCAGTTTGGCCAGTTGCTTGGCAATCGCCAGCTTGTCGTGCTTGTTATACACGATTCCCGCCTGCTGCTCGCCTTCGCGCAGGGTGACATCGTGAATTTTAATCTTGGGGGCAAAAGTAAAATCTTTGGTAACTTCGGGGTAATAATCCCACGGGCTTACATACCACAGGTCTGTTTTATTGGTCGCTGTCATGAGAAACTCCTTATTCTTGGTACAAATATTTTCTTATCCGCCATATTTTCAGGCAACAACACACTCTTTTTAATTTTCGTCTCCGTCCTTTTCCGCCAATAACACCCGGGCGGGAGCACCATCCAAGCCGGCCATTTTGATGGGCAAAGCCATAATCTGGTATTCTCCCGGCGTAACGGCTGTCAGGTCTATTGTTTCAATAATGACTCCTCCGGCATGAAGAAACAAATAGTGAACCTCATCATTCGCCACACCATAGGGACCGATGGAAAAATAATCAAAACCTAAAAGTTTTACACCCATTTCCAGCAGGTACTCCATTGCATCGGCTTTCAGGGCGATATAATCTTCATGGAAAGTTTTAGAACGAACGATCCGGCTATTGGCGGTCTTGATTAAAACCCGCTGCCCCTTTGTCACCCCCATCTTTTCCAGGTCATCCCGGCCGATATGATCCGTTCCCTGGTACTCATACACTTTACAAGGCCCAACCAACAGAGAAGGATCGATCTGATCGATGGTAATTCCCTGCGGATCAAAATGAAATGGGGCATCCATATGCGTGCCGTGATGGGTGCACATCCGGAACGAAGAACCAACCGCTTTTTCCCCATTGACCAGGTTGTTCCGCGACACCCACTCGAGTTCGTATTGCCATACGCCGGGCCAGGTCGGCAAATCCTTGGAAAGAGGCACACTAACGTCTATAATTTTCATTTTCGCAAAAATTCGTTTTCATAAAAAGAAACACCGGAAAACCGATGCTTCTTACTTTTTTCATCTTGAACTTTTAATTATATTATTATATGATTATTTACTTGTCAACCATAATTTTTTTGCTAATATAAATATTATTGATAAACTCAATTTTTTAAGGTTGCATGATAATATGGCGGAAGACATTGTCCAGCGGAAAACTTTAAGTGAGGTAGTTGCCTCTAAGATAAAGAGTTATATCACTGATAATTCTCTGGGACCGGGGGACCGGCTGCCGACGGAGCAGGAAATGGCAGACCGTTTCGGGGTCAGCCGCATCAGTGTCCGGGAGGCCACCAAGGCTTTGAGTTTTTTGGGGATCATTCGCTCGGCACCCCGCCGGGGGCTTACGGTTGGGGAGGTTGACATTAAACGAGTTTCCGAATATCTGGGCTTCCATTTCGCCTTGAATAATTATCCCAAGGAGCGGCTGCGGCAAGCCCGTATTGTCATCGAAACCGGGGCACTGCCCTATGCCATGAAGGCGATGGAAAAGGATCCCACGATTTATAACAAATTGATCGAGATCCTTTCCCGGATGAACCCGGAAGATCAAAAAATTTACATCCGGGAAGATGTGGACTTTCATCGAACGCTGGTAGAAGCCAGCGGGATAGAGCCGCTGGTGGCATTCAACGACCTGCTGCAAGTTTTTTTCAAGCGGTTTGAAAGCAATATTAGTGCTTCGGCTAACCGGTATAGCGGTGTGGAATCACACACTCGTATTGTCAATGCCCTGCGGGACGGGCAACTGGAAATCGCCGAACAGGAATTACGCAAACATTTATCCTATAATATACTCGATTAGGTTTTTATCATTACAGGAGTACAAAAAATGAAAGTGGATTTAAACGGAAAAGTAGCCTTAGTAACCGGGGCCGCTCGTAATATCGGCAAAGCCATCGCGGACGCCCTGGCGGCCAATGGCGCTAAAGTGGTTTATGCGGATGTGGACATAGAGGTCGCCAAGGAATCGGCGGCTCAATCGCCGGGCTGTGTGGCGATGAAAATGGATGTATCCAACGAAACGCAGGTAAATGAAGTGATTGACCAGATCGTTAAAGACTTCGGCACGCTGGATATTCTGGTCAACAACGCCGGTGTCAACACCGCCAAGCATCGCGTCACCATCGAAGAATTTCCCCGGCAGGAATGGGACCGTCTGATCAGCATTGATCTAACCGGATTGTATCTGGTCAGCAAAGCGGGAGTCAAACCCATGCTCAAGCAGGGATCGGGAAAAGTGATCAATATTACTTCGGTTCTGGGGCTGGTCCCGGCCCGGCTGCAATGTGCCTTCATCGCGGCCAAGGCCGGCGTAGTCAATTTAACCAAGGCGATGGCCCTGGAACTGGGCGGGCGGGGTGTGCTGGTCAACTGCATCGCGCCGGGTTCGATTTTAACCGAAGGCACCAAATCGCTGTTTTACGGCAACAACGGCATGTTCAGTGAACGGGTGCAGCAGATGCTGGCCCATATTCCGCTGGGCCGGCCGGGTGAGTCCGAGGAAATCGCCCATGCGGCCTTATTTTTAGCCGCGCCGGAGAGCAGTTATATCAACGGCCACATTCTCACGGTGGATGGCGGCTGGACGGCCGGGTATATTCGGGAATTTTAATCGACTTGTATCAATTAGTCAAACTGCGAGCAGGGGCGGGTATTTGCCCGCCTCTGCTGATAAATTTCGCGCTGGAACCGGAATTCTTTACTTCCATGATCGGCCCCCCGCCAAAAAGCCCGCCAAAGGAAACATGTTCCCCAGCCTTCTTGCCGGGAACGGGAATTAATCGCGTCGCGGTGGTTTTGTTATTGATGACTCCGATCGCCATTTCGTCGGCAATAATAGCGCTGATGGTAGAGGCATCGACATCGCCGGGAATGAGCACCATATCCAGGCCCACGGAACAAACCGCGGTCATCGCTTCCAGTTTTTCTATCGTCAAATGACCGGCGGCCGCAGCGGCCGCCAGATTGGAATCCTCACACACCGGAATAAACGCGCCGCTCAGCCCCCCCACCGAACTGCTGGCAAACAGACCGCCCTTCTTAACCGCATCATTCAATAATGCCAGCGCCGCCGTACTGCCGGGACTGCCGACATGCTCGATGCCCAGGGCATTGAGAATTTCGCCGACACTGTCCCCCACTTTCGGCGTCGGGGCCAGCGAGAGGTCCACGATCCCAAAGGGCACGGCCAGAGCAGCAGCCACCTCCCGGCCGATCAACTCCCCCACCCGCGTGACGCGGAAGGCGGTCAGCTTGATCTGTTCGGCCAGATCATTGATTTTCACCGGGCCGGCGGCCTGCGCCCGCTCGATGGCGGATTTGACCACGCCGGGACCGCTGACGCCGATATTGATGACACATTCGCCCCGGCCCGAACCCATATAGGCGCCGGCCATAAACGGATTGTCACTGGGGATATTGGCAAAGACCACCAGCTTGCCGCAGCCGAAACCATTCTGGTCCCGGGTCGCCTCGGCAATCTGCTTAATGATCTCGCCCATCGTCGCCACGGCGTCCATGTTGATCCCGGCCTTGCTGGTGGCGACATTCACGGAAGAACAGACGCGACTGGTCTGGCTGAGAACCTGGGGCAGCGAATGAATCAAAACCTTTTGGCCGGCGGTTTGCCCCCGCTCCACCAGGGCGGTAAAGCCGCCCAGGAAATCCACACCCACTTTTGCCGCCGCCTGATCCAGTGTCTGGGCGATTTCCAGGGCCGCCCGTTCGCAATGCCCTTCCAGCAGGATACTGACCGGCGAAACCGCGATTCGTTTATTGACGATGGGAATCCGGTATTTTCCGCCGATCAGATCGCACATTTCCACCAGCCGCGCGGCACGGGTAAGAATCTTATGCATCAGCTTCTTGCAGACCAGTTTCACATCCGGCCCGGCACAGTCATTCAGATCAATCCCCATGGTAACGGCACGGACATCCAGATTTTCGCTTTGCAGCATCCGGATCGTGGTAAGAATTTCATCGGTTCGCAGCATCGTTTATTTCCATCCGCTCTTTATGGTATTCCGTTGGTTATCCTCTTTAACGAATATTCCCCAGCCGCAGTTCATTGGTGGCCACGAAGATATTTTCATGCTGCATACTGGCGGAAAAACCGCCTTCCTGGCCCACCGCTTCCAGGTCTGCCTGCACCATAAATACATCCAGTTCCGCCGGTACCGTTACCTGGCAGATCACGATAAATTCCTGGTTTTCCACATAGCAGTATAAATCGTCGATATTGATGTTCTTCGACGCCAGATACGTAGTCAAGGTATGCAGAATGCCCGGCTTGTCCCGTCCCACGGAGGTGACAATAAACGTCTGGCCGCCGCGTACCACCGGCGGGCCGGGCTGATACGGGGTGATATAGACGTGCAGATCCTGGCCGGCTTTTTGCCGGATTCGCGCCGCCAGGTCCTCCGTGGCGATTTCCCGGGCAAAGGCCCCCAGGATAATCATCGCAAAATAGCTCTGGTGCACCGTCTGGCTGGCCACCTCCAGATTCCCGCCCAGTTCAAAAATGGCCTCACTCAAACCGGCCACAATGCCCGGCCGGTCTTTGGCTGTGATGGATATGATATACTTTACCATGATTTACCTTTTAAACTACCTATTTTGACGCCAGCGTCAAAAGCTCTTCGACCCCTTGTTATTGGGAAGCCAGAGCCGTTTTTGGAAGTCAATATCGACTTTTGGCGGTTCCGTCTATTATGCGTCAATGGGTAGAAATTATACCAAATGCTGATAAAATAATATGCTGATAAAATAATATATTATTTTTTTTGATATTCCTTTACTATAGCAACACTTTCCCTGCTGATGAGGCACCCAGAAAGTAATTATCCTTGCCAAAAGGAATCATCCGGGTATGATTGCTTAGGCTGGAGGGTGTAATGGTATATTTCTTATAGGTGAATAAAATGTCTGATGAAAAACAGGGAAAAATGGCGGTAAGTCAGCTTCGCCCGGAGATTCAGCCTTCCGTCGCATTGTTCGGGAATACCTTACTGGAGGATCTGGGTGATACGCTGGAATCCTTTTCCGTGGTAGGCAGTGCGCTGACCGAAGATTTTGATATACGGAACAGCGATATCAATACCGTGCTGGTGGTCAAGCGGCGCAGCCATTCCCTGCTGCAGCGGCTGGCCGGCTACGGGAAAAATATGGGCAGGCAAAAACTGCGAGCCCCCCTGCTGATGACCCGGGAATATATCGAACAGTCGCTGGATGTTTTTGGGGTGGAATTTCTGGATTTCCAGTTGAACCATACGACGGTATATGGACCCGATCCCTTTGCCGATCTTCGGTTTCGCAAGGAAGAGGTGCGGCTGCAATGCGAACGCGAGCTGAAATCCGCCCTTATCAAGCTGCGGCAGGGTTACATCCAATCGCTGGGAAAGCCCAAATTCGTCGGGGAACTGCTGATTGGCTGTGTTTCGGAATTCGTTTTCCTGCTGCGAGCCATTCTGTGGTTGCAGAACCAGGAAAGGCCGACCGGAGTATTACCCACCCTGAAACTGGCATCTGAAATTCTGAAGTTTCAACCGGACTCTATCCAGTCACTGCTTATTCTGAAACAACAGCACCTTCTCCCCGCGGCGGACAGCATGGAAAAATTATTTGAAAATCTTTATGTCACTATCGACCAGATCACACACCAGACGGATCAGATGCGAGTGGAGGCATGAATAAACCCAAACGAAATTTATTCCTGCTTCTTTTTCTGCTGTCTTTTACCGTTTCGTTGTCGGCAGCGGATATCGAATCCGCGCCGCGCACCTTTGTGGAAGATCGAGCCGCCGTTCTGAATGCCGGCACCAAACAACAATTGATCGGATTGTTACAGGAACTGGAACAGAAGACCAACGCCCGCATTATAGTCCTGACAGTCGATTCGACCAGCGGCCGGGACATTCACCAATATGCCTTCGAACGGGCAGATCAATGGAAATTCGGCGCCAATCAAAAAAGTGCCAGTATCCTGATCGTAATCGCGGTGAAGGATCGAAAATACCGGATCGAAGTCGGATACGAACACGAAGCGGTTATTACCGATGGTTTTGCCGGGGATGTGGGCCGCTATTATTTCCAACCGGATTTCAAGGCGGGCAACTACAATCGCGGTATTTTAAACGGCACCGCCGCGATCTCTCAGAAAATAGCGCAGGAGCAGAACGTTACCTTAACCGGTATGCCGAAACTATCACCGGTGAAACCAAAATCGAATCCATTCGCCTCTTTATTTTCTGGGATATTTTTCCTGCTATTTATCATGCTGGCCATGCTTGGCCGCTCACGCGGCAGTACCCGAAGCCTGCTATTCTGGGGCCTGCTCACGTCCCTCGGTGGCGGGCGCGGCGGTTTGGGCGGCGGGGGCGGCAGATTTGGCGGCGGGGGATTTGGCGGCGGGGGTTTCGGAAGTTTTGGCGGTGGCGGCGGCGGAGGCTTCGGCGGCGGCGGTGCCGGTGGAAGCTGGTAATTCAACCAAGAAAGGATAGAACGATGCGTACCTTACAACAAAATGGAAAAACGGGAATCATAATTCTGATCGCGGTGATTGCACTGCTTTTGATCTTGTTTCTGGCCATCTGGGGCGGCTACAACCAGGCAATCCGATACGATGAAGCGGTACAAAGCTCCTGGGCCCAGGTGGACAATGTCCTGGTCCGCCGCTTTGACCTGATCCCCAACCTGGTGGAAACCGTCAAAGGCTATGCCACCCACGAAAAAGAGCTGTTTGAAAATATCGCCGATGCCCGCACCAAATATTTTCAAGCCAACAGCGTAGCGGAAAAAGCCCAGTCCGCCAATATGGTGCAAGGGTTCCTGTCCCGGCTGCTGGTCCTGCGGGAGGAATACCCCGAACTGAAGGCCAACGAGAATTTTCTCAAGCTGCAAGACCAGTTGGAAGGCACGGAAAACCGGATCGCGGTGGAACGGAACCGCTACAACGAAGCCGTCCGTAAACTCAATACGTATTCCCGTTCCTTTTTCGGCCGCCATTTCTGCAGCATGGCCGGTGTGGAAAAAGCCGAATACTTCGAAGCTACCGAAGAACAAAAAGCGGCACCCCAGGTGAAATTCTAGCGGAAGCCTGGCAAAATGGATCACAGAAATTTATATTGCCTGCTGATTTCGGTATTTTTTTCTTCCCTGCTTTCCGCCGAAGGGATGGAAACACAGGAGGTCTTTGTCAGCGGCCGGGGCGGGTATCATACCTATCGAATCCCGGCGATCCTTCGAACCAGCCGGGGCAGTTTGCTGGCTTTCTGCGAAGGCCGCAGAGAAAGCCGGCAGGATACGGGCAATATCGACCTGCTGCTCAAACGCTCCACGGATAACGGCCGGAACTGGTCGGAGCCGATACTCATCTGGGACGACGGGGCCAATACCTGCGGGAATCCCTGTGTGGTGGTAAATCGCGCCACGGGGGAGATTATCCTGCTGGCCTCCTGGAATCTGGGCAGCGACCAGGAAAAGGAAATCATCGCGGGAACCAGCCGGGATACCCGCCGGGTGTATCTTCTCTCCTCCCTGGATGATGGTATAACCTGGTCCCCACCCCGTGAAATCACCGGCCAGGTGAAAAGACAGGATTGGCGCTGGTATGCGACCGGGCCGGGGATCGGCATTCAACTGGCCGGTGGGGAGAAGAAAGGCAGGCTGGTCATCCCCGCCAATCACTCCTTTCCCGAATATTACCCAGCCCAGACGCTCGGCGCCCATGTAATCTACAGTGACGATGGCGGCAAAAACTGGACGTTCAGCCAGGAAATACAGCCCGGCTGCAACGAGTCGCAGGTGGTCGAATTAAGTAACGGCGATCTGATGATGAATATGCGAAACTACTACCACAAGGGAAGCCGTGCCAAGGCGATCAGCCGGGATGGTGGGGAAACCTGGCCGGATCGATTTTATGAAACTCCTTTGATGGAACCCGTTTGTCAAGCCAGTATTATTTCGAATCGTCCCCAGGATCCATCCGCAAAAACAATTTTGTTATTCTCCAACCCCGCCAGCCGGACCGAACGGATCAATATGACCATCCGGGCCAGTTTCGATGACGGCCTCACCTGGCCGCTCGCCAAAACCCTATACCCCGGCCCCAGTGCCTATTCCTGCCTGGTCATCACCGCCGGCGACCGGATCGGCTGCCTGTATGAAGCAGGCGAAAACCATGCCTACGAGAAAATTCTTTTTATCCGCTTTTCCCCGAATTGGCTTGAGGATCCGGCCGAAAAATAAGTTTGACGCCAGCGTCAAAAGCTTTTCGACCCCTTGT
>CAZOMV010000074.1:0-30237 GCA_964580995.1 uncultured Pirellulales bacterium
GGAACTACACCATCAAACCCCACTATCGGTAGCGGTTATTTATTTACAGACCCTTAGATTTGTGTATAGTTGAGGATTTCTCGAATGTAGGCAGGACACAGGGGCGGAGAATCCCGCCCTCTCCGGTTTTTGTTTTTCGCCGGAATTACGTCTATAAGCTTTTGCATTTCAGGCACTTGCGTATTCTTTACTATTTTTGACTGGGCCGTTGTCCTAAAGTTGCCCTTATTTGAGGTAGGTACAAATTCCACATTATGCGATTCAGCAAGTTCCAATAGGTGATTAATACCTTGCTTACACATTATGTATGGATTTCATTATTGTTCTGCAGCACCTTCTGGGACTTCCCTTTTATATAGATATACGGCGGCGCTGGGTCGCAGCGGGGCTACAATCAGCAATCCCTCTTGCATTAATTGGAGACCTCCGATCTGTTCTGATTTTCCGGTATCCAGATTGGTGACTGTGTACGGAGCTTCGGGTTCCAGACCGCGCAGCGGCATGCGGCCCGATTCATACATGCTCTCCGCCCGGCGAAAGGCCTGCACCATTCCTTCTCCCTGCTCGGGCCGATCGAATTGCCATCCCAGCCACAGGGTATTGTCCAGATTGTAGGCGGTCAAAGGATAATAATCACCCAACATATAGCCGCTGATTTTGCGCCATTGTGCAACTTTACGGAAATAATCGGTCCATTCGAGTCCTTCCCGGCGCGGCTGCTCTCGACCAATACTCAGCCAGGGGCACCAATGACTGCGCACCACGTAATCACTATTATCCATAACGCCGGTGCCGTTGTAGGGCATCCATAAAGACATCCCGTAATTGTGCCCCTGAGTACCGACCGGCTCGAAACGGTAATCGCTGCGCAGCAAAGGTACCGCCCGGCGCAGAGTCTCGATATCGTTGCGCCGGCCGCCGCTGGCACAACTGTCGATGGGCATATCGGGATGGCGCCGCTGCAGTTCATCCCAATACGCCAGGTATCCTTCGATATGCCGGATTTCGGTTATCCCCTGCCGATCCGGTGCATCATTGACTCTCCAATACCCCAGCGGGTCCATGTTGAAATCCTGGCGGTAAAGGTCAATCCCTTCTTTGGTGATGATGGTGTCCACGTGCTCAATAAGCCATGCTAACGCCTCCGGGTTGCCCAGGTTCAGCAGGCCGCCGTTTTTGCCGCCCAGGACCCACTCCGGATGATTTTCAGCCAGCCAGGAACCGGCTGTGACCCGTTCCGGCTCGAACCAGACCACCAGTTTTATACCGTTAGAGTGGACGTAATCGGAAACTTCTTTGAGTCCCTTCGGATAACGCTGCGGATCGGGCTGCCAGGTGCCGACATTCCACCAGCCGTCACCACAGGGGTACCAGCCGGCATCGATCCACCAGTAGTCCAGCTTTACCCTCGCTTTTACATAAACGATGGCATTCTGAATCTCGTCAGCGGCGGTGCTTTTCATGCCGGGATAAAAATCACTGGTACATATCATGTATCCCGGCGGCATCGGTTTTCCTCCGGGGTGCGGGGTGTTATAAGCCAGCATCCAGCGCCGCCAGAGATTTTGCGAATCGATATAGTCGCCTTTCCAGAACTGGACCACGACCAGGGGTGCCCGGACTTCTTCGCCCGGATGGAGCAGAAAATGCGTCAGTTCCTGACCGCCCCGCACGTGCAGGCCGGTTCCTTCATCGTGATTGAATTCCGCGGCCCACTGGCCCGGCCAGCCGATGACGACGATCACGCCCTGATCCGGCCACTGAATATTGAAGTAGGGCAGATTGCTGTTGGTGGAACGGCCGCCGGCGGTCGTGATCCGCTGGGTTGAACTGGCTGGCAGCGGCGTTTCGAAAGGCTGATAATCCTGCGGTGTGCAGGGGCTTCCGGTGTTATGGTGGAGAAGAAACTCTCCGTTTTTCGAGCGATAAAACCAGGTATCGATCGCCTGAATCCCGGACAGGACGGGGGTGTCTTTCGTGCCGGTGTTTTGGAAATACACGGTCCATTCCAGGGTAGGAAAGTCATGATATTCCACTGCCTGGCAGCGGACCACCAGGCCGGTCTTCGGATCGGTGTAAGTCAGCGTATGGCTGGTTCGCTGATCATCCAGGCGGCCGCTGTGACGCTTGACATCCCATTCTTTCAGCAACTGCGCCGATGGCTGGCCGTCATAAACAAACGAAAAAGGCGGTTCTGCCGTGGGGGCCGGCACTTCCCGATCGATGATGGGCAAATCGCCCAGCCATACGATCTCTCCATTTTCCAGAACCACCTTCGCTTCCGCCCAGTCGGACTGATCGCAGGCAATCCCGTCACCGGCGTCACCGACCTCCAGAATGAATTCGCCGGCTCCCTTCAGATCCACGTTGATTGGCACACCGGCCATACCCTCGCGCATCACTTCTGACCGAAACGACACCTTGTCGCCGATGTTTACCGCAAACACTACACTACCCTTGCCGTCAGCCGTCTGGGGATTCGAATCGACACCGATGATGGCCGAAAAAGTCTTACCGCCGCCCGGCAGCCGGACAATGACTTTGCTTACCGCATGACAGTAGAGACCGCGGGTATAGGTTTTCCCGGCTATGGTCAGGGGCCTGCCTTCGCCGCGAGTGTTCTGAAGCACGGCATCGTGATTGGCTATAACAATCAGGCCGGGCTGAACCGCCCCGGTCTCAACCGTTCCTTCAAATTTCGCTTTCATCCAGCGCTGGGCCTCCGCCAAAGCTTCGGGCTTGACCTTCACGGCAAACAGATTGCCGGACATAACGATTCCCAACAAAACCGATACAAGTAAACCAATCAGCAGACTTTGATTACGCCATTTCATGATAGTTTTCCTTTTCAAGCCGGAATTGCTCATTTTCAAACAATGCTATTATCGCAACGGAAATAGGATCTCCATCAATAGCCCATAGCCTTGAGCTGTTCCTCAAAATCACCGGGCAGATCCGCCGGCGGCTGGGTAGTATCGTGTGCGGCATAACGCAGCATATTCCGCAGCATTCGTTCGGCTACCGGATCCTTGCCGAGGTTTTGGCGAATCCGGAAGGTGTTAAGTATAAAACGCCCGCTGGCGAGCGAGTACACCGATATGGTAAGGCCGGAGCTGTATCCGCAACTGGTATAGATCGAACCGGCCACCGCCTCGGCTGGAACATCCTGTCCCGCCCAGGCAACATTTGGAGCTGCACCCCAGACGCCTTCCGGCCAGCCGGCCGGAATCACTTCCCGGTAAAATGCATGTTCCAGGACACAGCCGGCAGGCAGGCCATCGAAAATCGGATGGTTCTTTGCCCAATCATCCTTATGGTAGAGCCAGGTGGATAGTCCTATCAGTGCGCCCTTGTTAACCAAAGGCAGCCAGCCGACCGCATTGTCGGCCTTCTTAAAGACCTCGGGCGACAGGAATACCACATGAGAGCCTCGCGCGATGTGGCGGGCCAATTCGCGGAAGGCCTCGGCTTCGCCGGGGGCCGCACGGTTGCCTGCGAGAATAACTTCCCTGGCGTTTTGCACTGCCGGCATGAACGGGCGAGTCTTGATGCCGGCGGCACTGAGCCATTTGGCCAGATCCGCATCGTCACCCCAGAGAACTACCTCCGTTTCAACTCCCGGCATTTCCGCCGGACCAGCCACGTAGAACTCGATATCCCCGCCGTAAGCGGCTGCGCCTTTCTCGAAGGTGGCCAGGAACTGGTATTTTCCCGACGGCCCGTCGATCATGACGTCTTCGGCAAACACGGGCATCGCAAACTTCGGTTCCGGATTTCCTTTGGGATCGGGGATGCTGACGGTAATCGTCCGGTCAAACACACATACGCCGCGCGGACCAACCACTTGCAGCCGCGCGGGATAATCGCCGGCAGCAAGCATGTCTTCATTGGCCAGGACTGCTTCCAGGCGAGCCTTTTGGCCGCGATACATATGCATCGGCTCGGCGAACAGGCACCAGCGCAGCGGAGCAAAGGCATCGAACATGGCATCGACCACGCCCGGCTTCAACTCGCGGAAAATGTTGGCAGTCAGACCTTCGCCGCTTAAGCCCTGGTCCTGGGTGCCGGTGACGCTATAGCCGACCACGTTGGGATTCGCCCGAATGGCACTGGTGCCGAGCCGACGCAGCGGCGCCATCCACGCCACGCACTGGTGGAAATAGTTTTCGGGATTGGCGAAGGCCTCGGCCATTTTCCAGCGGTCCCAGTCGGCCATAAACTGATCATACATCTGACGATAGATAACCGCGTCTTCGCAGGCGGTTTGGCTTATTTGTTCGTAGTGGCGGGTGAGCCGGGCAACGTCCACAGCGCTGCCCATGCCGTATTCGGAAATGAACAGCGGTTTGGCGCCGCCGCTGACAGTACGGAGGGTATTGATGACGGAAGCATAATGCGGAATTTGCTGATACGGATGCTGATCGGCCAGCAGTCCCTGCCATTCATTGACACCCGGGTTGGCGATGGTGTTCTCGGAGCCGTCCCAGTTGCCGCTGCTGAGCAACACGATCCGGGTATCGTCCAACCGGCGAACCAGCGGCAGGGCCGCAACCGCCTGGTCTACAACCGGACCTTTGGGAGTCTCATTCAGAAGGCCCCACAATACCACGCTCGGATGGTTCCGGTCGCGTCTGACCATCGCCAGGGTAGTACGATCAAACCGCTCGGGCATTTTAGGCGAGTTTTCCATGAACCAACTGGCATAGTTCTCCTGATACACCATCAGGCCAATCTCGTCGCACAGGTCGATCTGGCTGCGCGACATCAGGCCGTTGAACGACCGGATCATGTTCATTCCCATCACCTTGCAGTTCAGCAGGTCTTTGCGCGGCAGGTCGGGATCCAGGGCGACATTCACGCCCACTGGCGTTTCATAGCCGGTATGGGAACACTTCACAAACAGCCGTTTGCCATTGAGGCGAAAATAACCGTTATCGAGCCGGAAATCGCGGAATCCGCAGCGGGTTGTGCATTCGTCGAACGAAGCGGAGGTATCCGCGCTGACACGGACCGCTACCCGGTACATATACGGATCATTCAACTGCCAAAGCCGGGGATTCTCTACTTTTAATTCCGTTTCCACCAGGGTATCGCCAACCGGAAGTTCCCGCTCCAACTGCACGGTATTGAGAGTCTGGCCGCCGGCGGCGGGGGCGACGTCAAGGGTGATATGGCCGGTAATGGCTTTTTGGCCGGCGTTGCGCAAATTGGCCTGCACCCGGATAATACCTGTTTGGGGATCGGCGCGCACGAAAAGGTCCTCCACTCGTACAGCCGGCGTGGCGATCCACTCCACCGAATCAGTAATCCCGCCCCAGTTCGGACCACGACCCGGTGCCCAGGGAATGGTCTTGGCCGTATGCGGCGTTTCCTGTAACGTGATGCCGTCGATGGGTTCGTTGGTGGGATTCAGCACCCGCACCGCCAGGCGATTGGCCAGACCGGGCTTGACGGCGTCGGTTACATCCAGCACAAACGGCTCACAGGCCCCTTCATGCCCGCCTACCGGGATATTATTGAGCCATACCTCAGCTAAATAATCGACACTCCAGAACCGCAGCAGATATCGGCCGCCGGGATGCGGATTCGCCTCAGGCGTGAAATCCAGCCAATACCACACCAGGCCGTGATAGGCGGGAAAGACCTCCTGCAGGATGCCGGGCACGCGAATGGGCTGGGCCTCGGCGGCAGGCTTTTCCCACCATTTTTCTGCACGCCCGGCATTTTTCGGATCGGTGGCCGCCAGCCAGCGTGCCCCATCCAGCGAAACCATCGTGGATGACTTCCGCTCGGCCGGCGCCCCGGCTGTCGCCGATTTGTCGGCGGCATAGACAGGGATGGAAATCACAAGAGCGGCTATAACCAAAAAAAACAGACGAATAAACGAAATCAGACATGCTTTGGTGGATCGAACCATAGTTTGGCCTCCTGATAAATGGGGTTTCCTTTCGCCAGCATACTATATGTGACACTATAACATTAACAAGGTTAAAGGTAATTTACTATTTTATGCTATATTCATTTTTTGGGTCTGGATTTACCAGTTCGGCTCAAAATTCGGATCGCTCGGATCATTGGTAGAGAGCCATTGGTTCACCAGATACAGCAAATCATCAAAGTTCACAGTACAGTCTCGATTAAAATCGGCGGGCATATACACGAATCCTGCCCCGCCGCAGATCAAATAGGGTTCTGAAATCGATATGACCGCTTCCACACCCACCTGATTACCGCCCGGATAAACACCGGCAATACCCCAACTGCCCACATCAATCGTTTCACCCGCTGCCAAGGCTATCGCATCGGAAAAACTGGCAACCGCCGAAGCGGGCGGAGTCCCAAACTCGGCAAAACCGGAGACCTGATACGTAAACACTTCGGAACCATTGATAGACACGAAAACACCGCTGGCGTTGCCATTCATGGCCCGGTTTTCCCAGGCAGCCGCAATCTCATACGTTCCGGCAATCGGCGCGGTAAATCGGACCGCCGCCCGATCCGCATAGTGAGCACCCCAGTTATACGGCACCATCACGCACATCTGGTACGGCCGCCAACTGCAGCCGGGACCCCAGTTACTCATGGAAAAGGTATTCCCCGTAATATTCTTGTTGACATTGGAATGGGTATCCGGAGTAGTGGGCGTTTGCCAGTTAATCAGGATATCCTGATATCCGGCGGGAGTATCATACAGGACCCATGCCCCGCTGCCGTCACCATTTTCATAACGGCCGTAAGACCAGACGCCGTTGGGATTGCCGGCCTGGGAAAATTCCGCGGCGGCATCCCATAGCTGGAGGCCCGGCTGGGAATTCTCTGCCAGCCAATCGGAGGTCATAAGAGCATAATCTTGCAAATCGACGTGGCAGTCGGTATTGATATCCTCGATCAAGCCATACCCTTCTTCCCAGATTTCCGTACAACTTTTTAGATTTTCGATGACGCGGTTGGTTTCCCCAGGCGTTGGGGATTGCATGAAGCCCCAGTTCCGGACACCGTCGGGATACCGGCCGTAGGAGATATCCGTTGTCTGCATACCAAAGGTAATAACGCTGAGCGGCAGGTTGCCGTTAGCATAGGAGTCAAAAAGACCGATGGCTTCGCCGCCTTGGCTGAGCTGGAAGTTTGCATGAGTCGGCCCCTGGGAACCGTCCTCATCAGCCCAGAAAAGCAGATGCTCACCGGGATCGATAGTAATCCCCGCGGGGATTACATATTTATTCGGATCGTTCAAGTCGTCGGTCAGGAATTTGCCCGCCAGATCGACGGTGGTAGTTCCCTTGTTGTACAGTTCGATCCAGTCGGGAAACTCGTTCGGTTCATCTGGGTCCTCGATAGTGGAATAATTGTCAGCCATGAATTCATTAATCACAACAATGGGATCGACGATAAAGCTGGCCTCATTCATGGCGGACCAGGTGGAACCATTCAGATACCGGGCTTTTATCGTAAGAGTGCTGGTTAGGGCCACAGGATCGGTATAAGGAGTTCCAACCGCCTCGCCGGTATAAGCCTGCCGCGGATCGCTGCCGTCCAGGGTATAGTAGATGGTGCCGGATTTGCCGGCCGGCAGCATCATGGTCAGCATAAATCCACTGTCAACTTCACCGCCGTCCCGGTTGAAGAGAACAGGTGAGTACGAAAACTGAGAATCAATCCAGTCCAGGCGGGCGACCAGCCAGGCTTCCATCGCATCGATTTCCTGCTGATAGGTGGAGTAGGCGTACTCGTTTCCCAGGCCATTTAACTTTAATTTGATTCCCAGGACGGGCCAGCGCTGGTAATTGCGAATCTGGGCTTCTTCCAGAAACGCCGCCCAGTACTCAATATCATCCAGGAGTTTGCCGGTACGGAAGGTATGTTCCCGCAGGCTGAACCAGCGGTCCCACAGGGCCAATTCGTATTCGGGGTCTTGGCGTAAACGGTCAAAAATTTTCGCCACCGATTCATTACCGCGCTGCTCATAATCCCAGCCGGCCGTTAAGGCACCGCTCATAAAGTTGGCGTTGCCAAAGGCCATATCGAAGTCCCAGACAGGACCCATATTCAACTTGCCGAGCCGGTCTTTGAACATAAAGGCACTGACCACATAGGCATCCACATTCCGCACCGTTTCCTCGAGCCAGAAGTGGTCGATGAACGAACCGACATCCAGATATTGACGATAGCCGGCGGCCGGGTCGGCAAAAGCGGAGCCGTCCAGAACTCCTTTGACGCCGTCGAGATAATTAATCAGCCAGTTTTTCTGGGTGGTGGTAGTTTCTTCCGGTTTGGGGTCCTCCAGTAAAAAAATGCCGAAATTGCAGGAGAAATCACCGGCGCCGCTATGACAGCAGTCATGCTGAATTAGATACCCGCCGGTAATTTCCGGTTCGGAATTGTCAAATGTATCGAGTTTCCGGATATCGACACGGTTGTCATCCCGGGTGATTTTTTCCATCAGGACATAAACGCCGGCATAATCGCCGGGATAGGCGAAATCGGGGCCATAGGGATAGGTCGTCGAATAATTGATTTCCGTGACGGAATACGTGGGCACCAGGCCCAGGTTATCCATGCGGACATCGCCGCCATCGGTATTTACAAACAATTCGACCAGGCGGGTGCGCAGGGCATAGCGGCCGATTTCATTGCTCCACTGGTAGGCCAGCAGATTGCGGATGAGGGTTTTATCCGGGAAGGGACCGTAAAGAACCCAGTCCGATTCGGCGGGCAGTCCCAGGAGAGAGACATCTTTATCCTGAAAACTGTTGTTCCAGGTTTCCAGCTTATAGTTTTTTTTCGGCATATAAGCTGAACCGTGCCCTCGAATCCGAATGCCATCCATACCGGTATGATCCGCAGGGCCGCTCATGACAGCCCGGCCGGTGGCGGGATCCACATCAATAAAGGTGGCCTGAACGAGGGTATATTCCGGAGAACCGGCCGGTGCGGTTTGCGGCCATATAATCTCCTCCCCGAAGGAATCAATCACCACAATCGGAAGATTGGAACTGAAATTCTGAATATCGGTATTGATTTTGGAAAATCCTTCGGCTCGTATCTGGCTCCAGCCGACACCCGGCTCATAGACAGCCGCTTTCACCAGCGTACTGCCGGAAATCGGAATCGGGGCGGAGTAGGCAGAGGAAGAAAGAGAGGGATCCGTACCGTCGAGTGTGTAGTAAATCGTGGCGGTGGCGGATTGTCTGGTTAAGGTCAGCGAGAAACCCTCCGTAAAAATACCGCTGGTACGCAAAAAATCAGGTTCAGCGACAAAGATAATCGGATGATTGGCCGCCCCCGGCGTGTAAGGCTGGCCGGTCCCCCAACTGGTGCCGGCGTTATTATCCAGCAACGGATTTATCAGCTCCAGCGACGGACCATTGCCATCCGGTTCCGTGGGCCAGGGCGAATTGTCATCGTAGGTCACCTCATCAATGACGGTACCGCCGACATTTTTCAAGGCAATCCGCTCCCCACTGCCGCTCAAGCCGCCGCTATAGGGTCCATAAGAGATACCGGTATCCAAACCATAAAAGTCAATCGCTGCTTCTTGCTCGTAAAAAACCAGATACCCGCCCGCCGCGATCACCGTCCCCGCCGGCAGGGTAAACATCACCTGGGCCGAATCCTCCAGTTGCCACCCGCTGACATTTACCGTGGTACCGCCCTGGTTGTAAATCTCCACAAATTCCCCCCCGGCATTCTCATCCGCTGGATTGTACATGATTTCGTTGATGACCATATCGGTCTCAGCCGCTTCCGCTGGCCACGCCCATCCACCACACAGCATCACCAGCAGGATCCTTATTTGCCATCTATGCATTTGCTGCATTCTCCACTCCCACCATCCAGTTTCAAGGAATTACATGCCATATATCGTTTACGTTAAAACCGTCGCAGTCTTGTTATCATTTCTATTTTATTATATCGTTTTTTCAATCCCAGGCATCGATGATTTTTTTCTGTTCTGCCGAAGCCGGCGGCAGGGGGGAGATCACCTTATCACAAGCCAGTCCCATCTGGTGAACCCGGTACTTGATCCCGCTGAGCCAGAACGGGCCGGAATGAATCACTTTCTGCTTGACATGCAATATTCTCCGGTCCAGCTTTTCCAGCTCTTTCAGATCCTGTTTCTTGGCCGCCTGATAAGCACGCAAATAAGTCTCCGGCTCAAAGTTCGCGCAGACCGGCACGATCCCGCAGGCCCCGGCCAGCAAACCCTGGACCATCGTCCCCTCATCCCCCTCCAGAACCTGCAAACCCACCTCTGCCCCTTTCATGACCAGCGTCTTGAAGTACAAAAGATTCCCGGAACTCTCTTTGCAAAATTGGATCCAGCCTCTTTTGGCCGCCTCGCACATTGTGGAAACCGCAATCTCCGTACCCACACAGCCGGGAATGTTGTACAGGATCATCTGCATCTGCTGGCGGGCTTCATAACACTGGCCGAATAATTTTAACTGCGATACCGCCTGCGCAGAGGGCAGATAAAACGTAGGGGTAACAACAAAATTGCGATACCCGATCTGCGCCAGGATTTGAATCTTTTCCCGGATTCGCGGCGTGGAAGTATCCATGACACCCCCCAGCAGGAAGATTTCTCCGTTCACCTCAGAAAAGGCAATCTCCACCATCCGTGTCCATTCCGTCAAGGTCAGCAAAGGCCCTTCCCCCGCCGACCCGCCCACAAACAGGCCCTGTACCCCCGCTTTCTTTAAAAAGCGGATCACTTTTCGAAAGGAACTCTCATCCACCCGGTCCTCGTTATCCAATGGGGTTATTACCGGCACAATCAAGCCATGCAATTCATCATTCAGCATTTGCGTACTCCATCCAAATATACAATATTATACTCAAGTTCCACATAAATGGTTTTTAATATCTGTTTGTAATCCAGTGTGCATTTCCATTACATTTCGTTCTGTTCTTTATCTTGCGTTTAGTACGAAACAAACATTCTCTAAAGCTTACGGTACATCCTCGCAGTATGGCGCGGGGCCGTCTGCAATACCGAGTGGTTGGTGGTCGTAGTGCAGACTGGTTTCTGGTCAAGCTCAATCGTCAGCCCTTGTTCCAGGAGTACTTTGCCCGTCGCTATTTGCGGCGGCTCCGTGCCGAAATCCGTCACCTCGTACTGTGCGTCCGGCTCGAGGCCGCGCAGGCGGATTGCTTTGGCCGGTTCCTCGTTGTCAATCCGCCGGAATACCAGCACCACACCCGCGTTTCTTTTTGGCCAATGAAATTGTTCGGCACTCCAGACATTCATGGCCGGGGACTCATCGAGCAACGAATAAACCTCGCAGGGCGCAGGATTGACACCAAGCAGCAAGTGGCGATAGGCCGATTCCAGACCGGCCCGGCTCTCTAACACTTCCAGGAACTCTGCAGGAGGAACATCTTCCTCGGTGGACCAAAGGCCCGCCGTGCCGCGATAAGTGAGGTTGTCGATCCAGGCCAGCGTCCCAAACTCCTTTTCAGGCACCATGAGCGGCGCATCGCTATGATAGACGACATTGTTAATAAACTGATATCCCGCGCACGGGCCGCACAGACCGCTGATCCCGTCGGTATAAAGACCGCCGCAATACTGGCCGTTCCATTGCCCGCGGTGGCCGGTGTCATGAATCAGATTCCCGCGAATCACCGCACCCCGGTCGGCCTGCGGGAAGCTGACATAGATAGCCGCTCCATCCTGCGCCACTTTCATCACATTGTAGATGTGGTTGTATTCCACGTTGTTGTTGCCGGCCTGCGGCGGATCGGGTACCTCGTATCCGCTCAGCACGATTCCCGTATAGGAAATGTCGTGGATCAGGTTATGGGCAATAACCGACTCCCGCATCGCCCCGGCCAAGATGCCAATGGAGCCGAAATAATCGATCCCGCAATCGTGGACGTAATTGTTGGCGATGCGGTAGCCCTTGTGGTCGTCCTGGTCCACCGGATCGGCCCACTGCCAGGTGCTGCGATTTCTTATCGCGCCGGCCACAATGCCCCCGCCGCCCAGATCGTGAATCTCGTTACCTTCCACCACGATCCCGGTACAGCCGGTCCGCAAACCCAACCCGATGGCGCCGGCGTGCTCGACAGCCCCGCCGGTAAATTCGCAGCCGCGGGCATGCCGGAAACTGACGGCCGCATCAATCCAGTCGAACTTCCAGGACCCTGCCGGTTCTTTCTGCTCCAAAAGCTGGAGACAGCCGAACATCCCCGCAAACCCGTAAGGCGGCAGCAGCCAATCCACATAGGCCGCGCGAATGCCCTGGAAACGGAGATTGCGTACCGGCCGCTCCCGCGTGCCTCGTACCGCCAGCAGCATATTCTGAACCACCGGCGCTACCACCTCCGCTTTCATCAAATCCTCGCCTTCCCGCGGCCAGTACGAAAGGACACCGCTCTGGCGATCCAGGTACCACTCGCCCGGCTGGTCGAGCATCTCCAGGGCGTTCTCAAAATAACAGTCGCGGGCTTCTCTGGGAAAGCTGATATTATACTCATTGGCAAATCCGTGCGGCCACATGTGCGGCGGCGGCAGCGTGAAGGTATTGTCCGACTCATTGACGCTCCCCAGCCGTTTTCGCGTCCCGTCATTATTGATCAGCCAGGTCACTTCCACATCCGTAACATTTTTCCAGGCCCGGATCGGCTGATCGACCCCCAGGGTAATGGTGGCATCATTGGCATCGGTGTTGCTTTCAATCGGTTTAAACTTCCACCACTCACCTGCATTCGGCGTTCTGGCCCGAATTGCCCGCCGGCCATCGACAAACAACTGGCGGAAATACCACTGGCCCGCCTGAACCGCAGGCAGTTCCACCGTCCAGATTTCCCCCTCCCCCTTTTTCCAGCCGGTAATCATCCGCCCGCCGCTCAGGACCAATTTCTCACCCGCTGCCGCAGTATAGGTAATCGAATACTGCTCCGTGCCGGAATCTTCCGGACCGAAAACTAAAGTCTCAGTCTGGGGATAAACACCGCCGCGGATTGACACCACCACATCATGATCCAGACCGGCCGCCACTTTTTGGCGAACCGCATCCCGCGCCCGGGCTACGCTGGCAAACGGCTTGTCGGCCGTGCCGGGATTGGCGTCCTTACCGTCGGGCGCGACATAAAAATCGCCCCCAATTGCCGGGTATGCCAGCCAGATAATTGCTGCTATTGTTGCCAGACCAGCCGTTGATACAATTCGGTTCAACATTCTATCTCCTCTGGTTTGTCTTCGTCACCTATCTTAAAATAATCGTTCTAACTCCAAATCATCCGCCAGACCGTTGAGGCTGTCAATAACTTCGGGCGGCAGGGATAAGCCCTTCTGCTTTTGTTCTTCATAACGCTGCCATTCGATCTCGCCCGGCAGATAGATGCGATCTGCCCCTTTGGCCTTCGGTGCATTGCGGATTTCGCGGATCATCTGATCCATCCGTTCCTGGAAGGCAGCCAGCGGCATGAGCATGGCAATATCGATGGCGATAAAGGCATGTCCATGCCCCGTTGGATTCGCCGGATCTTCCAGGCCCCAGCTTTTCAACTGCTTGGTCACCGCCGCCCCCGCCAGCACCGCCGAAAGCACCTCGATCAAAATCGCCAGACCGAAGCCCTTATGCCCGGCCATCGGCTGCAAGGCCCCATGTTCGGGATACAGACTCGGATCCGTGGTCGGCAGCCCCTCATCATCCACATACCAGGTATTCGGGATGCGTTTGCCGGCAAATTTGGCGGCCGCAATTTTCCCCGCCGCCACGGTGCTCATGGCAATATCCAGAAAAACTGGCTTTTCTTTGCCGGCCGGTACCGCATATGCCAGCGGATTACAGCCGATCACCGGCTTTTTGCTGCTGGGGGCCACGACATTGGTATCCACGTTGCTCATGGCTATCCCGATCATATTTTCTTTCACCGCCATATTCGCATAGTAGCCGGCGGCCCCGAAGTGGCAACTGTTTTTAACGGTGACATAACCGATCCCGGCGGACTTGGCCTTCGCTATCGCAATTTCCATCGCCCGGCAGGCAGACACCATCGCCAGGGCGTTATCGGCATCCAGCATGGCAAAGGCCGGACCTTCGTGGATGATATGAGGCCGGGCCTGGGCCTTCAGGCCGCCGGCCCGCATCCGTTTGAGGTATTGCCGCAAGGCCCGGGTCCCATGGCTATAGACGCCCCAGGCATCGGTCGTAACCAGCACCTCGGCGGCGACCCGGGCCGGGCCTTCCGACATCCCGCATTTCAACATCGCTTGCACGCAAAATTCCTGTAATGTTTCGATTTTCATGATTGGGTTCCTGTTTCCCTGCTACCGAGTTCCTTGTATAATTATGCCCCTGGTTTTTCCACCTGAGCGCCCATATAGGCAATATAAGCCACGATTTCCTCCACACTAGCCCCGCGGGAATGATCTCCCACCAGGCCATTGATACCCAGGAACGTGGCCCCCACCAGCTTGCCCTGTCCCATCATCGCCAGGGCCTTGCCCGCGATATTCCCCGCCTGCAAGTCTGGCCAGATCAGGACATTCGCCCGCCCCGCCACTTCCGACGGCCGTTTGACCTTCTTGGATGCCACATAGGGGGAAAGGGCGGCATCCAACTGGAATTCCCCGTCTATACAGACATCCGGGCGCCGCCGCCGCACCATTTCCAGAGCCTGGACCACCCGGTCCACTTCTTCATGTTTGGCACTGCCAAGTGTCGAAAAGGAAAGCATCGCCACCCGCGGCTTATCCGGCAAAGAATGCCTGGCCCCCTCGTGGACTAAAATCGCAATTTCCGCCAGCTCCTCCGCGGTCGGGCGGGGTATAATCGTTCCATCTCCGCCACAAATCACCAGACTGTCCCCCAGCGGAGTGTGATCATAGATGCTAACACCCATGGCGGTCATTTTGGCAAATCCTTTTTTCACCCCCAGGATCTTAATGGCCGCCCGGGCCAGATGGGACGTGGCATAATAGATCCCCGCGCAGATACCGTCCACTTTTCCCTGCCGATGCAGCATACAGGCAAAATAAGCCGGATCCCGCAATAATGCATCGATCTGCTGCCGGGATAGATTCTCCTTGGCACGCAGCCGGCCGTATTCTTCACACATTTCGGGAAAACTACCGATCTCATCCGGATCGATCACTTCCATCCCGGCAATATCGAAGTTATGCCGGGAGGCCAGCTTCTGAAATTCCCGTCGGGATCCGGTCAGAATAATCTGTCCCAGCCCCTCATGATGCGCAATACAGCCTGCCTCCAAAACCCGCTCGTCCAACTGGGCATCGGGCAAAGCCAGCCGGGCATTTTTCTTCTTCGCTGTCGTTCGCAAATATTCCAGATAGGGATGACTCATCGAAACCAACTCCTGCATTTACATATTGCCGTATACTGGTTACCATGATTATTCTCAATGAAAATCCATTGATTGGCTACTTTTTTCTTTCGCGTCGAAAATATAACTTCCGTTTCGAATTTGGGGAAAAACCTGCAACCAGCCATTTTTTGCCCAGCAAAATAATCAGTCTGGTCACTTCTGGTTTATCCGGGTCTGCGGCAGTGTATATCAAAGAGTGTGGAAACCACCCCCTCCTGCAACAATCGATCCGGACAAGGCACAGATGACATGGGGTAGGTGAAAACCACCTACCCCATTATCAAGCTATATCCAAAGAGGCAACCGTTCTCATCAAGAACGGCGGCGCCGCAGCAGCGTCAGGCCGCCCAGGCTTAACAACGTCATGGTTATCGGTTCAGGAACAAGGAATACTTGCGCTTCCAATCCCACCTGATTACCGCCTCCTAAACCCGCAACTCCCCAGGCACCAAAATCAATGGTTTCACCTGCCTTTAATACTATCGTGTCAGAATAGCTGGCCAGGGCCTCGGCGGGAGCCGGATCGATCTCGGAAAATCCGGAAACCTGATCCGAGAAAACCTCAGATCCGTTCACATACACAAAAACGCCGCTGGCGTTCCCATTCATGGCCCGGTTTTCCCATTCGGCTGTAAACTCGTACGTTCCGTCAGCAGGAGCGGTAAATTGAACTGCCGCCCGGTCCGCATAGTGCACTCCCCAATTATAGGGAACCATCACACACAACTGGCCTGGCCGCCAACTGCAGCCCGGACCCCAAGTATCCATGGAAAAAGTATTCGCAGTGATATTCTTGTTCACATTGGAATGGGTATCCGCATCAGTGCCCACTTGCCAGTTATCCAGAATATCCTGATGACCACCGGCCGTATTATACAGAACCCACGTACCGCCGGCATCAACTTCATACCGGCCATAGGACCAGACGCCGTTGGGATTGCCGCTGGTATTGTTAAAATCCGCCGACGCATCCCACGCACTAGCCATACACGGGAAAGACAACAACATCAATAAAACTAACATTTTCTTCATCTTCATTTCCTCCATTGACAAAACATATTCCTCGCTTTGTCAATTGTTAAAAAAAAACCTAAAACTTACAACAAACACATTGCGACACACACACACATAAAGATTTTCAAACTGCCAAAATTTCGTTTTTTTTCCATCACCACCTTTCTTTTTTCAGTTTTGGAAAACCAGCCCGGCCCATTCAGCACCGGGCTGGTTCCCTTCCTTCTTTACATATCCCTTACAAAGGATTATTCGCAACCGGATTCGTACGGGTAATTGCACCGGAGCCAATCCTGGGCAAAGATCGCAAAATCTTCCAGATTGACATAACAATCATGGTTATAATCTTTCTCTAAATACGTACGGCCCATGGCAAGGGTATCCTCGCAGGTGGGGGCGTAGGAATCGACGCGAAGGGTAAATTGCCCTAAGATATCCGCCATGCCATCCGGTCCGGAAAGCATATGCGTATCCGTACCGGAAACCAGGTTCTGGCGAGTCACAAAATCAAGATTAAACACCGTCGGATGATACGTTACCCAGTCGGTTAGGGTTACGGAAAGTTTCTTCACATAATCCTTGTAAATCAGGGTGCCGGATCCGGGAACATTGGTAATCGGCCAGCCCTTCGTCGTTCCGGCGTCGTTGAGGTAGAACTGCTCCTGGGATTCACCCGGATCGGTTGCGTTGGCAAAGACCGAAATCCCTACCGGTTTACCGAAAACTTCCGCACTGTCAAAGTAGAAATTCATACCGTAGTAATTACCGGGTCCCTCAAAGTCCGGACCGGTCGCACACGCAAAGGAGAAGGTATATTCCTGTCCCTTTTCCATGATCTTATAGATATGCATGTTGTCATATGTATTCAGGGGAACAATCAAATTCGGATCCGCCGGCAGTTCTGCCAGGGAACCACTGGCCAGGGCGATATCCCAGGCCGCATCCGGCCAGGAGGTGTTATTTACGATATCACGCGCCGCTTGACCGTTGGAATTCGTGCCGAACCAGGTCAGGGCCGTTAAAGCCACCTGGTCCGGATTCGCTCCTCCCAGGCATTCACGGTTCAGATTATATTTGTTAACCAGCTCATTGACCACGCTGTCATGGGTGGCCTGGATAAATCCGTCATAGACCCGGATCTCGGCGATATCCCCTTTCAGGAACTGGCTGCCGTTACTCAAAGCACCTACGCTGACGACCGTGGCATCCGTATAGCTGCTGCCGCCAAAGCCGTCCGCTTCCACACAATCATTCACAATGGCTTTCTTGCCGAAGGCATTGGTAATGGTGCCGGCAATCAGATAATACCGGCTGGTATCATCAATCGGTCCTCCCGACCGCATTTCTAAGCCGGCATTCGTCCAGAACTTGATGTAATCCGGGATGACATCGGAAATACCCAGGCTATACCCTTGTTCCGCATTAAAGTTGCCAAAGAAAATTTGGGCGGTATTGCCCGTCATATTCAGCTTGCCTACCACATAGATCGTATAAGTCTGCAGGCTCAGCGGTCCCCGGTCATTGGGATCTTCCGGATCGAGGAATTTCGTTTGGTCGTTGGGATCAGCCAGATCGTAGATGACCATCCCATCATTGCCGTCAAACCGAATCACCGGGAAATCCCCGTCCGTTTTCAGAATGGGTGCACCCCACACGCTCTTGGCCCTGGCATCTAAAATCCCGCCGTTGGCCTCGCCCCAGATACCTACCGCATCACCATCGCCAATCGCCAGACCATTGGGATCCGTGACTCCTACTCCGGCATCCAGCTTCATCACCAGATTCATCGTCGCCGGGGGGATCGGTCCACCGGCGGTAACGGTAAATTCCGTACCCACCTGATTGCCGCCGCCGAGACCAGAAACTCCCCAAGCACCGGCATCAACCGTATCACCGGCATTTAATGCTACCACACCGGAAAAGCTGGTAACCGCCGAGGCGGGAGGAGCCGCAATCTCAGAAAATCCGGAAACCTGGTCACTAAAAATAGTGGCACCGTTAAGTGCTACAAAGACACCACTGGCGTTCCCATTCATGGCCCGGTTTTCCCAGGAAGCCGTAAGCTGATAGGTTCCCGTCGAAGGAGCGGTGAATCGTACTGCCGCCCGATCCGCATAGTGTGCTCCCCAATTATAGGGGACCATCACACATAACTGGCCTGGCCGCCAACTGCAGCCCGGACCCCAGTTACTCATGGAAAAAGTGTTCCCCGTGATATTCTTGTTCACATTGGAATGGGTATCCGCATCGCTGCCCACTTGCCAGTTATCCAGAATTTCCTGATAACCACCGGCAGTATCATATAATCTCCACGCACCACCGGCGTCAACTTCATACCGGCCATAAGACCAGACGCCGCTGGGATTGCCGCTGGTATTGTTAAAATCCGCCACCGCATCCCATACCTGCCCCTGAGCCAAACTAATGAGACCCACAACCAATAAAACTGCTAAAAAACCAATCGTTCCTTTTTTCATGTGCTTTCTCCTAAAATAAACCGTTCAATTTCAGTTCCCAATACCACGGTCACTGGTATTCCAACTCCGTTATCCCAGGTACTGCTACACAGATCCTTTGTCCTATCCCACAGTCCTTTGCGGGAAGTTCATCTCCGGAACCTTTTGGCAACCGTCCGGATACAGTGTGAATGCGGCTCACCTCCTTTCCATGAATCTTTCCGGGTTACAGTAAAACAATTGCTTACTTACATCTTCAGCAAACCGTGTTAGAATTAAATTTAGCTGTCGGGCCATCAAAAACCCTTCCGCCAATCCGAGGACCGGTGTTGACTAGCCAAAGTAATCCACCGGATTTTTTTTGTGCCGGAAACGATTCCCGATCATCTAAGCCTGTATTTTTAATAGTATATATTCGACTCCTTATGTCTGGTCATGGTCCGCCAGGGACGCTAAATATCTATGGATTACGCCTCTGCCATTCTGAATATGTTCGATGGAGGCCATTTCCGCTTTTGCCTGGTCTCCGGATTTGATCGCCTCATAGATGGGATAATGCACAGCATAGGCCGGTTGCAATTCCCGCAGGACTAGCGTTTTTAACACCGTACCCATCAGATCGATCAGAATACTGTTGACTACCATCAATATATGATTCCCGCAATGTTGAGCGATAATAGTATGAAATTCCATATCATACGTTTGATTCATATTGGAATGTTCTTCCAGCTCCTGCATTTTTACCATGAGATGATCCAGTTGTTTCAATCCTTCGGGGGTGATGTTCCGGGCCGTCAACCCGGTTAAAGGAGGTTCAATGATTAAACGAGTATTTAAAATCTGATCAAAATCCTCGGCATCGGGCAGATAATTCAATAAAGGAGATAAAAACCGCAGACTGCGGGCCGGATCAAATTTCCCCACATACCAACCCTTCCCGGTGCGCGCCTGCAACAAACCGGTAGAGCGAAGAATCATCAACGCCTCTCGCATGGCCCGATTCCCAACTCCAACGAGTTCACACAATTCCTTTTCGGAAGGAAGTATATCACCCGGCATCAAAGCCTTTGCTTTAATGTATTTAATTAGAGCAGGAATGATCATTTCCGATATGTTGGGGCTATCTAAATGCGCAATCCTATAACTGCTATCCGAATCGTAATCGGATAAACCAATTGGTTCAGATCTATTAGACGAATGAATACCTGACAGATGTAAATAATTATCGATAGTAACGTTTTTTTTTGTTTTCGATCCAATGGTTTTCATGTTTGCATTTTCTAAGCCCAAAATAGCTTCATTTGGTTTACAACTCACTTCAAGCGTCACTAACGACCTATGTCACAGGCGACACTCATGATTATCGTCTTTTTCTCATACCATGTCAATTACTTTTTTAATATTTTGTGATTTTTTGGGAGAGGGGGATAATATGTGTACTAATTTATTTTTTTACAAGACGTAAGTCTTTTTGTATTCGATAATTAAACAAATTTCAACATCGCAGTCAGCCGCTCAGGAAAATTTTGGGGTCGATGGATACAGCCGACGGATATTGCCTTGTGGTTTTTGATTCTGGAAATGCGTCGGGGGAAAAAAATATACCCCGGCTCTGACGGTTCCCCAGGTTCGGACGATGCTGTACGTGCTGCTGCGAAATGCCTGCGACCGAGCGTATCCTGGATGGGCGGCACGTTGGATCGAACGCAAAAGCAAACGCAGAGAACTTGCTCGATTCTATCATTACGAGCGACATAACCTATTGGCTCCATTAAGAGTTAAAGAACGAAAATGAATTTACACAGTACAACTATGTAAACGGCACATTATTTATGGTCGATGGCGGTTTCACCACCGGCGGTGTCAAAAACACGGTTCCCATGCGAAAGGAAAATAAACCTTGATGAATGAAAAACCAAAAACCTCAAACAAGTTCTCGGCCTGGCCAATTCCAGCCAGATTTGCATGGTGGTGAGGGATTTGCGTAAAACCGCGGAATATTATCAAATCGTCCTGGGGGTCGGGCCTTTCGTTTTTCCGGAAATCATTTACGATTCTATAACCTACCACGGCCAACCCGTCAACGGTTTTTGGGAAATGGCCTTTTCCCGCATGGGAGCCTTCGAGCTGGAACTATCCTGTTCGGTGCGGTCCCCGAATATCTATGAAGATTTTTTGAACCAGCACGGGGAAGGTTTACATCACCTCGGTTTTGATGTCCCGCAATTTGACCCATTCATCACTCGGGCCGAATCCCTCGGTATTCAGGTCTTGATGAGCGGCAGAACTCCCCGAGGTGGATTCGCCCATCTGGATACCACCCAATACGGCGGTACTATTTTTGAAATCATCCAGCGTCCGGCTCCCCGGGCTTAAAATGCACCATTCTCATTTTCAGGCAAGAAAAATATGAGTAAATACCTTGTGATCGTAACCGATGACCGGCACCACAATTACGACCCGGAACGGGAAGTGTTCGCCTCCATCTATGCCAGACTCGAAATCCATAATCTAACCGATGAGAAAGCAACCGCCGCCCTTTTAGCCCAGGCGGATGGGATCCTGGTCAATCTTTTTCCACTCCGGGCGGAAACGATTGCCAAGCTCAAAAAATGCAAAGTCATTTCCCGCTATGGTGTCGGATACGATAATGTGGATGTGGAGTCTGCCGCAAAAGCGAATATCTGGGTTACTCGTGTTCCTGATTATGCTATCGAGGATGTCTCCGATCATGCGTTGGCATTACTTTTATGTACCGTTCGAAAAATCGCTTTCAAAGATAGAAGGATCCGCCAGGAACAATGGAATCTGCACAAACAGCAACCCATTCATCGCATATAGGGGCGAATTCTGGGTCTCGTTGGTTTCGGCCTGATCGCACGAGCTTTTCTGCGCAAAATTAAATGTTTGGGACTGGAAAAAATTCTGATCTGCGATCCCTTTGTATCCCCTTCTGACATCCAAAAAGAAGGAGCTGAACCAGTGGATCTGGAAACCCTGTTACGTAAATCAGATTATATTTCGCTGCATGCACCTCTGAGTCCGCAAACCACTCACATGATCGGCCAAAAGCAATTTGATCTAATGAAAAAAGAAGCTATCCTCATCAATACTTCCCGAGGAGCGTTAGTCGATGAAAAAATCCTGACAGATGCTCTAGCCTCCCAGCATATCGCCTACGCCGGCCTGGATGTACTTGAGCAGGAACCCCTGCCCCTCACCAGCCCTTTGCGACAACTCGATAATATCATCTTCTCCGACCACGGCTGGTACAGCGAAGAAGCCGTGACAGAATTGAAGAGAAAAGCCGCTTGGAACATCGTCCAAGTGCTCAAAGGCGAAAAACCTGCCTATCCGATTAATTTTATTGAAAATGAGGCTCCAACTTTGGCGGAACCGTCAAAAGTCAATATTGACATCCAACAGCTCTGGCACCCCAATAACAAGGGGACGACGAGCCTTTGACGTTGGCGCCAACTTCTCCAGATAAACGATAAAATTGTATTTCCAAATTTTGATCTGCCCGTCAGTTTGACTGAATGAGGAATATCGATAGAACCGGTGCGAACGATTTATGGGTATCCGAATGGAGCAAATGCATTTTTGCGATTCTAGCCCGCATTTCTCACCATAATAGTTGAAAAACCTCTTTGTTCTGGTATAACTATTTTATGACAAGGAAGTTAAAACCAAAACCAGGAGGTTTCTAATGAAAACAGAGTGTAACGGACAGACGTATTTATTTCCAGCAGAAATTTCCCGGCAAATTGTGGCCCGTTTTGACGGGGGAACCATCACCTCAGATGCCGGCGGGTTATTGCTGCAGCAGGTGGAACGGCAGACGGGAGTGCTGCGGCAGTTCGCCGCCTGCTTTACCGATCATCGGAACCCGGATCTAATCGAGCATACGGTGACGGAGCTGGTTTCGCAGCGGGTGTATGGCCTGGCATTAGGCTACGAGGATCTCAACGATCACGACGAACTGCGGCACGATCCGCTGCTGGCGGTGCTGGTGGGCAAGCCGGATCCGACCGGTCAGGATCGAGTGGATCCCCGGGACCGGGGTAAGGCGTTGGCGGGTAAGAGTACGCTGAACCGGCTGGAGTTGACACCGGTGGGGGCCAGAGAGGATCTAAGAGACCCGATGAAAGATAACCCGATAAAATTGTGCGAAAGATTCTTGATACTACCTGGATGGGGGGCGACAGGAAGGATTCGCAGCGGCCGGCCGGAGTTTTTTCTTCCAGTGATAGAAAGACCATTCCGCCAGGCCTTCGTTCTGACAGAACTGCTTTACGGTAAGCCCACTGGCTTGGTACGCCTCCCATACCATCTGCCAGAACTGACGTTCCTCCACTTCCGATGCCCTCGTTTTTGGTTTTGTGCTCATGATCTTCTCCTAAATGGAATCATGAACAAAGCATAGACTCCGGAAAGAAAAAAACAAGGTGGGTTTCACCGGACGCTTACAATAAAAAAAGCGACACCTTTCCGCCCGGTTTGGGGGAAAGGTGTCACTGGTCTGTTCCGCAGGTTATACGTTGAACCTGCTTATAAATTATTCATAGCTGATTATTCATAGAAGTTGGTAGCTTCGGTTTCCTGTACATCTCTGCCGAGCTGATCGCTGTTCATAATCACCGTGAAGCGGACATCGCCGGCCTTGATGCCTTTGACGATGACTTTCCAGACGGCTTTCGCCTTGGGCGCCAGAGTCGGCAGCGGGCTGAAGGTAACGGTATTGCCTTCCAGGGTGCCGGTGGTTACGCCGGACGAAGAGACATACTGCACGAATTCATTTTCCAGGACACATTTGATCGTGATGTTGGTATCCGGTGAGGATCCCTGGTTGGTTACGGTGATCTCGTAGGTTTCGTTCTGACCCAGTTCGATTGGGTCGTCCACATCGACCACTTCCAGCAGGATGGCCGCGATACCCTTGACCACGGTCTTGGCCGAGGCGCTGACGGCGTCGGCACAGACCGCCTGGGCGGTGGCCGTATTGGCAAATTCACCGGCCTGGGCACTGGCATAGCTGATGGTCATCTGCTTGGAGGCGTTGACATCCAGGGTGCCGAGTTTCCAGACGGCCTTGGCGCCGGCTATGGTTCCACCAGCAGAAAGAGCAACGTCCTTCACGCCGGCGGGAATGGTATCTTCCACGATGGTGTCAACGGCGGGGGAATCGCCCTTGTTGGTAACGGTAATGGTATAGGTCATCTTCCGTCCCAGGTACTGGTTTTCGGTTCCGGTCTTGGTAATCGCCAGCACCGGTTTGGTCACGATAGTCTTGGTAACGCCGGATTCGGCCTTCAAGCCGCCGTCAGCGACCGCAGATGCCTTGTTTTCAAAGGTACCAGTCTTCTTGGCAACGGTTACGACCGAGAACTGTTTCGCCTGGCCAGCCGGCAGATTGCCCACATTGATGTCGATGGTCGTCTTGCCGTCCTTGGTTACCAGCCCATCGGGCAGCGGGTCGGAAATCTTGACGTTGTTGGCGGGGCCGGTGCCCTTGTTCTCGACCACCAGTTTAATCGGGATTTCGTCACAAATCGTGACACGTTCCGGGGCGGATTTGGAAAGAGCCAGGCTGGGCTGGACCACTTTGGTCCCGCAGCAAGCCGGCAGGATATAGGTAGCGTCGGCACACTGCCAGATGTCTTCCGCTTTGGTGGCCTGGCCGGTAACGACCATCTTTTTGCTGGCGTTGGGTTCCAGGGTGTCCATCTTCCAAACCAGGGTCTTTCCTTCCACCGCTGCGGCCGGATTGGAACTCTTGAACTGGTAATGATCGGCCAGATTGTCCTTGACCATCACGGTATGCAGGGGCTTATCGGTCATATTGGTAACGGTAATTTCATAATCGAAGGGGCTGTTAATAGCCACCTGGTCGGGCATCACCTTCTGGAGGCGCAGAACCGGGCAGCACTCGCATGGATAAACCCGACAGCAGCCGTCACAGGCCGGCTTGGGTTTTTCTGCTACCGGAGCCGGTGCGGGTTTGGGGGCCTGAGGAGCGGGTTTAACCGGGGCAGGCTGCTTTTCCCAACACTTACAACCGGCGATCCCCAGAACCAAAACGATACTCAGAAGCAAAGCAATACGCGATTTCATAATAAAACTCCTTTCATAAAACTAGAATGGCAATACACGCACGTTCAAAAGGACGTTAGCCTTTTGGCGGGCTTTTATTTGGCAAATAGGATCTTGAGGCCATACTAAACGACATACTCCTACAGTAGAACAGGTCAAGGTTCCACCTTCATACCAGTTATAAGAAAAAAAATACCTGATTAGGTATTTGATTTTATCTCTGGAATTTGCTGGTGTCAACCGGAAATTGGGTTAAATAATATTTTTATAACGGATTTGCAGGGGACAGGATTTGAATTCGTAACATTTTGCGTGAAAAAGACGGTTCAATAGGGTACAAGTATCTTCAGAAATAGTGGGATGATTAAGTGATTGCTGAACATTATTGAAATGTTAAGTAAAAAAGCAAACAGGCAAGGAGTGAAAAATGGGCCGACCAGGCAGGCGTAAGGTGAAGAAACCGGGTTTGGCACCGGGCACGCTGGTGCATGTGGGGGAGGAAAAAGAGGAGGCGGTCAAGATTGAGGTGGTCGATTATTCTCCGGAGGGATGCCAGAGCAAGATCTTCACTACGGTAGCGGCCTGTGTGCCGTTTAAGGATACCAAAACGGTAAGCTGGATCAGTGTGGAGGGGGTGCATGATGTCGGGATTATCGGCAAATTCGGAGAGGCCTTCGGATTGCACGCCCTGACGCAGGAGGACATTGTCCATACGCGGCAGCGGCCCAAAGTGGAGGAGCATGGCGATTATCTGTACGTGGTGATGAAGGCCCTGCGCTTCAATGAGGAAAAACAAATGGTGGAGCAGGAGCAGTTGAGTTTTATTCTGGGGGCTAACTATGTGATATCCTTTCGGGAAGAGTCGGATGATCTTTTTCAACCGGTGCGGGAGCGGATCCGCAATTCGATGGGCCGGCTGCGAAAATATGGGGCGGATTATCTGCTGTATGTATTGATTGATAGTGTTGTGGATCATTATTTTGTGGTGCTGGAAAAGCTGGAGGAATGGGTGGAGACCTTGCAGCAGGAACTGAGCGATGACCCGACCGAGAAGACGCTGCACGATATTTACGATCTGAAACAGAATATGGTTCTGTTTCGCAAGACCTTCTGGCCGACGCGGGAGCTGATGAATGATTTATTGCGAAATGAAACCAATCTGATTCAGGAATCGAGTGAGATCTATTTTCGGGATGTGTACGATCATGTGCTGCGGGTGATCGAGACGACGGATATGTATCGGGAAATGATCGGGGGAATGCTGGATGTGTATTTGTCGATTGTGAGCAACCGGCTGAATACGGTAATGAAAGTGTTAACGATCATTACCACGATCTTCATCCCGCTGACTTTTATTGCCGGGGTCTATGGGATGAATTTTAAATATATGCCGGAGTTGGACTGGCCGTGGGCGTATCCGCTGGTGTGGGCGGTGATGGGCACCGTAACCGTGGGAATGCTGGTGTTTTTCCGCCGGAAGCGGTGGTTGTAGGCAAACCGGCGGTATTTCCAAAAGAAAGGGGAATTCTGATGTTGACAGCATTAATTATGAGTTGGTTTGGTTTGTTTTGGCTTCCGCCGCTGCCGGCGGCGGTGGAAGTGTCTTTGTATCAGAAGATGTTTGCCGGTGTTTTTGGCCCGGCAAGCTATGAGCAGGTTATAGAACCACCACAGATAAGAATCCATACTGGCCGGGTGGTTGATAAGGATGGCAAACCGGTAGGAAAGGCCGCGGTGAAATTATGCGGCGTTAAGGAAACCGGGCAGAATCGATTCCTTTATGACCTCCAGGACCTGGCGGAGACGGAAACGGACGAAGAGGGGAAATTCCGGTTCTCAGAGAAAGATGGGGACTGGCAGGAAACAGATGAAAAACTGGTTCTGGCCCGGAAAGAAGGATTTTCGCTGGGATGGGCGGATTGGTATGCAATCGGTGAATCGGCTGAGGAGGCAATTGTTCTGTCGGATATCGCGGAACTGGCGGGGAAGGTGGTGAATGAGGATGGTTTGGCGGTTCCTGGGGCTAAGGTTCATGTGCTGTTATTTCCCCGGGAGGAGAAGTGGTGGAGTGAGAGGGAATTCATGCGAATGCTGGCTTCTGCCGACTGGTTGACGGCGATGACAGACCCTGCAGGCGGATTTGTCATTTCCTATATTCCCTCCCGTTATACCGCAGAATTTGTAGTCCAGCATGAGGAATACTTCGAAAAAATGACCTGGGATGCCCTGGAATATCCGGACAAAGGAAAATATGAAGCCGGAGCCAAGGATATATTGATTACGATGAGTAAGGGGGGTGTGATCCGAGTGAAGGTTGCGGATGAACAGACGGGGATTGGCATACCCAAGGTCAGAGTAACGGCGATAAAGAATAATACGGATTTTTCCTTGAGCGGGATAACGGATTTAGAAGGAATGGCTGGTTTGCCTTGTCTGCCGGGTGAATATCGGGTCGTGCTAGGCCCCTGGGTATATGGCGATCCGCAATGGAGGGCGGATGCCATAGGAGCGACAGTAGCGGCAAAAGGGACTACAGAGGTAACATTAAAAGCCTATGTTCCGTCGGTGCTGGAAGTACAGGTCCGGGATGTTTCTTCCGGTGAGCCGGTTCCGGGTATCTTTATTTCAATCAGGCCGGTTGGGGGCGGGCAAAAATATGGGGAGGGGTCGAACGAAAAGGGAGTAGCCAGAATAGACTTTTTACCGCCCGGTAAGTATGAATTTGAAACCAATATATCCAATACGTATGAAATGGTTAAGATTCCCGGGGAAATTATTCTGGATAAATCCGGTATCCATTCGCTGGAAGTAAAAGTCTCTCGTCTGACAACGCTTGGTGGTGTGGTTACGGATGGAGCCGGAAGGTTCTTATCTGGAGTTCAGGTGTTCATTCTTCCGGGTGAGTGCCCAACTTTTACGACGGATACAGCAGGCCGGTACGAAATTGCTATTGAGGATGTTGAAGCGGCAAGGAAATTTGGTGTCGAACAGAAAGTAAAACCATATCTGCTATTTTTCTATCCTGCCGGGAATTTGGGAGCGATAATAGATCTTCCCAGGGGTACCAAGGTAAAAGATGTACAGCTAGTAGATGGATTTGGGATGCGCGGCAGAGTTATTGACAGGAATGGAATACCGCTGGCAGGGATTAAAATATTTTTAGATATAAAAATGGAATCGTCTGACTATAAGAGTCCCGTCCAAGAGTCGCCCATACAGGATGTGCTCACCGATTCGCAGGGTTATTACGCATTGGATGGGATCCCGCGCGGGCAGAAGTACTTACTTACCGTTTTTGCCGGAGATCTTTATGGTGAGGCCAAGCTGAATATCGTGAGTAATGAATGGATTCCGGGCGAGGATGATGCTGAAAAGGAAACGGATGCAGATTATCCCATCCGGGCAGGAACACCCACCAAAGGATTGCTTGTGGTTGAGCCCAATAGTGAACAGGTTCAAGTGGATGATATCGTGCTCGCCGAAGCAGGGCTTATGGTATCTGGTACGGTTTGGGGGCAATTTGGTGAGCGATTGCCCAATGTAAAAGTATATATGGAAGGAGATGGGCAAGGACAATTTGAACCGGCCTTGACCACGGAGAATGGCAAGTTCATTCTTGCAGGTTTGGTAGAAGGAAAAATAAAACTATATACGGAGTATTTTGAATATAAGCAGATCTGGTATGAACAAAGAATGTTGGCCGTTAACGCCGGTACCAAGAATATCGTGATAGTATTAAAAGCGACTAGAAATTATGTGCTTGATACAGTACCGAAAGAAGGAGGATTGGTTGAATTTCTTGTGCGGGATACGGTTACCAGAGAGCCTATTGATGAAGTATGTTTGGAATTGAAAGGAAGGGAAGAAGTATTTGTGCCGGATTTATTTACGGATGAATCAGGCAAAACTGCGATTGTTTTGCCGGAAGGAACCTATTCGGTTGCAAAGAGTTCCAAGTGGGAAGGGTATCAGAATGCATCCATTAAGGGAACCATTCAAATTTCTAATGGTAAGAAGTATCAGATCGAGTTGGAAATGTACCGAAAGCCGGCATATAGTGGTATGGTGGTAGATGAGCAGGGATCTCCGGTGAACGGGGCCAGGCTGCAATTGATTCCGGATAAGTCTGCGATGACGGAAGATAACTGTGAAGTAATAACGGCAGCGGATGGGGTATTTTCATTTTCATGGGATCCCAAAGAAGCGTTTCAAGAGGCGGAGCAGATGGAAAGCGGCGTCTTTCTGGTGGTGACGCAGGAAAGAAGAAATCTGGCCGCTACCTTTGAATTGACCGAAGCATCCCGTGAAAACTGGAAAATTACCCTCAAAAAAGCCCCTTCGATCACCGGAATCATAACGGATTCAAAGGGGAAACCGATTGCGGCTGCCCGTATAAACTATGAAATAATTCTTTCCCGATCGAATTGCTTATTTGAATATGAAGAAATCCGCAGCAACGAAAAAGGGGAATATTGGATACCCGCCTTGCCACTGCTGCCGGCTGGATACGAATTCCGGCTGGATTTCAGCGATAGCGGTTATGGCAGTAGTGGGATACCAGAGGTCATAATTGGGGCGGAGGAATTAAGTGCAGGTGAGTCTTTGGTCTATGATTGTGAGTTCGCGAAGTGATAAATAATATGCTACAAGAGATTATCGAACGATGGAAGAGGAACTGGCGGGGATTTTGGGGAAGATATTGGTGGCTGATCCTCGTGTTTGTGGCGGCGCTAGGGTGCGATGCGGCAAGCACGATTTATTTTATGATGCGGGATGGGGGGCATGAAAATGAGGTGCATCCGGCGATCTGGCTGAGTTCGGCGGTTTTTGGACCGGTTTTGGGGCCGCTACTGGGGTGGGCCGGCAAGGCGGCGGCGGGGATTGCGGTGGCGGTATATTGGCGGCGGATCGCGGTGTATCTTTTTGGGGTGGCAAGTATTCTGTCGTTCTGGGCAGCATGGTATAATATTTGGGGGGTGAATATTTATATCCCTCGCATCTTTCGATGGTGTATGGGTTAACTTTTGCACATATATATCAGCCCAGAGAAAATGTCGCTCCGGGCATCGGAAAAATAGAAAAAAAGTTTGGTCAAAGCATCCGTAAATTTTCGATCACCATCCCGCCCAAAGACATGAGAATGCTCGTGCAGAAAAATAGCCATCGCCTCCGAAAAATCAGCCACAAACACGCCGGCCGCCAAAAATACTTCGTAGGAATTCCATTCTCGATCTTTTTTCAACTGGCCCAATAGAATCTCTGTTTCCGCTACGACATAAGTGTAAGGTCTCGACGAAGTACACCCCGTTAAAAGAACAGGGGAAGACAGGGAACG
>CAZOMV010000075.1:0-30010 GCA_964580995.1 uncultured Pirellulales bacterium
CGAGCTGGGTTCAGACCGGCGTGAGCCAGGTCGGTCCCTATCTGTCGTGGGCGCAGGAATCTTGCGGAGATTCAATCCTAGTACGAGAGGACTCGATTGGACCAACCGCTGGTGTTCCAGTTGTCCTGCTAAGGGCACAGCTGGGTAGCTACGTTGGGAAAGGATAACCGCTGAAGGCATCTAAGTGGGAAGCCCCCTCCAAGATCAGGATTCCATGTTCCTTCGGGAACGAAAGCTCCCTGGTAGACCACCAGGTTGATAGGCCGGGTGTGTAAGCAGCGAAATCTGTTTAGCTTACCGGTACTAACGAGCAATTGCTTGACCACTTCTTTTTTTGGCTGTGGTGCAAGCTGTCGAAAATTCTCAAGTGCGAGACTATACACTGTCCTCATATTTAATCAAAAAGTGAAATGAGTAGGAGAACGGTTCGCTTCGGCGGACCGCCCAACGGAATTGTTGGTGGTTATACTCAGAGTGAAACGCCTGTTCCCTTTCCGAACACAGTAGCTAAGGCTCTGAGGCCGATGGTAGTGCGTAAGCGTGAGAGTAGGTCACTGCCAACATTAAATAAACAGCCCCGCGGCATACAAACCGCGGGGTTTTTTTTGCGCAGATCGGACCTGTTGGCTGGCGCCTCCCCCCCCGAATTTTTATCCATTCAAATTTTACTGAATCTTGCATTGCGGCGTCATTCATCGTAATATTTTTTTATTGAAGAGTGAGTTAAGAAACAAACCTTTATGGAATTAACGGAAAGCAAGTATGAAAAGAAGATTGATTTCAGTAGTTGGTAGGGGGGTGGCGTGTACGTTGCTAATCGGTTCGTGGTTGTCAGCGGCAGTCAAGCCCGCGGCTATATTCACAGACAATGCGGTTCTTCAGCAAGGGATGAAGGTAAAAGTATGGGGAACGGCGAAAGATGGCGAGAAGGTCACGGTGAAAATCAATGGCCAGGAAGTTAAGGCAGCGACCGTGGGCGATAGGTGGCAGATTGAATTGCAGCCGATGGATGCCGGCGGGCCTTTCACCATGACGATCGCGGGAGAAAACACGGTGGAGCGGAAGAACCTGTATATCGGCGAAGTGTGGCTTTGCAGCGGTCAGTCCAATATGTGGTGGCCGCTGGCGGAGACGGAGAATGCTCCGGAGGTGATATCCCAGTCAAAGGATGAGAAGCTGCGTCTTTTTACGGTGCCGCTGACGGCGGAGACAGCCCCGGCGAAGGATCTTCCCGGCGGCCAATGGGACGTGTGCGGCCCGGATACGGTGGGGAATTTTTCGGCCGTGGCCTATTACTTCGGCCGCGAACTCCGCCAGAGCCTGAAGGTTCCGGTGGGGCTGGTCAGCGCTGCGTACGGCGGGTCTATCGTACAGGCCTGGACGAGCCAGCCGTATATTAGGTCCGACCCTGAATCCAGCCAGTATCTGGACAACTTGCCATTCTGGGCGCAAGGGCCGCAGAACCGGTTTTGTGTCCTCTATAACGGGATGATCGCCCCCATCATTCCGTACGGCATTCGCGGGGTGATCTGGTACCAGGGGGAAGGGAACACGGAAGCCGCCGAGGCGGATCACTACCGCACCTCTTTTCCTTTGCTGATACGCAACTGGCGGCAAGACTGGGGGCAGGGTGATTTTCCTTTCCTGTTTGTGCAGCTTGCTCCCTGGGCGCGGGATGCGTTTTTTCATGTCTCGGTTGACCCGGAAGCGACCGGCTGGGCCGTGCTGCGGGAGGCGCAACTGCTGGCCAGCCAGACCGTGCCGAATACCGCGATGGCGGTCATCATGGATGCCGGGGATGAGAACATGATTCATCCCAAACGCAAGGAGCCGGTAGGGTATAGGCTGGCGCTGGCGGCACGCGCTATGGCCTACGGGCAGGATGTGGTGTACCAGAGTCCGGTTTATAAATCCATGGAAATGGAAGGCAGCAAGGCCGTTCTGTATTTCGACCATGCGGACGGCGGCCTGGTTATCCAGGGGGATGCGGCCGCCGGATTCCAGATTGCCGGATCCGATCAGAAATTCTACCCGGCCCGGGCGCAGGTGGTGGGCCAGGATAAAGTAGAAGTGTGGAGTGACCAGGTGGCGCAGCCGGTGGCTGTACGGTACGGCTGGGCGAACTATCCGGTGGTGAATCTCTTCAGCCGGGCCGGCCTGCCGATGTGTCCCTTCCGGACCGACAATTGGCCCCCGGAGAAACCGTTCAAGACCTACCCCTGGCCGCCGAAAGAAAATTAACCAAACCGAGGAATATCTATGAAACGAATCACTTTACATCTTTTTCTGATGGTGGCAGGGATGCTCACAACGGCCCGCGCAGCGCAGATCCAGGAGATAAAAGTTCCCAGTCCAGCCATGCAATGCGAGATCCCAGCCACGGTGATCCTGCCGGACTCCTACGCCGGCGGCGACCGGGCCTACTCCGTGGTGTATTTGCTGCATGGCTATTCCAGCACCCACCATACGGTGGTGGAATTTGCCGCGGATATTCTTACCGCCGCGGTCGATACCTACCAAATCATCCTCTTTCTGCCGGATGCCGGCTACAATAGCTGGTATTTCGACAGCCCGGTCCAGCCTGCCAAAAAATACGAAACGCACATGAGCGAAGCGATCGCGTTTGCGGACAGCCATTATCGCACCATCGCCGCCGCCGCAGGGCGAGCCATCACCGGCGGCAGTATGGGCGGTCATGGCGCGATGTTTTTCGGCCTGCGGCACAAGGAGCTGTTCTGTGCGATTGGTACGCTGAGCGGCGCGGTGGATTTTCGTCCGTGGCCGGATGGGTGGGATCTCTCGCAGATATTAGGCCCGAAGGATCAGTTCCCCCAGCGATGGGATGAGCAGGTGGCGGTCAACCAGTTGAACAACCTCAAACCCGGCGACCTGGCCGTTTATATCGATGTCGGAACACACGATGCCTTTCTGGAAGTGAATCGTACCTTGCACGGCAAATTGCTCGAAATGGGCATCGACCATGTCTATGTGGAACGCCCGGGACATCATGACAATCCGTATTGGCGGCAAGCCATCCAATATCAACTGTTTTTCTTTAGCCAAACACTCTCCGCCCCCAAAATGGCAGGCACGGCCTGCGGCGAGATCGACGCGGACGGTTTACCCTTTTGACGCTCCTGTTAGTCGCTGCCACCACTCACCAATAGCCGTTTCATCGGGGGTAAATCCCGGCTCCGAGAGCCTGGAACACCGGTTTCCGTCCGTTCAGAGCATTATGCCGGTGGCTTCCATGCGATAAATCCTACCGCCTCCAGCGGATCTGCGGATAATTAATACAAATTTCAATCTGAAGCGCAACACCAGCGGATGGCAATCTGCTGCGGATTTTCACAAAATCCAGAGAAAAATCGTTTGGGCAAACTGGCAAATTGGGGCAGCCAGGGGGGCAATTGGGCAGTTTGGGGCCCCGAACGAATTTTCTCGTCGCTAACCACATGAGGTTCATAAGGTTATCCTTGTTGCGCTTCAGATTGAAATCCGCCTAATCTTTTCTTCCCTTCGGTCAGGATTTGACCGCATACCAATCCACTTTGCGGGTGATGTACATAATGATCGCCAGCAGGTGGGAGTTTCGGATAAATTCAGTAACGTTGGATAGGATCTTGTCACTCATAGGATACGGTCCTTTCGGTACGGAACCGGGCGGTAAAACGGAATACCTGGTATGGCATTTGCCTGGATTCAATATATTCGGCGGTAGGGGGGTGTCAAGAAATATTCAGGCAGTATGATCGGGATTCCTTTTTCCGGTGCCTTCAAACAAAGGGGACACGATATTTTTTCTTGCTATGGTGATATCCGGCTTTTAAATGCCCGTAGTATGCCAAGAACCGCAAAGGATAAAAAAGTAGAATGTCCCCTATTTGTCCCCATTCTTCCCTGCGGGTCGGCCTGCCGGTCCGCTCGGAACTTAAATACTTGTACGGAACAGAGTTATGGTAGCCCGGGCACGCGGGAAATTTGCCTGTTGACAAGGCCGTCGAATGGAGCTATTATAAATTCACATTTTCAGATCATCTTTGGCAGCCATCGGAGTTCTCGAAAAGTATTCGATCCTAACCTGCGAAGGCGGTTTAAGACCATATGCCTGGTAACCTTTCAAAAGATGGCTAAGGAGAAAACAAGGAGAAAACCATGAAAAACAAAAATATCATTACGATTGTTTTAATGGGGGCTGCTCTCTGCCTGGCGGGTACGGGTTGCCACCTGGTTTTTCCCTACAATGCCAACACGGAAGTCGTCCAGAACACCTATTTCTGTTCCGCGCAGATTTACCGTTCCCTGCCTGGCGGCGCAGAATTTACCGAAGAATGGCAATGCTACCTTTGGCCGGTGCGCTGGGATTCAAATCAGGGTATATGGGTTTGGGTGGATCCCTATACCTATGCTGCGCAGAAAATCAATGAATATATTTCCGAATCCCTGGCCCCGGAATTCACCTGGTCCTATCGCAACCTCACGGTGGTAATAACAACCAAGGCCCCGGCTGTGGATTGCCTGACTCCATCAACGCCCCCGACCTACGGCGCTCCCCTGGGTGCTGAGATACGATGGAATTATCCTCCCGCCAGCGAGGCATCGGTTTCGATCTGGCTGAAGGACAAATACGGGGTGGTCCGCACGGCCAATCCCGGCCTCGCCAACGCCTATATGGATTTTTCCGAACGAACCGGCCTGCCGGATTGGGAGCCGGGAGGGATTTACCAGCGTCTGAAACGGCATATCCGATTTTCCGATATGTCCATAGAACTGGACACCCCCTTTGCGCTGGGGCCGGATATGACCATTACGGAACTTTATATCCAGAGTATCGGCACGGTTTACGCCGAACATACCAGCGGGTTTGACTATCGTATTTATCCCGGCAGCGCCAAATTCTTCATCTATGGCCAGGGTGTCAAATCCGGAGAAACGGGCACCACCAGTTTTTGCTTCTGGAATGAATCCAGCCAGAACTTTTCCGTAACCCAGGGACTGGTCTGTTCGTCTTTTGCCCTCGGTTTGACTCTGACCAACAGCGATCTGGGCCAGGATATGCTCATTACCATCAGCCTGTCCAAGCCGTGCCAGTTGTGGCCCTCGTTTAAGACCCACCAGCCGGTCGTGGACCTCCTGGATAAACAAATCACGGCGGTTCCGGTAAGCCTGACGCCCGATTTCCTGGGTGACCTGGACAATGACCTGCAGAAGGTTTTATGGTTCGAGAACTTTGAAACGGCCGGCGAGGTGTACCTCGGCCAGGGCAATCCGCTGCCCAGCGTGACGCTGACCCATGGAGACCATGAAATAACGGCTGTAGCGTATGATTCGAAGGGATCCTATAATTCCGACACCATGCTTCTGACGGCGAACCTGGTGCCGCCCAATGATTTTTGCGAAAACGCCATCCCCATATCCAATGGCGCCTATCAGGGAAGCACGGTGTACGCCTCCAGCGACGGGCTGGCGACCTGTGGTTGGTCAACTTTCACTCCGGATGTGTGGTATCTGTATACTCCGGATTGTCCCGGCCTTATCAGCGTTGACCTGTGCGGTTCCGATTACGATACCGTTCTATCGGTCCATACGGCTTGTCCCGAAGGGCGTCTTCCTTTTGAAGTTGCCTGCAATGATGATTGTTCAGAGGGCGACTGCAGCGGATCGTATCAATCCTGTATGACTTTTTACGCATCACCCGATCAGACGTACTGGATTCGCGTCGCGGGCTATAACGGTGCAACCGGTACCTACCAACTGAATGTCAATCTGATCCCCCCGATTAATGATGACTGTGCCAGCGCCCTGCCTATTTATGAGGGTACAACGCTATTCAGTAACTGCCTGGCCACCACGGACGGCCCGGACGCCCCTCTTAGCTGCAATTTTTACGACTACACCCACATCGAGTCGGATATCTGGTTTCGTTATTACCCCTCTTGTCGTGGGGATGCCACGGTGAGCCTCTGCGGCAGTAACTATGATACCAAACTGGCCGTATATGGGCCATTTTGTCCTGCCGTTGATCCGGAAGCGATCGCCTGCAATGATGATTTCTGCGGTACGCAATCCCAGGTGACTTTCCCCGTCCATCCGCGCGGGGAATATCTCCTGCGCATCGGTGGCTATCGTGGCGCCCAGGGATCCGGTTCCATCACCATCTATACCAACCCGGCGGATTTAAACCTGGACTGCGATGTCAATTTGTTGGATTTCGCCCAACTGGCGGGTCCCTGGCAGGCAGGCGGCTGCGTTACCCCAACCTGGTGTAACCGGGCGGATATAAACCACGACGGTTTGGTGAACATCCTGGATTTAACAATTCTGTGTGAAAACTGGCTGGATATCTGGGAACCCTGATGAAAAAACTGGATAGGCTCTGCATACCCTCTTTTCGCATCGTCTAATATCCGTCCCCATATATCCTTCCTGCGCCCGATGGTCATTCCTGTAGGGTGTGTAACTGGTTGCACACGCGGTCTTTTTACGTCCTCATATTCCATTCCCGCGCCCGCCGGTCATTCCTACGCAAGCAGGAATCCAGTTCTTTATTTCCCCCTCTCGTATTGGCTGACGCAACGACCATCGGGAGCGTCAAAAGAAAAAAACGATCGCAGCGAAAATGGCGAAGGTTCTTGCCTGCCATTCCTTTCCTGTTGACCATTCCCATTGCGATTATTTCCTATTCTACCCTCCCACCTTGGTAAGCATTTTCTCAAAACTGTTTACATCCGTACTATACGAATTACCCATATTTCCCATGTACAACCACTTTCCTTGGGTATAAATAAAAGCAAAGGTGTCTTCGCGTAAGAGCGATCCCTTTCGCGCCATGTAAATCGGGTGGAGACAATTCTCTTCCGGCTTTTCTGGAAAAGGTGGGCATCCGAGAAATTCATGATTTCTATATTGATTTTCCATACTCTGCCATACCCTATCCATATTCTCGGCAAATTTCTCAATCAGTTGCGGATTAGTGGTTAGAACATAGGAGGTTTTAACCAAAAGATCTTTATTTCTGTGGGCAATGGCGCTATTCATCGTCAGCAAAGACCTAAGAGGTGTACTATAATCCTCGAATAATTCCCCGGCGAGGATCCTTTCCATGGTATCCTGATACTCATTGGCAAGCTCGATTTCCCACTGTTCTCGTAATCCGCGGTACTGGGCAGGCAAATCCGCCAGAGTCGTGCCATCCAGGGCAGGCCACAAAAAAGCAATCTGATACATACCATCAGCATCTTCACCGGTTATGTTCCGAATGGTCACCGCGGTTCTTCCCTGGACGCTTTCCACCATCAGAATCGGTCGGCTGCAGGTAACAAAAATGGCGGATTCGGGCAGGATTACCCGGAAATAATTCAGAAAATTCGCGGAACAATTACCCATACTCACCAGCCAGAGAGGGCCTTCCTTCCACAGGGTAGTGCTGGATGGCCGGTATTTGCTTACCGAGATATAACCTCCTGCTTCACCCGGCGGAATCGGTTTGGGAAAATGCAGGTAATAATATCCCTGCTGAGGATTCGTCTGTTCCAATTCAAAGGGAATTATATTGCCTTCCATATTATAGTAGGTGGGATCTTCCAGGATGGATGTCAAGCCGAGTTTTATCGTTTCGAGGGGCTCCGTGGTGGTGTTTTGCCCTTCCGCCAAATCAGCAATGCTCCAGAGATCTTGGGTGTCAATACGGACAATCTGGATATTACTGAATTGGAAAGGGGGATTCCCCGCCGCTTTTTCTTCCTTGACCCATTTATACATTTCAACAAGGTCGTTTACCATAGGTTCATCAACCGTAACCATAGGATTTTTGCCTTCCGCCAAAATGCCTTTCTGGCCGGCGGATACCGTCACATCCGCCGTGTTGGTTTGGGCACGGACTTTACCTTTGAGAACCTTGACCTGTGTCTCCTGTCCCTGTACTGGCATCTGCGTAAGCAACAGATACAGTATTCCTAATACCATCATTCTGCTTTTCATAGGAAAAGTCTCCTTCTTATTTGACGGAACCGCCAAAAGTCAATATCGACTTCCAAAAACGCACTCTGGCTTCCCAATAACAAGGGGTCGAAGAGCTTTTGACGCTGGCGTCTTATTTGACAATTACCACAAATTCTGTCCCCAGAGCCTCAATGCGCCCCTGCGGCGTACTGATAAAGAATGGTTCATGGGGACTATCCAAAACCGCTTTTACGGATCCGTATTGTAAACCAAATTCAATCATGCCATTATAAGAATGAAGAGTCAGCGAACTAGAATGGTCCATTTCCACCGCCGAACCATCATCCAGTACCAGTGCCAGCCTGGACTTCCCCATCGTTTCCAGACGATCGCCCCGAAATATCTTGGTTTGTGGTTGAAGTTCCTGCCAGATATTGGCATCCTGATGTTTGACTAATACCATACCCTCCAATTGGCGAATCTCGATAGCGGCGGGTTCTTCCGTTCCGGTGCCAGCGTGTGGCAATAGAGTACGGTTTTGCCCCAGGTAAAATCCTGCCCAGGCGCCGAGCACCAATAGCAGGCAGGCGGCAACAGGATAGGCAAACCAGGGATGAATCCGAAATACCGTCTTTTTCTTATTTGCCGGATTAGCTTCTATTGCAGACAGGACTTTATCTTTCGTATTTGATGCTTGAGAGGCCAGCCGATAGGAATCTCGAATAAGCTCCTGCACCCGCTTGATATCCCTGAACTCTTGTTGACAGGATAAACATTCGCCCAGGTGTAATTGAAGCGTTTCAAGTTCACCCGGTTCAATGATCCCATCCAGATACTTCGAAATAAGATTTTGGTAGTATTTACAATTCACCATTTCGTACCTCCGCCAGCAGCGGACCAAGTTCTTTCTTTAATCTTCCATAAGACCGGTGCAGCCAGACTCGTACGGTTACAGGCCGCTTACCTAATTGCCGGGCCACTTCTTGGGTCGAAAATCCGCCTATAAATCGCATGATGATTACTTTCCGGAATTTTTCCGGCAGCCGGGCCACGGCGGTCCGAATGAATCTTTTCTGCGGTTGCGTTAATCCCGGATTCGTGGACATCTGGAACGGTTCCCCCGTAGCCGGTTCGTTAATTCCAGCCATGGATACCTGTTTTACCCTGACTCTCTTCCGAATAGAATCAACACATTTTTGGCCAACGATCTTTATGAGCCAGCCGGCAAAACAATCGGGCTTCCGCAATTGGGAAAGATGAATATATGCCTGAATAAAACTTTCCTGCACGACATCTTCCGCTTCCGTTGGATCTTCAATTTTACTGATCGCCAAAGCAAATGCCATCGGACAGTACCTCTCAATCAGAATACCGTACCTTTCTTTATTACCTGCCAGAACCTCGGTTATAAGCTCTGTATCTCCAGCCAGATTGGCGATATTCTTCTCTGTCATGAATGGCTCACTTGAGTACTCTTTATCTTGACGGAACCGTCAAAAGTCGATATCGATTTCCCAAAACAGCCCTGGCTCCCCGTTAACAAGGGGACGACGAGTTTTTGACGCTGGCGTCTATTTTGATCTATTTACAGAACGGGATTTCTGAAAAATGTTACAGACAAAAATATTAAATTTTTCCACTTCAGGATTGAACCACGATTTTCCAGGCTGCTTTGCTTCGATATAGCTCCAAGACACGTTCTTGATTATTTTACCCTATCCGCAAAACCTGTATAGCCACTGTTTTGATTATTTATTGGTGAATCATCCCATAACATCGGTTCCACCTATAAGCGCCAGCCACGGGGGGAAACCGGCCCTTCCATGCTCTCCGAGCTGGAAAGATGCTCCCGACCAACCGCCCAGCCTTCCGATCACGAGGCCGTGAGCCAGTCTTCTTCCCACCATTCACTATTCTTGTAATTCGTAATTCATAACTCGTCATTTTCTCCCCCCCTGTCCGACCTGTCCGATTTGTCCGACTATTTTTCCCCTGTTAATCTGGGTAATCTTCCCCATTCCCCTCTTCACTGATAACTGATAACAAATAACTGATAACTATTTAATTGCCACGTGCAAATATCATCCACTTTTACCACACTTTTACCCAACTTTGCGCGCCTTTTACCCCACTTTTATATCATTTTCTTCATCTTTTACTATACTTTGTTCGACATTTATCAACTCAACTTAACCGTTAAATATTACCAAATATATTATCCATATTACCAAAAATTTTACCTAATCGTTACAATCGTTATAATCGTTACTTTATTATCGGACTATCAATTCCAACGTAAAATAAAGACTTACAGCAATTCACCCATCTAAAAAATAAGCACTTACATCAATTATTGAAAACAAAAACCATCCGGTTTCCCCGCCAGGCAAAGAATACCTTTGCTTTTGCCGATAAATAGTACTATAATTGACGATTGTCGACATAGTTTTGCGTGCTCTTTCTCTGCTGGTGTTGCAATAATATTATTAATTACAAATAGTTATAGAATAAATAACATGCCTCATCTGCCCCATAACATGATTTTTATTATTTGTTTCTTTGCCTTATTTACAAGCTTTGCCGCCCCGTCCTATGCCGATAGCGTCGTGGTCTTCAATGAAATCATGTACCACCCCGCCTCCGATGATAACCTGTTGGAATGGATAGAGTTACACAATCAGATGGCTTATAATATCGATTTGTCCCGCTGGTCCGTTACCGGTGGGATTAATTTCACCTTCCCTGATGGAAGTATAATTCCTGGCAGAGGTTATATCGTTCTGGCACTCTCCCCGTCCGCCCTTCAGACCCAGACCGGTTATGCCGGTGCCTGCGGCCCCTGGCTGGCTGGCGATCATCTTTCCAATTCCGGCGAAGAGCTTACTTTACGGAACAACGCCGGCCGAATTATGGACACCTTAACCTATTACGACAGCGGCACTTGGCCCATTGCTCCCGACGGCTCAGGCGCGTCGCTTGCCAAAAAATATCCTGACTCAGCCAGTGAACCGGCGGAAAACTGGACTTTCAGCCCCCAGGTCGGCGGCACTCCAGGACAGGAAAATTTTCCCACCGAACCCATTATGGGAGAACCAGTTACGCTTTTATCCATCGATGCCGCCTGGCGCTATAACCAGACCGCCAGCAATTTGGGTACTGCCTGGTATCAAACCAACCACCCGGTCAACGGTTCCACCTGGTTCCAAGGTCCTGCGCTGCTTGGACTTACGATTAATTCCCTGCCGGAACCAATTCTCACCCCCCTTACCGTCTCTCCTGCACAAATAACCTACTATTTTGAGACCGATTTTGATTTTACCGGCGATCCCGGTTCCACTCAGTTATATTTAAATCACATAATTGACGATGGCGCAATTGTTTATATAAATGGTACCGAGGTCTATCGCCATTTCCTGCCCAGCGGCACCATCACTTATAATACCTATGCCAGCCAAGGAGTCGGAGATGCCGATTACAGCGGCGAAATTCCGATTTCCTCAGCTTCGCTGATCCAGGGGTCCAATGTGCTGGCGGTGGAAGTTCATCAGGTACAATCAGTTACAGTCACCCAGCCCACTTTGATAGAAGTCGGCGGCGGCGACGGTTTCGGCGGGGTGCCAGACAATCTGGCCCTGCAAAACGGCGCCACCGCCTTCGCCAAAGACTGCCTGCCCGGTTATCCCATTCACCAGATCCCTCACCTCAACGACGGCAGGTACGGAAATAGCTACAGTTGGATCGCCAATTCATCGTATAGCTTTGCCGGTATTGATCTTAACGGTTCCTTTACCATCGACCGTCTCGCCTGGGGCCGGGCGAATGACAGTTCCTATACCGACCGCTGCCTTGGAACCTACATACTCCAGTACACAACCATAAATAATCCGGACGAAACCACTTACAATGATGACTGGACCACGTTTCATACCGTTACCTATACATCCTCCACTCCCACTCCGTATCTGCGGCATCTTTATCAATTTCCCCCCATTGAAAATGTGACGGGAATTCGCATAATGGTCAGCAGTTCAGAGACTTGCATTGATGAGATTGAAATTTATGAAGCGGATAAAGAAGACATTGTTTTCGGAACAGAACTGAACTACCGGGAAATAATGAATCCATATGGCACAGCCTCGCCTGTACGATTTAATGAAGTTTCCTCCGCCAGCATAAATCCATTCTGGCTGGAAATAATCAATAATAGCGACTCAGATGTCGATCTAACTGGTTATGCAATAATATGTTCCGGTGAAATCGATGCCGGTTATGTTTTTCCCAGTCAATCCCTGGAAGCAGGCCAGCGTTTGGCGGTGTACGAATCGACACTCGGATTTCACCCGGCGGATGAAGATAAGCTGTTTCTTTATACCTCCGGCCAGACGTCGGTGGCAGACGCCGTTGTGGTCAAAAATTCCCTGCGTGCCAGGTTCCCCGAGGCGACCGGCAACTGGCAATACCCCGACAGCGAAACGCCCGGCTTCGCCAACAGTTTCTCATTCCACGACGAAATCGTCATCAACGAAATCATGTACTATCAACGCCCCCTGCCTCCTGCACCGGCTGTTCCGGGAACCTATAATTCGACCATACTGCTCCCCATAGATAACGTCACCACATGGAGTTACAACCAGTCAGGTATCGATCTGGGCGCAGACTGGCCGCTAACCGCCCATCCGGTGGACAATCTAGTCTGGTTTGCAGGGGAAGCCCTGCTGGCTCGGGAATCGGCCGCCATGCCGGAACTGATTCGCACCACCTTGACGACTTCCTCCTCCCAGATTGTGTATTATTTTGAGACGGAATTTGAATTTACCGGTAATCCGGCTACCACCGAACTGCAATTGCGGCACATTATTGACGATGGGGCGATTTTCTACCTCAACGGCATCGAAGTGCTTCGTTATAACCTGCCCGAAGGATCTGTCTTTGCCTTACCTGTTGTCGGCGACGCAGTTTACAGCGATTATCAGACGATACCAAGTGATAATCTTGTGGTGGGTACAAACCGGCTTTCAGTCGAGGTGCGTCAGCAAAGCACGACCAGCTCCGATGTGGTTTTCGGCGTGGAACTGCAGGCCGCCATCCAGCTCACTCCGCCCATTCCCGCTCTGCCCTATCGCGAATCGGATGAAGAATGGATCGAGCTATACAATCGTAGCGACCATCCTGTAAACCTGACCGGCTGGAAAATAAAAGATGCCATAAACTTCGATTTTCCGCTCTCCACCACCATCGCTTCGAATGGTTACTTGGTTATTGCCCGAAATGCCGCCGAACTGCAAAACAAGTTCCCGGACATTGAAATCCTAGGCAATTACAGCGGTCAATTGGCCAACGGCGGGGAAAACATCCATCTGATCGATGAAAACGGCAACACAGCGGACGAAGTCCGCTACTACGATGGAAACCCCTGGCCGGATTATGCCGATGGGTATAGCGCCAGTCTGGAACTGCGAAATCCCTGGGCCGATAATACCAAACCCGAAGCCTGGGCCGCCAGTAACGAAGGCAGTTGGAACACGTGGAAAACCTATTCCTACAGCGGCCCCGCTTCCCAGGGATTCGGACCGACGCAATGGAACGAGTATATTCTCGGCCTGCTCAATACCGGTGAGGTTTTTCTGGATGATATCAGTGTGATCGAAGATCCGCAAGGCACAGCCATTCAGGTCATCCAGAATGGTACATTCGAATCGGATACCGTGGGCAGTAGTCCCGCCAAATGGCGCATTATCGGCAACCATCATGGCCAGGTAGTAACCGATCCCAACAATCCATCGAATAAAGTTCTGCATCTTACCGCTACCGGAGATACCGACTTCCGTCATAATCATGCCGAAACTACTTTTGCCAGCAACCGGGCTATTGTGGACGGTCGGGAGTATCAGATTTCATTCAAGGCAAAGTGGCTGGGCGGAACGAACCTGCTGAACTCGCGAATCTATTTCATCCGTCTGGCTAATACTATTGAACTGGCTGTACCGGAGTATAATGGCACTCCCGGAGAGCAGAATTCTAGCTACGAAACCAACCTGGGTCCGACTTTCCGTCAACTCAGCCACAGTCCCGTGGTTCCGGAAACCTACGAACAGGTCACTATTTCCGTATCAGCAGAGGATCCCGACGGCATAAATTACTGCAAGCTCTGGTGGCGGCTCGATGGCGGAAGCTGGACCAGCCAGATCATGAACCATCAGGGATCCGGATTGTATTCCGTCCAAATTCCAGCCCAAGCTGCCGCTACGGTTGTACAGTTCTATATTGAAGCACAGGATGGTCTGGGGGCTGTCAGTTACTACCCCGCGGCCGGTCCCGATTCCCGCGTCCTCTATCAGGTTCAGGATGACAGAGCTTTCGAGGGTGGTCTTCAGAATTTCCGCGTCATCCTTTTATCCGAGGATAACAACACGCTTTTCACCTATACCAACCTGATGAGCAACCAGCCGCAAGGCTGCACCGTGATCTACAACGAGAAAGAGGTATATTATAACACGGGTGTCCGACTCAAAGGCAGCCCCGCCGGCCGGGCACGTGACGGCGATGACTATCAGGGTTACAACATCCATTTCCCCGCTGATCATCTTTTTCGTGGTGTACATTCATCGGTTGCCATCGACCGTTCCGGACGAACTCCTGTGGTCAGAGGCCAGGATGAAATTTACATCAAGCATAGGTTCAACCACGCGCGCATCCCCAGTATGTACGATGACTTGGTTTACCTGATTGTACCGAAAACCACCCATATCGGCTCCGCCTTGTTGATGATGGCCCGATATGAAGACGTGTTCCTGGATTCCTGGTGGGAAAACGGTTCCGATGGCACGGTCTTCAATCTGGATTACACCTATCATCCGGTTGCGACGGTTGACGGAAATCCGGAAAGCCTCAAGCCGCCCATGCCCGACGGCGAAATCGGTACTGATTTTGTCTATTTCGGCGAGAACAAGGAAACCTACCGCTGGCCCATGCAGATTAAAAGCAACTACCGGCGGGATGACTTCAGCGGACTTATGAATTTCTGCAAAACCCTGTCACTGCCGTCCGACCAGTTGAAGGAACAAATCAAAAATGTTATGGATGTGGACGAAGTAGCCCGGTGCATGGCACTGGGAAGCCTGTGCGGAATCGCGGATTCGTATTTCACCGGCGCTGTCCACAATCTTCGCGTCTTCGTCCGGCCGGATCAGAAAGTAGTGGCTTTACCCTGGGATATGGATTTTGTATTTTACGCCGGCACTACCAGTCCCGTGCTTTCCGCAGCCGGAAAAATACAACAGGTTTTCCAACTGCCCGGTTACCAGCGTTTGTACTACGGCCACCTGCACGACCTGGTCAACACCACCTTCAACACCGGCTATATGACCTACTGGATGCAGCATTACAGCAGTCTCCTGCCGGGTCAGGATTTTACCCCTCAATTCTCCTATATTCAGGCCCGTGGCGATTATGCCCTGAGCCAATTGCCGGCGCAGGTTCCCTTTGCGATTACCACCAACAGCGGCAGTAATTTCACCGTAGATACTACCGGTGTCACCCTGGAAGGCAACGGCTGGATTAACGTCCGCACAATTCGCTGGGCCGAACAGGACATGGAACTCTCTGTTACCTGGACCTCTGATAGTACCTGGGAGGTAAATATACCACTTGAACCCAGCGCCAACTCGATCGCTCTCCAAGTCTTCGACTTCCAGGGCAACCTCATCGCCTCTGACTCCATTACTGTAACCAGTGCCGTTTCCGAACGGCCGCTGCGGCAATATCTGCGGATTACCGAGCTGATGTATGATCCGCTGGGCGGCAGCGATTATGAGTTTATCGAATTCTGCAACATCGGCCCGGAAACCCTGGACCTAGCCGACCTTTACTTCAGTGATGGAATAATCTTTACCTTCGCCGGCAGCAGTATCACCGGCCTGACTCCCAGCGAGTATTTGGTGTTAGCCAAAGATCCCGCCGCCTTTGCCACCCGCTATAATACGAGTGGTATGAATCTCGTGGGTCCCTTCGACGGCAAATTTGCCAACGAAGGAGAACTGGTTCGTCTCAAAGGACAATACGATGCACTCGTACTCGAATTCGAATATCAGGACAGTCGCGGCTGGCCTCTTGCTGCCGATGGCGCCGGGCATTCTCTGGTCCCGCTCGATTCCGCCATCGCTCAGGAAAATCTCGGTTCACTCAACTACAGCGGCAATTGGCGGGCCAGCACATACTTCAACGGTTCCCCCGGCCAGGCGGATCCTGAACCCCCGGCCTCCGTCCTGCTCAATGAGATCCTGGCCCACACGGATTACGACAATCCTTCCTATCCAGATTATGATTCCAACGACTGGATCGAGCTATATAATCCCACCGATTCGGCCCTTACGCTGGCATCCGGCCAGTGGTACCTCTCCGACGACGGTGCCAATCTGGACAAATGGTTAATACCTGCCACTGTGATCCCTGCCCACAGCCGAGTCAGTTTCGACGAGATTACCGGCTTCCACAGCCCCATCACTTCAGGCTTCGGCCTGGACCAGGCGGGTGAACAGGTGTACCTGTCCCATCTGCCCGGTACCGCCGCCAATCGGGTGGTGGATTGTGTTAAATTCAAGGGGCAATCTAAAGTTGCCTCTTGGGGACGATTTCCGGATGGTGATCCCTACTGGCAGGCCTTGCCGCCCAGCCGCGACCTGGCCAACGAGCCACCCGCCGACCACATTTCCATCAGTGAGGTAATGTATTACCCCCTGCTGCTGTCTGCCAACGAAGAGTATATCGAACTGTACAATCCAACCGCCATGCCAATCACCCTATGGGAATCAGAACATGCCGCCGGCTGGCGGATCGACGGCGGCGTAGCCTATACCTTTGACATGGACTGCGTTATTCCCGCTTATGGCTATCTGCTGGTGGTTGACTTTGAACCCACCCCGGAAAATCTGGCCGCCTTCCAGAGTCACTACGGCACTATCACCGCCCAGATTGTCGGCCCTTTTACTGGCGGCCTTGCCAATAGTAGTGATCGAATCGCTTTGGAACGGCCCCAGGCTTCGGACGACCCGGCCAACCCTCAGGATTTCTCCTGGATTATCGTAGATGAAATGATTTACTTTAACTTATCACCCTGGCCCAATGACTCAGCTGGTACAGGCCCATCTCTCCAGCGAATCTGGCTGAGCCGGGCGGGCAATGATCCTTTTGCCTGGCTGGCTGCCGGTCCGACCCCGGGAGCATTTGCCTCCGCACCCGCCGACTTTGATGATAACGGCACGGTGGACTTGGCAGATTTTGCCATTCTTGCTGCCGCCTGGCAAAGTACCGCCAATGATCCGCAGTGGAATGCCGCCTGCGACCTCTCCAATCCGGCCGACAATACCATTGGCATAAACGATCTGGCCATCTACGCCGGTTACTGGCTCTGCCAGTTCCCTCCGCAGCCGTAACCGGCAAAACGGAACGGAAACACCGCAATTCCGTCACATGCCTGCCGTTCCCGCCGGACGCCCGGCGATCCGTCTGTACCTGCCGAGATTCTTTTACCCGGACCGCCTACCCCCCAAAACAATCCAAAGGGGAAAAGCTATAATATGTCCCTATTATATAATATTTCGGCAGGCCCAGCCGGACTCTCTGGTGCAACTTGGCGGAACAAGGAGAAGGTATTTCAAATAATGCTTGACTCGGTAAAGGAAATTTGATATATTATTATGTAATGTTTGACGAAATACCTTTTTCGGCTGCTGTGCGAGAGGAAATTTCGACCCGAATTTATAATACAACAATACTTGCAGTAAGTGGTTATAGATGCTCCGTTTAGGGTATTTTGTCTAAACCGGAACGGAATTTCAGGAAGGAGAAACTGACCGTGGAACCGAAAGGGTACCGAAAGATGGGGTTGGCTACGCTGGCGAGTATCTTATTTTTTGCATCGTCGGTGTCGGGTGTGATCTGGTATGTGGATGCGGACGCGGCGGCGGGGGGCGACGGGACGAGCTGGGGAACGGCATTTCAGGATATCCAGTCGGCGGTGAATGCAGCGGACAATTCGTGGACCGAATGTATGGCACCCGAAGATCAGATTTACGTAAAAAGCGGGATTTACGCACCAGCCGATACGATTACGGTCAACAAGGTGGTGCATATGTATGGCGGTTTTCCCAACGGAGTTGCCAACCCCGACTTTGAGCAGCGGGACTGGCAGATGTACCCGACGATTGTCAGCGGCGGTGATCTGCGAAGATGTTTTCATATTACGCGAATTTGCCTGCTGGACGGTTTTTACCTTCAGCATGGTTACAGTACATCCTTTGGCAGTGCCGTATTCGTGGACCATGTGGATCCGGTGGACTGCCCCTTTACCGGATGGCTGACGGTACGCATCCGCCACTGCGGGATTCGCAATAACAGGGGGGCGGCGGTTTACGATGACCGCTCGGACATGACTCTGCAGGATTGTATTCTGTCGGATAACACCGCCTCCGCCGGCGGGGCGGTCTATCACACGAACACCTCTCCCCTGATTGAACGCTGTATATTTTACGAAAATGAGGCAACGGTAGCCGGTTCGCTGGGTGGCGGCGCCATTGCCGGTTTTTACGGAAATGTCACGACGGGCCAGATTACCCGGATCAATAACTGTCTGTTTTACGAGAATTATGCGGCAAATCATGGGGGCGCGATTTCGTATAATCAGGGTTATCCGCGGATCAAGAACTGCACCTTCGTGAATAATACCTCGGAAAATGCCGGCGGTGCCTATTACGCCAGTGTCACCGATGCCCCGCGGATCTGGAATACGATCTGCTGGGACAACAGCCCGGATGAGTTGTCGCTACTGGACCAGGAGGGGCAGGAAGTGCGGTACTGTGATATCGAGGGGAACTATACCGGGATCAACGGCAGCAACAATAAAAATGAATTGCCGCATTTTGTGAACACCGGCGGAAATGATTATCATCTGCTCAGCAGTTCCCCCTGTATAGACAGCGGTGCCAACATGTACGGAATTGTTGACGATCTGGATGGCCAGGATCGTCCGCTGGATGGCAATGGCGATGGTACGACGGTATGCTACATGGGGGCCTACGAATACAGTTTTGTGGATCTGATAATTACCGGGATCGAAACGCACCCCTACAAACCGGGACCGTTGCAGGATATGGAGATGGATGTCACCATCGTAAATCAGGGGACAAAAGATGCCGGCTCCTTTTTCGTGGACTGGTACGCGGACCGGAGCTTTCCGCCGGGACCGGGGGAGGGCGACCGGTGGAACTCGGTTTCTTCGTTAGGGGCAGGAGATTCCACGGTTGTGACGTTGCCGGTTTATCAGTATGAGTTAGCGGGAGCCTATTCGATGTACGCCCAGGTGGATACCGATACGGATGTTGACGAGAGCAAGGAAGACAACAATATTTTCGGGCCGCAGACCATAAACGTCAATACCTGCCGGGCAGATATCAATGAAGACAACCGGGTCGATCTGGAGGATGTTGCGCTGCTGGCGAAGGCCTGGCTGAGTCTGGAAGACGGGCCGGGGTGGAACCGCGAATGTGATCTGACCGAGCCGGGCGATGGGAGTATCGGGATACCGGATATGATGGTATTGGCGGATGGATGGTTGTGTACGGAATGATAAAAGAATCGAAAAAGGGATATGGTATGGCCGACGGGAATCGCCTGCCCCCACTGCGGGTCCGGAAAATCATGCACCCGCCCACAGGCGACGGGATCGCTCATTGAGGATCTGATTCAGGCAGCTCTTTTAGAAGAGGGGATACCATCCGGTAAAAATTCTGTAATTAAGGTGTAAGAAATTGTCTCAGGTTTGATCTGAATCAATAGAAATGAATAGTAAAACGTGTAAATTTTGAAACTATAATTTTTATGTATGACTGGAGGTATACTATGGTATCACCAAAACTAAAAACCAAAATTCAAAATGGTAAGCTCTTTCTTTGGTCACTGGGCCTGATGTTACTGGTTTTCGGCCAGGTTCCACTGTTGGGAGAGACCCCGGATATCAAAGCTGCCAAGGCCTTGTCGAACACCTTTGCCGCGGTGGCCAAGACTGCCACCCCTGCTGTGGTCTCCATTAAGGTTGAAAAGACTATGGAGGCCGGCCCAGCCCTGGGATTTGGCAGTCCCTTTGAATTCAATGATCCTTCCGATCAGTTCAATGACGAATTTCTGAGAAAATTCTTTGGGGGGCGAATGCCTCAGCAGCGATCCCCACAAAAATTTCAGCAGAAAGGGCAGGGTTCCGGTTTTCTTATTGATAAGAATGGCTACATTCTGACCAATAATCATGTGGTGGGTGATGTGGATAATATCACCGTGGAACTGCAAGACGGTCGAACATTCGAACATGCCAAGCTGATCGGAACCGACCCGGATTCCGAAGTGGCTCTGATTAAGATTGAAGGGGATAACTTTCCGGTTTTGCCCATGGGAGATTCAGCCAAAATGCAGATCGGGGACTGGGTTATGGCAATTGGGAATCCATTTGGTTTGTCGGAGACCGTAACGGTAGGGGTAGTCAGTGCCGTCGGACGCAGCAACGTTCACATTGCCGCTTACGAAGATTTTATTCAGACCGATGCGGCGATCAATCCGGGAAATTCCGGAGGCCCCTTGATTAACCTGGACGGTGAGGTGATTGGTATCAATACCGCGATCTTCAGCCAAAGCGGCGGTTATATGGGCATCGGGTTTGCCATCCCGATCAATATGGCTAAAAACATCGAAGAACAGTTGGTTAAAAATGGAAAAGTTACGCGGGGATATTTAGGACTGGCGGCTCAGGATGTTACTGCGGAAATGGCCACACTTCTGGGAATCTCCAAATCCGAAGGGGCCATTGTAGCTGAAATCGTGAAGGGTTCGCCGGCGGATAAAGCGGGCCTGCAGTCCAATGATATCCTCCTCGAAATAGATGGCAAAAAGATTACTTCGTATGATGAATTTCGAAATGACGTTGCTATGCTCGCACCGGACACCAAGGTCCAGCTTCTGATCCTGCGAAACAACAAGAAGGAAAATATCAATCTGACGATTGGCGAGCGCCCGACGACGCTGGCCCGTGCTGAAACTTCCCAGGAATCCACGGAGCAACTGGGCTTGCAGATGCAAAATCTGACCAGGGAGCTAGCGGATCAGTTTGGCTATAGCCTGGATGAAGGTATTGTTGTAACGGGAGTGACCCCCGGCAGTACCGCCGCCTCGGAAGGGATTGAACCGGGGGACCTGATTCTGAGCGTCAACCAGAAACCGGTCAAATCCATAACGGAATTCAATCGGGCGGTCAAAGAATCCCGGGAAAATGGGAAAGTATTGCTACTGGTAAAACATGGCGAATACTCACACTTTGTGGTGATAGAGTTTGAATAGAATTCCCAGACTCGGATTTAACATTTAAACCGGCTGCGCGGATTAATTAATGATACGTGTGCATTTTTATCTTTTCCGGATCAATCACAAAATGGACCGCCCCATTTTGATAGGTGGATACCAGCCGGCATTGCGGCAGATGATTCTCTAGTATTTTAATTTTTTCCGGTTCCATAAATCCCCCACTGATAACACCGAAAGCCGGATGAACGGTTTGTAGAAATTCAGGCTGGTTCGTACCAACAGAACCATGGTGAGGCACTAAAAGAATATCACTTTTTAAGTGACCGGGAGATTCCCGCATCAGCAGGCGCTGGCTGACGGAACCAATGTCGCCGCAGAGGAGAATCGAATGGCGGGAATCATTGATACGCAAGGCCAGCGAGGCGTCATTTTCGTCCAGTTTATAAGTGCCGCCCGGTGCCGGCGGCCATAGCACCTCAATTTGATAATCGGTCAGTGATTCGTTCGACGGTACCACAGGCTGGCCCCGGCTGATTCGATTCACCGGCACCTGCATTTTTTTTAGTTCTTTTATCAGAATATCTGCCGCCATTTGCGAATCGGATGATTCTTCCGTTCGGTTAAAATATTCGCTCACATAAACGGTACCCACATCGAAATTCAGGCAAAGATCGAGTACCCCGCAGTAATGATCAATATTTGCATGTGAAATAAAAACCGCATCGATCCGATTGATTCCCTTGCTGCGTAATACCGGGACAATCGTCGTGGCCCCCATATTGAAATTACTCTGACTTCCCGAATCAAAACAGATCACCCTGCCGTCAGGCAGTTGTAGAAGGGAGGCGCAGCCATGGCCTACCGCCAAGACATCCAGACTAGTACGATTTTTGCTCCGGTCCGGCTGAAAGGGAAAGAGCCAGATAAAGACGGCAAACCATAGCATTACTCCATAGAGAAAAACCCGAGGGACCCGCCGCCCCTGGTAGATTGTCCGGGCTGCTGCGATCAGAAGCAGATAAAAAATGACCAGCAGCCACTGGGGCGGTGAGGCGGTGTGGATATTGCTGAGGGGCAGGCCGGCCAGCGTATCCGTCAGATTGACGACCCAATCGCCGACGGTATAGAGCGGCCCGGTACACAGGTGCGAGAGCAGCGGCGAAAAAACCGCCAAAAATAATTTGGTAAAGCCCAGCATCATGGTAATCCAGATCAGCGGTGCCAGAAGGACCGAGCAGATCGTCGCCCAGGGGGTGATCCGGTTAAAATGATAGGCCACCAGCGGCAGCCCCACCAGAGAGGCTATCAGGGCACTGACTGCCAGTTGCCCTGTATGGTGGACCAGGGTCCGAACGGCATACTGCCGCCAGTTTACCGGTTCGTCAAAATGCAATTGCCACCAGGGATGGGTTTCCAGTGGCGGAAATTCGGAAGACCGGAAGGAGAATTGACCTTTATAGACCGCCGGTACAAAGAGAAATAAGCCCAGAACCGCCAGAAAGGACAGTTGAAAACCGGGATTGAATAAATCAATGGGCTGGAGCATCAGGATGATCAGGGCCGCCAGGGCCAGGAGGTTAATCATGTTGGTTTGACGCCGCAGCATATAGGCGGCACAAAACACCACGCTGATAATTCCTGCCCGCAGGACGGGCGGCCGGCAGGGTACGATGAGCAGATAGATGAAGATGCAGAGCAGCGCCATCCCGCCCCGCAGCCAGCGGGGAAAATGCAGCAGCCGGCCCAGCCACCAGACAAAAACGGAAAACAGGCCGATATGCAAACCCGATACGCTGAGCACATGGATCGTACCGGTCCGCATGAAACTTTCGATCAGGCGGTCGGAAATTTCATAACATTGCCCCAGCAGCAGGGCCGAGAGCAGACCTTTGGTATTTTCCTCGGGATTGCTTTCCTGTTTCTGGTTATAAGGGGAACCCTCTTCATCCGCCGCTTGCAGGGTGTCGTCGATCACGGCGGCATAGGCAAGGTCCTGCAATTTTCGGTGAAACGCCAGCCAGAGGCCGGGCGTATCCAGCCGGTCATGCAGAATGACGGCGGCCTCGGCATAATTCACGCTGAAACGGACCCATTTTTGGGAAGCGGCATACGAATCCCGCCGGTCAAACTCGCCCCAGTTGCTGGGACCATGCCGCAAGCTCAGCCAGCCGTCCATCTGTACCGTTTGCCCGCAGCGCAGGGCCAGGGCCGGCTGAGCGATCACTACATGGACCAGTCCCGTGATTTCCCGCCAGCCGCCTTTGACCTTTGCCTCTTCCGCACGCAGGGTGAAGATCGTTTGCGGCTCATGGATGCGATCAAACCGGGCAAACGGCCCTTTCGATTCCGTAATGTACGGCTCAGTGACAATCCGGCCCCGCAGGGTGGCCAATCTGCGTTCCGGCTGGCAGCCAAAAATAATATGGTTGTCCGGGAAATAGTGGCAACTGAAATAATAACGTAACATCCCGGCAGACAGAAAACCGGCATAAAGCATGATCCAGATTCCGATGGATCGGAAACGGAGGGTAATGCGCTGCTGGAAAACCAGGAAAAGACCCGAAACAAATAGACTGACGCCAAGGAAAGCCGCCGGTACCAACAAGGGCAGGATTAAATGGCGGGCGGTGATAATCCCGGCTATAAACGCAACTGCCGCCCAGAATAACGGAGCGGGTGGATATGGTTTGGTTTTCTCGTATGTGTTGTCCCGACTCGTCTGAAACATGGGTCTTCCCCCAAGGCAGGCAATCGGCGTTACGCTTGCCGGTCCACCGCGGCCGCCACCCGCCTCATCTTTTCCATCAATTGCTGGAACTGTTTCGGATCGATCTGCTGGGCGGCATCGCTGAGGGCGTGTTCCGGGTCCGGATGCACTTCGATCACCAGACCATCCGCGCCCGCTGCCACCGCCGCCAGCGACATCCGTTCGACCAGATACGCATGGCCGGTCCCGTGCGTGGGATCGACGACAATCGGCAGATGGCTGACCCGCTGAATCGCCGGCACAATCGACAGCGTCAGCGTGTTCCGGCAGTAATCCTCAAACGTGCGGATACCCCGCTCACACAAAATCACATTTTTATTGCCTGCGTTGATAATATATTCGGCCGCCAGCAGAAATTCTTCCATCGTAGCGCTCATGCCCCGCTTGAGCAGGACCGGCTTAGGCTGCTCGCCCACCGCCTTGAGCAGCATGAAATTCTGCATATTCCGCGCCCCAACCTGCAGGACATCGGCATATTCGCAAATCATCTCCACATGGGAGATGGTCAAAAGTTCGGTAACAATGGCCAACCCCGTTTTTTCGCGGGCCTCCGCCAGATACTTCAGCCCTTTTTCCGCCAGACCCTGGAAACTATAGGGGCTGCTGCGCGGCTTGAACGCCCCGCCCCGCAGGCCGATGGCGCCGGCTTCCTTGACAGCCGCCGCCACGTCCAGCAACTGCTGGCGATCCTCCACGCTGCACGGGCCGGCAATTACGCCAATCCGGTTGGAACCGATAAAGGCCCCGCTGGGAGAGAGCTTAACGACTGTCTTTTCCTGCTTGACCTCCTTGCTGGCGACTTTGTAGGGGCTGAGAATCGGGACAATCTTTTCCACCCCCTCAGCGTTCTCCAGCGCCCCCTTATCGAGCATTCGTTTGTCGCCTACCGCCGCCACCACCGTCCGGTCGGTACCGACGATGATATGGCTGGTCAGCCCCATCTCCTCGACCAGTTTTACCACATGGTCCAGTTGTTCCTTTGTCGAGTGGTGGCTCATTACCACGATCATAGGTCAGTTCCCTTGTCTATTGATACGCACATCGGACAAACCGATACCCGGCTTAGGCTTTGGTATTGGCCCGAATTACCTCACGGTTTTGCATATAAGGCCGCAGCGCTTTGGGGATAGTCACGCTGCCGTCGGCATTCTGATTCAATTCCAGAACCGGGATCAATATCCGCGGCGAGGCGATCACGGTATTATTCATCGTATAACAGTACCGAACCTTACGATCCAAGTCCCGATACCGCAGATTCAGCCGACGGGCCTGAAAATCCAGAAAGGCACTGGCCGAGTGGGTTTCACAATACCCGCCCCGGCTAGGCATAAAGGTTTCGATATCATACATCCGGTATTTCCCCATCCCCATATCGCCGGTGCAAATCTCCAGCAGCCGGTAGGGCAGCTCCAACTTTTGCAGCATCTCTTCCGAATTGGCCACAATATGCTGATGCCATTTTTCCGATTCATCCTTGTCCGCCCGGCAGATAATTACCTGCTCGACTTTCTCAAACTGATGAATCCGGTACAAACCATAGGTATCCTTCCCAGCTGCCCCGGCCTCCCGGCGGAAACACAGCGACTGGGCTACCAGCCGCAGGGGCAGATCCTTTTCTTCGATAATTTCATCCATATAGAGACTGGTGGCGGGTACTTCAGCCGTGCCAATGAGAAATAACTCATCCTCCGGTATCTGGTACACCTGGGGTTTGCCCTCCGGGAACCAGCCGGTTCCCATGAAGGTGGCTTCCTTGGTGATGACCGGGACCGAAAGCGGCTCAAAGCCCTTATCCACCATCATATCATGGGCCAGCCGCAGGATCGCCTGATGCAGCAGCGCCCCATCCCCACGCAGAACATAATTTCTAGACCCGCTCAGCTTCACCCCGCGCTCCACGTCGATTATACCCAGGGCGGTCCCCAGCTCAATATGGTCTTTCGGCTTAAAATCAAACTTGCGATCTTTCCCCCAGCGTTTCACCTCGACATTGCCGCTGGCATCGGGTCCGACCGGCGTGCTCGGATGAGGCGGCATGGGGATATTCAGCAGGAATTCGTTCACCTGCGGCTCCAGGCCGGTCAGGTCACTGGTAAGCTGCTTCTCCTGTTCCTTCAACTCGCCCATGCGGCGGATCGCCTGTTCCCGCTGGTCTCCCTTCAGCTTGGCAATATCCTTGCCAGCCTGGTTCTTGGCGGTGGCGATCTCCTGCAGTTGCTGTTTCAGTTCCCGAACCCGCTTGTCCAGGGCGCAAAACTGGTCAATATCAATTTTATAGCCCTTTTGCTGGCAGGCTCGTTTGTAAATTTCCGGATTTTCTCGTAAATGTTTTATGTCTATCATAATTGCTATAAAATAAAGAACTTGCCGCACCATTGCAAGCAATTTCAACTGCCTTTCTTCTCCTCCCGGCAAAATTCCCGCCCCGGCCCCCAGCCGCTGGCCCAAAAATTATTTTAAGATTTTACCCGCCAGCCACTTGCAATATCCTGTCCGTTCCGCTAAACTACCTTTATCCTATCGAGCATATTCAGGTTGGATTTGCTCGCTATGGGTCGGTGCCCGAGCGGCTAAAGGGAACGGGCTGTAAACCCGTTGGCGTGAGCCTACGAAGGTTCGAATCCTTCCCGGCCCATTTCTTTTTTAGATCGGTGACTCCCACTTGCAGGAGGTCACTTTTGGTGTATAAACTCTTACTTTTCAATCCCTTACGTTCGTCTATGACTTGGCCGGAATTCCACCTGTTTTCTTCCTTCCCAGTGCCCATCGGGTGCCTCCAGTTTGCCGATAACAAGGACGAATAAATAAACCTCATTGGGAGTTTTGGGTTCGAGGATTTTTCTGGACCGGCTGGTCCTTGGCCATCCAAAATGAATCTATAATTACACGATTGACATGATTCGCTTTTCAAACTAGAATCGCCCCTGCGTAAAACTGTGCGGGGTGTAGCTCAGTTTGGCTAGAGCGCCTGGTTTGGGACCAGGAGGCCGTAGGTTCAAATCCTATCACCCCGATTCCTTATCTCTTTGCAACATAAAGGGTTGCAACAAATCATTTGGTTGTCATCCACCTCGGCAAGTGTTGTGCTACACTTATGACTACACTTAAAAGTAGGAATTTGGAGATAGTACTATGCCAAGGAACAGACCAGCATCAAACCCGTTATCATATCATAAATTTACTAAACAATATTATGTTACCAGAGCTGGAAAGCGAATTTATCTTGGGGCGGACCGCGAACTGGCTCTTGAGAATTACCACCGGATGAATCTGGGATTGGCCTGTCCGGAGAAACCAAGCAGGCAAATACCATTGACGGTCAAGGATTTGGCGAATCGGTTTCTAGCCGCCCAACAGGCTAACTGGCGGAATCCTGAAACTACATTACGGTCGTACAAGGACTGGATCGGGCGGTTTCTGAAGGATCATCCGAAACTGAAAATCCAAGATTTTACGGTGGAAATGTTTGCCACCTGGAAAATGTCCTTACGAAAACGGAATTATTCGTCAAAATCGATCAATCATTATCTGTCAGCAGTACGCTCAATGATCATTTTTGCTGAGGAAACAGGTCTGCTGGAAAAATCTCCACTTCTAAAAAGAGTCAAGAATGAATCCCCTATGCAAACGAGTGTCCGAAAAAAGCCTTTGTACACACCAGAGCAACTATCGTTACTTCTGGAAAAGGCTGATTCCCAGTTGAAAGCCATGTTATTACTGGGACTAAATTGTGGTTTTGGTCCGAAGGATATTCATGATTTGACTTGGGAGGACATTACGGAGGAAAGGATCACCTTGCCACGTAGCAAAACAGGTGTGAGTCAGACTTTTTTGCTTTGGCCGGAAACCCAGGAAGCTTTGAAATGCATCCGGAAAGAAAGAGACGATCTATTGGAACGATTGGAAAAACGGGATCGAAGCAGATCTGATGGCGGGCATATTTTTGTGACGCGTTTTTGGAAGTTATGGAATAAGGATTCCATTGCTGAACAATTACGAAAACTTTGCGTTAAAGTGGATGTGCCTTGTTACGGGTTGTACCGGCTTCGACACTGTGCATCAACAGCCATGTCTCTGGTAGCCACACCGCATGTACACCGAAGATTCATGAGGCATGCCCAGTTACAGCAACAAGTAACTTATACTCACACCCCAGATGGAGAAGTTGATGTGGCAGTTATGAAAGCAAAAGAAAAATTATTAGGCAAGAATGGTACTACTTTAAGTCAGGAAAAAAATCCGGCGCAGGATAAGGTCGTTTGAATGAAGTTTTGGATCTTTCTATGTGTAAAGTCCGGTTATTTTGTTTAAATTCCTGCAAATCACGAGAGGAAACTCGATACAAGGGCCGTTTTTTTCCATTGCTGATATTGATAGCCATAAGACGGCCATGCCGAATGAGTGAACGAACCTGTTCGGCTGTAACTTTTAAATCGGCAGCAACTTCATCAGGCGTAAGTAGATCGGATTTTAGATTGTCAATATCCTGTACCATAGATTATTTACCCAGCCAGATAATGCCGGCATCATCCTGTTTAATCGCGTTCAGTTCGGCGGGCATGAGGCGGGAGGGGTAGAGGAGGAAACGGAGTTTGGTAAGATCGCTGTGCTGGCGGACGGAATTCTGGACGTTGGTGATAAGATTACGTACATAAGTTGACCAGCCGAGGCGGGTGCGAATTTGGGAGATGGCCTTGGCTTCCTGGTCGTAACCCCAGAATTCCAGGGCTTTCTGGCATTCGGACAACCCGTTGCCGCGGGGGTTGACGGGTTCCACGAAGATTTCCTCGGCTTTACAGTCCACGGCGAATCGGATTAACTGGTCGATCTGTTCCGGGGAATTGGCAATGCCGGGGAGTAATGGACAGAACATAGCGTAAGTTCGCAGGCCTCGGGCAGCAGCTTCCACCATGGCTAACATTCGATCTTTGATTGAAGAAGCATTGGGTTCAAGGATGTTGATTACCTCATCTTTATCCGGTGTGGCGGTGATGCTCAGGCCGACGAGGATACGGTTACGATACTTCTCTATCAGATCAAAGTCATTGATGATAGAGGCGTTTTTGGTCAGAACACGAATGGTCCAGTCAGGTTCTTTCATGATGGCTTCAAGGCAGCGGCGGCCGATATTATGTGTTTGAGCTTCAGGAGAATAGGCGTCAGAGATTGTACACAGTTGGATCATGCCGCGATTTTTAATTCGCTGTGCATCGCGGGCAACCCTTTGGGGCGTTGAAGGATCAACGTTGGAGTAGCCATGACCGAAAGGATTTTCCCCACAGGCTTTGAAAGCCGGATGCATACGAAGCATCGCACCAGTAGAACAATATAGACAATCATGCCCGCACTTTACCCCACAGTTGATGGCAAAGGATGCGAGTTTTTTCTTGGCAAATTCCGGGGTGCGGGTGATGCCGGTTTTCAAGGGGTATTCGTGATTTCGCATGATTCTATCCATAAAGTACCTCGGATTTATATTTGTTTTCCTTTAACAGACTGGGCAAAACTGATGGCCGCATTTAGGACAAGGATTTTCTATTTGGTCGAGACGAAGGAGATGGCTGCAGCGGGGACAAACAAATAGCTCCTGAACTACCAGTTGATTAGCCGAATTCTCCAAAACCGGTTTTTCCGGCGAGGATAGGTTTTGTGCTTCCAATGTCATGATCATATTCCTTACTGCATGTTTCCTATTTTGAGTAACTGCATGATTCTATTATAGAGGGCGGAAGATCGGGGCGAATGGCAGAGTTCTAATGATTGGATGATATGCTTCTGTTACCATATTGGTTTTACTGATTGTGTTGTGATTACAGTACCGTGATAACAAGGTGGCAAGCTTAGCCAGAGATTGAGCTAAGCTTGCCTGATAGGGTAAATGATTAGCCGGAGGAAATAAAAATGAGAACCAAATGTGCGTTATGTGGAAAGCGAAAGCGGTCTTTCGAGGCCCATGACTAT
>CAZOMV010000076.1:0-29960 GCA_964580995.1 uncultured Pirellulales bacterium
CTTTACCTCTTATCTATCGGTTAATGTCAGATTAAGTCTTGACTAATTCACCTTATACTACATCAGCCAAACAGGCTTGATAGTATATCGAATTCCGTTTCCGGTGCCAGCTTTTTATTTCAGGCAATGCCACGGCCGTGTCCGCCGTGCTCTTTTGGGTAAGGTGGGGCTTGCCCCACCACTCTTCCTATTCTATGTATGACGCGTAGGGTGCGCAACTGGTTGCACACGCAGTCTTTCAACTCCGCCCTACCATACCCCATCCTGCCCCCTTCCGCAACTCCTGAATTTCCCACCCGCCCATAAAAAAACCGCCAGGCTATTCACCCAGCGGCTTTTACCTTTCACATCAATTGACAATCTTCATTTAATTCGCATTTTCTATGGGCTCTGTTCTATATTCGTATATGGCGATCACTTTGTTATCCATGAATTCAAAACGGGCTCTCTTTCCGTTGCTGACAATCCCATAGGAACAAAATCCTTTAGTTTTTCCTAAATTATTGTAGAGAATATGATCATCAAGATATAATTTGATTTCCTCTCCATTGTTGCCGTATCGAGAGAAGCAAAATCCTTTTCTGTCATTGATATTCATATTGGCATAGCCGGTATTATCCTCGTACATGATTTTATTATCATCTGGACCGAATCCCTCAATAACTTTTTCGGGAGAACCCAACTTTTTGAAAATATCATCAATCGTTGTACCTATTTGTATCGAACCTGGAAATACATATCCCGAAATTTCATGCCCAGGAATTTGCTGACAGCCCCATTGCATTATCTGGTTCTTATAAATATTGACTATGAAGTTGCCTGGGTAAACCATCTTGTAAGCTTCCGGCAGGTTATCCTTCTCTAAATCTTTGCCTCGGTATTTGTAAACCCACGGTTCGCCAAGGACAGCAATAATATCCGCTACCATCGATTTGTTTATATCCAGCATGGCGAGTTTGGTATTTATATTTTTCATAAATGCTACTGCGGTATTGTTGGATACATCATTTAATATAAAAATACTCTCATCGACTGCAATATTGTAATCTGAAAATTCCCATGTTTGTTGATCCCCGTTTTCGTGCTTGTTGAGGATAATACGAGTAACCAGTTTTGTGTCCTGATCCACAAACAAAACCATTTCTCCGGTATCATTGCTTGGTGGAAGAAGTTTCGCCGTTATAATAATAGGTTCAGATTTTGATGGAGGTTCGCTCGTCGTAATCTCCACTTTTCCTTCGATTTCAAGTTGCTGTAATTCTTTAACAATAGTCCTCGGATCACAACTTTTAATAATATTCAGGATTTCCAAACCCAACGAGTCGGCATTTTTTGATCTATTTACATTATCTTTTCTCATTTGAAGTTCACCGTCATTCCATACCGCGACTATAGGGCCTTCTCGTTCGGCCCAGACAGGAATAGAAACACGAAACCTCTTCACTTGCTCTTGCTCGTCAAGTTCCACCCAGAATTCTCGTGGCACCGTCTCACCGTCCATAAAATTTTTGATGTGGACATAACGAAGTCCTTCATAGGCTTTGATTGTTTGCGCTAAAGCGTAGGCGGATGTATTCCAAACTGTTACTGATAACAGAACGGCGATAATTATCACCGCTGCAGCAGCCAATTTGGTTATTCGACTTTTCATAATCGTTCTCCATAAATTGTTTGGAACTGTTGGCTCAGGATTCAGCGTCTCCGACCGTCCGGCCAATAGCCGGACTTCCTGTGGATATTTCTGTTTCCACTGTTCCGCATCGAACCGCACCGGTTCGGCACCAATCGCCTGCGACAACAGCTCATCTACACTTTTTTGTTCGTTATCCCGTTTCATAATTTCACCTGTACGTTACCGCTGCGTTGGAGGATTTTCGCTAACGCCTTTTTCACCCGGCGGAGTCGGCCATTCACCGCCTGCCGCGAGATACCCAGTACGGCGGCAATTTGCTCATAATCAATTCCGTTGTAATACCGCAGGTAGATCAGTTCCTGAGCATCCTCCGGCAGTTGCCGTATCGTCTTGCGCACCTCTTCGAGAAGTTCATTTGCCGGCTGATTCCCGGTTGCCACCCATGACAGATCCTCGTTGGTTACATACGGCTGCCGGGACCGGACCATATCCCGGGCGATATTGCGGCAGATCGTAGCCAGCCAGCAGGCAAACAGTTTGCCGTTCTTCAATTTCGGCAGGCTGCGAACCGCTCGAGCGAATGTTTCCTGAGCGGCATCTTCCGCTAAATGCCGGTCGCCAAGTATTCGGTACCCGATAGCAACCATCGCGGGATAGTACCGCCGGCATAGCTCGGTAAAACTATCCACATCGCCGCTGCCGGCCGCCTTAATCAGGGCCACCTCATCCAGTTTCTCAGGCACCGTTTCTCCTTTAGCGTCAAAATCCTAAATTAGCTGATCAGCTCTCACTACTAAAGACGTATTTTACCCCCAAAAGGGGCGCAAAAACCGGATAATTTTCCCATTTTTATCCCATTTTCCCCTTTCTAAACCCATAAAAAAACCGCCGGGCTATTCACCCAACGGTGGTTTGATTGGATCTCCAACGTAATTACTGTTTAGTTATTTTCTTGACCGATCTTGTCTCGCTCATCAATTACCTTCACACCTTCGAGAATTACAAAATCAAAAATTCCTTCGGGTAACTTGGGATTATATATAATTTTATCACATTCGTATGCTGGTTTACCTGCAAACTTTGCATTTGTCCATGAACAGGCTTTAACTGGAAGCTTACTTTCAATATCAAATGTGATCCGCCACGACTGGGACATAGTCTCATTAAAACCGGTAACAAAAACACAATCCTTGCCGGTTTCCTCGTCGATGCCGTATTCTTCCGTCCATCCCTGGGAGATGTTTTTCAAATTTTTAAAAAAATTGTGCCCCATCCACAAGAAGGTTTTATATAAACCATTCCGAATCGTCATTGTTTTTTGGTCTATATCGTAGGTACAGGTCATATTGTCCTTTTCCAAAACCAGAATGCTGAAATGCCCTTTCTCTTCCCATCGCACATTACCGGATACATCATAGCATTGCCCCAAATTTGAAGATTTCTTTTGTCCTAGTTGTCCCCATGCTTCAAATTCACTGGAATCGCCGCCTGCATAATAACGAATCCCGGCGACATAGATAATATCTATATTCTTTTTTTCCAATACCTTTATGGTCTGATCAATTGTCCAAATTATACCCGGTTGCCGGTATTTTTCCGAAAAGGTAACTGGAATCACCGTAGCTCCTTCCGGAATTTGAAAGTCAAAAATACCCTCTGGAAGCGGTTCATTGTAAGCAATCGAATCAATGGTCTTTATATAAGTGCCGGGATCATTATTCCTGACTATATCAAAAAATACAGGTAATTTGGTAGAAGGGTCCACCATGATTTTCGCTTCAAATATATCAGCTCTCACAGTAAGAACAATTATATCTTGTTTGCGATTGGTGTCATATACCTGCGTAGTTACAATTGTTCCTCCCCGGGACTTGACCACCTCATTCAAATCTTCCATAAAACGTCCGAATCGCACACCGGAATAGATGATAGGCTTATCGGTAATCCGCACAAAATTTGCTTTTTTTTCATAGTAATATGATTTTGTCGGCGTGGATAACCAAATTATATCTTTATTTAAATCATGCATATAATAAAAATCATTTTCTCCTGTTTCAGGATCCGGCTGAATCCACACATCTAAATGATCACCATCCATACCTGTCATAGACGCATGAATAGTGTCAATCTTTCGCATTGCTTCAATTGTTTGCTCCACCGCATAGGCGGGTTTCGCTCCATTGTGAATCAATGCAATGAATCCCGCAATACCAGCGATCATAACGACCGCCGCAGTCGCTAATTTGGTAATTCGACTTTTCATGATAATTCTCCATACTAATCCCCTGCCGGTATTCGGCGCGGGGAAGATCGGTTTTTGGTAATTGGTTTCGACAGCCGCACGCATATTCTGCCGGGCTGATTCGTATATATTTTCATCTGTAGTGAGCTGACCAACATGTTCCACACTATCGAGCAACGTTTTCAACCGGTTATAATCCCGACGGCACATCTCACATTGGCTCAGGTGCGTTCGCACCTGATTTGCTTCTGCTTCGGATAACTCCTCCAAGGCAAAACTCACCAGCAGTTTATTCATTTGTAAATGGGTATTCATAAAAACACCTTCTATTCCAGAAACTCGGCTAGTTGCCCGGCCAGCCGTTTCACCGCCCGGTGCAGATGCACCTTCACGGTCGATTCGCAGCAATCCAGCACCCGGGCGATTTCCGGATACGGCAGTTTTTCGATCCGCGCCAGCACAAACACTTCCGCCTGCCGCCGGGGCAGCCGGGCCAGGCATTGCTGGATCCGCTGCTGCAACTCCGCCGTCCGCATAGGACCATCCGGCCGATCCTGATTGATATCCGCCCGGTCCTGCGGCTCCCTAACCGGCATCCGCTTCTCCCGCCGGGCCAGCTCGAGCGATTTGCGGACCGCCGCCCGGTACAGATACGCATTCCATTTCGTATCCCCGTTGAACTTGCCCCACCGCCGCCAGATCGCCAGAAACACCTCCTGATGCACATCCTGTGCCAGCTCGGCATTCCCCAGCACCCGCAGCGCCACGTTCAGCACCAACCGGCTATGCTCATCCACCAGCTTTTCAAATCGCCCGTCCGACAACGCGTTTCACCTTATTAACCGACGTCCGTTTCGTTTCCACGGCTGCAGCCAGAGACATCTCTACCTTATATGAGGGGTAAAATCACTTTCCGTTTACAAACTAATCAAATTTCCGCCAAAATTCCACCAAATCCCCCGCAAAAACCGGCATTTGACATCCGCCCCCTTATCGCTAAAATATAGCCGCGAAATAAGTTACTGATCTTCCCGAACCGAAATAACGAAAGACCGAATGGCCGACGCCCCGAAAAAGAAAAAGAAGAAGAAAAAGCATAACCCGCTGCTGGACTACGCCTTCTATGTCATGGTGCGGATTATCGCCATCCTGCTGCAAATCGCCACCATCGACGCCTCTCTGCGGGTGGCCCGCTGGCTGGGCCGGGGCCTCTACCTCATCTATGGCCGGGGCCGGAACCGCGCCCTGGAGAACCTCCGCCTGAGCTACCCCGAAAAATCCCCCGCCTGGATCGAACGCACCGCCAGCCGCAGTTTCGAGCATCTGGTCATGTTCGCCTTCGACATCCTCTATACCGCCCGACTCATGCGTCATTCCACCTGGAACCGCTACATCCAATTGGGCGATATCACCGAAGTCCTCCAGCTTCTGCTCAACGGCCGCGGCGTCATCCTGGTCACCGGCCACTACGGCAACTTCGAGGTCATGGGCTGCGTCTTCACCGCCCTGGGCATGGAAACCTTCAACGTCGCCCGCCCCATCGACAATCCCTACATCAACCAGTATGTCTATCACGTCCTGCACCAGGGCCAGAACATCATCTACAAAAAAGGCGCCACCGACGCCATGCTCGACGTCCTCAAAACTGGCGCCGCCCTGGGCATCGTCGCCGACCAGAACGGCAGCCGCAAGGACATCTTCGTGGACTTCTTCGGCCGCAAAGCCGCCACCTACAAAAGCATCGGCCTGCTGGCCATGCAGTTTAATGTCCCCATCCTCGTCGGCTGCTGCCGCCGGCTCGACGACCGCTTCCGGTTCGAAATGGTCTGTAACCGCATCATCTACCCGCAAGAATGGCAAAAACAGGACGACCCCCTCCGCTGGATCACCGCCGAATACACCGCCGCCATCGAAACCTTCATCCGCCAGGACCCCGAACAATACTGGTGGGTGCACCGCCGCTGGAAAACCCGCCCGCCGGAAGAAAGAAAACTAGAAACGAATAGTTCCACTCACCTGGCCGAACCAGCCATCTGACAGGGAAATCCGGTCGTCTCCCCGATCTCCATAATCTTCCCCCTCGTAGAGAAACCGGTCAAAACCATACCCGCCCTGCAAATCCATCGAAAACGATTCGCTGATTTCCCAAATGATCCCGGACATCGCCTTTTTCTGGTAGAAAAACAGCCGATCCTGATCCTCATCCCGTTCCGACCGTAAATAGGAATCGTGATACCACCGGAATCCGGAATAAACCGATACCTTCTCCAGCAGTTGATAACGCAACCGGGTATTCACCGTACGCGGCACAAAATAACTGGCCTCCAGCGTCCAGTCTTCCACCGGCTGCCAGTTCACCATCGAAAACGGCAGACCGAAAACGCCTCGGAACTCCGGACCGGGATTCCACTGATAGGCGACCCCCGGCAGCGGTACATACGGCAGAAAATCCCGGCGATCCGAATAGTTCAGAAAAAACAGCCAGGCATCGTTCGCCGCGGCCGGAACCCGAAGCATGCCCGTAGCATTCACGGATACCTCGTCCAGGGAGTTGAACGGCTTATCACTGGGCGAACTGAGCGACACCTGCAAACCCAATATCCGGTCCCCATCCAGCTTCCGCCGATACATGCCTCCCAGATCGATCTTATACAGCTCATCCGGCAGATCCTGCCGGGAATCGGGCAAGATCGCACCCGAATGAATATCCAACACGCCAAACGAAGGAGTCAGCGCCAGCTCGGAATGTTCCCTGTTCCAAACCGGTAGCAGCATACTCAAATTATATTGCTGGGCCGAAAAATCAGTATCCTGCCGGGAGACATTCACCCTAGGTAGGATTTCAAACTCATAGCGCAAATTCGTCTGAAGCCGACCCAACTCAGGGCTAAGCCAGGCATTCATCGCATTCTGCGCCAACCCCATCGGAACCCAACTGCCGAACAGAACCAACACCACCACCCTTACCGAACGATGCGACTTATGAACCGGCATAAATTTCTCCTGCCCTCCCTCGAACCATTTAGCCGTTTTCCTGAATCACATCCGCCTTCTCCTTCCGCATACTCCGCAAATCGATACTCGGATATTGATCCAGCGGCCGATCCAGCGCATGCCGGTACAGATTCTCCAGCTTCACCTTCACCGGCGCCTCATAAAAACTTCGTGTCCGGTCCACATCCACACCCCAGTAAATCGGTGTCTTATTCTTCGTCAGCAGCGTCAGATGCGACTCCATCTGGTTCACCCGTCCGCCGTAATTATTCAAATCCAGCACCGCCAGATCATTCCACAACTGTTCATCCCACGATAGCTTCTGGTCCACCTGCCGGATCATCGACAGCACCTGCAAGCCCGCCGTGATATCCGCCCCCGTCGCCTTCTGCCCCACCTTCGGCAGCGAACTGGTCACACCCCGTAATGACAATACATGGCCATACGGCTCCACCAGCTTCACCGCCGGCAGCACCACGCCCTCCTCATCCAGATAATAGACCTCCCCCGAACCCTGAACCGAGGCAATCGGCTGACGCAGCTCACAGTCGATTTTCACCACCCCCGTATAAAACTTATGAACCTGATTCACCGTCTTCACCCACGGATTCTGCGCCAGATTCTCCGACCACTTCGCCGTTAATTCCTTATCCAGCAAAAAATCATCGCTGCGTATTCCGCTGGACAAACAGATTTCTTCGATCAACTGCGGGCTGGCCCACTTCGGTGGATTCGGAAACTCCACCGTCAGACTCACCTGCCGCTCCTTCGACACATCCTCCACATACCGTTCCATATAATAGAAGCCGCTCACCACCACCCCGCCAAACAGCAGCAGCAAGGAAAATCTTCCTAACATCCTGAAATAAAACGATTTACGTTCCGGATCAATCCCCCCGAATAACCGGCCCAGCCAATTCCCTTCCTGCTCTTGCCTCTTTATCCGCGTTGTCTTTTTCTTTTTCTTCATATCTTCTATATCGGCCTGGTCAGCGACATTCGTACAATCTCTTCGCACATTTCTTCAAAACTAAGTCCCATCCTCCCCGCCGCCTTGGGAACCAGCGAATGAGACGTAAATCCCGGCAGCGTATTGACTTCCAGAAAATAACTCCGCCCCTGGCCATCCAATATAAAATCCACCCGACCCAGATCCCGGCAGCCCAGCGCCTCAAACGCCCGCCGGGCCTGTTCCTGAATCTCCCCCGCCTGTTCCGCCGACAAGCCTGTCTCAAAACTATATTCCGTATTATCCGAAACGTACTTCGCCTGATAATCGTAAAATCCCGCCGCCGGCTTTATCTCCAGTATTGGCAAGTTCTTATCGCCCAGTATCCCCACCGTCAACTCCCGCCCGGCGATAAACCGCTCCACCAGACAATCCCCATAATCTCCCAGTGACCTCTCGATCCCCTCCCAGGCCTCCAGCTTAGTCCGGCCGATCACCACCCCGATGCTGCTGCCCTGACAATTCGGCTTGGCCACACACGGAATCCCCACCCTATGGATCGCCCGCTCGATCTCCTCTGTACCAGCCCCTTTCCCCGCCTCCAGCAATACTCCTTCCGCCGTCAGCACCCCCGCCCGCTCCACCGCCTGCTTCGAGAGCCACTTGTCCATCGCCAGATGCGAACTGGCCGCATCGCTGCCCACATACCGCAACCCCCGCTCCTCCAGGATCGCCTGCAACTGGCCATCCTCACCGAACGTCCCATGCAATACCGGAAACACCACATCCACATGGTTCCGATCCAGCGCCGTTAGATCATCCGGCCCGATATCCGATTCATGCACCTCGTGCCCGCGCGCCTTCAGCGCCGCCGCCACCGCCCGCCCGCTGGTCAAACTCACCTCCCGCTCCGCACTCGGACCGCCCCGCAGCACCAATACCGAAAATTTACCTTCCTGCTCTGTCATGTAAAATCCTAAAAACGAAATCCGAAATTCGAAACAAAATTAAATTTTCAAAAAAATAACACTCCTTTGTCTATCGCCGTTTTTTTTAGATTTTGTTCACTTGAATTTCGTATTTGTTTAGGATTTAGACATTGGGATTTAGAATTTATCGCCAAATATCGACCTCCAGCTCCAGCTCAATCTCATATCGTTCCCGCACCTTCTCCCGGATCAGATCGATCAATTCCAAAACATCTGAACTTTTCGCTCCCTCATCCGCCAGAATAAAATTCGCATGACGTTCACTGACATACGCCCCTCCGACCCGATACCCTTTCAAACCGGCCTTGTCAATCAGCGCTCCGGCCGACAAAGACCGGGGATTCTTAAAAATACAGCCGGCATTGCGGCCGCCGATCGGCTGGGAATTCCGCTTCAGCATCCAGATTTCCTTGATCTGCCTGCCGATCCGCTCCGGGTCATCCGGCACCAGCGACAACTCCACCTCCAGGATGAATTTCGCCATAATGTTCGTCATCCGGTACCCGAAATAGATATCCTCCCGCTCCCGCGCGAATTCGAATCCGCTGCTGTCCAGCAGACGCACCGACTGCGCCACATTCCCGATATCCCCGAAACTGCCCCCCGCGTTAATCTTCACCGCCCCGCCCACACTGCCCGGTATCCCCACCATACATTCCAGCCCGCTCAGCCCGCTCCGGGCACACTGCATCAATACATGCCGCAAATCCGCTCCCGCGCCGACCCGAACCCTGGTATCCTCAATTTCAATTTTCCCGAAATTCTCATTCGTAAGGTGAATCACCACCCCGCTGACCCCTGCATCCGCCACCAGCAAATTCGATCCCCGCCCCAAAACATACATCTCTACCGAATTCTCATGGCAGCGGCGCACCACCTCCAATAGTTCCTGCTCCTGCCGCGGTTCCACAAAATACCGCGCAGGACCACCCAGCTTGAACCACGTCCGCTGGGACATCGGTTCATTTTCTCTGACTATCTCTTCCAAGCCTGCAAATAAGTTCATCCGCTAACTTCCATACATCGCCCGCCCCCATCGTCACCACTACATCTCCACTTTTCACTTCACCGCAAAGATATTCCAATATCCGTTCAAAATCACCTAAATATTTCGCCCGGCCCCCCTCCGCCACAATCCGTTCCGCCAGACGGCCCGCGTTGATCTCCGCTCGCATCGTCTCGCTATCCCGAACGAAATATATATCCGGTAATAATACTACATCCGCTTTGCCAAAACTCAAAGCAAATTCACTCAAAAAAAATCGCGTCCGGCTATGCTGGTGCGGCTGAAAAACGCAAAACAACCGCTTCGGCTGATATTTCGACCGGATCGCCTCCAGCGTCACCCGGATTTCCGTCGGATGATGGGCATAATCATCCACCACCACCACTCCACCCACCTCACCCTTATAACTCATCCGCCGCCCCACCCCCGTAAATCCCGCCAGCCCCTGGCAGATTTCCGCCTCCTCCAGCCCGGCCCGCCGCCCCAGCGCCGCTACCGCCAGGGCATTGCATACATTATGCGTTCCCGCCAGAGCCAGCTTCACCCGCTCCACCCGGTGGCCTTCATAAATCAAATCAAAGATCCCCTGCCCATTTTCATACGCAATTTGTCCTGCCTGCCAGCCCCCTTCCCCCATCACACTATAATATTCACATTCTACCTCCAACCCGGCCAGCGACTCGCGGACATTCACATCATCCCCATTGGCCACCACCACCCCGCCCGGCACCACCCGCTCGGCAAAGGCCCGAAACGCCCCTTTGATCTCCGCGATCCCGCTGTAATAATCCAGATGATCTTCCTCGATATTCAAAATCCCCGCCGCCCACGGCTGCAGATTCAAAAACGACCGGTCATATTCACATGCCTCCACCACCAGATGCTCACCAGCCCCCGCCCCGCTGCCCGAACCTAACTGCACCACATCCGCCCCGATCACAAAACTCGGATCACGACCCGCCTCCTTCAGCATATACGCCAGCCACCCGCTGGTGGTACTCTTACCATGCGTCCCCGCCACCGCCAGCGTCCGGATTTCCCGCGTCAGCTCGCCCAGCATCTCCGCGTATTTACACACCCGCACCCCCTTCTCTTTCGCCCACAACACCTCCGGATTATCCCCTTTCACCGCCGCCGACACCACCAGGCAATCCACCTCCGCCGGCAAATGCCCCGTCCCATGCCCCACCTGCACCCGGATCCCACGCCGCCCCAGCCGGTCCACCACCGCCGAACTCTGCATGTCGCTGCCCGTCACCCGGTGCCCATGCTGCGCCAGCACCTCCGCCAACCCGCTCATCCCGCAGCCGCCTATCCCCACAAAATGATACGTCCGCGATTTTATATCTGTTTTCCGTTTCTCAATCTGCATAGGTTCTCAATCCATTATCTATTGACGCCCCTGCCTCAGGCGATAACAAAATTTTTCATTTTAATATTTGCTATTTTATATTTCTTTTCCTATTTCCTTCAACTCCCGTGCCACATTCCCCGCCGCATCCCCCTGCGCCAGTGACCGGGCCGCCTCCGTCATCCCTCTCAGCTTTTGTTCCTTCGTTAAGCACTCCATCAACTTCACACCCAACCGCCGCGCGGTACTGGCCGCATCACAATCATCCACCACAATCTCCGCCGCTCCCGCCTCCGCCAGCACCTCCGCATTCCGCAACTGATGCTGATCCTTATGATACGGATACGGCAGCAAAATACTGGCCGTCCCCACCGCCGTCAGCTCCGCCAGCGTCGAGGCCCCCGCCCGCCCGATTACCAGATCCACGCACGGCAAAATCTCCGCCATCCGATCCGTAAAGGCCAGCACCTTCACCTTTTGATTCGCCTGCTCATACCGCTGCCGCACCCACGATTCATCCTGCTGCCCCGTCAAATGAATCACCTGCCACTCTGTCAGGATCGCCTGGACACTGCCGTCCTGCACCGCCCGTTCCGCCAGTTCCACCACCGCCTGATTCACGTTCCGCCCCCCCTGCGATCCGCCCACCACCAGTAATGTTTTCTTGTACGGCTCCAGTCCCCACTGCCCCAAAATCTCCTCCCTTTTCCCATGCGGTCCCGAAAATTCCTTCCGGATCGGACAACCGCTCACCACACACTTCGGCCCATATTTCCCGAAAAACTGCCGGCTCGCCTGCCACTGCAAAAAAATCCGGTCCGCATACTTCATCCCAAACCGGTTCGCCCGCCCCGGCACCGCGTCCGGATTCAGCATCCCGGTCGGCACCCCGTACCGCGCCGCCGCTTTCATCGCCGGTCCCGATGCAAATCCTCCCAGCCCCAGCACCGCCGCCACCTGTTTGTCCTCCAGGATCCTTTCGCACATCTTCACACTCGCCCGCCAATCCCGCAAAAAACGCCAGATCGCCCCCACCCGCAGCGGCGGGATCGGCTGGACCGGCTGCTTCTTGTACCGCCAGCCACTGTCCCGCAATATCCGCTCATCAATCTCCCGCTCCGTACACAAAAACAGGATTCGCGCCTCCGGCTCCAACTCCTGCAGCGACTCCGCCACCGACAATCCCGGATACAAATGCCCTCCGCTGCCCCCGCCCGCCAGTATATAATATTTATGTCTTTTCTGAATCTCTCTGCCTTCCTTCTTTTTGCCTTTTACTATATGATTTTCTTCATTCGATTCTTCCCTGCCGCGCGATATTCACCAGCACCCCCGTCGCCACCGCCGTAATCACCAGCCCCGTTCCCCCCGCGCTCACAAACGGCAGCGCAATCCCTTTCGTCGGCGCCAGCCCCGAAACCACCATCAGATTCATCACCGCCTGCGCGCCGATCATCCCCGCGATCGCCACCCCGAGCAGCTTGCCCAGCGTATCCGGCGCCCGCCGAACGATGATCATGCTGCACACCAGCAGCAAAATAAACAAACCGATTACGATCCCGCAACCAACTAATCCCAACTCCTCACTGATTACCGCAAACACAAAATCCGTCGTATCTTCCGGCACCCAGCCGAACTTGATCGTCCCATTGCCCAGCCCCAATCCCCAAATTCCCCCCGCCCCGATCGCCATGATCGACTGCTGGGCATGATAAGCGCTGGCCATCTCGTTACTGCCGTCGCTACCCTGCCAGTACGCCAGCACCCGGCTCCACCGATACTCATTACAATACACCAGCACATAAAACGCCGCCGCCGCCAGCGGCACCAGCACCAGCAAATGCCACCAGCGCACGCCCCCCACCAACAGCACCACCACTCCCATTGCCCCCACCAGGGCCGCCGTCCCGAAATCCTCCACCCCGATCAGCCCCACCACCAGGATCAGCACCGCACACCCCGGCACAAACCCGCCCCAAAACTGGCGGATCTTTTCCTTCCGATACACCGAATACCCCGCCAGAAACATCACCATGCACCATTTAGCCAGCTCTGACGGCTGAAACGTCAGACTATACTCCGCCGGCCCGAACTTCAGCCACCGACGCGATTGATTCACCTCCGTGCCGATCCCCGGAATCAGCACCAACGCCAGCAGCACCACCGAAAATAACAGCAAATACAAAATCGGCGATAACCAGATACTCTTCTCGTTCACCACCCACCGCCGGTAATTGAAACAACTCGAAATCGCCAGCACCACCCACACGATCGGCACAAACGCCACCCGCCGCATCGTCGCGTATTTCCAGAACCGCCGCAAATCAATCTGCTGATCCACACTGGCACCCGCCGAAAACACCATCAGCGCCCCCAGACACAGCAGCGCACTGATGATAATCATCAGCCACACCCCCTGATACCCTTTACGCCCTATAAGCTGTCCTTCATCCATATTCGTTTCTTTCTGTCATCTCAACTTCAGCGTCGCCAGCGCCAGCGCCGCAAACGCAATCCCCATCAGCCAGAAACGCACCACCACCTGCGGCTCACTCCATCCTAACAAATGAAAATGATGATGCACCGGCGCACAACGGAAAATCCGCTTCCCCCCGCTCAGTTTAAAATACCCCACCTGCAAAATCACACTGAATGCCTCCATCACAAACACCCCGCCGATGATAAACAGCAAGATTTCATGCCGCGTCACCACCGCCGTATAGCCGATCATCCCCCCCAGCGGCAAACTCCCCACATCCCCCATAAAAACCTGCGCCGGGTGGCAGTTAAACCACAAAAACCCCAGGCACGCCCCCAGCATCGCCGCACACACGATCCCCAGCTCCCCCGTCCCCCGGATCTGCGGCAGCAGCAGATACTCCGCCCACATCTTCACGCTCCGCACGATCTCGCCCGACTCCATCGGCACATACGAAGTGGACATCGCCTCACTGGCCAGATAACACAAAATCGCGAACATCAGGCTCACAATCCCCAGGCACCCCGCCGCCAGACCGTCCATCCCGTCCGTCAGATTCACCGCGTTGCTCGTGCCCGTGATCACAATCACCGTGATAATCGAAAAACCAAACAACCCCAGCTTGAACCCATATTTATAAAACGGCAGCCAGATCCGGTGCCCGTCTTCAATCTCCGCAAAATCCACTGAATACAAAAACGCCGCCAGCAGCACCCCCAGCCCGATCTGAAAAATCAGCTTCTCCCACATATGCAATCCGTCCCGGCTGCGATGCTTGATCTTCGCCGTCAGCTTCAGCCAGTCATCCACTCCCCCCAGCACCCCCAGCCACACCATCAGAAACAGCCCCTTCTGCACAAACGGATTCCGCAAATCCGCCCACAGCAGCGAACTGACAAAAATCCCCAGCAAAATAATCAGCCCCCCCATCGTCGGCGTATTCACCTTATGTTTCGTCAGCTCATTCAATGCCTGATGGTCAAATTCCGGATTGTCCCCCACCTTCTTGCAGATCAGCCAGCGAATGATCCTGGGACTCCACAGCAGCGAGACCACCAGGCTCGTCAGAATCGCCAGCACGATCCGCAACGATACATACTCCCACGCATAAAAATGCAGACGCTGCTGCAAAAATTCCCGATAATATTCCATCAATAAATACAGCATATCATGATTTTTTTATAATAGCTTTCCTTCCTTTATTTTTCTATTTGATTTTTTATTTTTTATTTTCCTGACCGGTCTCCCCGGAATCGCCCCAGCGACTCCACCACTTTCTCCATCTGCATCGCGTGCGACCCTTTCACCAGAATCACGTCCCCTTCCCGTATCATACTCTTAATCAGCCGCGCCAATCGCCGGCTGTTGATGCTCTTCTGCACCCGGCTATGCCCCATCCCCGCTTCCATCGCCGCATTCGCCGCCAGCGAACACTTCGGACCCACTGCAAACAAAATATCGATATTCGACCGCGCCACCTCCTCCCCCAACTGCACATGATATTCCGCCGCCGTCTCCCCCAGTTCTTCCATATCCCCGCACACCAGCACCCGCCGCGATGCCCCGGCCCACGTCGATAACTCCGCAATCGCCGCCGACATGCTCGCCGGATTGGCATTATAACTGTCATCAATCACCGTGATCCCATGAATCTCTTTGCCCTGCATCCGCCCCGGCACCCCCCCAAAATCCTTCATCGCCTCCGCATATTGCCCGCTGGTGATCCCCATCCGCCGCACCACCGCCAGCGCCGCCAGGGCGTTCTTCACATTATGCACCCCCATAATCGGTATTTCCACCTTCACCCGGTCGTTCGTCTCAAAATACAATCGCCCCGGCTCCTGCCGCACCTTACTCCCCGTCACATCCGCCGGACCATCCACCCCAAAGGTAATCACATTCCAGTCCAGGGCACGCAATCGCTCCAGCGTATCCGTATGCCCCGCCCCGCAGATCACCACCCCATGCTTTTTCAACCCCGCCACAATCGACACCTTCTCCACGCTGACCCCCTTCAAATCCTTGAATCCCGCCAAATGGCTCGGTCCCACATTCGTAATCACCGCAATATCCGGCTCCGCAATCCGAGACAGGGCCGCAATCTCACCCGGCGCGTTGCTGCCCATCTCCACCACCACAAAATCATCTTCGTTCTCCACCCCCAGCAGCGTAACCGGCACCCCAATCTGATTATTGAAATTCTCCGGTGACCGGTGCCCTTTCCGGTACTTGCTCAACACATGATAGATCATCTCCCTCGTCGTCGTCTTGCCGTTGCTCCCCGTCACCCCGATCACCATCACCCCATGCCCCAGGCTCCGCCGGTAAAATCGGGCCAGATTCCCCAGCGCCGCCAGCGTATCATCCACCTTCAAAACCCCCACCCCTTTCTCCTTCACCTCCGCCGGCAGCGGAACATTCCGGTCAATCACCAGGCCCCGTGCCCCCCCCGCCACCGCCTGCTTCAAAAAATCATGGCCGTCAAACCGCTCCCCATGCAGCGCAATAAACAAATCCCCTTCTTGTACCTTGCGCGAGTCCGTCGTCACCCCGGTGATCAAAGCCTTTTTCACCGCGGATTTCAATTCCGCCCGCAGCACATTTTTGATCTCTTCCAGTAACAGCGATTTCATTGCACCTGCCATCCGATCTATACCTTTGGAGCAAACGGCCGGATCGTTCGCCCGTCATACCCAAGTTTTCCCAGTTTCTCCCGCGCGACCTTGCGGTCGTCGAAATCATAACGCTTCCCGCCCACGAGCTGATAGTCCTCATGCCCTTTCCCAGCAATTAACACCACATCCCCCTCTTGGGCCTGGCCGATGGCGTATTCAATCGCCGCTGCCCGGTCCGGGATCTCCTTCACCTCTTTGCTCCCCGGTGTAATCCCCGCCCGAATTTCCGCGATAATACTCTCCGGTCGTTCACTCCGCGGATTATCATTCGTAATCACCACCCAATCCGCCCACTTTTGCGCCGCCCGCCCCATCCGCGGCCGCTTGCTCCGGTCCCGGTCCCCCCCGCACCCAAACACCACAATCAACTGCCGCGGTTCCAATTGCCGCAGCGCACCCAGCACCCGCTCCAGCGCATCATCCGTATGCGCATAATCCACCAATACCGAAAATCCCTGCCCGCATTCCACCGGCTCCAGCCTCCCCGGCACTCCCGCAAACCCCTCAATCGCCCCCACCATCGCCTCCAGCCCCACACCCGCCGCCTGCGCCAGCCCCGCCGCCGCCAGACAATTACTGATATTGTGCAAGCCGATCAGCGGCGACCGCACCCGCACCCTCTCCCCCAAAACTCGCAGCTCAAACGCACAGCCTCGAACTCCCATTGACTTCACATACGCAGCAATCTCCGTATCGGTATCAATCCCGAACCGCCACACCCGCCCCCGGCACAACTGCGCCAAATAGTCACTCGCCTCATCCTGTCCATTCAATACCGCCACCGACTCCCCATCCAGCGACGCAAACAATTTCCCCTTCGCCTGCAAATAACTCTCCCGGTCTCCATGATAATCCAGATGATCCCCCGTCAGATTCGTAAATGCCGCCCCCGTAAACCGAATCCCCGCCGTTCGGTCCTGGTCCAGGCCATGGCTCGAACATTCCATCACCGCCGCCTGCAAACCGTTCGCCCGCATCTGCCGCATCATCCCCGCCAGCCGCACCGCGTCCGGCGTCGTGTTATTCGCCGTAATGGTCCGCCCCGCCCCTACGTCATATTCCACCGTACCCATCAGCCCGCACCCCAGTCCCGCCGCTCTCAGCATCGCCCGCACCATATACGTCACCGTGGTTTTACCATTGGTCCCCGTCACCCCCAGCACCTTCAGCGCTTCCGACGGTCTCCCCGCCGCCGCCTGCGCCAGCTCCCCCAGCGCCGCGGCACTGTTCTTTACCCGCACCACCTCCGCACCCCGCCACTCCCCTCGTTCCGCCACTACAATCGCGGCCCCTCGCTCGATGGCCTGCTGGATAAAATCATGGCCATCCACCTGCACACCCCGCACCGCTACAAAAATATCGCCCGGTGCCGCCTGCCGGCTGTCACAAACCACATGGCCCAATTTCCGGGATTTCCCCGCCTCCTGGACAGATTCCTTCTCGATTGCACATTTCAGGCCTGCTAAATCCATGCTCGAATCATCCTGAACCTTATCAAAAAATTAGATGATGCACATCCTTGAACATCATCCTTAAATTATAACCCCGCACCCACACTTTGCAACGCTTCTTTACTGCTTTTAATGCTTTATCTTCATCTCTTCCTAAAATGGTATGTATCCCGGATCAATTCTAATCATTCTCTGACGCCCCACCGTCGCTTCGCCGCATCCCCACCTTTTGATCCTCTTCCATCTTCCGCGCTGGTACTTCCAGATACGCCAGACTCTGCCGCAAAATTTCCTTTACTACCGGCGCCGCCACCCGGCCCCCGGTATACCCCAGCCCCATACTCCGATCCGGCTCATACACCACCACCAGCACACACAGCTTCGGATCTTCCGCCGGTGCTCCCCCTAAAAAGGAACTGATATATTTGTTATCTTCATACCCCTTCCCCCCTTTTTTCGGTACCTTCGCCGTGCCCGTCTTGCCGAACACCCGGTATTCATCCAGATACGCCGTCTTCCCCGTACCTTCCTTGCTCTCCACAACCTCCGTCAATACCTTATCCACAATCAGCCGTGCTACCTTTTCCGAAACTATCTGCTCCTTTGGTTCCTCTGCCGCCGGCCCCTGGGATTCCCTCTTCTTAACAAATTCCGCCACCACCTCCCCTTCCGGCGAGAGTACCCCTCGCGCCACACGCGGCTGGATCGGCTTACCGCCATTGGCAATCTCGCAGAAACCTCGCAGCATTTGGATCGGGGTAGCCGCTACCGGCCCTTGACCATACGAGGCCCGCGTCAAGGCGTATTCCCCCCATTTCCACTCCTTCAGCGGCATCAGAATCCCCGCCCCTTCCCCCGACAGATCAATCCCCGTCTTTTGGCCGAAGCCAAACTTCTCGATCATCGGATAAAAATACTTCTTGCCCATCTTTTGGGCGATCTTCGCCGTCCCGATATTACTCGACTTGATGATCACCTCCGCCACACTCAACACCCCGTGATATTGCCGGTATTCATGAATCGAGCCGAATCCCTTCCCCGAATACGGCCCTTCCAGGCAATCGATCTGCTGATCCAAAGTAACGTATTTTCCTTCCAGCGCCGCCGCCAGCGTAAAGGGCTTAAACGTGCTCCCCGGCTCAATCGGATCCGTCAACGCCCGGTTCCGCCTGTCCTCCGGCCTGGCTTTCCCCGCCGCACCCGGCTCAAACGTTGGCCAGTTCGCCAGCGCCAAAACCTCCCCGCTCGACGGATCCATCACGATCCCCGTCGCCCCCGCCGCCCGGTACTTCTCCACTACCAGACGAAGCTGCTCCTCCACATACTCCTGGATCATCACATCCACACTCAAGACCACCGTATTCCCGTCCCGGCCCGACTGGCACTCCCCCAGCGTCCCGATCGGACGGCGCAGCGAATCCATCCGCAATTCAAATAATCCCGACTCCCCCTTTAAATACGAATCATAATAGCCTTCCACCCCCTCCACCCCCTCATCATCCACATTCGTAAAGCCCACCACATGGGCCGCCACCGATCCCATCGGATAACTGCGCACATAATCCCGCTGCAGGATCACCCCCCGGATTCCCAGCTTGCGAATCCCCTCCACTTCCCCTTCGCTGAGCATCCGTTTCAACCAGACAAATCGCTTCTCGCTTCGCTCCTGGACCTTCGCGTACAATGCCTCCCGGTCCAGCGACAGAATATCCGCCAACTGATCCGTTGTCCCCCGCGGATCCGTCAGAAGCTGCGGATCCGCCGCCACCGAATACGCCTTGTTGCTCACCGCCAGCACCCGCCCCTCCCGGTCCACAATCAAACCACGCCGCGCACTCTGCGGAATCAGCTTCAACTGCTGCCGATCCGCCCGCGCTCGATAAAATTCACTCTTATACCCCTGCAAATACGCGCAGCGCCCCAGCACCACGGCCAATAAAACAATCAGCCCCGCCAGACAACTCTGACCCCACCACAATTCTCGACGCTCATTCGACACATTCGTACCTATACTAATTCGCGACTACACCATCGTCATTCTTGGCCAATTTCTCTTTCGCCACCATTGGCTTCTCTTCTCCCGGCGGACATAGCGCCAGGCCATAATACTCCACCCGTTCCCGGATGCGACCCGGCCGCTCCAGCATCATGCTCAACTGACCCTGCTGACGCCACATCTCCTGCCGGATCTGCTGTTCCTCTTCCCGCATACTCGCCACCTGATACACCACCCGCTTATGCAGCGTCCGAAAATGCACCAGCGCCAGCCCGATCAGCAGAGCAACCACCAACAGATAAATCATTCGCTTTACATCAAACACGTTTTTCTTCACACCTGTTCCACAACCTGATACGAATAACCATAATTGTGACACGGCCCACTCCGGCCGTACTCTCATTCCATTTTTACTCCGGCAAACGCAGCTTCATCCCCATACGCAGCTTATCCGGCCCGCCAGCCTTCTCAAGCATATCCTTGTTCAGCTTGGCAAGCTCCTGATACCGGGCACCATTGCCCAATTGTTTCGCCGCTATCTTCCATAGCGTATCCCCCTCCTTCACCTCATACACCTTCCCTTTCGCCCCCTCCTCTTTCGCCAGCGCCGCTTTCTTGATCTCCGTCACCGGTACGCTGATTCCCTCTCCCTCGGCTATCTCCGGTATCACCAATTTCTGACCAATCTTCAATTCATCCATCGTTCCCATCGTCTTGCTATTGGCTTCGAAGATCTTCTTGATATTCACCCAGCGGTCCCCCTCCTTCTGGCCATACACCTTCTTGGCAATCCCGCTCAGATCATCCCCTTTGCCTACCACATAGATCTGATGCGATTCTTTCGCCGGCGGCGTGATTAAATTCCCCGCTAACTGGATCGACGGGGGAATCTCCTGCGTCACCACCTCATCCACCGCCCGCTCCACTTCCCCGCTGGGTGGAACAATCGCGGGTACCGGCTCGGTCATCGCGGGCTCCACCACCGCGGGCTCCACTCGATTGCTGCTCGGCAGAAAACTTTCATAACGGATTACCGCTTCCTCGCTGCGGACCGGGAAACTCATCGACGGGGCCAGCGGCGCCGGCGCCTCCGCCGGAACGATCGGCATGGACACGCCCGCCTTCGGCGACGAAACCCGTACCATCGATTCCGCACGCTCCTCCGGCGATAACTGCTTCACCGCCACCGACAGGTTCACACCTTCCGATATCGCTTTCTCCGGCGCCCCTTTTTCCACATCGCTCAGGGCTAAGGTCTCATTGATATAATCGGTGCTGTTTTGATGCACATCGCTCAACACTACCGCAATCGCCACAATAAACACTAGTCCCAGCAACAATCCTACTTTGGCCTCTCGTGTCATACGCAAGCCTCCTTGCTCTCTTTATCTATCTTTTTTTTGCCTGTATTAGTTATACTACTTTATATTCTATCGTAAAGAATATCTTTATTTCTTCACCAAATATTATCGGAATCACCCCCCGCGTCGCGCCACACGCAATTTCGCGCTGCGGCTGCGGCGATTCCGCAAAATCTCCTCTCGTCCCGCCACTATCGGCTTCTTGGATATCTGATCGTAAATTCCAGCGGCATAATTCGTCCGAAAACTGTTCTTGATGAGCCGGTCTTCCAGGCTGTGAAAGCTGATTACCGCCATCTGGCCGCCCGGCACCAGCAAATCCGGCCCCAACGCCAGCAGCCGCTCCAACTGCCTCAACTCCCCATTCACCGCGATCCGCAACGCCTGAAACGTCCGCGTCGCCGGATGAATCTTATACTGCCATCCGCGATCCCGCAAGCCAAACGCCTCCAGGATCACTGCCGCCAGCTCCAGCGTCCGCGTCAATCGCTGCCGGCGGCGAGCCGTCACAATCGCCTTGGCGATCCGGCGGCTCTTGCGCTCCTCACCATATTCATAGATCAAATCGGCCAGCTCGTTTTCCGGCAGCCCGTTCACCAGGTCCGCCGCCGTCTGCTCCAACCGGTCATCCAGCCGCATATCCAGCGGCCCGTCCTCCTGAAAACTAAACCCGCGATCCCGGTCCGCCATCTGGGCACTGCAAAAACCCAGGTCCGCCAGAATCACCGATACTCGCTCCACCCCCACCTCCCGAAGTTCCTCCTCCAGCCGCCCGAAATTCGCTCGCCGCAATTCCACTCGGCAACTCACTCCTTCCAACCGGCGCCGAGCCGTTTCCAAACTGGCGGCATCCACATCCAATCCGATCAGTAAACCTTTTTCTCCCAATCGTTTAGATAATGCCTGGGCATGTCCGCCCTGCCCAATCGTCGCATCCACCAATACCGCATCCGGTTCGTAACGCAACGCATCCAGCACAGCTTCCAGCAGAACCGGTTCGTGTATCTGGCCCGGCTCTTCCAATTTCCGCTCCTCGCCTCGTTTTCTTTATGCCAAAATTTCCGATTCTTCTTTTCCCTGTAACGCCTTTACCTGGTCAGAAAAATCGATCTCACTATACGCCCCTCCCCAACTGCGTACTCGATTTAGCCGCTCTTCCAGTTGGCCTACCTCCTCCAGAATGGAATCCATATCCGATTCCGCCACTCCGCAGACCAGGGCCTTCTGTACATCACCTACCAGATCAACGCTTACTTCAACCGATGCCATGCCCGCATTAAAATAATTCATAAAAACTCCTGTCTCGCCCACAAAATTCTCATCAAAATCCGTGGGCTCACGCCATTTCCGATAGCTTCCTACTCTTTTCCTGACAGCGATTTTTCTCCGCTCCATACGCACGCCTCACGCCCGTATGTTGCCACGCGTTACCAGCCCGCTGTCTCACGCTCGCGACGCATCGCTTCCTCACGCGCCTTCAACAGCATCTGCTCGTGATCCAGCAGATGCTCCTCTAAATACTGCTCCCACTGCTGTTGATCCCAGATCTCCAGATGATCTCTGGCTCCGATCAGCGTCACCTGCTCCTTGAGGCCGACACGTCGAAGTGCTTTCTCATTCAAAAGCACTCGACCTTGCCGATCCAGCTCTACCCTGCCGGCCAGTGCGTAATTGACCCGGTCAAAGGCCAATGACTCATCTGGGGCCACCATCCGTGGAGCCACGGCAAGGGCGATGCGCTGATAATACTTGTCCGGATATAAACTCAAGATCCGGTTCACTCCCAATACCTGATAAAAGCCCTGGCCATGCTCCTCCGGATCAATCTGTTCACGTACCCGCGCAGGGACCGACAACCGATTCTTCTCGTCGATCGTCAATTCATACTCGCCGGTCAATAACAGCATGGCCTTCACTTCCAGTTCCGCCGATTTTTTGGCAAAACTTCAGATGGTTCCATTTTTTACGAAAAAAATCCTACGAACCTTTTGGCATATGGTAAAATGCTCACTTCTCGTTTGGATCTGGTTTCAGGATTAGCTTTCAGCTCGCCACTGCTTACCACTACATCCCAATATGTACCACATTTCTCCACCAATACAAGAAAAAAATTTGCTATTTTTTTATCTTTTGCCGATTATTTTCCTGCCTGAATACTAAATATCGTGGTTTAAACCACTTAAAACTGGCATATATCTTCTTTGGCCGCGGAAAAAATTTTTACCGGCTCACTGTTATTACTTATCGGCCAATTGTGGATAACCTGTAAAATTTTTCCACTTTTTCTCCCACTTATCCACACTAAAACGCCAGCTTGAATCCCTGCTGAAACTCAACCCCCACCCCGTACCGCGGATACTCAGGCCCACCCCCCTTATTCGCCCCTTCCAGCGAATTCACCCGCACCACCTGGCCGCCCGTCGTTATCTTGCTGTGACGCGGAAAACGCTCCTCACCCTCCGGCACCCCTAATTCCATCTGCACCTTATCCCCAATTCGCATATCTTCTGCTGCCGTCTCAAAATACAATCCGCCCGTACTGACATTCACCGTCATGGTTCGGCTAACACCACCCCGCCCAGCACCTTCACGCCGATACTCCAGCGGCAGCCGCACGTCCAGACGGCGATGCTTCCTTCTTTCTTTTATTTGTTCCATCAAATCTACCGGGCTATCCTTGCTTTTCCTCAAACTCGATCACTTCCTCTCTCTTCTCTTCTTCTCTATCGAGCAAAGGCAATGCCAGAATACATTCTTTTTACAACTTTTTCCCCAACTGCCGTAACTGCCTGTAACAACACATACTGCGTTTACCAGGAAACATAATAACCTCTGGCAATCTGGACCCTAATCCAGAACAATTGTTGTTATTTTACAACACAAAAAATGCAAAAACTTCTATATCTTATTTGTTCATAACCACTAACAAATTTTTAACAAAAATCTCGGCTTGTTGCGTAATGACCACACTAAACCATACAATCGTTATATTCGTTATAATCGTTACATCTTAACATTCTAACACCCCCCCACCCGCAAATCAATCCAAAAATTTAACAGAACGGAACCGCCAAATGTCGATATGGACTTCCAAAAACAGCTCTGGCCCCCCAATTACAAGGGGTCGAAGATCTTTTGATGCTGGCATCTTCGTTCTGTCAGTCAGGGCACGCTTTGTGCGGCATCGTTCCCTCCCTGCGGCGCGTTCTCCCTCAGCACCTTCACCAGCTTTTTCGATTCCCCGTAATTGGCGTCTAGCCGATAATACTCTTCAATCGCCGCCTCCACGTCCCAGCCTTCCCGGTGGACCCGGTAGTGGGCCAGCAGGATCCCCGCCCGCAGCATCCCGCTCCGGCTGCACACGCATATCGGCTTCGGACTGGCGTCCACCACCTGCAGGAACTTACGCAGGTCTTCCGACGTCATGTCATACCAGCCGAACGGGATCTCCACAAATTTCATCCCGTATTGCTCCGCCCAGGCCCGCTGGTTCTTGTTCGGCGAGGCCGAGATTACCGTCTTGATACCAAGCTGCTGCAGCACCTCCGCCCCCTTGGCTGACCGGATATCCCCCGCCCGGTACATCTTCTCGTTGTACTGCACCACATAGAACCGGATCCCCTCGCGGTATCCAACCACCTTATAGGTCTGCCCTTCCGGCGGCAGCGGCGAGGGGATATTCCAGCCGGTCATACCCTGCAAATACGGGCACTGGTGAACCTTATGACACCCTCCCGCGCCCGCCGCGATAACCAGCCCCGCCGCCCAGATCCCCATATAAACTCTTGCACAATTCACCATAACGCCTGCCTTTTTCTTTCTCACACACTTTACCGGTCAACTTCTCCAACTCACGCCTGCCCTATTATACCCCCCCCCCCCCCCCCTTTCCACCCCTCTCTTTTTCCCCTCCCCCGCCCGCCATTCCCGTAGGGTGGGTTCTTAACCCACCAGTTCTTGGTAGGGTGTGCAGCTTGCTGCACACGCGGTTCTATTTACGTCCCCATATACCGACTTATCGCCCGCCGGTCATTCCTGTAGGGTGGGCACTGCCCACCATTTTCCTGCCTCTCCGCCAGGCCCCGAAGGGGCCATAAGTTTCTTAGCCGTAGGCGTGAGCCTACGGAATCCGAACCACCACCACTCCCCCAGCCCCAACGGGGCGAAAGAACAAAAACACCCTTCACCACTAACGTCCCCCCTATACCATTCCCCGCCCGATGGTCATTCCTGCGAAAGCAGGAATCCAGGATTCTCTTCTTTTCGTAATTTGTATTTCGTACTTTATAATTTCCCCGCCCCCCTCCATCTCGTCCATTGGCTTCCGCTTTGTTCTGAGTTCAACCTTCAGGTTGTCTTTCTGGTTCCTGCTTCTTTCCTTTTACCTTCGCACCTTCACACTTTCACACTTTTTTTTCACACCATCTCCCTCCGCTTCCATACCTCGTCCCCATATACCATTCCCCCGCCCGTAAGTCATTCCCCGGTACCGCTGGCCTCCAACCGGTTTTTCCTCTCACGGAACACGTACGATTAGGATACATTTCTTTTTTGGAAAAAAGTCAGAATCCCAATTACGATAAATAAACTAGAACCCGGCTCCGGCACTGTATATGTAACCTCCAGTTGAGGCCCGGCCGTCAGATCGTTTTTCGCCAGGGCGTAAGCCCGTGCCAGATAATTCGCATTGATATTCATGATGGTCTGTTTGCCCGTGATCCCCGCATAGCTCTGGCCGTCGGCAAAGATATTCTGGATGAAGCTGGTTATGTCATACCGATAGATGGTATAATTTTTCGGATTTCCCAGATAGTATTCCTGCTCAAAAAAATCACTTTTTTCGATACTGCCATTGCCCGCATACCCGTAAAATTCCTGCGGTGCCTCCAGAACCGAACCGGAAATACAATGAATGGTCAGCAAGGCCCCGTCAATGGTCGAAGCGGCTGGAATCGCCCGCAAATCAAATTCAAACGCCCCCCGGCTCTCCTGGGCCGTGCTGCCGGAGATGCCCCGTCCTTTAATCTGGATATAAGTGGGGGAAACATACAAACCCTCATAATCGCCAAAAGGGGGCTTGTCAACCAAACACCCGTCGATACTGTCATAAATGGTGATCACCTCCGCCGTTGCCATTCCCGCCCAACCCGCCAGCACACATATCCATACCGCAATTATCCACCGTCTCATTTCTTGCTCCTCTTATATAATTGTTTTCAAATTTGATTATCGATCCGATCATATTTGACCGCCATCGAATCATCACCCGCCTCGCCGCTGCGCAGGTTATTCTTCCAGTTGTACTCCATTTCCGCCGTGATACTCGCTACCATATTGCCATTTCCATCATGGTCGATTCCGTTACTGTCCACCTGCGCCAGCAGATCATCATGGCTAATTTCAGTTTCTACCCTATGATCATTCTTTTTGGGCAGGCAAGGGATTGGGATCAAACCACCTTCTTCCATAACGAATATTGCATGCAACTGTAATTAACAAGGGTAATACAATATGCAGAAATACGTGTAAAACCAACGCCAATCCTAAAAACAAAAAAAACGTTTTCCATCTAACCCATTCAAACAATTCTATTCTAGGTTCAGACAGAACTACTAATCCGTGTATTCCAACTGCCATAAGAATAAATCCCAAAAACATACAAGCACTTCCTGCTCGTTGCCGTTTGAAATAATATATTATTCTTATCATCGTGCTGATTAAATCGATACCTATACCAGATATTATCAAAACTATATAAACAATTTTCATTTAGCCGCCTCAATATTATGGTTTTAGCCGGGTAGGGTCGGCAACTGGTTGCCGACGCGGAACCTTTATCATTTTTTTCTTTCTAAACTCAAAATTTCAAATCCTGTCCATCCTGTAATCCTGTCTATATTATATTTTTCTTGGCGCCTTCGCGCCTTTGCGGGATACCTTCGTAATCTCTCACTTTCTCACACACCCTACCGCGAGTAACAGGACCGTCAATATCATTAGCACTTGTGTCAATAGAACCAGTCTCCAAGTAATGTATGGTGTGCAACTGCCTGCCCACGCGGGATTCTAATCCGATTTATTTTGTAGTTCCATGTTGACATCCTTCCTCTTTTTAACTTTCACGACGATCAATTTCAAGAGCCAGATAGCGAAGCAGCCTACAAAGGCAGGCAGCCAGCCGAAAAACAAAACTCCCATGCCACCCGGCGAATCAGGAAACGTATGGCCGACACTATCCATGCCCGCCAGAAAAAATATTCCCGGGATGATTACACACACTAATCCGCCCCAGAGCACCACGAGAAAATAACACAGGATGAAACTTTCCATAAAACTTTTCCCCCGCCAAATCCGCTTACAGGGATACCAAAACCCCACATAGATCAGCAGCAGCATCTGCAAACACCACGATAATTCCTGCGTCATTTTTCCCTTCCAACGGTTAAATCCTGTCCATCCTATAATCCTGTCTAAATTATATTTTTTCTTGGCGCCTTCGCGCCTTTGCGGGATACCTTCGTAACCTCTTACTTTCTCGCCCATTCCGCAGCGAACAGCGTGAGCGTCAAAAGGGGCATCGGACCGCGGCGATCTCGCCGCATGCCGTACCTGCCCAGCCAGCCCTGTCTTTCAAAAATCCCATAAATCCCAGCTTCCCAGCCAAAAGCCGCTCACACACCAGATTACACGCCACACCCCCGGATTGTATCCTTCCCCATTCCACCTCTCAATCGTAATTCCCCTTCTTTTCCAGTTAATTTTTTTGACTGCTAACGGCCCACCACCAATCGGCAGCTATTTTACCCCCAGCACCAGGCCCCATATGTCTCTTCACGGGAAAAAACCGGTGTTCCATGCTCTCCGAGGCAGGCACCGGCCTGCACCGTAATAGCCGCGATCCTTTGCCCCTCTCGACGCTCACGTTGTTCGCTGCCCCCAGCCAGAATAGCAGCACAGAGCCGCTAGGGACGTGTGGACGCATCACAAGAAAGCCGCCAGCATAATGCTCTTCACGGGGGGAAACCGGCATTCCATGCTCTCCAAGCTGGAAAAATTCTTCCTACCCATCGTCCCACCCTCCAGCCACGAGGCGGTGTGGCCAGCCCTCTTAATTCTGTCCAACCTGCCTGATTTGTCTGAGCTGATAACCGATAACCAGTAACTGATAACCATTTTTAATTCGCAATTTTTCCCTCCCCTCCCCTTCCCTGCCTTCGTTATCTTTTGTTCAAAATTCTTCTCTTTCATTTTTTGTTTTGAAATTCGCATTTTGAAAATTTGACATTGTTTAGAATTTAGATATTAGAATTTAGAATTTATAAAATGCCACGTGCCTACTCTATTCACTTTTACCTGTATTTTGCACTACTTTTACAATGTTTTACCCATGTTTTACCTCATTTTCTTCATCTTTTACTATACTTTATTCAACATTTACCAACTCAACCTAACCGTTACAAATTACCAATATTCTTATCCATCTTACCAAAAATCTTACCCAATCGTTACAATCGCTACAATCGTTACTTTATTATCGGACTATCAATTTCCACGTAAAATAACGACTTACACCAATTTTTTAAAACCAAGAATAAGCACTTACAGCAAATTTCTGCACACGTAAAATAACGACTTACAACTCATAAACGGGTGCTTTTCCAGATAAGCTGGCGGAGCTGGTGACGGGTTCCTTCGCTGCGAAAAGCCGTTTTAAGGATTTGCCTGTGATAATACCAGAACAGCAAAAAATGGGGTTTATTGCTGAACGAGCGGAGTTAAATTCTTATTTTCATTATATTTAGAGATAAACTGGCGAGCCTGTAAAAGATGACTTTTCATGGCCTCTTCTGCCAGCAGAGAATCTCTACTTTTTATCGCATCATAGATTTTCTGATGCTGCTCGATAATCGCATCATAATCCCCATGAATCGGCGTTAGCTGCCCGACATAAAACAGCCCCGTCAGCATGGAACTTACCATCGAAAGGATACAATTATCACATTCCTGTGCCAGTATATCATGAAATTTCCGATCGTTAAACCTAAATGCCATATCACTTTCTGTCTCTTTCATGATTTGCAGGGCCCCAGCGAGGTTTTCCAAACCCTGCGGCGTGATATTTTGAGCTGCCAGAGAGGCAATGGTGGGTTCGGTTGCGATTCGGGTAGTCATTACCTGTTCCAAATCTGCTTTGGTAAAGTTGCGGATAATCACCGACAAAAATCGCAGGCTGCTGGCCGGGTCAAACTGCTCAACGATCCAGCCGGTTCCCTGTTTGGACTGAACCAATCCCAGGGTTCGCAGGGCAATTAACGCCTCCCGCAGCGAGCGGGTCCCGACACCAAAAATTTCGCATAAATCTTTTTCAGAAGGAAGTTTATCCCCATCCTGCATATTGGTCTGGCTGATATAATCCGCCAGAGCCGCAACCAGCCGCTCAGCCCGATTGGGCATATCCATGATCTGCTTGTAGCGTGGATAGTACTCGTCTTTACCCAAGCTTCCCTGATCCAAAATATCATGTTTTATAAATTTTGGCATTCTGATTATCTCTATGGCTTCGCTATTCTATTAAATTCGGCCATGTTATAAATTGAGCAAACAGCTACCTTTACCTCTTACCCGATAATAACAATCCAGTAAATATATTTTATGGATTTTGCAAAAATGACTGGTTTTGTCAACTATAAACTTTTGGATTATTACTTTTTGACAATATTGATAACACTTTAGATAAAAATCCATAGTAAAATAGCTTTGCCGGAGTCAAATATCAGTCTCCTAACCCAAGTTCCGCAGTAGATGGCAAAATAAATTTTTTTGAAAAAATTTAT
>CAZOMV010000077.1:0-29192 GCA_964580995.1 uncultured Pirellulales bacterium
AGCGAGCCTTTCGCATTTGACGAATGGCTCCGAGGAAAACCAAAATGACAGGAAATAAACCGTTAAAAAAGATCAGTGCCGGCCCGGTCTCGGCAGCACTGTGGGAGAACGAAATCAAGGTGAATGGTCAGGCCAAGACCGTGCTAAAGGCATCGATACAGAGACGGTTCAAGGATCGGGATGGAACCTGGAAATCAACCACAAGCTTCAGCCGTAACGAGATTCCGATGGCCATTCATTGCCTGGAGAAGGCATTTGAAGCCATGCTGGGAGAAGAGAATGGTGAAGTGGCGGAGAATGGAACTGCCGAGGAAGAAGTGGTGATGTGAGGGCAATGCCGAAAGAGTGTTTTTAAAAGCGGCTCCGGTGTTTTGAGGAGCCGCTTTTTTATCTTATGGGTGATCAGAATCAAGAGAAGCCAAAAGCCTATCCTCCGGTAGGGTAGCCGGGTAAGATCATTTGAAAAATATCCGGTAGGTTCATCTTTATTTCAATAACGACGCAATTGCGCAAATTGTTATAATTTATGCGCAATAATATATAGTCATATTCCCTCATACCTCCCTATAATAGTCTCGGTTAGAAATAGGTCTTATTTCGAAAATCGTATTCAACCGAGGTTTGTATGACAAAGCATGTTGGATGGATGTTTGTTCCGGTTCTGTTCATCACCATGGTACCCTTGCATTATAGGCTGGATAGTGTTTGGGCAGTGGATGGTGATTATTCGGGAATTAAGGCGGTGAGGTACTACGATCCGGTAGCCAAGACATCCAGGCTTTTTTTTCCGGTTGGGTGGTACACTTATGGACCGATTGGTGGGGATTTATCGATGATGGAGGAGATTGCCGCCAGCGGTGCCAATACCATTTTATATTCCGATGTCATGGATTTATCCGACTGGCATTTTGGTTATGTGAAAATGGGGCTTGATAGGGCAAATCAACTGGATTTGAAGATTGTTGTTGGTTTTTGCCGTACCATGCTGATGAATGTCGATATTAACCAACCGGACAGTTATCAGCAATTTGAACGGTGGGTGAAAGCCTTTCGGGATCATCGGGCACTGTTAGGCTGGCAGTTAGGGGATGAGAATGGCGGATGATCTGGGAGTCCCTCCACGCGGAGCAGCGAGAGAGTCGTGGCGACCCCACGCGAGGCTGGTTGTTGCTGACCTTGTCCGTAACCACAAGCATCGACGCACTGGCGGTCGGTTTGAGCCTGGCCTTCCTGCGTGTGTCGATATGGATGCCCAGCGTGGTTATCGGCATCGTTGTTGCCCTGATGACGGCCTTAGGAATGATCTTCGGCTGCCGAGTGGGAGGGAAGTTCGGCAAGTGGGCCGAGCGAGTCGGCGGCCTGGTGCTCTCGGGCATCGGTCTGAGGATATTCTGGACACACCTGCTGCCCTAGCAGGTCCAGGTAGCCTGACTAGGACCATCACAGTGGTATGACTTACCTGCTCTATTGGAGATTGAGTATGAAATGTCCAATCTGCGTAAACGTTGAATTGGTGATAGCCGAACGCCAAGGCGTGGAGATCGATTGCCATCCCATTCCTAACACACACCATGATTTCTTGGTAGACGCGAAGGAGGCCTAATGACACCGACAACCGACAGACAAAAGATGCCTTCCAACAACCAGCCCCCTAACCGGGCTTTCTGGCATTGCCTTGCCGCGCCGGAGGTCATGGAGCGGTTATCCACCTCGACATCGGGCCTCTCGGAGTCGCAGGCGAATCTTCGCAGAGGGCAGTACGGGCCCAACCTCGTTGTGCGAGGCCGGCAGACGAGTGCACTGACATTGTTCCTGCGGCAGATGAACAACCCACTTGTTCTAGTGCTGCTGGGTTCGGGCGCCCTAGCAATCTTCATGGGGCGCGGCTTTGACGGCCTGACCGTACTGGCGGTTGTTGTTCTGAATGCCTTGATCGGGTTCATTCAGGAGTACCGTGCCGGCAATGCGATCGCGGCCCTGTCTCAACTAATGCCCGAAGTCGCCACGGTGGTCCGCGGCAGCTCGCGTATTGCGTTGGTCGCGTCAGATCTGGTGCCCGGAGACATCGTCACTCTGCAGTCAGGCGATAAAGTCCCCGCCGACGTAAGGCTTATCGAGTGCCGCGGGCTCTTTGTCAACGAGTCTGCACTAACAGGCGAATCCCTGCCGGTTCAGAAGATTGTGGAGAGCCTTCCCAAGGACTTGTCGCTGGGCGACCGTGTTAACATGGCATACAACGGCACCTTCGTCACCTCCGGGACAGGCATCGGCGTAGTGGTTGAGACCGGCATGCAGACAGAGCTTGGCCGGATCTCTTCCATGATCAGCAGCGCCACGGCAATGCAGACCCCTCTGACGCGGAAAATGGAGAAGGTCGCCAAGAGCCTCACCGTCGTCGTTGTGTCCATTGGCTTGTTGCTGTTTGTAGTCGGCCTGCTTCGGGGCTATCCCCTGGTCGATGCAGCTTTGGCATCGATAACGATGGCCGTAGCAGCAATTCCAGAGGGCCTGCCGGCGATTATCACAATTGCCATGGCCATCGGGGTGCATCGGATGGCCTGCCGTCGAGCGATTATCCGTCACTTGCCCGCCGTTGAGACCCTTGGCAGCACTACGGTGATCTGCTCGGACAAGACTGGCACGTTGACCAAGAATGAGATGACCGTCCAAGCCCTGTGGACGCCCTCCGAAGGGGTCTTACAGGTTACAGGAATCGGTTACGAGCCCACCGGCCGATTCCTTCGCAAGGGAACGTCTCTGAACAATCGCTCACAAGAGGTGATCGACCTGCTATTGGGCGGGATCCTTTGCAACGACGCGACCATGGTCTGTATGAACAATTCGTGGTCTGCCAGCGGCGATCCCACTGAGGCGTCCATGGTAACGGCCGCTCTGAAGTATGGCCTTTCTCCCGACGAATCGCGTCGGGAGTGGAATCGAGTCGACGCGATCCCCTTTGAGTCTGATCGTCAGTTCATGGCCACGCTGAATTACGGGTCAGATGGGAACGTTCGAGTCTTTTTGAAAGGCGCGACGGAGACCGTGCTTATGCGATGCACAGCAAATACTCCGGAGGTCCGGAGGGCGGCGGAAACACAGATGGTCGCCATTGCCGGCTCTGGGATGCGTGTGCTCGCCATTGCCTCCAAGAGTCTGACCTCGCATGAAGGCCCCCTGACCGATGCCGACGTTACGGACGGTTTCACCCTTCTGGGCCTTCAGGGCATGATCGACCCGCCGAGGCAAGAGGCCGCCGAGGCGGTAATATCCTGCCGGCAGGCTGGAATCGCCGTCAAGATGATCACGGGAGATCATCCACAGACCGCCACAGCAATTGGGGAGCAACTTGGCTTGGTGGGTGAACAAGCAGCTATGACCGGTGATCGCCTGGCCACCCTTAGTGATCAGGAACTCGACGCCATCGTGGACTCCGTGGGGGTGTATGCCAGGGTTGCCCCGGAACACAAGCTGCGACTTGTCAAAGCCCTGCAGAAGCGGGGGCATGTGGTTGCTATGACGGGCGATGGTGTCAACGACGCCCCGGCCCTCAAACAGGCAGACATCGGGGTAGCCATGGGAATCTCCGGCACGGCCGTGTCGAAGGAGGCATCCGACATGGTCCTAGCCGATGACAACTTTGCGAGCATTGCGGCCGCCGTCCAGGAGGGGCGAAGAGTCTACGACAATCTCGTCAAGGCCCTGAGCTTTGTTCTCCCGACGAACTTGGGGGAGGGTCTGATCGTGCTCTTGGCGGTAGCCTTCTTCCCAGTGGTCAACGGTGTGCCTTTAATGCCGATCCTGCCTGTACAGATCCTCTGGGTAAATCTGGTTGCCGCCGTAGGCCTGGCTCTTCCGCTAGCTTTCGAGGCCAAAGAGTCTGATATCATGCTCCGCCCTCCCCGCCAGCCAGAGACACCTATCCTCAGCACTTTCGTGCTGCTCCGCACTGCCATAGTAGCGCTGCTGATGACGGCAGGCAGCCTTGGCTTGTTCCTTTATGAGTTCTACCTGGAGCCAAATCAAGGCGACACGTCAGATTTGGTCTTACGCCAAGCCCAGACGATGGCGATCACCACGTTGGTCCTTTTTCAGGTGTTCTATCTCTTCCTGTGCCGGTCGTTGCAGGACTCCGTCTTTTCAATTGGTTTCTTCACCAATAAAACCGTCTTCCTTGGCGCGATCGGAATCCTGCTGCTTCAGGCGCTATTCGTAAACCTTCCGGTCATGAACTCGCTGTTTGGGTCGGCGCCGCTGCCGTTGAAGGAATGGCTTGAGGCCACCGTAGTAGCCATGTCTGTCATTCCGGCCGTCGCTTTAGAAAAATGGTTGTGGCGACGAGCAAGGACCGTGGCAGGCAATCGGAAAACGACATCAATAACCGCTTAAAACGAAATTATGACTTAATGATTGAATTTCGCTACTCATCCCCTATAATTAGAAGTTGCGAGCTTAATCCCATTTTTTGGGAGATATATTATTATGTCAGGTAAAGTCATCTGTAGAAAATCCCACCGAAGAATTTGTACGCAATTCTCAATATTTCTTGTACTTATAACGGGTGGTGTTTTTGCCCAACCAGATCCGAATCAATCGGCTGGGGACTGGCCTAATTGGCGCGGGCCAAACTATAACGGCATATCCGCAGAAAAGGATTGGGACCCCTTAAAGATCAAAGACGGCATGAAACCTTTATGGCAGGCTTCGATTGGGACTGGTTTTTCAACCATTTCTGTAAGCGATGGTCGGGCATACACCATGGGCAACTCCGGCATTAAGGATGAAGATGCAAGCAAACACCATGACGTCATCTTCTGCTTGGATGCGGAAACCGGCAAAGAGATATGGAAATACTCTTATCCCCAACCGTTGGATCCAAAGTATTACGAGGGAGGCCCGTTAGCCACCCCCACGCTGGACGGTGACAAGGTTTATACGATCAGTAAAGACGGAAAGGCATTCTGCCTTGACGGCAAATCCGGCAAGGTGATCTGGCAAAAGAGTTTATTGGAAGATTTAAGCATTCAGCGTACTACCTGGGGCCAAGCCGGTTCGCCGTTGGTTATCGAGAATATGGTCATATATAACGTGGGAACAAAAGGGGTAGCCCTTGATAAAAACAACGGCAATTTGATTTGGGAAAATGGCAAGGAACCAGGCGGATATGCAACGGCCGTACCTTTTCGGATGGACGGCCAACAATGCATGGCATTGTTTAGCTTTAGAGATCTTATGGGATTGGTTGCTGCAACCGGAAAAGAATTGTGGAGATTTCCATGGCAGACCAAATATGATGTCAATGCGGCTGATCCAATTATTGACGGCAATAAAATATTTATATCCTCTGGCTACGGGATCGGCTGTGCGCTGCTGCAAATCGAAAACGGAAATGTCACCGAGCTATGGCGCAATAAGAATATGTGCAACAAAATGAACGGTTCTGTACTTTGGATGGGTTATATTTACGGCGTGGACGAAGAAGGTGAGCTGAAATGTCTGGATTCCGAAACCGGTCAGATAGTCTGGGCCGCGGGGGGATTTGGTCAGGGCAGTATTACGATGGCAGACGGTAAACTGATGGTTCTGGGGGAACAGGGTAATTTAGTTATCGCAGAAGCGACCCAGGACGGCTATCATGTCATTTCAGAAGCAAAAATTCTCCCTTACAAATGCTGGAGTGTTCCTGTTCTGGCAAACAGCAGAATTTATGCCCGTAACACACAAGGTGACTTAGTGTGTCTGGATGTTAAAAAAGAATCAGCTGGACCTGCCTCGCCTTCTGCAGCATCGCAAAAGAACTGGGCTCAATGGCAGGGCCCCAATCAAGATAACAAATCAACCGAAACCGGTCTGCTTCGTGAATGGCCGGAAAGTGGCCCGAAAATGCTATGGAGCGCCGATGGACTTGGTGCTGGATTTTCGTCCGTCTCGATTGCCGATGGTCTGGTATACACTACCGGCATTATCAATAATGAGGGAGTTCTGTCTGCTCTTGATTGGAAGGGAAATCGTAAATGGAGTAAATGCTACGGACCGGAATGGACGAAATCTCATTCCGGAACAAGAAGTACTCCAACTATCAATGACGGGTGTGTATATGTTATCAGCGGATTGGGTGCGGTTACCTGCCTTGAGGCAGTGAAAGGTGAGATTAAATGGTCAGTAGATGCCTTAACCGATTTTGAAGGCAAATATGGCAGATGGGGAGTTGCTGAGTCACCGCTTATTGTTGGCAACAAATTGATTTGTACTCCCGGCGGCCAGAAAGTATCGTTAGTTGCACTTGACAAAAAAACAGGTAATGTGATCTGGACCGCGAAAGGAAACGGAGAGGGAAACGCTTACTGTTCTCCCCTGCTAATTGAAATAAAGGACAAAATAATGATCGTCACGATGCTGGAAAATTTTATTATAGGTGTTGATGCCACCAACGGAGATATCCTCTGGGAATATGACTGTAAAAATTATCAGGACAAACCCAAAGACGTTAATCCGAATACACCGGTATTTTACCAAGGGTATTTATACGTTACCAGCGGATACGGCAAAGGAGGAGCAAAACTGAAACTTTCCGATGACGGTACCAAAATCGAATCCCAGGAATGGGTGAATCTCACCCTGGACTGTCATCACGGCGGAGTGGTTCTTGTTGAAGGCTATATCTACGGAACCAATCACAAGGGCAACTGGATTTGCCTCGACTGGAACGACGGGAAAGTAATGTATGACACAGAAGGCATCGGGAAGGGTTCGGTTACGTACGCGGATGGCATGTTGTATTGCTACGAAGAAAAACAAGGCACGGTCGGGCTGGTCAAGACGACTCCTGAAAAATTTGACCTTGTCAGCTCTTTTAAGGTTCCCTTGGGGACCGGGGAACATTGGGCTCATCCGGTAATTTTAAACGGCATATTATATATCCGACATGGCGACGTTTTAATGGCTTATGATATAAAGGCAAATTAATCTCTATGAGGTATTTGTTGGGCAGGTTTTTTGGGGGTAATATTCTGCAAATGCGCTGATTCTGAGATTGTTGTTCAGGATAAAAAACAAAAATTCTCAAATCGCTTTCAGAATCGGATATTGAATTTGTGATGGTTCATGACCTGTATGAATTAAACACGATTTTGAGGGTAACTGCGAGAATTCTGACATAGATGCATTCGTAAATGCCATGAGGCCGGCCGGCATGGCACTGGGAAGCCAAAATTTCTGTTTCATAGTTCGCAGATACTGCCAAATCGGCATAAAACCGGCAAACATTTTCGTCCGGCTGCCTTGTAACTATCTATTTTCAAGGAGCTTATTGAATTCTAATTTGTGCACCCTACGACCAAATCATGTCCAGGATAGACCACTATCATCTTCAGCACAATATGCCGAAAGGACTTTATTAATTCCATTGGCAATCTTTCGGCAATCTCCGGCAGTATACCACTGATTTAAAGGAATATTAATAACACGGTCAAACAGATCGTCTGCAACAGGGCAATCCCCACGAGTATATTTTGCTTTTCCTCCCTTTTCCACATAAACTGGACAATCAAATGGGCATCCACTATTATCTGAACTGCCCTTAGATAAGAGAGGATACATGTAAGAATAAATATGCCAGTCGGGCGGTGCGTTTTTGCCTCGTGTTGTACAAACAATCCCCTCTGCATGCAAGGCCTCTGCAATTTTTTCGCTTAAGGAAGGACTTTCCGGGAAAAACCGCATTAAGTAACCCAATTCCCCATCCATATCATTAATTTTCTGCGGAACGATTTCACCATAACGTCTTAGTTGTTTGAGAATTCGCTGTCTTACACTTCTAAAACGTCGTGCTACCGCTTTCACTTTTTTCAGTTGGATGACATCAACAGCCGCTTCTAGCTCTGACATACGATAGTTTGTCCCACAGAAGATTTCATTTTTATATCGTGGAGGCGCAAAACGATCCGGCCTCCACAGCCCCCCACATTCAACAAGATGACTCGCCCGCTCCCATAGCCGTTTTTTATTGGTCAGCAAGAGACCTCCTTCACCACCACCAACGGTTTTGTATGATGAAATGCTAAAGCATCCCAAGTCCCCAATCGTTCCCACGGGCTTTCCACGATAGGATGCTCCACATGATTGAGCGCAATCTTCAATCACCTTCAAACCATTTCGTTTGGCAATTCGCATAATTGGTTTCATATCGCAAACACTACCCATTACATGAGTAGGCGCGATGGCTATGGTACGTTTATTAATTAGAGGTTCAATTTTAGTAGGATCCATTCCCAACGAGGTATCCACATCGCAAAAAATCGGCACACCTTTAGCCATAACGACTGCGGCAGCAGTAGCAAAAAAACCGATTGCCGGGCATATAACCTCTGTACCGGGCCCCACGCCGGCCGCTACGAAAGCAGCATGAAGTGCTCCGGTTCCGGAACTCGTCCCGGTACTATATTTGGCATTAAAAACCTTTTTGGCCACTCTTTCATAAGCCTGAACCTTGCTTTCTTTAAGACCACTGTAATAATTTGCCAAAAAGGGTCCTTCTCCAATTTCAGCATTTTCTACAACAGAACGGATTTTCTTTTGTACTTTTTTGGGAAAACCAAAACGATCGACAATGGACATAAACTCTTCAATTCCAATCTTAGGTTCTCCTCTATCTTCCAGTGTTGAAACTGCTTTTAATCCTCCCTTTAAAGCGAGTGACTCGGTTTTTCTTTCTGTAGACATTTTGGTCTCCTTAAATAATCATGAACTTCATGAAAAAACGCCTCCAAAGGCGAATATTCTATATCTAAACTCTCTGTGAACTTTCGCTGGGTATTGTGCAACGGCCGACGGACGGTCAGCGGCATGCTCCGCTGGGCCGACCCGCAGGGCGTGCAGGCACACGACGCCTATCACCAATTTACCAAAAACATCAAACAAAGACAATGAACAATTCATAAGTGTACTGCAATATTTCTGACGAAAATATGAATGTTAACTTGTGAAGGAGAAATTATTTAACGGCTGTTCAATATTTACACCGTACAACCTACGATTGGTTCATTTCTTGTTTTTGCGGTTTCAGGAAAAACCACATAAACATTTGACTTAGCAAGCCAAGTGTTATAACGATCATGCCAAACCGGTAGGGCATGTATCGGCTAAAATAGTCGCTTAAATACCCCCCCCACCAGCGAGCCGATGAACACCCCGCCAGACGACATTACTACCATTATACAGTGCCTACCTGATTGTTTCTACCCCTTTTTTCCGGCCGTTAATTCCCCAAGGCTCCCTTACCCCTTGCGGTAAGCGAGCCTTTCGCGTTTGACGAACGGCTTCGAGGTAAACCAAAATGACAGGAAACAAACCGTTAAAGAAGATCAGTGCCGGCCCGGTTTCGGCAGCACTGTGGGAGAACGAAATCAAGGTGAATGGTCAGGCCAAGACCGTGCTAAAGGCATCGATACAGAGACGGTTCAAGGATCGGGATGGAACCTGGAAATCAACCACAAGCTTCAGCCGTAACGAGATTCCGCTGGCCATTCATTGCCTGGAAAAGGCATTTGAAACTATGCTGGGGGAAGAGAATGGTGAAGTGGCGGAGAATGGAACTGCCGAGGAAGAAGTGGTGATGTGAGGGCAATGCCGAAAGAGTGTTTTTAAAAGCGGCTCCGGTGTTTTGAGGAGCCGCTTTATTTCCTTATGGGTGATCAGAATCAAGAGAAGTCAAAAGCCTACACGTGTGGATGTGGAATTATCTCTCCTGGAATTGCGGAATCATGCGGTACCAAGTACAAGATTACCCGCAGATTCCCTGAGATGTCTGTAGCCGATACCAAAATTTTCCGTTCTAAAAAGCGTGCCCTGCGGCAATTACAGGAATGACTACCATAGGCCTAACCTTTCTGACTTTAGCAGTCTGATCAATTCCGGGTGATTGTAGGAATAAATGTCAGGGATGCCGAAAACTAGAATCCGTTTTTGCAGATAGATGCGCGGGAATCTGAGGGCGATTTCCTTCCTTTGCGTTTCCTCCATCACAATGATGGTATCTGCCCAAGCAAGCTGGCGTTCAGTTACGGATTGGCTATTGTGAAGCCCGGCTGATTGGGTTTCATATCGATCTCGAAAGATCCTTTCTGCGGTCTTGCTCCGGTTCAGACCTTGGTTACAGATAAAAAAATATTCATGAGTGAAGCGTCATCGTGGGAATATAAATGTTACGGTTGCAAACCAAGCGGCTCTCCACCAGGTGAAGCCGCTTGGCTTCTAAAAATAGGTGATCAAAATGGACGATAAATCGTACCCAAGTGAGAATAGGTTAACCACGCGGATAGTTTCGGTCCTGCAAGAGCAGTGGCGGGAGGAGATTGAGAAAGCGGTGGATCGGGTTAAGATGAAAACATTGGGGAAGAGAAGCCGTAGTGACAAATGGCTGCGGCACTTGTGGTACCGAGATGAAGCATTGAGCAGCCGACAATCTGGAGGGCCTACGATCGCGCAGGAGTGAAATATGTCACCGGGCGGATTAAAATGTACCACGACGGGGCGAGTCAAAATCGACCATCTGGGGTAAAAAATATCATTCTTTTTCCTTTTGGCAAGCTTTATTTTTCAGCCGATAGCTCTGGCCGATAATCTGGATGATTTCGGCATGGTGCAGGAAGCGGTCCAGGATGGCGGTGGCGGACGGCACATCGCCCAGCAGTTTGCCCCAGTCCTCCATCGATCATAGGCAAGCACAGGCAGCAAGCTGATAAACTCTGCAACCTTTTTTTCGGGATTGGACTCATTGACATTCAGGCAGCAACTGTAATCGGCAATCTGCCTCAATGCTCTATTCGGAGCGAAGTCAAAAACGTAACACTCTTTTTTGATTATTTGTTCCCGATTCGGCGTTGCCCCATCTGGATTCATACCATAGACATGCTTATTGGCGTCGCCAGAGCGTCAGGGCAGAGGAATACAACCCTTCCCGGCGCAGGAGGGCACCGATTTGCCCTGATCCGGTACATTTTTGGGCTTCTTCGACAATACGGGCCTTGTATTTCGCCGTAAACCGTCGCCGCTGGGGGTGAGCAGAGACCTCCGGATTGGGGGGGGGAGGGGGTGGCCGCCGCGTGGATGGCCACTCCGTTCGGATCGCCTCCGCTACGCTGCGGCTCTCCTCTCTCCGTGCCCAACCACCTCTTTTTCATAGTATTATTCATGGTATCTAACATAAGTATTATCTCCTTGCCCTCCAGTCTAATTAATGGCAAGGAACTGTCTCACTTATTCTGGCACAGAGGGCAGACCCTTTTAATTGGACTTGAGTTTAACCTGTAACGATTCCAATATTACTATTCATTCTGCCCCTTTCTTATCCGGAAATTTGTTGAAATCTACGATGGCGCAAGAAATTATGGATCGCCAGAATTAACGATAATGCCTTATCTTATAATTCGTGATTATTGTATGGACATAAAGTGACGATAGTGCTATTATATCTTGCATAAACGTTAATTCGCATAAATTGACTCAAAAACGAATAAATGCATAGATAGGACCGCCCTAATAAAAAGAAGGTGAACCGAGCAAAAAAAGGCGGAAAAAAACATCAGCGTCAAAAATTTGTCATCCCCTTGTTATCGGGAAACTGGAGCTGTTTTTGGATGTCCTTATCGACTTTTGGCGGTTACGTCAAAAAAGATACTGATTTGATGCGAGAAGATATTCTTATATGCAAAATGGTTGTGACGTTTGTGTGTCCGGCTGCACCAAACCCGCACAGAAAAAAACTCGGACCGGATTGCATCTGACGGTCGAACAGGTTCGCCTGGCCGCCAGTGCCTGAATTACCGCACAACAGGTGAAACCTTCTGTCCAATACCTTTTCTTTCAAAAAATCGCCGATGCGATAACGTATCATCAGATTCGCAATCGAGACTCACGGGTTTCCCACTGGAAACAAACCATAAAAGAACGGAAATCCAAGGGAATCCGTCTCCATAAAATTCCTTCGTGCATACCCTTGGAAACGTAACTATGTCGCGATGTAGTACTAGGTAATCGTGAAGAGTATAAATCCCTAATTATTATAGAGTTGGCAGGCTTGGCGGGGTAGCCAAGCTTTTAATTTGAGAAATGTCGGATACGTGTTGTTTGAAAGGATTTGGTATGAGAGTGCTCCTGACGGTGTTCATTAGTATGGCTCCTTTCGTCGTTGGTCAATCTGTTGATGTTAATTCAAACATTCCGAAATGGCTGGCAGAGTCCGAGACATACGGCGTAGGGGTCCATGACCTGGATCAGGTCCAAGGGACTTGTTGGAAATTCATTACCCATTGCCCGGACAATGAAATGTTCTTACGCGAAGCAAAAGTCAGGGGGATTAAAACATTTCCGTATTTGACCTTTTATCAGCTTCCGATCAATGTTAGTTATACAAATATACGGTTGATGGATCACACGGACTGGATTCTGATTAATGAGAGCGGAGAATGGGTACGATCCTGTTTTTGGGAACCAGAGGATCATAAGAACTGGTATAGTGTATGTCCGAATGTAAAAGAGTATGCAGATGCCATTCTCAAGAATATCGAGGATCTTATGAAAAAAGGTGCCTCAGGTTTTTTCCTCGATAACATTTGGGAAATCCCAGACTACTGTTACGGTGACCAGTTGGGAAAACACAAGCACATGTTCTCTTCGCAGAAGGAAGCCTTTGCTGATTTGATCAGGAGGGCCCGGCTGATTGTCAAAAAGTACGATCCGGACGGTGCCGTGCTGATCAATTCAGGCTTTCCAACCGCTCACCTCGATCAGTACTGGCCCCTGGCCGATGCCGGAATGATTGAAAGTTACATCTGCACGTGGATATCTGACAAGCGGCAGAGTAACTGGCATAAGGACTGGAATGGAAAGGATAAAATGATCCCGCCGGGTAAACAGATCTGTACGCTGAGCTATATTGGTTATACCCAGAATCCGCTAAAAGATGATTTGTATTTTTGTTATGCTTCCGCTCGCCTGATGAATTTCATCTGGAACGCCGGCTGTGAGCCGCGGCTTATTAGCGACCCGGATGTAAAGCGCATTTATGCGCTGACCATTGGTCAGCCCACGACCGAAGAAAAGATAGAAGATGAAATCCACTACCGTATTTTTCGCAACGGTATCGTTGCCGTTAATCCCACGGACCAGGAAAAGTACGTAAAGATAAAGCAGGAGTGGATTCCAACACACTCCCTGTACGACCACTACCATGACTCCTATATTGACCTCGCGAACGGGGAAGTGAATTTACAGATGCCTCCCCAGAGTGGTCGGGTATGGCTTTTTAAGATTTCACCTGAAGCTTTTCAAAAATATAGCCAAAATAAGCATTCCTATATACTGACCGTTAATACGGAACCGGGGCTGGGAAAAACCTGGTTTGAAGTGGATGGTGTTCCTTTCATCACCCATTGCGGCCTTCGGAAAGTCGAGTACGTAAAAGGGGGCAACTACGGCTGCTTTACAGTTGAGTTCGATTCGCCGGGATGGCATGTGATCAAGGTCCTTGATGAACAGGTCCATGAGCTGCTGGTCCCTGCCAGCTACAGTACCGCTTTCGAGCTTAATCAACTGGATATTCCAGGTGTCCCCGACAATGATAAGCAAGTGCCTGAGCAGCTTGGGAAGCTGATGGACCCAGTCAACCCGCAAGAGTTGCCTACCGGAAAACCTTACCTCTTTACCGAATGGTCAGGTGCGTTGTCAAACAAAGAAAAGGAGATCAAGCTTTATGTCGATAAGAACATGAGCGTGACGGCACAGTATGAGCAGAAATAGAGCTTGCCTTTTATAGGTTTGGGGTTTGGAAGGATAAGCGATTGAGGAAATAAATGCGTCAGACTCCAAATTGATGCTCGCATCTTATATGTCCCCCTATAATATATCCTTGCGCTTTGGCGGCTTAAGATAAAATTAATTGGGTGTAACCAGCCGAGCGCGCTATTATAAGGTCCTATAATTAGGGTAGTTATGGCGTTTTATAGATGTTACAATGGGTTTCGAAAGGCTAAACATTTCGGAATGGAAGCCATGGATAACCTTTTTATAGGAGACCCAAGGATGATGGTAACACACGAACAGGCGTTTCTCAAGGCCAAAAAGGAATTTGAGAGTATGATGGAATTGGCAAAACAGGCAGCCAGCACCGGGGTCTTGGTCCACCAGGTCGAGGCCGATCTCTGGGAAGGATTGCTGAGGATGGGCCGCCACCTGCTTCAGGGCTATGTGGAGACCCAGGGTACCGGGGATCTGGGTCCCACGCTGGAGTATGAAGGACAACCACACCAACCAAACAATAAAACCAATCACGAGATATGACGATAAAACAATCTTTTTGCAGGGAGAAAATCTAGTGGGAAGGTAGTAGAATTTTGAATACCTGAGTATGTCTCGTAAATGAACGATGAAGTTAATAAATAATTATGTCGTAAAACCTGTTAACGTGTGACTGATTAGTTCCATCATCACACACGCGATAGAAAGGAGGTTAAAAATATGACGTAATTTTAATAAGGTTTACTATTGGTTTTCTTTCTATTGTGTTATTTTTCATTTATTGAGGAGAAAGTTATTATAAGTACGAGAAAAAATTATCTTGTTTTTGTCGTTCTGATGTATCTTTTGCTGGGAATTCCGGCGGTGGCTTTCTGTGATGAGCCTAATACCCCTGTCTATGATCCCAATGATCCGAATAACTGGTTTCCCAGCTTGACGGATGCCAAGCTGAAGCTGTGGTTATCCGCCTATGATCTGAGACAGCAGGGTATGAAGGAAGGAGAACCTATTCTTCAATGGGTTGACAGGACCAGTTTCGGCACTATCTTTTCCCCCCGGGAGGGCAAGATGGAAGAGCCTCATTACCGGCAGATCCCGATCAACGGGAAGCTGCGTCCGGCGGTGCATTTTGAATCGTCCGGCAATGCCCTGGATCCCGGCAATCGGGACCGGTTGTGGCAGGCCAACAACAAAGGTGCGAATAATCCGCTGAACAGCGGGCCGGGAGAAGCGCTGGCGGTGATCGCCGTCTGGGCGAACAATGATATCGGCGGCACCTTCAGTGCCACCGACCAGTCGATTATAACCTTCCGGGGCACCAATGCCGCCCCCTGGATGCTGGGGCAGGCTGCGGGCAGCCAGCAGGGCTATGGTATCTACTTTGTCAGCGCGGGAACCAAATATCCCAGCAACGGACCGGTTTGGCCGGGCGGAACCCTGGTAGTGGCTCTCATGCAGATTAGTGACACCGATATACTGAATTTCTTTCAGGATATGGACGGGGATATGACGGTGGCTTTGGCGCCGGTCAATACCCAGAATACCCTGGTCGGTCGGCAAGGACCGGAAATCTCACCGGAGACCGAAGGGGCCGGCATCGGCTGCCATGACCAGGATGTGTTTGGCGAAATAGAGTGTTTTACAGGCTACATCTGTGAGATTATTGTGTACGGCCGCGCTCTTTCCGCTCAGGAATGGACGGATGTACAGGCCTATTTGACCGATAAGTATTTCCGGGAACCGTTGCAGCCGAATGCGGCAGATACCAGTCTGCGGCTGTGGATGTCGGCCTATGATCTGCAGGACCAGGGAATGGAACCGGGGGATCCGGTTCTAGAGTGGGTGGATAAAAGTTCATACGGGACTGTTTTTGCACCCCGCCAAACCATCCCGTTTGCCGGCGAGGAAATCCCTGAGTACGCGGAGGTTCTGATTAACAGCGTGGATATCCCCTGTCCGTCCATCTGGTTCGATCTGGCAGCGGACGGCAGTACCGACCGGTTGTGGCAGACCACCAACAAAGCCTCCAACAATCCGCTGGCGATTGGCAATGGCGACCCATTAACCGTGATTGCGGTCTGGGCGAATTATATTTTGCAGGGCGGTGGTTCCTCCTATAATACCATTATTGCCATGCGCGGCACAACTAGTTGCCCCTGGTATTTAGGGCAGGGAGCGGGCGGCCGTCTGAGTGACGGCATCTACTATGTGACGTATGCCGGACTGACGCAATATACCTGCGGCGGTCCGATCTGGCAGCCGGAGGTCTTCGGGGTCGGCATGATGCAGATTAGCGCCGCAAATGTGCTCAATTTCTACCAGGACTATGACGGCGATTCCCTGTTGGCTTTAGAGCAGACCAATACCAAGGATGCCTCGGTGGCCGTCCGCAACGGGCCGAGCATCGCGCCGGAAGGAGCCGGTATTGCCTGCCACGATCAAGACTGCTGCGGCGGCCAAAACGTGCCGGGCGAGGGTTTTTCCGGTTACATCAGTGAGATTTTGGTGTATAAGAAGGTGCTCAGTGCAGCGGAGCTGGACGATATTGAGCAATATCTGGGCGATAAATACTTCTCCAGCCGAGGTTCCTATTGTACCCAGTATCCTGCGGCAGACTTCAATAAAGATTGCCACGTTGACCTGCAGGACTTTGCCCAATTTTCCCAGGGTTGGCTGGAATGCAACATTGAACCCCAGAGTATGTGCCCCTAATTGTATGAGTTTTTGCCTTATTAGGATGAGGTTGTATTATACAACCTCATCCCTTTTAGCATTAGAATCCATGGGATAATGGCATGAAGAACCGGGAAAAACTTTTGAGGGGAAATAAACTTCAATATTTCTTACATAGGAAGATATTTATGTTTAAAGGGTATCACGTAGGGATGTGGGGGAAAAACGGATGGATTTCTATTGGCAGATTGATTTCGTTCAGCATGATCGCTGTGGTATTCGTGGGTAATGTTGTCGGCGAGAGGAAAGATAATGTACCTTCGCCAGAAAAAGATATAGCCATCCCGATGCGGGAAAACGCTGCGTTGGCTATGTCTCAAGCTCCCTGGCGGACCGGTTTGGAGGAGTGGCTGGAGTCGAATCTGAGTAAGCCCGGCCTGGTACCGTTTTCCTTTCTGTATGATGGCAATTCTTCCAAAGAATTTCTGGCGGGCTGGGAATTTACCCATACCAGCAAACCAATCGATAAAACCGGAACGAAGCATTTCCTGACCTATCTGGATAAAAAGACAGGACTGGAGGTTTGCTGGGAAATGATGGTTTTCGATGAGCATCCCGCTGTGGAATGGATTGTAAAATTCAAAAACACCGAAGGCAGCGAGACGCCGATTCTGGCGGATATTCAGGCGTTGGATGCTACTTTGTTAGATGCGGGAAATGAATTCACTTTGCATCATGCCCAAGGGGTAGGAGAAGGCATATGGGCACGAAAGGATGATTTTCGGCCTATCAGCCGGTCTTTGGCGAGTGACTCTGAAATTAAGTTAGCACCTCAATACGGCCGATCCTCATGGGGCGATTCCCTGCCCTTTTTTAACATCGAAATGTCCAATAACCGGGGTGTCATTCTGGGTATCGGCTGGACGGGACAATGGTGTGCGAAGTTTACCAGGAAGGACAACCAGCTATATCTGCAAGCCGGTATGGAAGGGACTCACCTGAAACTCTATCCGGGAGAGGAGATTCGTACACCGAAAATCCTACTGCTGTTTTGGCAGGGTCACAGAATATACGGACAAAACTTGTTGCGCCGGATCCTTCTGGCCCATTATCATCCGCAGAAGGAGGAAAAACCGTTGACGATGCCGTTCCTGGCCAGTTCAGCGGGGTTATACAAGGAAGCTTGGAACGCTACGGAACAGAATCAGCTTGACTATGCCTTACAATTCCAGAAGCTGGGTATCGAATATCTCTGGATGGACGTTGGCTGGCATGATCCCAATACACCCACACATATCGGCCCTATTGACCGCAAGCGGTTTCCCAATGGATTTAAACCGCTGACAGAGGCTCTGAAGAAAATGAATATGGGGCTTTTGGTTTGGTTTGCCCCTGAGTTTCAAGGGGGTAGCACCTGGATGGAACGCGCCTATCCGGACCTTTTCCTGCGAATAAAAGAGAAAGATACACCTATCACCATACTCAATTTTGGCGATAAGAACGCCTTGGCGTTGATTACCGATTATACCTCCACCATGATTCAGAAAGAAGGCATAGGCATATATCGGTTGGATGGCCCAATGGGAGCGAACTGGCCGCAGCAGTACAAACAGCCGCTGCAATGGTGGCGGGAGGCGGACGCGCCTGATAGACAGGGTATCACCGAGATTCGCTACATTGAAGGTTTATACTGGTTTTGGGATGAACTGGTACGGCGAAATCCGGGCTTGATCATTGATCTCTGTGGGGGCGGCGCGACTCGGATCGATCTGGAGGCCATGTGTCGTTGTGTCTATCTGTGGCGCTCGGACTGGAACCATCCGGGTTTCGAGCCTGATGCCGAGCAGTCACGAACATACGGTGCCAGTCTCTGGACGCTCTCTACCGGCACCGGCAGCGGCTACCCTGATACCTACTCATTCCGAAGCTCCGTTAGCAATGGTGTGGCCATTGCCTGGAATCCCTATCAGCCCCAGGTTCCCCAACTCTGGCCCCTTGCGTTACCTGTGAAACAAAAGGAACCTTACCAATTGAAAACAGTTCCGCGTATTACGGTGGATGAAGTAGTGCGAGAGGGCTATATGGTTTCCGAACCTTTCCCCTGGGAAGCAGCCAGGCGACTTACGGATGAGTTCAAGCGCATAAGGCACTTGTTCTACGGAGACTTTTATCCCCTCACGCCGTATAGTGTGGCCGATGATGTCTGGATAGCGTATCAGTTTCATAAGGAAGACCTGCGTCAGGGAATGGTCCTGGCCTTCCGACGCCCCCAGTGTGTGATTCCGACGGTTGACCTGAAATTATGGGGTCTTTCCTCGGATGCCCGATACGAAGTCCACTTCGAGGACAGCGGCGTCAAACAAATTTTCACCGGTAGAGAACTCGCCCATGGAGTAGATGTCACCATAGATGAGCAACCTGGCTCACGGCTGATTACATACTGTTAGTTACCATAATTGCAGTGAAACAGACAAAAAAGGCGGGTCTTATGAAAAAACAAGGCTTTTTATTACTCACAGTTCTTACTGTCATACCACTATCAGTAAGTTGTGCGGCTTCGCAGGATCACACTCCCACAGCGTGCTGGCAGTTGAAAACAGATGATACTCACCTCACAGTGGCGGTGATCGATAATCGCCCTATCATCTATGAACTTAAAAACAGCAGGAATGGATGGAACTGGATAGAAAATTTCTCAGAAATGCCTTTGCCTGAAAAAGTTCAGGTAGGAAGCGCTTCATACAAACCTGATTGGAAATACAAAGATACAACTGTTGAAAAATCTGATGGAATAAAACTTACGCTGCGTTTTTTAAGTACAACTCCAATCCTGGAACTGGAATCGGTATGGCTTGCAAAACCGGGTGTTGGACCGGTTGAAAATCTGGTATCTGTTAAAAACAATTCTGGGAGCAGCATTACTTTTGAATATGCCGATGTTGTTCCCGCAGATAACGCCTTTACGGCTGATTCACAAGCAACACTTTGGCTTTTCAATAAAGCCAAGTACCTGGGAAAGAATTACCCCAGCGATAGACCGGTGGTCAAAAGTATTAAAATACCTGCAAACGACACGATATCCTACAATCTCGAAAATACCGGTGGGGAAGGGTTTGAAATAGCCAATGGCAATCTGCCGTTTCAGCTACTTGACGTGGATTCTAAACATGGGCTATACATCGGATACGAGTGGAATTTTGGCCGGTTTCAAAATCGTGTCGATTCGGATCCCCTGACCATCCATTACAGGTCGTGTTTGTGGAATACCGGATCCGTAACCAAAGAGAATGGAAAAGTATTCCATGTGCCTGCAATGTTCTTTGGCACGTATATGGGCGATATTGACGATGGCTCCAATCACATGAAACGCTGGTTCTGGAATTACAAAATTACTCCGGCCATCAAGAATAATCCGGATGAACCAGAAATTGGATACTGCATTCCCGGGGATGAAAAGCGTTTGATGGAGTTCTATCGGCAGTATCCTATAGCCGAATGGGGCGCTGACTATGGCAAGATCGATGTTGACTGGTTGGATGGCTCGGGCAGCAACTGGACAAAAGGAGACATTCAACGATTTGCCTACTGGCGGCCTGATCCGGAAAAATGGCCCAATGGCATGACTGCCAGCCGTATTGTTCACAACAATAAGCAAAAGTTTTCCTTGTATCTGCCGTTTACCTTCGAACACGCCGACATCGCAACGCAGGAAGGACGCGACAAGCAAAAAAGGGAACTGTTGAGAAGATACGACAACAGGGAATATGATTACTGGAGGAGTGATTTTACACTGGAACCTTTCTATAACTATCTGGGTCATGAAGGGCTACTGGAGATACTTGACTATATGTATGCAAACAGGCCCGGTTTTCGTTTTGAGCATTGTTGCGGAGGTGGCTTGCTTAAGGACTTTACCAGTCTTCAACGAATTGCGGTTCTGGTAACGGAAGATACCGGCGGCTCCGATTGTTTCCGCGAATCGTTCTATTCCGGTTCCTATATGATCAATCCGGTCCAGCTTAGAGTAGATATTGCAATGAACCTGGGTCCTCGTGGTGAAATGCCGGGGGGTCGTGATTATGGGGAAGCGTTCAACAAACCCGGGTGTGTCAACGATTCCCCGGAATGGGTGAAGTATGTTCTGCGAACAGGTTTTATGGGAGCCAATTTTGCTACCAACTGGTGCGATTATACTCCAAACCAGATTGAAGGTGTAAAAAAACATTGGCCCCTGTACAAAACCAAACAACGCCCGATCTTAAGAGGAGCAAAAGTAGGTGATGTTCCTGCCGATGTATACCACATACTGCCAATACCTGATGGAGTAAACTGGGACGGAATCGAATATTTTAACACCTCTCTTAACCAAGGGTCGGTTTTTCTTTTTAAACCATCCAAAACTGCTCCCGACAGGAAAGTTATCAAATTGAAGGGGCTCGATAGGAAGGCAACTTACACACTGACATTTCAGGATAGGTGCGACCAAAATACCAAAATGACTGGGGCGGAGCTTATGGATAAAGGCATTGAAGTAAAGGGGATGAACGGCGATTTTGCAGCAGAGATCATATGGATTAATTGAATCAAGTTCAGCACTATTAATTGGTTTATTTTCGAGGACGAGCAACGATATGGATACTTATTTATGGCCGACAAGCAAAGCCGGAGCATGTAATACGAATATAAAAAAGGTCAGTCTGTGGTTAGAATGGAACATGTAAACACATTAAGCCCAGCAGCAGGCGGTATCAGGTTTTTTATAATCCTTAGTGCAGCCGCTCTCTGCATCTTGGCATTCGTTTTTCAGTTAAACTGTGTGGGAGCAGAGGTACGCGACGTCCCACAGCCTCTGAAAGATCTGGCGATGCCGACTTTAGATACGGCAACAATGGGTATGTCTCAGTCTGCCTGGTCGGCCGGCGTGAATCAGTGGCTCAAGACGAATCTTTTCAAGCCCGGATTTGCACCATTCTCATTCGTTTACGAGGGCAAATGTTTCAAGGAGTTTTTGGCTGTCTGGGAATTTACCACAACGAAGAAACAATTAGATAACGCCAGAACTCAACATGTTTTGACCTATGTGGACAAAAAAAGCGGCCTTGAGGTTCGTTGTGAAGCCATTATCTTCAATGATTATCCCGCCGTGGAATGGGTAGTGAAATTCAAAAATACCGAGGATCGTGAAACTCCAATCATTTCTGATATTCAAGCGTTAAATACCACACTGACAGACAAGAATAACGAATACACATTGCCGAGCAGGGCCTCGATCTCGTCGTTATCCAGCGAATATCCATTAAAATGTATTGCTTTCGAAAATATTGTCGCGGTTATTCCTACTTAAATGTAATAAATGAAATATGCATTCAAAGAGATTCATACCAGACCGGTACCCCTGATTTATCAGGCTTACAACTAATAAAAAAGCCAGGAACAGTACTACACTCATAAAAATTCAAAAGGGTAGTCATAATGAGAAAATTTTATATAATACTTGGTAATGGCTCCCGGCGGTGTAGCCGGGGGAAAAAATATTTTAATGAAAGGTAAAAGCATATGAAAAAGATCGTGTGGATTTTTATTCTTTTAATCGGGATTACCGGATACTGGTATACGAAGATTTTGGCTTATCCGGATAACAGCGTGGGTACCACGGAGGTTATTTCGGTTAAGGAGCCGGGTAAACACCTTCAATTAACAAATGTTCGAAAGGATCAACCATCCAAAGGAAAAATTCTGATTTATTGGTTGGGGGGTGCGGGTTTTGTATTTAAGTTTGATAATGGAATGATTGTATGCGTGGATCCGTATTTGAGCGATTATGTGGAACGACTGGTAGGATTTCGTCGGTTGAGTCTTGCCCCAATTGAGCCGGAGGAACTGCAGGTGGATCTGCTGTTGTTCAGCCATGAGCATCCCGATCATCTGGACGTGGACAGTTTTGATGGTATCATGCAGGCCAATCCAAACTGTCGAATTATTGCTGCCAAACCCTGTGTGGACTTTCTCAAAGAAAAGAAGGCCCCCTATGAAATGATTACGGTGGGCCAAACCCTTGAGAAAAATGGAATTTCCGTTCGGGCGGTTCAGGCGGATCATGGCAAACTCAGCCCGGATGCGTTGGCGTTTGCAGTAACCTATGGTGGCAGAAGCATTTATTTCACTGCCGATACCTCCAATAATCCCAAAGTTCTGGCTGAAGCGATTTCAATGAAGCCGGAGATTATCATTCCCTGCATTAACGGTGCCTTTGGCAATTTGAACGAGAAACAAGCGGCTGAAATCGCTGGCCAATGTAATTCAAAAATTGCGGTCCCGTGTCATTTCTGGCTCTTTATGGAGCATGGTGGTTCGCCAGGAACGTTTGTTGAATGTCTAAAAAGGGAATCTCCCAATACCCAATGCATTTTGTTGACACCAGGCCGCGGGGAAGAAATTTAAGTAGCTGGGTGGTTGTAAAGAAGCAGCCTGTTTCCCTATTGATGACATATAAACAAATACCATAATATCAGACTCATAGCTTCAGGTTCATTTAGATTGTATTGATGAAAATTAGCGAAAGGTATAGAACCAATGGAACAAAAGAGGCAATTACTAGAACCACCGGCAGCGTTGATCCGGCGGAATCCGCTGCAATGGATTCGATTTTTTGGGCCGGGGGCCATCATCGCATCGATCACGGTCGGCAGTGGGGAGACGTTATTTGCTTCGCGCGGGGGGAGCATATTCGGATATGAGATCCTGTGGATATTTTTGTGGATTGCGCTGTTGAAGTGGGTGCTGGTGTACGGGAGCGTGCGGCACATCATATTGAGCGGCGGGCACCCTTTCGAACGATGGACGGAGATGCGGGGTCCGCGGGGCTGGTTTCCGCTGTTTATGGTATTTACGGCGATATTATGCTGGCCGTTCTTGTAGGGTGCAAAAATTAGAATTCAATAAGCACTTTAAAATCAGATAGTTATAAGCGGATCGGACGAAATTTATTGCCGGTTTTTTCTCGATTTGGTAATATCTGCGAACTATGACACAGAAAATCTGGCTCACCATCATTACCTATCTGGCATATTGCATTAGGGATATATACTTCACTCAACCACCTACTATGGGTGGTGGGTTAAACAGTGGTCTCTGACACCAATGGCACTGTTATGTTTTTTCGCTGTTTGCGCGCAACACAGCCTGCCGCACGACTATTTTTGGTAATTTTAATCGAACGTTAATCATTTTGACCCTCTCTGGTCGAAATTATATGTACCCTCTCTGGCTGGGTAGCCATTTTTTAGCCAGAGAGGTTTACGATGGGTACGAGTGTATCACGAACGGTCCAAAACCGCTATCTCGGATTTTCCGCATTTGACCAATTTTCTTATTCGGATGGCTCTCTTCCCTTCGGCAACGTACTTTCTGCGGAACGCGTCAGGGAAAGGTTCGCCGAGAGTGACGTTCTTTTTGGCTATGGGGAAAACGACCTCTGGAATACCGGATTGACGTTATGGTCCTTTATCGGCCAGGTATTACAGGACGGCAAGCAAAGCTCGTGCAACGCCGCCGTTACCAACGCCACTCGATATCGGTTGGAGTGTGGCATGTCGCCACCCGGCCCGGATTCGGGTGAATACTGCCGGGCTCGGCATAAGTTGAATGCCGAAGTACTCCGAAAACTGGTTCGTGAGATCGCCGAAAAAATGGCTTTGTCAAATCCCAGCCACTGGCTCTGGCAGGGAAAGAAGGTAAAACGAGTCGATGGGTTTACCTTTACCATGCCGGATACGCCGGAAAACCAGGAAGCCTTTCCCCAATCGAGCACGCAAGAACCGGGTGTGGGGTTTCCCATCGCTGGGACTTGTGTGGTTCTTTCTCTTGCGGATGCTTGTATTCATGATATTGCGATTGGCCCGTATGCCGGCAAGGAAACCGGTGAAACCGCGTTATTACGAAAGGTTCTCGATAGCTTTCAGCCGGGCGAGGTCCTGCTGGCGGATCGCTACTTTTGTTCCTTTTTTATGCTGGCGATCTTGAAAGTACGCGGCATCGATGTCTGTATGCGTCTGCATCAACTGCGTCGGATAGATGATTCCCAGGTGAAATGGCTGGGCTGCAACGATTATATCGACACCTGGCATCGGCCGCAACGAGCCAAATGGATGAGTCAGGAACTCTACGATTCCCTTCCGGAACAAATGGAAATTCGTATCGTCACCCTGGAGGCCACGCACGACCATCAGAGAGAGCCGCTCCAGGTCGTTACCACGCTTCTGGATCCTACGAAATATCCCGCTCCGGCAATAGGTACCTTATATGGCTACCGATGGTGCGCCGAGCTGGATATATTTTCTATCAAGCAGTCCTTGCATCTGGATTCCCTGCGTTGCAAATCACCGGATATGATTTACCGGGAATTCTGGACGACCTTACTGGCGTATAACCTGGTACGGTGGGTATGCGCTCAGGCCGCCTTTGTGCACGACAAGCTCCCTCGCCAAATGAGTTTTACGATGGCGTGCCATACGCTGCTGTCGCAATGGCTCAGGCCGCCAGACGAATCAATTCGCAAAGCACTCGGCCAACACAACCTGTTTCAAATTGCCTGTAACGAAGTCGGTAATCGCCCCGGCCGCATCGAACCCCGTGTAGTCAAACGCCGCCCCAAACCCTATCCCCTGATGACCAGGCCGAGAAACCAATACCCGCACGCAAAAATACCGAACCACACCCTGGCGAGAAAGTGAGGCATAGGCAGCTTTACATAAACTTCCCTGACGACGAAATTCAGCAAGAAGGACCGCTTCCGCTGCGCGCCGATATCGACAAACACCGAAACCGATTGACTCGACCAACCCAATCGGAATATCCCCAAACACAGGCAACCTCAACTAACGTAAAACCAGCAACTTACGCATGACAGTGCCATTGGTCTATGACACTATAAGTTGACTTAAGTTGAGTCATGTATATATCCCTATATTGCATTGACAAGGAGCTTTTCAAGGCTATTGAATATCTTCGAGAACAGGTTCGCGTACTCGTTGAACAGCAGGAAAAGCAGAATAAACGGATTCTGCTAAACAATAATCAGAGAATACGCATATACCAGGGAAACAAAGCCGGATGGATTTGGATTTTGTGAAAAAGTTGTGAAAAAAATGCCAAAAATGATAATGACATAGAATGATATTGCGTGATATCCAGTGATATAGGATTATGTCCCAGCCGTAGTTGAAGGTTATGGCGGCTATGTTCACTATGCTATCCTACTTTCTTTTTGTCGGCAACAGCTTTTTGGGTTTCCAGATCATCCAGATAAGATTTTAGGATCCATAATTGCTTATACCCTCCGATCCGCTGAAAGTGCTTCTCGGTCTCCAGAAAACCGGCGACCGCCCACCGCAACACCATCTGGCCATCCTGCCAATGACAAACCCGACGGGTTCGCATTCGGACCCCGGAATGAGGCGACTCGATAATGTTGGTGGTGCACAGGCACCGCAGCAACTCCTTCGGCAGCCCCATCGCATTCACCGTAAACATCTCGTCCAGACCTTCCAGCAGACTATTGGCAGCCGAAGGATATTTTACCTCCAGTTGCTGGGCCAACTGCCGGATTCGTTTCTTGCCTTCCGACGGCTCCAATCGCCAGGCCGCCTGGAGCACCTTTTTCGCCGAATCCCTCAGCTCTTTGGGCAGATGATCCGTAACATTGGCCGCTTTGTGTTTGCGGCACCGTTGCACCGGGTTCTTCGCACCAAACACCGAATCAATGGCACTCCGTAAGGCCTTGCTGCCATCGATCACAAACAGCCTTTTTCGTTTCGGGTCAATCCCGCGGGCCACCAAGTCCTCCAGCAGATCCTTTACCACGGCTGCATTTTCCGTCGCCCCTTCTGCCAGACCCAGGACATGCTTAAAACCCGCCGCATCCACGCCAATGGCCCCAATTACGTGATAATCCCCAAAAACAATTCCGTCTACGTAAATGATCAAAATATCCTTATCCTCAAACCGTCTTTCGGCAAAGGCCTTCATCTGCTGCTCAGAGGCTTCGATAAACTCCCGGCTTACATTCGATTTACTGACTCCCACGGTTTGGACCATCTGCGGGATCACCTCCTGATAGGAACGGGTACTGATCCCGTGCATCAAAAGCGTCAGAATGCGTTCCGAAAGCCGGCTATTGGTCTGCAAGGCCTGATAGGCCGGGATTTCCACCTCCATCTGCGTTCCCAGCCCTTTCCGTCGCAGGCAGGGCCTGGTAATTCGCAACTTCCGGTTGGACAAAGGGATGACCCCCGGCTGACTGCCATGCCAGCGAATCGATCCAGTGGATTTGCCTTTATGTTGTGGGCCGGCCACCTGCCGGGCCGAGAGCAGCAGGATCGCTTCGAGGGTGGAGCGGCCGACCACATCAATGACTTCGTCCACGGCCGTCCGGGCGTTTTGAATCAGGTCCAGGATCGGCAGGAGCATCTGTCCGTTCTGGGCTAAATATTTGGTCAATTCTTTACTGTCCTTTTTGCTGAGAACCTGATATTCTTCTTGCATGGCGGTTCCTTTCTCAAATTAGGTAACTGTTTTTACACGGCTGAATTATACACGATTCAGCCACAGGAGCCGCCTTTCTTTTCTTAACCTTCAACTATCAAGTGGACACCCTCCTATGATATAGAATGAACAACATAAATATTTGATCTTTAAGGGGATAAATTATAAATGCCTGTCAAATAGATACTTAAATAAAATAGGAAGGGAGAATCCCGCCCTCTCCGCTCTTTTCGCCAATTATCAGTGGGTAGAAGATAGTAGAATTTTATCGTAAGATTCTTAAACATTTAGACTTACAAAATATGAATTTTCGCCGATAAGTGCCAAGACTATTAAGTAATGGAAATCACGTCTAAATGACAAGGGATTTACCCTCCGAAATCCTGTCGTCGAACCATATAGAAAAACCCATCCCCGGAACCGTCCTTCCCTATCAACCCACCCCCACTGGAGGTATCCCGGCCGCATTAGCCCGGTTTTCGGTGCGACCGAAAAATATAAAAAGGGGTGGTCCCAAATTTTAACATGGCCTCGGCACTGATGTCTCGTGTCGGAGGCAATATTTGCATCCCAAAGGCAGGGGTAATGATGTAAAATGACCGAAAGCACCAAAATCGACTTCCGTTATGCCCATATTCCACAGGTGCGGGACTTCACAGATCTGATAACCATGATCTTTCCCGACAACCACAATCAGCGATATGCTGCCGCATGTATCTTCTTCGAACTGAAATGGGCTAATTCCCTGGTGCCTAACATGGCCCCTTTTGAAATAAAGTATGACCTGTCCCGCCGCACGGTACAGCGGGCTCGGGCTAAGCTGGCCCGGCTAGGAGTTATCGAGCACATCAGTAATCTGAATGCCAGATATGGTGGTCAATCCGGTTGGAAACTGTCCGGCCGGTTTGAGCAGGGATTGCGGTACATGGCGGAAAATGCCGCGACCTTCCGCCATACCCAGGGAGGTTCCCGGGACAAAGACGCCATGCTGCTCCAACTGGTTGACGCTCAACGATCTATTTATAAAAAACACGAGAGGTGAACATCCATGAAAAAAGTAAACATATGGCTGGTTGTTGGTTTGGTCGGCATCATCGCGGGATTGTTGCTGACCGATCTAACTTTGACTATAAAAATGTCCCGCGAGATCAAAGAGTTAAAATCCGAATTACCGCCACGTCGCTCGCTGCCCTGTGAGTCGGTACCATTAGGATGGGCGGTGGAGAACTATGATTGTGCCAACAGCCTATTATGGGCGATGAATGTGACGAATGTGAAGTATTTGCCGTCGGAAACTCATGGGGCGTATGGGAATAATAAAAACAATTCAGTCCCTAAAACCATCGTGACTTAAAAAAGCCGAAATAGTCACATCTCCTTGGTGGCTATACTATCATTCGATGTGTTTTACTTGATAACCATTTTGTAAAAGGTAATCTGCGATCATTAGACGATGGCACTCATCCGCACATTTTTCAGCGCACATGAGGCAAAATGGAGTTGGCACCTGTTGTAAACGATCAGTCAATAGAATGCCGGCTTGGTTTATGAGCTGTTGGTACCGGTTTTTCCAATCATCGCAGTCCAGGAAGATATTTCCTAATTCGATAAGAGAAACATATTGGATATCGGCGCCTTGCAGCAGATAAACAATACCTTTATCCGGACTTTTGGCTTTTACATATACCCCCATACTTGCCCGGTCGGGGCGGAGGCGAACATCCACAACTGTTCGAATACCGTTTTGTTTTAGTAGATCGAGAAAATCCTGCGGGTTTCTACCGCCGTAACCTATCGTATAGAACTTCATATCAGGTAATCTCCAGAATAAAATTCCAGTAATTTATATCCCAGAGTACAGCTATTATAAAGCATAATTACCCGCTTTCATGATTTTCAACTGATAAATGACTGTTCGAAAACGGATAATGAGAAAATAACATTGAAATATCATCGGTTGGTAATCCAAATACCATCCATATTATGGGGCGAATCCCGTATAATATTCTGTAACGGTATAGAATCTGCATACGGGCAGTTTCGTTATTTATAAAGGAAAACCTTAATCCAATTATACTGTTTAATTATGAAACAGCCCTTGATAGCATAATTTTGAAATGGATAAACAGTTCTAACCCAAGTTCCGCAGTTAGGGGTGGAAAACGTTGATTTTAGCGTAATAACGC
>CAZOMV010000078.1:0-28699 GCA_964580995.1 uncultured Pirellulales bacterium
GTTCCCTGTCTTCCCCTGTTCTTTTAACGGGGTGTACTTCGTCGAGACCTTACCAACCTGGTGACCAAATTGACGAACTATTGACGAACTCGAGGGCAAAATGGCTGATTTTCAGGAAAAAAGAAAAGCCTTGAAACTGATAAATCATTCAATTCCAAGGCTTTACAAAAGCGAGGCCGACGGGGCTCGAACCCGCAACCCTCGGATCGACAGTCCGATACTCTAACCAATTGAGCTACGGCCCCGAAAATTATTCGGGTCAACTCCGATTCATGAACCAGAGAATCCACATATTAATAATCGGTTTTTAAAAAACAAGAAAAATTTGGAGAGAAAATGAAAGAAATGTAAAATATTTTATTAGATAAGTTGTTTTTTATCCGCTAGTTATAGATTTTATTTTTTTCTGATGCGCAGGAGCCGCATATGAGGTTGGGGGGGAATAAGGATTTTCAGGGTATCGCAGGCCAGGTTTGAAGCAGAGATCGAATAATTTTCTGATTGGCAGCGGGAAAGGGGTAGCGTGTTAACTGGTGCGGGAAAATCCACTTCCAGGCGACGCAGCCCAATGGTTGGGGCTGGCCGGTCAGATATTCGCATTGGAACACATGCAGCGTAATCCGGAAATGAGAATAAGCATGTTCGACCTTCATAAAAAGTTTTCCTGCCTTGACCTTTACGGCCAGTTCTTCATTTATCTCCCGCGTCACTGCGGCTTTCAAAGATTCGCTGGGCATCCGCTTGCCGCCGGGAAACTCCCACAATCCACCCAGCAGGCCGTTGGGCGGGCGTTGATCGATGAGAATTTTACCTTTTTCCCAAATAATGCCTGCCACAACCGTATAGTGAGGTAAAGGTTTTTTCCCGGCCCGCAGGGGAATCGTATTTTGTTGATTTCGCCTTTTTGCCTGGCAAACAGGAGCAATTGGGCACTCCGCACAGCGGGGATTCATTGGCAAACAAACGGTTGCTCCCAATTCCATAAGGGCTTGGTTAAAATCCCCACTCCGGCTGGGGGGCAATAGCTGGCCAGCGAGTTGCCATAGACTGTTTTTTGTTTTGGTTTGGCTGGGATTCTCGCGAATTATAAAAACCCGGCAAAGGACTCGAATCACATTGCCATCCAGAACCGGTTCAGCGGCATCGAAGGCAATGCTGGCTATCGCGCCGGAGGTATAGCGGCCAATGCCGGGCAGTTTCATCAGCTCGGAGGCACTTTGCGGTAGTATGCCGTTATAATCCTTTGCAATGATCTTCGCGGCTTGGTGCAGGTTTCGGCCGCGTGAATAATAGCCTAGCCCCTCCCAGTGTTTAAGAACGGAGTCGATCTTCGCCCTGGCCAGACTCCGCACATCGGGGAATCGTTTCATAAATCGCTGATAATACGGTATGACCGCGTTGACACGGGTCTGCTGGAGCATGATCTCCGAAACCCAGATGGCATACGGGTCACTGGTTTTCCGCCAGGGCATATCGCGGGCTTCCGGTTGAAACCATTTCAGCAGGGATTCCTGGATAATATAATAAATCTTTTTTTTGCAGCTTTTCACAGGCTTCTAAGCGAATATAAGTGATTATTAATAAATAAGTAAAGAAAAATATTTCCATTCTGACATATTTTTAATAAATCCTAAATACCGCTTGACTGGCAAGCAGGTAATTATTATTATGTCCAACTTTGTCCAAGACTGTTACTAAATGTACAGGATATGAGAGATATGCGACTAAGTGTCCGAGATGTTGCCAAGCTTTTAAATGTGAATGAAAAGACCATTTACCGGTGGATCAATAGCGGTAATTTGCCAGCCTACCGGATTAATAGTCATTACCGGTTTAACCGGGCCGAAGTGCTGGAATGGGCAACTTCGCGGAAGATCAATTTCCCGGTGGATTTATCCCATGAGTTTGAAAGTCCCACCATGGATCTGCCCAGCTTGGTTGATGCTCTGGGCATCGGCGGGATTCATTACCGGGTGGATGGTGCGGACAAAAAAACAGCGTTGGCGAATTTCGTGGATGTGATGCGGCTGCCGCCCGATGAGGTGAATCGGGAATTTCTCTTGCAGGCTTTTCTTCTGCGTGAACACATGGCCTCTACGGCAATTGGGGATGGCATTGCCATTCCGCACGTTCGCAATCCCATTATCCTGCATATTACCCGGCCCATGATCGCCTTATGTTTTCTCAGTCAGCAGATTGATTTTGGCGCACTGGACGGGAAGCCCGTTTATTGTCTCTTTGCGTTAATCAGTCCGACCGTTCGCACCCACCTGCATCTGCTTTCCCGCCTGAGTTTTGCCCTGCAGGATTCCGACCTGAAAAAGGTAATATCCAGCCAAGGCAGTCGAGAGAATATTTTGAAGGAATTCCAGCGTATTGAAGAGAGCATCCTAAAGTAGCCCTCGAAGGGAGAAATTCCGTCCATGGGATTGATGATTTTTTCGGTGTCCTTGATATTTTTGAGTGGTTGTTTTGCATTGATGATTTCACAGAAATCCCGGATGTCCACCCTGATACCGGCTGGCGGGGTCATGGTCGGATGTCTCATCGGTTTGCTGCCTGTCGTCCGGGTATTAGTTTCCGGTACCGGTGAATCTTTCCGTGTCCCATGGCAGATCCCGTTTGGTTCATTTTTTATCGCCATCGATTCGATAACTGCGTGGTTTTTAGTGCCCATTCTGGTCTTATCAGCTATTTGTGGTTTATATGGAATTGAATATCTTGAACCTCACCGAAACGAAAAGCGGCTGGGGGTGCACTGGTTTTTTTACAATCTGCTCGTAGCGGCCATGATTCTGGTGGTTTTATCGCGAAACGGATTGTTATTTCTCATGGCCTGGGAACTAATGTCCCTGGCATCCTTTTTTCTGGTAATCTTCGAAGATAAAGATGAATCCGTCAGCAAAGCCGGCTGGATCTATCTGATTGCTACTCATCTGGGAACCGGATTTTTGCTGGTATTTTTTATTCTCCTCGGTCCTCAATCCGGTTCTCTCGACTTCGACAAGATAGGAAATGTTTCTTCTTTCAAATCTAACATTTTATTTTTGTTGGCAGTAGTCGGTTTCGGTACCAAGGCGGGTTTTGTACCATTTCACGTCTGGCTGCCGGAGGCCCACCCGGCTGCACCGAGCCATGTCTCTGCCCTCATGAGCGGAGTCATGATTAAAACCGGCATCTACGGTTTGATTCGGACTTTGACGTTTTTAGATACGCCGCCGGCCTGGTGGGGATGGCTGCTGATCGGAATCGGTGTCAGTTCGGGACTATTTGGAATTATTTTTGCCCTGGCCCAACAGGATTTGAAACGTCTCCTGGCCTATTCCAGCGTGGAAAATATCGGAATCATCACCATGGGAATCGGGTTGGGAGTTTTGGGATTCAGCATTCATTCTCCCACTCTTTGTGTCCTTGGTTTCGCCGGGGCCTTTTTCCACCTTCTGAATCACGCCGCCTTCAAAGGATTGTTATTTCTGGGAGCGGGAGCGGTCCTTCATTCGACCGGAACCCGTCAAATGGATCGGCTAGGCGGGCTTCTCAAACGAATGCCCTGGAGCGGCTTTGTTTTTCTGATCGGAGCCGTGGCGATTTGCGGTTTGCCGCCGTTGAACGGTTTTGCCGGTGAATTCATGATCTATCTGTCCGTTTTTCAGGATACGGCTCCCAATCCGGTTCAAACCGGTATCCTGATCTTATGCGTGGCCGGCGGCTTGTCCGTAATCGGAGGCTTGGCCCTTGCCTGTTTTACCAAGGCCTTCGGAACGTGTTTCCTGGGCGAACCACGTTCACAGGAGAGTGAGCACGCCCACGAAGCCGCCTGGGGCATGCGAACTGCGATGGTATCCCTGGCGATGGGTTGTGTCTGTCTGGGGCTTTTTTCACCCTATGTTCTCAAGTACGAAGGATCCGTTATCCGTGACCTGACGCAATGGGAACCATCGATGGTGAATCTCACCCTTACCGATGGCCAGGGTTTGCTTGGGAAATTGGTCCTTCTCTCCTTTTTGCTGGTGGGATGTATAGTTTTATTGGCCCTGTTGCGAAAAAGGCTGCTCTCTCATCGCACGGCGGCTGCCGCTGTGACATGGAGTTGTGGATATGCCAAACCGGCTTCCCGGATGCAATATACCGCTTCCTCTTTTTCCCAGCCGCTGGTATATCTATTCCATCTGCTTTTACGAACACGCAACGTATTTCAGCCTCCCCGGGGGAGTTTCCCGGATAAATCCGGCTTTGATACGAAAAACGAAGATTTGTGTAAGGGAAATATATACGATCCTGTTTTTACAGGGATTGCCTGGATCACTTTTAAATTACGCTGGTTTCAGTCCGGCATCCTGCAATTTTATGTTTTATATATCGCTCTTACCCTACTGGTCCTTCTGATATGGAACAACCTATGAAATGTGCCTCTTTGATTAATTTTATCCTGGCGCTGATGGCCGCTCCCTTATTGTCCGGTATCATCAATAAGACCAAGGCCTGTTTTGCCGGCCGGTCAGGTCCGCCGGTTTTGCAGAGTTATTACGATCTCTCTAAACTGTTTCGCAAAGGTCTGGTGTACAGCCAAACCACGACCCTGGTGTTTCGAATCGCACCGCTGATCGGCCTGGCCTGTGTTCTGGTCGCCGCCACCCTGATGCCGCTGGGCCGCACGGATTCACTGATTCAATTCAATGGTGATTTTATTGTATTCGCTTATTTTCTGGGCCTGATGCGATTCTTTACCGTTTCTGGCGCAATGGATACCGGATCGAGCTTTGAAGGAATGGGTGCCAGCCGGGAGGTTACTTTTTCCGCCTTGGCGGAACCGGCCTTTTTTATCTGCATCGGGGTCTTGGCCATACATACCGATACCTATTCCCTGTCGGGCCTCTTTCAGAAAATGAATACCGAACTTTGGAACCAAGTCGGGCCCGCAATTGTTATCATCGGGGTAGCCATTTTTATCATTCTGCTGGCGGAAAATTGCCGGATTCCCTTTGACGATCCCAATACCCATCTGGAATTGACCATGATTCATGAAGTTATGGTACTCGATAACAGCGGCCCGGATTTCGGATTTATTCTGTACGCCGCGGCTTTGAAAATGTGGCTCTATGGTTCGCTCCTGACCGGCTTGCTGATTCCGGTCCATACCACCAGTTGGTTCATAAACACTTCCGTCTCGGTCGCTGGCGTGATGGGGATTGCGGTTCTGGTGGGCCTGGTGGAATCCAGCATGGCCCGTTTGAAACTTTTACAGGTACCCCAGCTTCTTTTAGGAGCCGCGGCTCTTTCGATTCTGGCTTTAGTTTTTATCGTACGGTAAATGTATGAATAATCACATAATAGAAACGTTGATGATTTTTCTGGTGTTGACCAACCTGACCCTGCTGGGTTCTAGCCGGCTGGGAATGTGCATTCAGGTGGTGGCCGCCCAGGGAATTACGCTGGGGCTGTCCTCCTTATTTATTCATGGAATCCTGTTTGATTTTCGCTTTATCTTTTTCTGCCTGGTCATCATGACCCTGAAAGGTTTCATGTTTCCCTGGCTGCTGTCCCGCGCCCTCCGCGAAGTCAATGCCAGACGGGAAATCGAACCATATGTGGGCTTCGGCGCATCGATCCTTTTAGGTCCCATCTTCCTGGCGATCTGTATCTGGCTGAGCTCCCGGCTGACCCTGCCGGCCGAACTGGAGGCCCCGCTGGTGGTTCCCGTGGCATTTTTCACCATTCTGACCGGCTTGTTCGTCATTGTCAGCCGAAAGAAAGCCATCACGCAGGTGCTGGGGTACATCGTTACCGAAAACGGCATTTATACTTTCGGGATTGCCTTGGCCGTAAAGCAACCCTTATTGGTGGAGTTTGGCATCCTGCTGGATGTTTTTGTTGCGGTCTTTGTTATGGGGATCATGATTTTCAATATCAATCGGGAGTTTGAACACATCGATACCGACCAGCTCTCCCATTTGAGGAGTTGATTTATGATTTTGGCTTTACTAGGAATTCCACTGGGTGCATCTATTTTATTGCTTCTGATACGCAATAATCAGGTGCGGCGAATCAGTGTGATTTTGGTCGCCCTGGCTCATCTGGTAGTAACTATTTCCGCCTGGTTTACCCGGCCGGTTCCGATTTTTCACGGCTGGCTGAAACTTGACGCCTTGGGAATCCTGTTTTTAACGATTACCAGCGTTCTGTTTCTGGCGGCGTCCTGCTATGCCTTTGGCTATCTCCGGGCCGAAGAAAAAGGACTCCGGAAAGATTTTGAACCGGACGTTTTTTTTACCAATACCCCGGAAGCCGTTTTCTGTGCCTGTCTGCTGGTATTTCTTACCTCGATGACCCTGGTGATTACCAGTCATCATCTGGGGCTGCTTTGGGTCGCGATTGAGGCGACCACTCTTTCCACGGCCAGGCTGATTTACTTTCACCGGCATCATCGTTCCCTGGAGGCTACCTGGAAATATTTGCTGATTTGCTCCGTCGGGATCGCCATCGCCCTGCTGGGCAATTTCTTTATGGCCATTTCCGTCTCGGGCACCGGCAGCGAAGAGAATAGTCTGGTTCTCGCCGATTTAATCCGGCAGGGACCCCATTTGAATATTCCCTGGCTGCGGGTGGCTTTTTTGTTTTTGCTGGTCGGCTATGGTACGAAAATGGGACTGGCTCCCCTGCACACCTGGCTGCCGGATGCCCACAGCGAATCGCCTTCGGTCGTTTCCGCCCTGCTGTCCGGCTCGCTGCTGAATTGTGCTTTTCTGGCGATCCTGCGCGTCTATCAGGTCTGCCTGTCCGCTGGCCTGGCTACTTTCTGCCGGGATCTTTTTGTGGTTTTCGGGCTGCTATCTCTCATTTGGGCGGCTGTTTTTATTCTAAACCAGATCGATTACAAACGGATGCTGGCCTATTCCAGCGTCGAACATATCGGGATTCTGGCCCTGGGTGTCGGCATCGGCAAAACCGCGGTTTTCGGTTCCCTGCTCCATGCCGTCAATCATTCCTTTGCCAAGGCATTATTGTTCCTGGTTGCGGGAAATATTCTGGCCCGCTACCAAACCAAGGAGATCAAAAATATTCGCGGACTCATTCACGTGATTCCGGTTTCAGGGGTTCTGTGGCTGGCCGGTTTTCTGGCTATTGTCGGAATGCCGCCTTTCGGCCTTTTCATCAGCGAATTCACCATCGCTAAATCCATATTCGAACAGGATAAAATAATCATTGGAATCGTATTTTTAGCGGTTCTCTCTCTGGTATTCGTCGGGATGTCCCGATACTGTCTGAATATGGCGGTGGGCCGGGCACCGGAAACCCTTTCAGCCGCACATGCACCTGAAAAAATAACCATGCTTCTGCCTCCGGCCTTGTTGGCGGTTTTGGTCCTGATATTGGGGATTTATATACCCCCCTGCATCCAGTGCCTTCTGACCGAAGCAGCCGGCAGTATTGGAGGTGGATTATGACGGAGGGCCTCTTGCTTACGCTTCATAATGGTGCCAGTGTTAAGGTCGATAGCATTCCCTTACTGTCGATCCCGGCGTTTCGGACCGCGATTATCGAATCGGCGGAATCCGGCAGCCGGATCGTTTCTCTCCTAGCCGCCCCCCAATCGTCCGGATCCTTTCGTCTGTTTTGTATTCTGGCGGATGAGGAAGCAGGTCAGTTACTGGCCTCCTCCGCCGAAGTCCGGGATTCCTATCCCTCTCTGGCTCCCGATTGTCCCCAGGCGCAGCTCTTCGAGCGGGAGATCGCGGAAAAATGGGCCATTCGGCCCATCGGTCATCCCTGGCTCAAACCAGTCCGCTTTGAGGATACCACCCGCCGGGAACCTTCTCTATGGAAGATAACCGGGGACATAATTACCCTTCCCTCGGTGATGGATTTCTTCCAGGTGGAAGGGGAAGAGGTGCATGAAGTGGCGGTGGGGCCGGTTCATGCCGGGATCATCGAGCCGGGGCATTTCCGTTTTCAATGCCACGGGGAAACGGTTTTCCATCTGGAAATTTCGCTGGGCTATCAGCATCGGGGCATCGAAAACGCCCTTATCGCCGGCCCCGATAAACGAACCATCCATTATATGGAAACCGCCGCCGGGGACACGACCATCGGCCATACCACGGCCTGCTGTCAGGTTTTGGAATCCCTTTCCCGCTGCCAGGTTTCTTTCCGGGCCCATGGCATCCGGGCGATTGCCCTGGAACTGGAACGAATGGCCAATCACGCCGGGGATCTGGGCGCCCTGGCCGGCGATGTCGGCTATCTGCCGACTGCTTCCTTTTGCGGTCGCATCCGCGGCGACTATTTGAATATGTCCGCCATGCTTTGCGGCAACCGCTTTGGCCGGGGTCTGGTGCGCCCGGGCGGGGTCGGTTACGATCTGACGCCGGAAATCACCGAGCAACTGCGCAAACGCCTGCATACCGTTATGAAAGATACCGCCGTTGCAGTTAATCTGCTCTGGCTCAGCCCCTCCGTTTTATCCCGGTTTGAAGAGACCGGGAAAATTTCACCGGAAGTAGCTTCCGAACTGGGCCTGGTCGGCGTCGCCGCCCGGGCCTGCGGCATCGAACGGGACTGCCGGTACAACTTCCCAGCCGGTATGTATTGTGTAAACCAGATTCCCGTATCCACCTACGAGAGCGGTGATGTTTTTGCCCGCGCCTATGTCCGCTGGCTGGAACTGCAAAAGTCCGCTGCTTTTATTGATAATCAACTGAATCTGCTACCTCCGGGGCCAATCCAGATGGAATTGCATTCCCTTTCACCTGGCAGCCTGGCTGTCAGCCTGGTCGAAGGCTGGCGCGGAGAGATCTGTCATGTCGCCATAACCGGAACAGACGGTCGGTTTTCCGTTTACAAAATGGTCGATCCTTCCTTCCATAACTGGATGGGCCTGGCCCTGGCGCTGCGTAATCAGCAGATTTCCGATTTTCCTCTCTGTAATAAGAGTTTCAATCTTTCCTATTGTGGCCATGACTTATAAGGTGCGAATATGATAAAGGCAATTTGGGCACGAATGCAGCAAAAACATCGGACCATTGGTTATCCCGCGACGGAACCGACTCTGCCGGACCGCTATATGGGAAAACCGGCCGTCGATTCCGCCCTATGCGATCCATCATGCCGCCAGTGCCTGGAGGTGTGCCCGACAGATGCCATCACTAAAATAGATACAGGCATCCGCATGGATCTGGGCCGCTGCCTGTTCTGCGGTGCCTGTCAGCGGGTATGCCCGCAGGGTGCGATTCAATTTACCCGTGAATACCGCATGGCGGCTCGAAGAAAAGAAGATCTGGTAATTGACGATAAAGCCGCCCGGCTGGGGGAGTTAGTGGATCGGGAGGCCCATCGCCTTTTCGGTCGTTCGCTGAAACTCCGGCAGGTTTCCGCCGGCGGCTGCAATGCCTGCGAAGCGGATACCAATGTGCTGACTACTATCGTTTTCGATTTGGGGCGGTTTGGAATCCAGTTTGTGGCTTCCCCTCGCCATGCGGATGGTTTGCTGATTACCGGGCCGGTGCCGGAAAACATGCGGCTAGCCCTGCAAAGCACTTATGAGGCGACACCTTCCCCTAAAATTGTGATCGCCGTCGGGGCCTGCGCCATTTCCGGCGGTCTGTATGTAAATCACAAAGAGACCCACAACGGAGCTAATCCACTGGTACCAGTGGATTTATATATACCCGGATGTCCGCCTCATCCGATGACTATTCTCGATGGTTTGGTGCGGTACCTGGGAAAACTTCACTAATCTAAAGAAATATAGGGCCCGTCTCTATCGATTTCCCCGGCTTTGACATTCACGCACACCAAGTCCCCCGCCGCATTCCGGGCATAGATCCTGCCGCCTGCCAGAATCGGCATGGTCCAGCATTTTCCGGTCAAGATGGGGGCTTTGGCGATTTCCTGGTACTTTTCCGGCCTGGCTTCCACGATCACCAATTCGCCGGCTTGCGTGAGGTAAATCAATTTACTATCGGCAATTAGAAGCGAACCCATCCCCTCGACATCATGCGACCATTTTTCCGTTCCGGTGGCGAGTTCCAGACAGCGAAGCGGGACATTTTTGCCCGTGTTACCGTCAAAGCCATAAATGTGATCCTGCCATAATACGGAGGTGGAGAATTGATTTTTCATATCTTTATTATTCCAAACCACTTCCGGTTGGTTGTCCGTTATCTTTAGGAGGGCAGAGCCTTTGTTGTAGCCGGAGGAGATGAAAATGAGATTTTGAGAGATGAGGGGATCGGCGGCGTTGATTTTATAGCTGGTCTTCCAGGGAAATTGCCATTTTATCATACCAGTCATAACTTCAACTCCGAAAATAGCTTCTGCGCCGAAGAGGGCTGCGTATTTCTGGTCGTTGAGAGTATAAGGGACGGGGGAGGAATAGCCGCTGGGGCCTTCGCCGGTAGTCCAGGCGATTTTGCCGTTGGCTTTGTTCAGGGCGGTGCCGGCGGTGCCGACATTTACGATGACCAGGTCATCGACGATCAGTGGGGAGCCGGAATAGCCCCAATCAATGGGTTTGGCGCCTATCTCCTTTGGTAGATTGCAGTTCCAGATGACGGCGCCGGTGGTTTTATTGAGGCAAAAGACATCCCCGTGTTTGCTGAGGGTATAGACGAATGGGCCGTCGATGGTGGGGGTGGCGTTGGGGCCGCCTTCGTAAAGGTTGGCCAGGATGGGACTTGGGTAGGAATGTTTCCAGAGTTCCTGGCCGGTGGCGATATCCAGACAATAAATGGTATCGGTATCGCTGGTGTTGCCCATAGTGTAAAGCCTGTTCTGGCTGACGGTTATGGAAGAAAAACCCGTGCCCACGGAGGCCCGCCAGAGGATTTCGGGGCCGGATAGCGGCCAGGCGGTGGTCCAGCCGGTCTCCCTGGAGATACCATCATAATTGGGTCCGCGCCAGTTGGGCCAATCGCCGGCTGAGGCATTGGGATCGGTCTGGGCAGAAACCTGATCTGCTATAAGTAACAGGAATACAAGCACTTGAATAAACATACCGTTGGTTTTGGGGTTGGTAATTTTGGCTGGCATCACAATCATTCTCCATATGTTAGGCTGTAAATCGTAACGGCAAATTATAGGGAGGCAGGTGACGAAATTCAATTATTAATGGAAAAATCGGCTGGGTGGGCGGGGGAGGATAAGAAAATTACGAATTACAAATTATGAGTTACGTTAAAAAAAAGTATTATGGAATTGCTGTAAGTGTTAATTTTGGTTTTTGGAAAATGGTTGTAAGTCTTTATATTTGGAAATGGAAAAATGACGTAAGTGCTTATTTTGCGTTGAAATGTATAGTCCGATAATAAAGTAGTGATTATAACGATTTTAACGGTTGGGTAAGATTTTTGGTAAGATGGGAAAGAAATTTGGTAATTTGTAACGGTTAGGTTGAGTTGGTAAATGTCGAACAAAGTATAGTAAAAGATGAAGAAAGTGATATGAAACATAGGTAAAACACGAGGAAAGTAGGGTAAAACATAGCAAAAACATGGGTGAAAAAAAGCGGTTTTTGGGCGGACCAGCGGGATTTTGTGAATTGTAAGTGCTTATTTTCTGTTTTGGGAAATTGATATAAGTCCTTATTTTTCGTTTTGGAAAATGGTTGTAAGTCTTTATTTTTTGATTTCGACCACCACCGCCTCGTGGGGTCGGAGGGGTGGGGCGATTGATCGGATGAATATTCCCGGCTCGGACGCATGGAAGGGCCGAGAGGCACATTTTACGACGCGAGGTTGGTTGGCAGGCAGACGCTCCCGTCGGTCCCTGGCACCCGGCGAGAAAGGGAGGTATAAAAAGGAATGGACTTACACGGACATACACGGACTAGCACAGACGGTCACGGACAAGAGGGGAAGGAAGAAAGAATATAAAAAGGGGAATTTTAAAATTTGGCTGGCTGGGGATTGGGGGTTAGGGTAAAATAAAGAATAATTGCATCGGGTATGGTTGACAGGTGAGTCTGACAGGCAGGTTGTGCTCCGTGAGAATGGTGAAGCATTTGAGAGTTAGGAGGATAGGTTGTTTTTCTATAATTGGGATTTAGCAAAGTAAAACAGTTTATACCATAAGGAAGTAATCCAATGACCGCAAAACAAAAGACGCGATTCCAAAAACTCATTCTGAATCTTATCGCATTGGCTGTGGTGTTTCCGATTCCATTTGCCGATTCCGTTTGGGCGGCTGAGAAAAAATCGGCCGCACAAGAACTGGCCCAAAAGCTGCCGGATAAGGTGTTGGCTTTTATGGCCACCAGTGGAGGGGAAAGCCTGTCCTCTTCTTTTGATGCCAGTATTCCGGGCCGGCTGTGGCATGACCCGGGGGTGCAGTCGTTTGGGCAACAAATTTATCAGGCCATTCAGAAAAAATTATGCTCTGATCCAAACGAAGCCACCCAGATGGACGATGTTTTCCATTTGGCAAAACTGGCACTTCAAAGACCTATGGTACTAGGTGTGGCAGAACCAACAGTTGATTGTAATGTGCCTGTTTATGGTTTTCTATTGTTAGATGCCGGTTCACACAAAGACGAGATACAAGCTTCGGTAGAAAAAATAGAAGCTTTGGCAAGCGAAGGAAAAATAGTTTCCACGGAGGTTGACTCCTGCCATTTGCATGGTATCACCTCAGAGAATGAGGCCGGATGGTATTGGGGCTGGGTCGATACTTATTTTTTTATGACCATCATGGATTCCACTACCCTTTCTGACACTGTTCATGAGATTATAAAATCTCTTTCCGGCAAGGAAGACCGGGATCGCGCCTTACGCCACCTTTCCACCTGGAATAAACTACAAGATCATGGTGACGCTTTGGCCGTATATATAGACTGCCAGAGAAGTGCCCAGGTTATTCGAACGGCCATTACCAAGACAGGAGCGTCTGAAGAGGATATTGCACAGATTCAAATTGCCTTGCGTGAGCTGGGGCTGATGGAAGTTGGATCATTATGTGCCCGAGTTGGTTTTGACGGTCCGGACCTGGTACAGGATGGAGTATTGGAGGTCCGTCAACCCTTGCGCGGCCTTCTGGCACAATTTCAGTCCGTTGATCTTGCCCAGTTGGATATAGTTCCTACCCAGGCGGTTACTACGGGCACAGTAAATTGTGACATGGCTTCCCTATATGACGTGATTATGAACACAATCAAAGCGGCTGAGCCAGAAAATGATTATAACCAAGCTCAAGCAGCGATAGCGGACTTCGAGACTAAAATTGGTTTTAAAATTCGCGACGAACTCCTGGCGAGCTTTGCCGGTCCCATGGTTTATTATTCGATTCCCCCCATGGTAATGACGGAATCGCCCGCAGGAGGAATCGTTGCGATAGCTGACCTGGCCGATACGGCACGAATAGAAAAATCATTATCCGCCCTGGGGAATCTGGCAGCTACTCAGAGTAAAGGCATGATCCAAATTGGCGAGCAGCAGGATAACGACAGAACCGTACATACCTGGATGATAGCGCCTCTGGCCATGATGCAGATTATGCCCTGCTGGACGGTAGTAGGTGAAAAATGGGTTTTCGCCACCAATTTACCTTTGTGCAAGGCTACCGCGGCGCAAATCAACGCAGAAAATAAAGGCCAAAATTCAATACGTACTTCCGAAGGGTACAAAAAAGTAACAGCGATACTCCCGCAAAACCTGATTGCCTTTCAGTATGTAGATAGCAAGGTAAACTTTACTCAGATGATGATACAGGCCCAGAAATACTGGCCTATGCTGACCATGATGGCAGGGCAACAGGGCATTTTGTTACCTTCGCTATTGCCTTCCGTTGAGAACATAGTGAAGGATATGGAGCCGACGGTTGCTTATACCTGGATCGGCGAGGATGGCATTTACTCTCATGTCAAGGGACCTGTAGTAACCGAAGGAGCCTCATCGATAGGAGTGGCAGCCTTGGCGGTGAGTATCATGATGCCGGCTTTGGGAAGAACCAGAGAATTGGCCAGGCAAGTTCAATGTGCGTCTCAATTGAGTAATATTGGCAAAGCTATCGCAATGTATCAAAATGACCATCAGGACAAAAATCCTGAGAAATTGGAAGATTTGGCTGACATACACGCGAAAAACTTTGTCTGCCCCTGCAGTGGCGACAAGCTGGGCCAAAATTCTTATATATATCGCGGAACGGATCTGGAAGCGGCTTCGCCCGCCAATATGATCTTGGCATATGATAAGGCTGAAAACCACCGCAGCCAGGAACGGAATGTTTTATTTGCGGGTTTCAATGTGGAAAAAATGTCAGAAGAGGATTTCCAGCAAGCCATCGAAAAAGATAACGAGTTTCGCCGGAAAATGGGTTTGCCGGAGAAACCCGCGGATGAACCAAGTGAGCCTTTGGAAAATCCGGCAGAGAATACATCATTCTGAAAACGCTTACCGAGGCATATGGAGTGGGTACACGCCCTACTTGAGGATGCCGGAATGGGCGATTTGGCGGAGGGCGGCGGCGGCGGATTCGATGTGGGGGAGGGTGGTGAAGGGGCCGGTGCTGAAACGGCAGGTGCCGCCCCGCTCGAAGGTGCCGATGGCCTGGTGGGCGAAGGGGGCGCAGTGGAAGCCGGGGCGGGTGAGCAGGCCGAACTGCTGTTCGAGGACGGCGGCCAGCTCGGCCGGTTCGAAGCCGTCGATGGCGACGCTGAAGACGCCGACGCGCTGGTCGAGATTCGTGGGGCCATAGACGGTCAGGCCGTCCACATCGGCGGTTTGTTCAAGAAACGCAGCGCAGAGCTGCCGTTCGTGGCGGCGGAGGGCTTCGATACCGCGATCCAGAACATACTGCACGCCTTCACCGAGGCCGGCGATGCCGAGGGCGTTGTGGCTGCCGGACTCGAAGCGGTCGGGCAGGAAATCCGGCTGGGAGGGGATTTCGCTTTTACTGCCGGTCCCCCCTTCTTTGAGCGGCTGGAGGCGATGTTCGAGACCGGGGCGGATATATAAAGCGCCGGTACCGAGCGGGCCGAGGAGGGCCTTGTGGCCGGGGAAGGCGAGCAGGTCCACGTGGATTTTCGCCAGATCGATGGGGACGTGACCGACGGACTGGGCGGCATCGACCAGATAGAGGATGCCGTGCTGCCGGGCGATTTCGCCGACGGCGGCGATGTCCTGGAGGGAGCCGCAGACATTGCTGCCGTGGACGACGGCGATGAGCCGGGTGTTGGGGCGGATGGCGCGGCGGATATCGTCGGGATCGATCAGGCCCTGCGCATCGGCGGGGACATAGGTTACATCGATACCCAGTTGTTCGCGGAGGGCATGGAGGGGCCGCAGGACGGAATTGTGGTCCATGCGGGTGGTGATGGCATGGTCGCCGGGCCGGGTGAGGACGCCTTTGATGGCCAGGACCAGGCCGTCGGTGCAGTTGAAGGTCATGATGATGTTGTTGGGGTGGGAGGCGTTGAGCAGGCGGGCGATACGTTTGCGGGTTTCGTAGATGATTTCCCCGGATTCGATGGCTTCCCGGTAGGCGCCACGGCCGGCGGAGGCGCCGATTTCGCGGGCATAGCGGCTCATGGCCTGGTGGACGGCTTCGGGCTTGGGGAAGCTGGTGGCGGCGTTGTCGAAATAGATGCGTTGGGTCATTTTCATATCTCAAAAAAACAAAAGATGGTATGCAGAGCATACCCTACCATTCGTTTTGTCAAAATGGATGCGTCGGGTCATTTCCTTTCATCCATAAAAAAACCGCTTCACTAGAAGCGGCCTGTAAAAATCAGCGGTCATCGGCACTTTCCTACGCAGGTCCGTCACGCAAACTACCTGATCAGGTTCCAAGGGTTTGTTCTCAGCCTTTCGGCACCCCTAGTGATGTAACTATTCTATGGGGGTTGGCGGCTGGCGTCAAGTCTGATAAAAAGTGGATTATCAATACTGGGAGAAGGGTAAGGGGGAAAGGGAAAGGCATAATTCGTTGGCAGATGCGGAGTTATGGCAGGTCCGGGCGGGGCGGGATGGAAAGGGGCAGAATTTTTTAAAACTTTTGGCTGGTAAAGACATTTACGCGGCTCAGTTGCCGATAGAATGAATAGACTATTTCCGTACCTTTTTCGAGGAGTTTATGAACGAAGAATATTTTGCCAATTTTAACGAGTGGTCGGATGCGGAGCAGCGAATCGAACAGGCGCATGATTTGTATGACCGGGGGCGCTGGCAGGAGGCGTTGCGGGCATTGCAGGCGGCGATCGATATCAATCCGAATAACAGCAACTGGCTGTTCAACAAGGGGCTGACACTGGATACGCTGGAGCGGTATCAGGAGGCCATCGAGGCGTATCAGCAGGCACACGATCTGAATCCGAACGATCCGGAGATTTTGAATTGTCTGGGGGTGGACTATACGCGGCTGGGGCAGTATCAGGAGGCACTGGATACGTTTGAGGAGCTGGAGCAGATTGCGCCGAATTTTGAGCCGGGGTATTGCAACCGGATTATCACGTATTCGGAAATGGGCGAGCATGAGAAGGCGGAGGAGATGTTTTATCTGGCGCAGCAGTTGAAGGCGAAATGCCCGCTGTGCTATTACAACATCGGGAATTCACTTTTTGCGCGGAAGCTGTATGACCGAGCGATCTGGTGCTGGCAGCGGACGCGGGAGCTGGATGGGAACCATCCGCAGATCGAGTTCCGGGTGGCGCAGGCGTATTGGGCGAAAAAAGATCACGCCAAGGCGAAGGAATATTTTTTGAAGGAGCTGCGCCGCAATCCGGGGGATGTGGAGGTGCTGCTGGATACGGGGATATTGCTGCTGGAGCGGAACGAGCTGGATAGTGCCCAGGAGAAGTTTCACCGGATCCTGGAGCTGGAGCCGGAACATGCGTATGCGCATCATTATGTGGGTGAGATTCATTTGTACCGGGGCGAATTCAGCCAGGCGGAGGAGTGTTTTCGTGAGGCGTTAAAGCTGAATCCGCAATTGAACGGAGCGAATTACCGGCTGGGGGAATGTTATTTGAAGCTGGGGCAGATGGCCAATGCGCGGGAGCATCTGCTGGAGGAGTGGAACCGTTCGCCGGATCAGCCGGAGATTTTGCTGGACCTGGGGTGCCTGCTGGACCGGATCGGCGAGACGCGGGAGGCGATGAAATGTTTCGAGCGGGTGCTGGACCTGGAACCGGACGAGGAACGGGCGTATCAGAATCTGAGTTTGTGTTATTATCAGAACGGGCTGCTGGAGCAGGGGATCGATTTGTCGCTGTCGGTGCTGGATTTTGATGAGGATAATGTGGCGGCGCTGCAGAATCTGGCGTTTGCGCACCTGCTGCTGAAGGATTATGAGGAGGCGCGGCACTATGTGAAGAAGGCCCGTGCGCTGGCACCGGGCGATCGGCCGTTGAAACAGTTACGGCGGAGTATTTATTGCCACTGGCTGGTGCATGCGGCTTGGAAGCCGGGGCGGAAGATGCTGGAGGGGATAAAACAATTGTTAGGGGACAGAAAATAGGACCGGTGTGCGGTGCACGCCCTGCCAAAAAGAGCACGGTTGACACAGGGACACAATTCAGATTTTGCGGCGGTTACTGGCCGGGCCAGTGGCCGGTGAAGACTTCGGCGGCGGGGCCGATCATGTACACGTGGTGGTTCTGCTGATGCCACTGGAGGCGGAGGTCGCCGCCGGGGAGGTGGGCGAGGATGGCGGGGTCGGTTTTGCTGGCCAGGACGCCGGCGACACAGACGGCGGCGGCGCCGGTGCCGCAGGCCAGGGTGATGCCGCTGCCGCGTTCCCAGGTGCGCATGATGACTTCGGTATTGGAGATTCGCTGGACGAAATGGACATTGACCCGTTCGGGGAAGAGGGGGTGGTTTTCGAGAAGCGGGCCGAGGTGCTCCAGGTGGATCGCGGCGACGTCCGGGCAATAAAAGACGGCGTGGGGGTTACCCATAGAGACGCAGGTCATGAGCAGATGCTGATTTTCGATGGTGAGGGGGATGCCGACGGCCTGCTGGCCGGTGACTTTGACGGGGATTTGGGTGGGCAGGAGGATAGGCTCGCCCATATCGACGGCGACCTGCTCGACCTGCTGGCGGATGATTCCCAGCCCCAGGGTCAGAACGCCGCGGCCGGTCTCGACGCGGAGTTCGACAATTTGATCCAAACCGGGGACCCGCTCGCGCAGGATCCGGTTGCAAAAGTTGTCGGAAGGTTCGGAGCCAGGGGTTACACCGTGTTCATAAGCGAATTTCGCCAGGCAGCGGATGCCGTTGCCGCACATCTGGGCTTCACTGCCGTCGGCGTTGAACATACGCATGCGGAGATGGGCGGTATCGGAAGGTAAGGCGAGGATCAGACCGTCGGAGCCGATGCCGAAATGGCGGTCGCTGACCTGGATGGCCAGTTTTTCGGGCTGGTTGACCGTCTGCGAGAAACAATTCACATAGACATAATCGTTGCCAAGGCCGTGCATTTTGGTAAATCGCATGAAATTCTCACTTATAATTCAAATACTTATTTCGCAGGGGGCGGCGGCGCGGTGGCACTATAGGCCGCTTCCAGTTCGACAAAGTCCCAGTACAGGATTGTGCCGGGATCGCCGGGCTGATCGTTGAGAATGATCCGGATGGAATCGGTGGTGGGCTGGAAGTTGAAAAGGATTCGCGACCAGGTGCCGGCGGTGACATCGGAAATCTGCCGGGCCGTGATGTCAATACCACTCGAATCGGCTATCGTCGCTCGCGCCCGGTGGTTCGGGCCGGAGGCCGCCATGACGAAGGCGGAGAACGTATAGATCATGGATTTATCGACGGCCGCGGACCAGGCCGCCTGATTGCAGGTAGTGCCCCGGACCATTTTGAGGCCATAGGCGCCGTGCGAGCAATACTCGGACGTGCGATTCCAGGTGGGGGTAACTTTCTCGGCGGTATAATTGAAGCGAGCCACGGTGCCGCCGGTGCCGGGGGTCAGGGTCCAGCCTTCGGTGCCGGTTTCAAACTGGGGGTTGGTGATCATCTGCCCGTCACTGCCGTCTCCAAAATAGGAGGTTTTCTTCTGCACATAATAGTGGTCCACCAGCCGGGCGACATAATCAGGAGTCAGATCCACTTCGGAGCGATAATACACCCAGAACATGACGCCGGGCATATCGGCGGTGAGGGGGTCGTTACGGATGAGATGAAACTGTTCATCCAGGACGCCCCAGAATCCCTTATCGGTCGAGGTATCGGCCACAAAGCCCCGGCCTTTGACCTGGCCGTCCTGGGCGATATATAAGCCGTAAACGGTTTTTTCCAGCAGGCCCGGAATCTTCGCTTTGATGTTGGCGGCATAGATGTGAAAAAGGTCATACTGCAGATTGCCCTCGTAGATATAATGTTCGAGCATGAGCATATCGGCGTACTGATGGACGGCGTTAAGCTGGTCGGTGTGCTTGTCGATATAATGTACCAGCGGCCAGTTGGCGGCGACCAAGATCAGTTTATCGGGATACAGGGAACGCAACTGCTGAAGGGCGGCGCAGATTCTATTGGACTGAATGGAGCCGTTTTCGTCGCCGCGGAGTTCATCGATGGCGATGGCGTCGTAGCCGCCGGGCAGGAGTCCGCCCAGCTCGTTATCGAACGGTTTTCGCCATTCCGCCAGCAGTTCCTCCTGGGTGGCACCCTCAGCGCTGACCACATGGAAGGCATAGACCTTGCCGCCGGCCCGCAGTTCCTGGATAAAATTCGAATCCGTGCTGATACCTTCGATCACGTTGAAAGGAGGTATGATTTTCCGGAACTGATTATCCATAGCCGGGTCGTCCGGTTCGGCTACCGAGCCGGTCCGGTCCGAAAGATGAGGAGCACTCCCGTGGCCGTACATGCAAAGGAACGGTTCGGGGAGCGGGGGTTTGGCGGCCTGGGTGCATGACACCTGAGAACCGATACAGAAAAAGACATAAAGAAACGGAAAAAACATCTTTTTCATTTCAATCACCATTTTGCAAACTTTCGTTCTCATGTAGCATGTAATTTTGTACCGCCAAGCTGCCAAGCCACTACCCGTTCTTTTACCCTTTTGGCAAAGGTTTTGCAACCTTTTTCTATGCCGCTTTTGTCCAATGCGGATGTAACTATAGCATTTATAAGGGCTTACGAAAGTTTTGCACAGGTTAAATGGATAGATCGATATGGTCGGGAGGCTGGGGCTGATCGGGAGTCTGGGGGACAGACGGCGGGGTGAGTTTTCGCGGGTGGTATAATTTTTCGGAGGGCTGCTCCTGCTGTTCATGTCCTTCATAGGTATCGCGGGCATCCTCGCCGTCGCTGGGTCGATCCTCTTCCCTGTGGACATACAAGCCTTCGGCATGATCGGTATCTTCGACTTCGTGCTGCTGCTGATCGGCCATACGGGCCAGTTCGCGGGAATCGCGTGCCCTTTTATTTCGCTGGGCGTCGTGCGTTTTGGCGGTTTCGGCAGCCGAAATCTGAGCCTGGAAGATGGAACCGGCGATGTTGGGAGGAATACCACTACTGCTCATTGGACACCTATATTCCTAACTGAAGTTTTGCAAAACTTTAGTTTTTATTTCTGTTCGGGTGGGTTTTCCGCTGGTGCAAATCTCCATTACCATCATCGGCAAAACGCAGAAAATAGTAAACCGATAAACGAAATAAAATATAAATTATTCCATGATAAGCAGTTCGTTAGACGGCCAGCTCCTTGCGCTGGTGGCTCATCTGGGCCTTGAGCCGGGCCAGGATGGAGGAGTGCATCTGGGAGACGCGTGATTCGGATAAATCGAGGGTGGCACCGATTTCTTTCATGGTCATTTCTTCATAATAATATAGGACGAGGATGAGTTTTTCGGCCCGGGTGAGTCCTTTGGTGAGGGCATCTTTGAGGTCGCGTTTTTGAATTTCTTCGAGGGGATTTTCGCCGCGTTTGTCCTGGAGGACATCGATTTCGCAGACGTCTTTCTGGCTGTCGGTTTCGAACCATTTCCGGCTGAGGGAGACCAGGGAAACGGCGGTGGCGTCGCGTTTGAGTTTGGAGAATTCCTCGCTGTCGATGCCCATCCGATGGGCCAGTTCCTCATCACTGGCGTTTCTGCCGAGTTCGGCTTCGAGGATTTTGGAGACCTGATCGAGTTTGTGGGCGCGGGAACGCACCAGCCGGGGAACCCAGTCCATACTGCGCAACTCGTCGAGAATGGCACCGCGGATGCGCGGCGCGCAATAGGTCTCGAACTTGACGCCGCGGGAGAGATCGAAGGCTTCGATGGCATCAATCAGCCCGAAAATGCCGGCACTGACCAGGTCGTCCAGCTCGACTTCATCAGGCAGTTTGGCGAAAATACGTTCGGCGTTGTACTTCACGACATGGAGATATTGCTCGACGAGGAAATTCCGCATCTCGCGAGTACTTTCGGTCTTGTACTCCTGCCAGATCTTCATGATTTCCTCATGCGATTTTTTGACTTTTTGGGTTTTCTCCATGACCTCTATTCTTCTTCTCGTATTTTTCACCATTACAATTCACCTATCTTTGTTAAACGGGTTTAGTTATTGTTTCCTACAAAGTTATTGCTGCCAGCGATTCAGGTAACCTGGGGGGCTTTGTCGCGCCGCGTTTCCGGTTTGGCCGCCTCCACCGGCAGTGGGTTTTCACGTTCGAATTTTTCCTGCATGGCCCTGGCTTCGGCTTCGAAATTTTCGTCGATGACTTTTTGCCCAAGGACCGATAACACACAGCCAAGGATATAGAAAAGGACCAGAACGACAACGGCCCGCTGGACGACGGTAACAAAGGAATTATCGACCCAGAGTCCGATAATCAGAGTCAGGCTAAAGCCTAAAAAAGCCATTCCGGCACCACAAAGCTGCGTTGGCAATTCAACACCTCATTTTTTTTGATTTTCAGATCATTTTTTTATCGGTCTGATAACCGGTCCGATTTACAATTTAAATCTAAGTTTTGCAAAACTTCCATAAAGTTAGAAAAACCAGTTCACCACTTTCTTAAAAAAGCCATCCTGCCCGGCCGTTATTTCGGCGGCGCGATTCAATTTTCCGGCCAGGGCGAAGAAACAATGGCTGGCCGGACAGCGGGGGTAGGCCAGCACGACCGGTTCGCGCTGCTTGACCGCCTCGACCACGTGTTCGTCCCGGAGGATGTAGCCGGCATCATAAACAACGACGGAGAGGAACTTCTGGGCCACGCCGGCAATTCGCTGATAGACACTTTTGGCGTCCTGGCGGCTCTGGGCCATATTGACCAGGAGAGAGACTTTGACGCCGCCGCGGTTCTGGCTCAGGCATTTGATCACCGCATAGGCATCGGTAATGCTGGTCGGTTCGGGCGTGGTGACCACGAGGGTCTGGTCGGAGGCATCGCAAAAGCTCAGGACATTGCGGGTGATGCCGGCGCCGGTATCGATCACAATCACATCGACCTGCCGTTCCAGCTGGGACATATCCTGGATGAGTCTCTGCCGCTGGAATTCGTTGAGATCGGCCATTTTGGTCAGGCCGGAAGCGCCGCAGATGAGGCGGATTCCCGCCGGCCCTTTCAGGACGATTTCCTCCAGGGATCGTTGTCCGGAGATGACATGGGCGAGGGTATGCCGGGCCTTGACATTCAGGATGATATCCAGATTGGCCAGGCCCAGATCGGCATCGATCAGGAGGACTTCCTTTCCGGAGGCGGCCAGGCAAATGGCCAGATTGGCCGCCACATTGGATTTACCCACGCCGCCTTTGCCGCTGGCGACGGCCAGGACGCGTGCATTTTTTCGACTATCGCGAACCATCAAACGTAATTTTTCCGCCTGATCCACAATCATTGCATTACTCCAAGCAGATGACTCGAGTGTTTCCGTCACTATCCGTCAAAGCCAATCCTTTCAAGCCTGTAAACCGGCCAGGGCATCCATCGGCAGGTTATTTTCGTCCACGCCGAGGAGCAACTGGGCCAGTTTTCTTCCATTTCCGATTTCGATATCATCCGGCACATCCTGGCCGGTGGTTATGTACGACAAAGAGGTATTCACCTTTCTCATTACGGAAAGCACCACCCCAAACCCGATGGCCTCATCGAGCTTGGTGATAATCAGCCGATCGACGCCGAGGGGTTTAAAGCGTTCGGCGGCGCTGAGCATATTGGTATGGTGGGAGGTGCCGGAGAGCACCAGATGGATTTCATGGGGCGCGGCGGCCTCGAGAAAGGTTTTTAATTCCTGGATTTTGAGGTCGTCGTTCTGGGACCGGCCGGCGGTATCAAGGAGAATGACGTCCATATCGGCCAGGACGGCGACGGCTTCCCTGAGTTCGGCGGGGGTGAGAACGACCTTCAAGGGGACATCGATGATCTGGGCATACATGCGCAACTGATCGACGGCCCCGATTCGATAGGTATCGATGGTGATCAGCCCAACCTTTTTGTTCTGGCGGAGCTTCAGATTGGCGGCCAGTTTGGCGATGGTGGTGGTTTTTCCGACGCCGGTCGGGCCGATCAAGGCGACCACCCGCGCGGTATGATCGGGATTGAGCTGAATCGGGCCGGTGGCGGTAATCATATTATCGATGATGTCGATGAACCGTTTTCGCACGAGATTGGCATTGAGAAGCTGATTGCCGGTCATTTCCTTCTGGACCTGGGCCACCATTTCGCGGGCAATTTCATCGGCAACCTCTTTCTGGATGAGATCGAGATAGAGGTCGAATAGCTGTTCGGGCATCTGGGGGGCGTGGAGCTGGCGCTGTTCCTTGACCAGATTTTCGACGAGCGTATGAATTTTATTGATTTCGCGTTTGATTTCCTCGTTGCCGCGAACGGGGTCGGGGAGGGCTTTGGCCACCGAAGCAGAGGAAAGCGGGTTTTCCGGAATGCGTTTGGTGGCGGGAAGAGCTTTTTGCGATTCGCTGACGGAATAGAGCCTGCGCAGGCGTTCGGTGCTCCGGTTCCGGGGGGACGGGGAGGCGAGATTTTCCTTTTGTCCCTGCCGCGCGGTGACCTCGACAACGGTTCTGGCACGCAAGCCGAAAAGGCCTCCGCGGGTGTAGGTGCGGGTATTGACAATCACGGCGTCCGGCCCGATTTCCTGTTTGACCTGGGCCAGCGCCTGGGGCATTGTAGAAGCTTTAAACGTTTTTAGTTTCATTGCTGAATCACCACCATTCCAACAGACTCTATTTGAACACCCTGAACGATTTCATTATAAGCGAGGACCACGATATTGGGGATGCTCGGCACGAGCAGCCGACGGAGCGAGAGGCGGATTTGCGGCGAACAAAGGATCACCGGAAAGGCTCCCACTTCGAGTAATTTTTGTAATTGCAGGGCAATGGCATTGACGATCTGGCCGGCGAGCGTGGGCGGCAGCGTGAGGAAGGAGCCGCGTTCGTTTCGTTCGATATGCCGATTGATCGTATCTTCCAGGCCGGGGTCGAGCGTGATGCAGCGGAGATGGTTGTCGTCATCCCGGTACTGGGCACAGATGGTCCGGGCGAGGGCATTGCGGACATATTCGCTGATCACTTCCAGATCCTGGGTACGCGCCCCCCAATCGCCGAGCGTTTCCAGGATGGTTTCCAGGTCCCGGATGGGGACGCGTTCTTCGAGGAGAGCCTGGAGGACTTTCTGGACATCGCCGGCTTTTAAGGTGCCGCCGACGACTTCCTCGACAATGGAGGCGGACCGTTCTTTGACGGTTTCCAGGAGGGAATGCAATTCCTGGCGGCTGAGGAGTTCGGCGGCGTGCGATTTTATCACTTCGGTCAGGTGGGTCGCGATCACGCTGGAGCTGTCCACGACGGTATAGTTCATCATTTCGGCCTGTTCTTTGCGTGCGGCCGGGACCCAAACGGCGGGCAGGCCAAAGGCCGGCTCGACGGTTTCCTGGCCGGCTATTTTTCCGGTTACGGCGCCGGAATTCATGGCCAGGAACTGATCGACATAGGCCCGGCCCCGGGCGACGGCCATCCCTTTGATTTTGATGATATATTCGCTGGGATCGAGCTGGACGTTATCGCGAATGCGAATGCTGGGGACCACGATCCCCAATTCGAGTGCGATCTGGCGCCGGATCATGCTGATCCGGTTGAGGAGGTCGCCGCCCTGTTTGGCATCGACGAGCCGGACGAGGGAGTAGCCGATCTCCAGTTCCATGCGATCGACGGGGATGAGGCTATCGACCTTTTCGGGTTTGGCGGCGGCCGCGACAGATTCCTGTTTGGCACGCGTTTTCTTTTCGTGTTCCTGCCGTTTGTCGGCCCGGCTGACAATCCAGGCGATACCGCCGCAGCCGGCGGCCAGGGCCAGCAGCGGCAAAGCGGGCAGTCCGGTAAAGGCGAGTACTCCCAGGAAAATCCCGGCGACAAACAGGGCCTTGGGTTTGGCAATCAACTGGGTGATGAGCTCTTCACTGAGATTGGTTTTGGCGGTGGAGCGGGTGACGATCAGGCCGGCGGAGATGGAGATAATGAAGGCCGGTATCTGGCAGACCAGGCCATCGCCGATGGTGAGCTTGGTAAAGATCTCAAAACAATGGCCGATCGACCAGTGGTACTGGAGCATGCCGACAGCCAGACCGCCGATAATGTTGATGAAGGTAATGATGATACCGGCAATCGCGTCGCCGCGAACGAACTTACTGGCACCATCCATCGCCCCATAGAAATCGGCCTCGCGGGTGATGGCTTCGCGGCGGCGGCGGGCCTCGGGTTCGTTGATGAGGCCGGCGTTGAGGTCGGCGTCGATGGCCATCTGTTTGCCGGGCATGCCGTCCAAGGTGAACCGGGCGGCCACTTCGCTGATGCGGGTGGCACCTTTGGTAATGACGACGAACTGAATGACGATGAGGATCGTGAAAATAATTAAGCCGACGGCGAGGGATCCGCCGGCGACGAAATTGCCGAAGGCCTGGATGACTTTCCCGGCGGCGGCGGTGGCTTCGCCGGAGCGGTCCCCGGCGGTCAGAATCAGGCGGGTGGTGGCACAGTTGAGGACCAGGCGGAAGAGGGTGGTGGCCAGGAGCATGGAGGGGAAAACGGACAATTCCAGCGGAGAGGTGACATAGATGGTGGTCAGCAGGACGACGGCGGAGAAAGCCAGATTGGCGGCCAGCAGCAGGTCCAGCAGGCCGGTGGGCAGCGGGATGAGCATGACAAAGATCAGGCTGATGGCCGCCAAGGGCAGGAGGATTTCGCGTCCGCCCTGGATGCGGTTCATTAAGGTTTGTCGTGCTGTCGCAGTTGCAGTAGGCATATCCGTTAGTTAAAACAACCTTTCTTAGACGGCTACCGAACGCCGGTAACCTTTTCCTGCCAATTCGAAGACATAAGCCAGGACTTCGGCCACGGCTTTGTACAATTCCGGGGGAACATAATCGCCGACTTCACAGGACTTGTAGAGGGCCTGGGCGAGCGGTTTTCGCTGGACAATGGGGACTTTATTTTCGATGGCGATTTCGCGAATCCGCTGGGCGACGAAACCGGCCCCGCGGGCCACCACCTTGGGGGCGGCCATGGAATGATGATCGTATTGGAGGGCGATGGCCAGTTCGGTCGGATTGGTGATAACGACATCGGCCTTGGGAACGGCCTGGCTCATGCGCTGCATGGCCAGTTGCCGGGCGACACTGCGCCGGCGCTGCCGCATGATCGGATCGCCTTCCATGCGTTTGAGTTCTTCCTTGACTTCCTCCTTGGTCATGCGGAGGTCCTGGGTCGTCTGCAATTTCTGGAAGAGGTAATCGATCAGGGCCAGGATCAGGAGCACGGCGCTCATGCGCAGGCCGAGGATGAAAATCAGATGCGCGCCGCGGCCGATGACTTCCAGGTAGCTAAGGCTGGACAAGCCAACCAGCGAAGGCAGGAAATTTTTGATGGTGATATAAGCGACGGCGGCAACCACGCCGACTTTGCCCAGATTCATGACCAGGCGAATGGCGGTCCGTTTGGAAAATAACCGCTCGAACCCTTTCAAGGGGGAGATTTTATCCAGCGAGGGGGTGATGGGCGTGCCGGAGAGAACGAAGCCGACCTGGGCGAGATTGACGACGATGGCGACGACCATGAGCACCAGGAGGAACGGAGCGATCATGGCCAGAGAATGGCGGACCAAAATCTTCCAGCCCTCATCCACCATGCCCTGCCCGGAAATCGTGACATTCTCGATCCATAAGGATTTGCGGAGGATTTCCATGAAGCCTTCCATGATGGCCGGCCCGTAGAAATTCAGCAGAACCAGGGCCGCCAGCAGCCCGACGGCGGCGGAGAGGTCGGTGCTTTTGGCGACCTGCCCTTTTTCTTTGGCCTCTTGCAACCGACGCGGGGTCGGGGCTTCTGTTTTTTCTCCAATGTCCGGAGGCATGTTTCCTTCCTAACTAAAAATTAAACCAATCTTATGCAAAACAACAATCAGGTCTTCCTCGAAGACCAAAAACACCGCGGCGAGGGAAGCGATGAGCATGATGAAAGCCAGGAAAATACGGATCGAAAAGCCGGCGGCGAGGATATTCAACTGGGGCATGGTGCGGGAGATAAAACCCAGGGCGATGGTGGCCAGAAAAATGGCGACCAGGGCAGGTCCGGCGACACGAATGGCGAGCATATAGGACCCGGTCAGGATCGAGACCAGCGTATCGACGACACTTTCGCCGACTCGGGCACCCATGAGGGGAACGGTTTGAAACGTCTGGACCAGGGATTTAATGAGGACGAGGTGGCCGTTCATGAGGATGTAAATCAGGGTGGCAAGCAAGGTGTAGAACTGGGAAAGGACGTTGGTGGTGATGTCGCTGAGGGGGTCGATGAGCTGGGCCATGCTGAGGCCCATCTGATGGCTGACCATTTCGATCCCGATTTCGAGGCCGGAGAATAATAAAGATAAAGCGAATCCCATGGTAATGCCGATAAGCATTTCGGTCCCGACGGCCAAAACCAAGCCGGCCCATTGCGTAGGAATCCAGGCGGTCTGGGGAACCAATGGAAAAACAGCCATGCTCAAAAGCAGGACGATAAAAAATTTAACGCGAACCGGGATCAGCGAGGCGCTCAACAAAGGCGCAAGGGTCATGATTCCGGCGATGCGGAAGAGTACCAGCATGAAAAGCGGGGCCTGGTCAAAGACAAGCTGTATGGGGCCTAGAGGCACGTTTTTTTATTTTTTCCTTTCCTTTTACGGTACGGGCATGGGGCCAAACATTTCCGCGGCGTAGGGAAGCATGATTTTCATCATCCAGGGAAGCAGGGCCGCGGCGGCCAGGGCCATAATCACGATTTTGGGCACAAAGGTCAGGGTCATTTCCTGGATTTGGGTGACGGCCTGGAAGATGGAAATCAGGACGCCGACCACCAGGCCGTTTAACAGCAAGGGGGCAGAGATCAGCAGCGTCACCATCACGGCTTGTCGGGCTAAATCCATCGCAACATCCGGTTCCATTTCTTTTATTTCCTTATTCCCATCGGCCGGGCCGTCTAGGTCACCGGGTTATTGGTAAAGCTGGCCATTAACGAGCCGATCACCAGGTGCCAGCCGTCCACTAAAACGAATAACAGCAATTTAAAGGGCAGTGAAATCAGGATCGGGGGGAGCATCATCATGCCCATCGACATCAAGATGGAAGCAATTACCATATCAATGACCAGGAAGGGCAGATAAATATAGAAGCCCATAATGAAGGCCTGTTTCAGTACGCTGGTAATGAAGGCAGGAATGAGGGAGGTCAGGGACACATCCTGCCAGAGAAGGGTTTCGTCCTGGATTTTTTGTTTGAGCT
>CAZOMV010000079.1:0-28403 GCA_964580995.1 uncultured Pirellulales bacterium
GCGTTATTACGCTAAAATCAACGTTTTCCACCCCTAACTGCGGAACTTGGGATAGGTTTCTTTACCCATCGTATCAAAAAAAAGGCTGTCGGTGTTTTACCCGGCAGCCTTTTCCCATGGCCGATCAAACAAATTACTCGTTATAGGGCATACCGATGATTGTTTCGGTGTAGCTGCCTTTTCCGTTTTCCAGTTCTCCCTCAATCAGTACGGACCCCGTGAATTTCACGCCCGCATTCATCTTGAAACTCAGGCCCGGTACGATTGTGCCGGCCGCCTTGTAGTTGGACGTGTCGATCTGGATATTCGAAAAATCGTAAATCCCATCCGCCATCAGGGCCTCCGACACATAATCTTCAATCAGTTCACCAAAATGCTCCTGAAGACCGTATAGTTCGATTTTATTTTTAGTCACGGAATAGGTCCCTGATAATTCCGTTACCCCATCTTCGTTCATGGCCAGCCATTCATCTGCGGCCAGCCCTTTCGCGTCATTAGGCCCCAGCCACAATTCGGCCGTGTAACTGTCCTTGATCGAGCCGAGGCCGCTGGCGGCACATTTGCTGTCCCCCGACAATTGCCAGTGAGAACCGGCAATCGGTATCTCATAGTTCCCCTTCAGGCTGATCGCCACCTTCAGAACCACCTGGCTTTCCACTCCATCGATATCCACGGTCATATTCGCGACAATCTTCGAACTGACCGTCAACGACAATCCCTTGCTGCCCAGCTTGGCCTTGGGATAACAGATCTCGCTGACAACTTCCACTTCCAGAATGTCAACCTCCTCCTGCTCTTCCGACGCCTCCATCGCCTTGGCCAGCAGATAATCTTCCAGCGAACCCACATCGGAGGTAAAGGTGAAAATTCCTTTACCGGGTTTGTCCTGCCGCTCCTCATAGGTGCCGATCAGCTCATCGCCCGACGGATCCACCAGCTTCCACTGCCCCGCCTCCAGCCCCTCATCCACGTTCGGCCCCGCAAACATCTGAAACTCCCCCTTGCTTTTCAGCTTGTCCATCCCTTTGGCGCTGGCACTGACCGACCCGGTCATGACCCAGCTCTTGCCGCTGATATCCGGCGTCGCCGCCCCCGCCATCCCCGCCAGACCAACAACCATCATTACCGCAACAATCCAGCGAACACTTCGGGTCACCATCGCAATACCTCCTGTCCGGCGCCTTGGCCGGCTGATACTATAAACTTTTCTGTTTGCTACGAACGTAAACGATATTGTTGAGCCTTTATTTGTATTCTATCAGGAATTGTATAAAAATCAATCCATAAAGTCCTTTTTAGAAAAGGCCATAAAAACTTGCAAATAATGAAATACTAACAGGTTAGATTTTTCCGCCGCCTGAAAAACAGGCAGCCGAGAAATAGTTGCCTCTTCCATGCGACCATGATACCATCCGTATTGGTAATAATCATAGGCGAAATGAACATATGGAGGTATGAATTTGATGCACGGAGCCGATGAAATCGAATATCAGGTGTTTGGCGATGATATGCAACTGGTCGAAGTGGAGCTGGACCCCGGCGAAGGAGTCCGGGCCGAAGTCGGCGCCATGATGTATATGGAGGACGGCATCGAAATGCAGACCTCCACCGGCGGCGGATTATTCAAAGGTTTCAAGCGGATGCTCACCGGCGAAAGTTTTTTCATTACCACCTTCCTGTATAACGGCCCCGGCAAGGGACATGTGGCCTTTGCCGCTCCCTACCCCGGCAAAATCATTCCCCTCCATCTGCGCGAACTGGGCGGCCAGTTCCTCTGTCAGAAGGACGCCTTTCTCTGCGCGGCCTGCGGCGTCGAAATCGAAATCGCCTTCACCAAACGGCTGGGAGCGGGCCTCTTCGGCGGCGAAGGCTTCATCCTCCAGCGGCTGACCGGCGACGGCGTGGCACTGGTCCATGCCGGCGGCACCATCATCGAAAAAGATCTCCAGCCGGGCGAAATCCTGCGCGTGGACACCGGCTGCCTGGTCGCCTTCGCCCCGACGGTCGATTACGATATCCAGTTTGTGGGCGGCTTCAAAAATGTCTTGTTCGGCGGCGAAGGTCTCTTTCTGGCCCGCTTAACCGGCCCCGGCCGGGTCTATCTGCAGAGCCTGCCCTTTTCCCGCCTGGCCGACCGCATTATCACCGTTGCTCGATTAAAGCATCATATTGATGGAAGCGCCAAAAGTTGATATTGGCATCCAAAAACGGCTCTGGCCCCCCAATAACAAGGGATCGAAGAGCTTTTGACGCTGGCGTCAATATTGAGCAAAAAGGATAGTTGCCTGAACGGTCTGTTAGAATAAAAACACTAGTACGGGAGTGACGATGATTGGCTTTTTCAAAGAATTGCATCCGATCTGGCAAGCGCTGTTGGCCACCCTGTTCACCTGGGGTGTGACAGCCCTGGGCGCCGCCGCGGTCTTCCTGTTCAAAACCATGAACCGCAAGCTCATGGACGCCATGCTCGGCTTTGCCGCCGGCGTCATGATCGCCGCCAGCTACTGGTCCCTGCTGGCCCCCGCCATCGAAATGTCCGAAGGCAAATCGCTGCCCTCCTGGATTCCCCCAGCCGTTGGTTTCATCCTGGGCGGCATCTTTTTGCGGGTCTGCGACCGCCTCCTGCCCCACCTGCACCTAAATCTGCCCATCTCCGGAGCAGAAGGCATCCATACCCACTGGAAAAAAACCATCCTGCTGGTCCTGGCTATCACCCTGCATAACATCCCCGAAGGGCTGGCGGTCGGGGTGGCTTTCGGAGCGGTAGCCGCCGGTTTCCCCGGTGCGACGCTGGCCGCCGCGGTCGTGCTGGCCATCGGCATCGGTCTGCAGAATTTCCCCGAAGGCATGGCCGTTTCCATGCCCCTGCGGCGGGAGGGTTTATCTCGCGCGAAAAGTTTCCTTTACGGCCAGTTATCCGCTATTGTCGAACCCATCGCCGGCGTCATCGGCGCCGCCGCCGTTCTCCTCGCCCAGCCGCTGCTGCCCTACGCCCTGGCCTTCGCCGCCGGGGCCATGATCTTCGTCGTCGTCGAGGAGGCCATCCCCGAGTCCCAGACCGGCGGCAACTCCGACCTGGCCACCCTCGGCACCATGCTCGGCTTCACCGTCATGATGATCCTCGACGTCGCCCTGGGCTAATCCCCGCCCCTTTGCAAAATTTATCGTAGGGTGTGCAGCTTGCTGCACACGCGGTTCCATTTACGCCCCCATATACCATTCCACCGTTCGATGGTCATTCCTGCGCAAGCAGGAATCCAGTATTTTCTTGGTATTTTATTACGTAATTCATAATTCATAATTTCTTATGCGGGCATCCATCTTCTCTCCTTACGCTCTCATACCATGTCCCAAATACCGGACGATCGCCCGTCTGTCATTCCCGCGCAGGCGGGAATCCATCTTCGGTTCATCCGGTTACTGCAATATCCCCATATACCATTCCACCGTTCGTTGGTCATTCCTGCGGAAGCAGGAATCCAGTATTCTCTTCTTTTCCTAATTTCCCCTCCCTCGTCCATATCGTCCAGTAACCGATAACCGATAACTGATAACTATCTTGTAATTCGTAATTCATAACTCGTAATTTCATTACCTGATAACCGATAACCACTTTATAATTCATAATTTATAATTCGTAATTATTTCCTTGCCCCCCACCCCCTCCTGATCGTATAATCCCTCTCAGGCTCAGCAGCATGACGGAATTTTGCAGACATTTACAATATTGGGTTTTTACTAATTTCCGGGGCCTCAATATTAGGAATAAACATTTTGATTCTGGAATAGGCTTTTTGGTATAATTGTCGTTGTTAAAAGGACTAAGTCGCGTTTTGTAACCGTATAAATAGGAATCGTCAGTTTATATGAGTTTACGGGGACATTGTACATGAAAAAAGATCCAACCGTATGGGTAAGCCTGTTGCTAATCGCATTGCCGTTAATTATCGGCCAGATGATGGGCATGCCAAGGACAATTGATGATAATAGCCCAACGATATTCCATGTCTTTTTTTGGCTCATGTTCGTTGGGGCAATACGGGCAACCATTCTTTGGTTCCAGACTTTAATTCACGGAATCGAACACGCCAAAAAAGAAAATCGAGTGGCAATTGTTTTAGGCCATATTTTTCTAGGACCAATTATGTCTTATTTATACTACTGGGATTCGCGAAAACATGCCAGGCAGGTAGCGATGTAGCTGGTTGAGTCGGTAACTTGTTGACGACGCGATATTCTGGCGACCCCTCTGTCATTCCCGCGCAGGCGGGAATCTATCTTCCGTTCTGAGTTCAGCCTTCAGGCTGTTTTCTCTTTTATGTCCATCCCGTCCATATTGTCCATTTCGTCCACCTTTTTTTATCCCCGTCTCCCCTATCCTATCCCCGTCCGTAAGGGAGGAGGGCAACTACTCGCTTGCCAGCCATGCAAGGCCTTTTCCTGTTTTGTTTTTTTTATATGCATTTTCCCCCTTAGCTTCCCCTCCTTCCACCATCCCGATCTCCCCTCCGGCCCGTGCAAGTCCGCTTTTTCGTCGCCCGCAAGAAGGATGACTCTGCCCGTGCCCGCCGGGAACTGATCATCACTAACTACCCTTTGCCCAAAAATCCGGCCAAATAACCCCTTGCTTTATAGCAGGGAATCATATACTATGACCATATGTCGATTATCTTTGTCTTTAGCAAGGGATTTGTCCAATGATTCAAAATAAAACGGTTCTTATCCTTGGCGCTGGTGCCAGCATGCCCTTTGGTTTTCCCACTGGGAAGGAGCTTAAGAGGGAAATTATTGAATTTTTGAAGAACAATAACGATGCCACACGAATCGTAGAAAATTGTGGTTATGATCCTAAGCAAATCAACTCCTTTTGGGATGCTCTATGGAAATCAGGAAAAACATCCATTGATGCCTTTTTGGAATGGGAAGTCAAAGATTCCAATAGTAGAACAGATTACCTGCCAATTGGGAAGATTGCAATGGCCGCCATGCTTTTAGGGCATGAAAAATCTGAGAAATTATTTGTGACCGAAGATAATTGGTACGAATATTTATTCGACCACATGAATGCACCCTTTAACAATTTTCATGGCAACAAACTTGAGATCATAACGTTTAATTACGATCGATCTTTGGAGCAGTATTTGTGTGAAGTTTTGCACAACACTCCTCCTTTTCCATGTAAAGAGGAATGTTCGAAAAAAATAACCAGTATTAATATTTATCATGTTTATGGATCCCTTGGTTCTTTGGATGAAATACCCTATGGTTCCGATCCAAAAGACCCTTCGACTGTTAAGAAATGTATTGAAAAAATAAATATTATCCATGAAGAACAACTTGAAGAAAAAATTCTTGATAAGTGCAAGGGAATATTAGAGGATGCAAAAAAAATATACTTTTTGGGATTTGGTTTTAATCAGAAAAACCTTCAAAGGCTAGGCTTTAGCCAGGCAAAACATGAGGGCGACAAGTGGTGTTTAAGTAGAGTAGCCCTACGCGAGAAAGAAATTACAGGGACCTCGTTATATTTACCTTTACAGGAAAAAGAGTCTTTTGTGAGATTACACGAATATTTCGAAGCAGCACCTTCATTGCGTATTCTACAAAAACATGAACTTACCCATCGCAATAGAGGTTTTACCCATATTCAGGAGCAAATTCTTTATGATCTTAATGTCTATGATTTTTTGAGCCAATGTGTTATTCTCGATTGACTCATATTTTATATTTTGTGCATTCTTCCGATAGGCTTCAGCCGGGTAGTGAGACACTGTTTTCGAGGTTGAATTAAAGGTTGAATTAAAGGGGTCAGACACCAATTGCAGGTCCGTTTCTGTGTCTGCTTTCTTGTTAACGGAGAACAGAATTCTCACCTGCTATTTCCCTCCTTCATTCTGAGCCGCCAGCCATCAAATATAAAGGGACTGATATATCCCTGCGACCCCGCATGTATTATTTATCATCTGGTCGGGTTGAAAGTCTTCTATTCTCCCGCCCGCCTTCCCCCACGCGCCAATGCCGCCCCAGCCCTTCCCGCCAGCATCCGTCTTCGTCATCTTTTGTTAAAAACACTCTTTTCTTATTCGCGTTCATTCGCGCAAATTCGCGGTTAAAATTCTTTTGTGCCCCCTCCAAATTGGTCATCCCAGCGACAACGAGAGCGTCGATTGGGTAAGCCGCCCGCGGCGTATGGGTGCAGGCCTTGGCCTGTCTCTGTGGTTCAAAAACACTTTCTTCATCTGCTTACTCTTCTATAATCCATTTGATATCTTCCTTTCGCATGGATTCCAGCCTCCCAATATAGTGAGCACTTGCCTTTCGTCCCTCAGCCAATCCCCATTCCCCAAAATACTCCCCATAATCTGTGCCCATAATGTACTCACCAATTCGTGGGCTCGAATGCTGAATAATCCTTTGTTCTTCTTCAGATAGCTCTGGATTATTTTCAATGATAACGGAGCGGACCTGTTCAAGTGTAGAAGCAGAATACGCATCCGGATTTATTTTTCCACAGGGAAATCTGTTTGAGATTGAATCTTGACCTTCATTACAACCAGTGACTGTAACTGCAATAAAGAAAAGAAGTAGCCAAAAACAGAAAATAGAACGCAAACCATTATTCCCTGGGTACCCATCCGTTTTTACCATAACTCACATCCTGAATAACGCGGGCTTTAATCCCGCTATTCCTCAGCCTTGCCCATACCGTCCTTACTATTATTCCCTGTATAGGGATCACTCCATCCATTAAACCACTAACCAACTTAATTATACCACATATTCTACAAAAAGCAAAAAATAATTATATTTAGTTTATAAATAAACATAAAATATTAACAAATTACACATAAATACTTAAATCAAATTACTTTATATCAAACAAAATTATGCCTATATTTTAGGTTCTTAGCTCCTTTTACCCCCGCATTTCCCATTCCTCCTCACAAATCGACCGCATCACCACCCCCTCAGCATCATATCCCCTCTCCCACCCGCCTCCCGTACCGCCGGCTTCTGGCCGGCACCCTTTCTTGTACCGCCAGCCTCCGACCGGCTCTTTCCCCCTCTACCGCCCGCCTCTGTGATCTTCTTTCCTTCGTGGTGAAAATTACTCTTCCCGTTCTCGCCTTGACTTTCTCTGCTGATACCCGATAACCAAAACTGACAACTTAGGCCGTCTAGGAAGTCTGGGTAATATTGTCCCTCATAAATTCCCGCCCCAATCCAAATGACACGAGTAAATACCATCCACTTTTATATATGTTTTACTCAAGTTTACACGCCTTTTGCTCTACTTTTACATCACTTCCTTCATGTTTTACTATACTTTGTTCAACATTTACCAACTCAACTCAATCGTTATATCTTACCCAACCATTACAAACTAACCCAGTTATCAGACTACTATTTTTGACGTAAAATAACGACTTACAGCAGTAATATCGTAAATCCTGTAACCCTGAATCCCCTTCCATAAAATAACTTGCAATATCCTTATATAAGTTGTAGAATTACCCTAGAATTAGGCTAAATTACTTAGAGAGTATTAAAAAACATAAAGGCTGTCTATGGATGCAAACTTGGTAATTTTTAATCGGCAGGGCCAAAAGAAGGAAATCCCGCTCAAAGAAGGAGTTACGGTAATCGGCCGGCGTCCCGACTGTGATGTCCGCATCCCGGTTATGCGGGTCTCCCGTAAGCACTGCCGCATCATCCTCAAAGACAACAAAACCACGATCCAGGACCTGGGCAGCACCAACGGCACCTTCGTAAATGACGACAGAATAATGGAATCGGAAATCCAGGCTGGCGATGTAGTTGCGATTGGCGTTGTCAAGTTTACCCTCAAAATCAATGGCAAACCAGAGCAAATCGAACCCCCGGATATGGATTATGATGAACAGGTCTCCGCCTCTTCCGGATATCATCAGGCCGATACCCATCTGGAAAATGATCAAACAGAAAAAGACCCCCTCAACGATGTAGATCCATTACCCTAAATTCACTTTCGTTGTGTCCCATAAAGCATTACGAATCAAAGTATTATGCCTGTTCTTCTGATTGATAAACTACCCCGTCAGTCTGGTATTTCTGAATATGCCCTAGTTCAAACCGCCATCGGCCCCGTTTGCCTGGCCGGTCGCGGCCTCTTGTTGGAATATGTCATTTTCCCATCCATAACAGGGAAAATCTGGGAAAATTCATGCCCTGAATACCGCAAAAATGATAATTTTTTGCCGTTGCTGCAGCAGTCTCTTATCGACTATTTTCAGGGTAAGCCGGTCGATTTCGATTGCCAGATTGACGTCCATTGGGCAACTGTTTTCGAGCTAAAAGTATTGCAGAACTGTAGTTCCATTCCACTGGGTAAATCCATTTCCTATCAGCAGCTAGCTCAGCAGTCGGGTAATCCCAAAGCGGCCCGCGCCGTCGGTGCGGTAATGGCCAAAAATCGTACTCCCATTCTGATCCCCTGTCATCGAGTCATCCGCTCTGACGGTGGGTTGGGAGGCTATTCCGCAGGAACGGGATTAGAAATGAAACAGCTCTTACTTGCCCTTGAAAAGAAACTTATGAAAACCGTTCTTCCCAACAAAGATCGTAACCATATGGAATTACCTGTTTTAGAAATGGGGCGAAAAATAAAGCCGACAGACATAAGGAGGCCATCTGTCGGCGGAAGCGCCGCGAAAGGAAATTAACGCTTCTATCTAATCATAATATTTATTGACATGGAAAGTCAAATAGTTATCCATTTCGTGAAGGCTGCTCAAGGGTTTTTCTCTTTTTTTTATACGTTAAATTCGGGATATGACGAATTTTATGAAAAAATAGAAAGCATTAAAAATAGCGGTTATAACGATTGGCAGAAAAGATAAAATCGGTATAATAAAGTTTTTATGCACAGAAAGATTGGTTCAAATTTTACTTTGAAGACAACAACTATAAGTTATTAAAGGATAATTATATATGAAATGGAGTAATCTTCTGATCCCCACTGTGAAAGAAGTACCCGCCGACGCAGAGGTACCCAGCCATCAACTCATGATACGAGCCGGTCTGATGCGGAAGCTGGCTAGCGGAACCTACACATATCTGCCGCTGGGGTGGCGGACGCTGCTGAAAATTATGGGAATCGTGCGGCAGGAGATGAATGAGGCGGGGGCGCAAGAAATTTTAATGCCGTCAGTCCAGCCGATGGAATTGTGGCAGCAGACCGGGCGGGATGTAGCGTATGGGGAAACGATGTGCCGGTTCAAGGACCGGCATGGGCGGATGAATGTTTTGGCCCCAACTGCCGAAGAGGTAGTAACTTATGTGGCAGCGGGAGAAATCAATTCCTATAAGCAACTGCCGGTGAATTTGTATCAGATCAGCTTTAAATTCCGGGATGAATTTCGTCCTCGCTTCGGAGTATTGCGGTCGCGTGAGTTTATTATGAAGGATGCCTATAGTTTCAATGCGGACCCTGCAAGTCTGGAGGTGTCGTACCGGCAGATGTATGATGCTTATTGCAAGATATTCAAACGGTGCGGGCTGGATTATGTGATTGTGGAAGCGGAATCGGGGGAGATGGGCGGTTCGGGATCGCATCAGTTTACGGTACCGTGCGATTCGGGCGAGGATATTATCGTGCATACGGACGATGGGGCCTATGCGGCGAATATTGAAAAGGCAGGGGTGGATCCGCTGCCGAAGCAGCCGTCGGCGGGTCATGTTCCGGCGATGGAGGAAATTCATACGCCGCATGTGGGGAGTATCGAGGCGGTCTGTGAATTTTTGAAGAGCCGGCCGGAACAGATGATTAAAACGCTGATTTTTTCCCAGGGCGAGAACGTGGTGGTAGCGGTGTTACGTGGGGATCATGAGCTGAACCCGGAAAAACTGACACAATCGCTGGGCGGGAAGGCGGCGGAGCTGGCGGATGAAGCGACGATCCGCAAGGTTTCGGGGGCGGCGATTGGTTTTGCCGGACCGATGGGAATGGCTGGAAAAGTTTCGCATTTGTTTATCGACCACGCGGTGGCGGCGATGGCGGTGGGGATCGCGGGCGCGAATAAAACGGATTATCATGTGAAAAATGTGGTGCCGGGCCGGGACTTTCCGCTGAATGGAGAAAATGTGCGGATACTGGATATCCGCAACGCGGTGGAAGGAGACAAACATCAGGGTAAGAAGCTGGTGTTCAAGCATGGGATCGAAGTGGGGCAGGTATTCAAGCTGGGCACGAAATACAGCAGCAAGCTGGGAGCGAAGTTTCTGGATGAAAGCGGCGCGGAGCAGATATGCCTGATGGGCTGCTATGGGATCGGGATCAACCGGATTATGGCTTCGGCGATTGAAATTCGCAACGATAGCGACGGGATTATCTGGCCGATCAGCATCGCCCCCTTTGAGGTGCTGGTGACATCGGTGAATCAGGACGATGAAGAGGTGGCGCAGACGGCGGAAGCGATTTATCAACAGTTGCGCGGGCAGAATATCGATGTGCTGTTTGACGACCGGCGGCTGCGGGGCGGGGTGAAATTCAAGGATGCGGATTTAATCGGAATTCCGATTCGGATTACGGTAGGTAAACGCGGCGTGACGGAAGGGAAGGTGGAGATCAAGTTGCGGCGGCATGAGAACAGCGAAACGGCAGCAATCGATCAGTCGGTGGACCGGGTGAAGGAATTAATCGGGCAGCTTTATGCGGAAATTAACGGATAAGGTATGGGGCAGATCAAGCAGCCGGCGGCGGTGAAATTGATTGTGGGGATGCTGAGTCAGCGGGAGGAACTGTTCGCTCTGGCGGAGGAAGCGATGCAGGAGTGGTGGGGGGAGATCGATGTAGCCAGTGAGGTGCTGGTGTTTGACCAGACGGACTATTACGCGAAAGAAATGGGGGAGCGGCTGCTGCGGAAATTCGTCAGTTTTGGGCGGCTGATCGATCCGGGCGAGCTGGCGGGGATCAAGCATCAGAGTAACGGGCTGGAAGAAACGCTGGCGGCCCATCCGAAGGGGCGGGAATTGCAGGTGAACCGGCCGATCAATCTGGATCCGGGGTATGTCGATGCGAGCAAGCTGGTACTGGCGACGACGAAGAATTATTCTCATCGAATTTATATCGGCCAGTCGATGTATGCAGAGGCGACGCTGCATTACCACAAGGGGAAATGGCAGGCGTGGCCGTTCACGTATCCGGACTATGGCAGCGGGCTGTATGATCCGTTTTTGAATCAAACGCGAAATCGTTACCTGGAGCAGACAACATCAACGAGATAAATTATATTGCGGTGCTGGGGATTCTGGCCTTGGCCGGATCGGTAATCGGCACGATGCTGGTACGGCGTTGGGCGATTGCGCGGGGGTTTGTGGATCAACCGGGGCATCGCAAGATTCATCAGAAGCCGATTGCGCTGGGAGGCGGGATCGTGATTTTCTGGATTACGATGGGACCTCTGGCAGCCGTGGAGGTCTTAGCGGTTCTTTTTAACCGGTATGGAGTACCGAATTTGGTTCCGGAATTTTTGGCCATTCACATTCCGGGTCTGGTCAGCCGGTCATCGCAGGTGCTGGTTCTTTTTGTAGGAACGGCTGCTTTGCATATCCTGGGGCTGATTGACGACCGAAGGCATCTTGGCCCCTGGAGCAAACTGGTGGTGCAGATTGGGGTGGCGACGCTGCTGGCGACAGTGGGGCAAATCCGTTTTGATTTTTTCATTTCCAGCATACTGGTCAAAACGATTTTTTCAGTGCTATGGATGGTTGTCATTATTAATGCGTTTAATTTTCTGGATAATATGGACGGTCTTTCGGCGGGGATTGCGGCTATTTGTGCGGGAATGATCTTTACCGCATCCTATAGCAGCGGGCAAGTTTTTGTCAGCGGGCTGCTGGTGCTGTTGATCGGGGCACTGCTGGGCTTTCTGGTATTCAATTTTGCCCCGGCGAAAATATTCATGGGGGATGCGGGATCCCTGGTTGTGGGCCTGCTGATTGCGGTGGCGACGATCCGCACTACCTATTATCAGGAACAAACCCAGAGCGGACCGTGGTTTGCCGCCTTTATGCCGGTGGTGGTTTTGGCGATCCCGCTGTATGATTTTACCAGTGTGGTGATTATCCGGCTTTTGCAGGGCAGGAGTCCGTTTGTGGGCGACAAGCAGCATTTTTCGCACCGGCTGGTCAACCGGGGCATGACGCACCGCCAGGCAGTGCTAACCATTTATCTGGCGACGGCGGGTACGGGACTGGGGGCTACCTTTCTGAATCAGGTCCGTCCGGGCGGTGCCGTACTGGTACTCATCCAAACCCTATTCATTGTGTTAATCATAGCGATCCTGGAACGGGACCCCAAAAAGAATACTTTAGCGAATCGTGAACAAACAAAGTAATATATCCAAACCATCCAGCCAAATCGAGAAAGCCATCGATATGGTTCTGCTGTTTTTCTGCTGCGTGGTGGTAGCGGGGCGCGGGCAAATCAGCGAAGATTTTCCGATGGGCTGGCGATCTTCCGGCCCTTTGGACGATCCCGACATCGGGCAGGGAGAAATTCCGACGATGCTGGCTTTCGCGGGATTGATTTTTCTGGCGGGAGTCATCTGGCTGACACTGCGGCTGATACGCGGCAGGCTCTCCTGGCGAAAGACGGCCCTGGTGGTGCCTCTGGTTTTATTGGCGGCCGGTTCGTTGGTATCTACCTGGGCGGCTTCCAACCGGTCCGCTGCCCTGATCGATTCGCTGACTCTGCTTTCCCAGATGGTGTTTGCGGTGCTGCTGCTCCAATTATTAGATACTCCCTGGAAGCAGCGGCTGCTGTTGTGCGTGATGGTGGCAACGGGCGGGACGCTGGCTTATCGCTGCTGGGAGCAATATCGCCATGAAATTCCCCAGACGGAACAGATCTTTCTGGCCAATCCAGATGCGGTTTTGCAGTCGCAGGGTATCGAGCCGGGTTCGTATGCCGCCAGGCAGTATGCCATGCGAGTAGCCAGCCATGACATCGGCGGTTTTTTTCACGTCAGCAATACGGCGGCATCTTATCTGATTCTGACGATTTTGGTCAATGCGGCAGTAATCTGGGAAAGCTGGAAACAGAAAAAGGCGGACAGAATTTTCCCGCTGCTGGCTATTTTTGTGCTGCTGTGCCAGTTGGGGACATTTATGCTATTGAAGAGTAAAGGGGGCATGGCAGGTTTGGCATTGGCGGTGGTGCTTTGTGTGATTTTGGGGTTGGGTAATGATTTTCTGAAGAAGCATTGGCGCGGCAGTCTGGCGGCCGGTGCGGCAGTTACGCTGTTATTGATTCTAATGGTAGTGATCTACGGCTTTCATACGGGCCGGCTGCCTGGCAATTCGATGTGGCTGCGCTGGCAATACTGGCAGGCGAGTGGGGCGATGATTATCGATCACTGGTTTACAGGAGTAGGGGGGCATAACTTCGGCCAGTATTATCCGCGGTATATGATCGGGGCAGCACCGGAGGTTGTCAGCGACCCTCATTGTATCCTTTTATCCCTCTGGAGCCAGTGGGGATTATTGGGAATGATCAGTTTTCTATGGGCGATAGGGGCAATTTTCATCACAGTGGCCCGTCCGGCGGAGAGTCGCGGCGATATTGCCGCATGGCCGGCTCCTCTCCGGTCGTCCGGTAAGGGGATGTGGATATGGGCCATCAGTCTCTCGGCGGCGGTGATTACGATCCGATGGGCAGTCAGCAATCTGGGGATTCTGACCAGTGAAATAGAACGGGCGGGCGTGTATATAGTTTCGTTCGCGATGCCGGCGGCGGTCTGGTTTTTGATTTTTGTAGTGGCCTGGGGCGCACTGAGTGAAAATGCAAAAACCTTCCCAGCCAATAATACCCCGCTTTTACGGAGTGTTCTTTTGCTAAGCGGTGGGCTTATAGGCTATCTGATTCATAACGGGATCGATATGGCCTTTACTCAGCCGGGGGTGGGGATCTGTTTTTGGGCGACAGCCGCGTTGGCCATTTCAATAAAACGAATTTCCAAAGGTGAAAAAGAGATTGTTTTTGCCAGGAATAAAGCGGCCGGAATCCCGGCTGTACTTTTGATTCTGGCCATGACAGCGGGGGTATGGGGCATGGTGATTTTTCCGTTTAACCGTGCCTATGGGAAAATGAAGCAGGCCCAGCACCAGGCGCTGCTTTCGGCGAATCTGCTGGAGGCATACAAGGACGGACTGGTTCCGGATGCTACGGCGGAGCGGTGGAACCGTATGCGGCAGCAGGCCCTGTCATTGGCGCAAGCGGCAGGGCAAATCAACCGGTTCGATCCGGATGCTCCTGAATTTGCCGCGGAGTTGTTTTGTTCTCAGTGGCGGCATACTCTTACCCATGACGACCTGCAAGCCGCAGTCCATGAATATCAGGAAGCGATTCGGCGTGATCCTGCCAATTTCCGGTATTATCGGGATTTATCGCGATTGTACCAGGAGGCGGCCATTATGAACTGTCAGGAGAAAGCGGAATATCAAAGACTGGCTGTGGGCTATATGGAAGAATCGCTGGAGCGTTATCCGGTGAAATCAGAATTGCTGATCGAATACGGCCGCCTGCTCGCCGAACAAAAGGAGAAGGAAAAGGCGCTGGCCAGTTTTATAAAGGCGATTGAAATCGAAAACGCTTTTCTGTCGCAGCAGCAGGCGATGGGGTCCGGACCAACCGAGACTCCCTGGCGGCTCAGGCCGGAGCTGCGGAAATATGCGGAAACCGAAATCGAAATTCTCAGAAAGGAAATCCGATAAAATAAAGCGATGTGCGGGATAGCGGGAATATTGCATGTTAGGGAGAGGTCGGTGGATCCGGCAGCGATTCGGCGCATGACGGATTTGCAGCATCATCGCGGTCCGGACGATTATGGGTATGCGTTTTTCGATCCGTCGGGAAGCTGTTTCTGGCAGGGCCGGAACCTGCAAACGCTGCCCGCCCAGCCGGCCCGGCTGGCATTGGGGCATCGCCGTCTTTCTATTATCGACCTGTGTGATACCGGTTGGCAGCCGATGAGCAGCGGGGAGAGACAGTACTGGATTACGTATAACGGGGAAATTTATAATTATCTGGAACTGCGAGAGGAGTTGAAGAAATTCGGATATTCGTTTTTGGGAACCTGCGATACCGAGGTCATTCTGAAAGCGTATGAAGAGTGGGGCAGCGAGTGCGTGAAGCGGTTTAACGGCATGTGGGGCTTTGCGATCTGGGATGTTCGCAAGCAGGTTTTGTTTTGCAGCCGGGACCGGGTGGGCGTCAAGCCGTTTTATTATCATGCGGATGGCGAGCGATTTATTTTTGCCTCCGAGATCAAGGCGATTCTCTCGGTTCTGGAAGGGAATCAGAATACGGTTTTGAATGAACCATATCTGGCCCGTTTCATCCTCCAGGGCCTGCTGGACGACGGCGAAGATACGCTCTTTGCCCCTGTCAAACAATTGCAACCCGGCCATTGTCTGGAAGTCCGGGCCGGACAAATTCGGCAGTGGCGATACTGGGATATTCCCCAGGAATGTATCGACCGGGCGAATCATACGATTCCGGATGAGCGCGAGGCGGCGGACCATTTTCGGCATTTACTAACCGACGCAATCCGCTTGCGGTTTCGTGCGGATGTACCGGTAGGCACCTGCCTTTCCGGGGGGCTGGATTCTTCGAGTGTGGTGGCGCTGGCAACGACTGCCCTGTCCGGCCGGCTGAGTACCTTTACCACCGAATACCAGGAAACGGATTTTTCCGAAGGTCACTACGCCCGGGCTGCCGCAGAGGCTTTCAATACCGACGCTCACTACATTACACCGACAGGAACGCAATACATCGATTTTATCGACCGCTTCAGTTGGTATCATGATGAACCCTGTCCGGGGCCGGGGCCTTTTTCGCAATGGCATGTGATGCAATTGGCCAGCCGGCATGTAAAAGTGGTTCTGGACGGCCAGGGGGCCGATGAACTCATGGCAGGGTATTACCACTATTTTAATTATTATCTGACCTCCATGCTTCGCCGCAGCGTACTGAATCGAAATGGATCCGCCGGTTTCAGGCAATATTTCCGGGATAATCATGCCATTGCCCGGCATCTGAATATTTCCAAAGCAAAAAGCTATCTGACGGCTTCGAGCCATATCGCCAACCGAATACTGCCGGCATGGCTGCGTGATCTGTCCCGGCCGCTCCGCAGAATTTTTCAGCGGGGGCTGGGGGCCGGGCCGATGTTTGATCTGGCCGATCCCGATTTGCTGCGACAGGCGCTGCCGACGTATCGGCCACGCAGCCGCCGTTATCGGGACGATCTGAATGAAATTCTCTACTGGGAGCTGACCCGCGATAATATTCCCATGCTGCTGCAATACGGCGACCGAACGAGCATGGCCTTTTCGATTGAGTCGCGGGTGCCGTTTCTGGATTACCGCCTGATTGAATACGCCGGTTCCCTGCCCTATCATTTTAAGATTCGGGCCAATACGACCAAGTATCTCATGCGTCAATCGATGAGAGGGTTACTGCCGGACCCGGTGGTCAACCGACCCGATAAGAAGGGGTATCCGACCCCCTTTGCCATCTGGCTGAAGGGGCCGATCCATGATTATGTGCGGGACATGCTCCGCAGCCGCTCCTTTACGCAGCGGGGGATCTTCCGGCCGGACAAAGTGGAGGCCCTGCTGGAACAGCATTGCCAGAACCGGATGGACCATGCCTGGCTGCTTTGGCGGGTCATCAACATCGAGCGTTGGCTGCAGGTCTTCTTTGACGATTTCCAGGCCAGTTGCGAAAAGCATATTCAGAATAAATTTTAATTTCAGTTGGGCAACGATCTGTCCAGCAGCTTGAGTTTGCCTAAATAATAGCGTTTATGGCTATCCGGATTGTCGTAGGGAAGTTCGAAGACCGGGGTGGCATCCTCTTTTCCCACCGAAACAAACAAATCATAATCACCGGGTTTCACGTTTTGTGAAAAAGTCTGCTCGCCATCCCCCAGCAAAGGCGCCGCATTTAGTCTGGATATAATAGTTTTCGGGCTTGCCTTGCCTTCCGGCCCGACCTCCAGTTCTTTCACATTGAAATTTGTATCTATATGCGTGAAGACAATCCCACCCTTGTCATCTTTTAGTGTAAAGGCAACATACCCACCCGGATAGCACGGGGCAACGCCCGCATTGAACCACACGGTTTTTATCTCGAATTCCTGCCCGATCTTTACTTCCGTCGGCCAGGCAGCTTCCCGGACACACAAACGATATCCCATACGACGATTGATCTTATCAATCGCATCCCGATTTTCATTCAGGAGGATCCTTGGCCACCAATGGATAGACATGTAGCTGGCGTGGTAGTCTTCGACCGCCTTGAGCCAGAGATCCTTGTCCCAGGCTTTTCGGATGAGAGAGGAACCATAGTGCTCATGCTCCAGAACGACCGGGAAATGCGGCCAGAATTTCTGCGCCAGTTCGGCATGATACCAGCTTCGGGGCGGCGGCTGAACCATAATGCTGTCATCGCGAAGGGTAATTCCCTTGGAAAGGGCATAATCAGTAATCGGAAATGCATCGCCCGGTTGGTCATGGCCGACAAAATCATCTATGATACACAGACGTGTTTTTGCAAAATGTTTTAGGTGAAGATCGATATGTACTTTTTGGATACGGTAAAGAAGATCGTCTGGCACCTGGCTGCTCATATGGGTATGGCCTTCGCCCCACAATCCGAAGGAACCGATGTCAATGAATGCAACATCGGGATTGCCGTCGTAGCGTTTGGCCATGACAGCCAAAAAGGCATCCAGTTTGCCTAGATAGACCGGATCGCTGAAATCCGGATCCCACAGTGAGCCGGTTTCCACCCTACCCTTTCCCAATTCGTAATAGTACCCTTTGGCGCCTGCGCCTTTGACCCATTGGGGGGTGGCGTAACGCATCCAGCTTTCGGAAGTGGTCACTCGCAGCGCAATCTGTTTACCTTTATCGATCCATCGTTGAGCAGGTGTGTCCAATAGCGACCAGTTGTATTCCCCCTCCTGCGGCTCGAGAAAAGCCCAGGGCACCCGCAAATAAACTGTCGATAATCCCGGAAAATCATCCAGGGTATCTGATGGTTCCAACTGGGAGCCATAATTTGTGATTATGTTGGAATAATAGTGCATGGTCCAGCCCATATCCGGATTGACCAGCGCCTTGCCGTTATCCACAGGTTGAATGGTAATGATTTCATCCGAATAAAGCTCAGCAGCAGGAAAAATCATGAGGGTCCACACCCAAGCAAACATCGCATATAACTTTCCCCTCCTGGATTTCATACGCTCATTATTCATTTCAATCCTTTATCGTAGGGTGTCAAATGGGGATTCAGCAAAGTTTTAATCTTTACCAGATCTTTCGATTTCGTTTTGTTTCTGTTCATCGGAGAGGAATTCGACCTGGGCAGCTTCGAGAAGACTGCCGGCGGCATAGGCCAAATCGACCTGGGCCAACTGGTATTCCGCCAGGGCCTGAGCAGCCGACCAGAGGGCGTTGGTGTAGCGGGTCTGGGCGTCGAGCACCTCGGTAGAAATCTGCATGCCCAGCTCGAACTGGCGTTCTTCGGCCTTGAGAGTTCGTTCGGCCAACTCTGAACTTTTGCGGGTCACCAGCACCCGCTGCCAATTGGCTTCCAGCAGGTCGGCGGCGTTGAGGACTTCTTTGGTGATGAGTTTTTCCCGCTGTTCTTTGCTCACCAGATGCTGGAGTTTTTGCAGGACGCTGCGGCGGTACTGGCTGCGGGCGGCCTGATTGCCCAGGGGAATTTGCAGGACCAGCCCGGCGCGGTGATCGGCAAAACGGTTTCGCCACATCAGATCGTAGGAATCGCCGGCGGTCTGGCCCAAAGCGTTTATGTTATACGTATAATCCAGCGCCAGATAGGGCAGCATCTGGTTGCGGTCAAAGTCAATGGCACTGACATCCTTGGCAATCTGCAGTTCCATCTCCAGCAGTTCCATCCGGTTGGCAAGCGAATAGTCCATCAGTTTTTCGCTATCTAATGCGTAATGCTGGGGATTCGGCTCGGTGGACAAAATCAGGGTGGTGGGCGTTTCCATTTCCAGACCGGCTTCATTGAGGATCCGTTTCAATTCCCGTTGGCGGTTGCGTACCTGGTTCTCAGCCAGGAGGATGCCTTCGACCCGTTCGGCAACCGCCGCCTCGGCCCGCAGGATTTCAATCTCCGGCGTCTGGCCGGCCTGGACCATCCGCTGGGCCCGTTCGAGCTGGGCCTGAGCCAGATCGTGCTCGAGTTTGCGTAATTCCAGCAGTTTGTTCACGGCGAATAACAGCCAGTACGCCCGATCCACATCCGCCAGCACGCGGGTAACTTCCAGCTTGGTCTGGGCGCGGGCGATCTGCGTATCATAACGGGCGATGCGGAGAGTATGGGTGTTGGCACGGACGCCGCCCCCCTGCAGCAGCGGCTGCTGGACGGAGATAGCGGCATCGGTGGTGTAGGATTCGTCCATGGTGGAAAAGATATTGTTCGTCTCCATCCAGGAAAACGGATGCGAAAGGGTGACATCTCCGCCGGTCCGCAGGGGAAATTGTATGCCGGCGGTATTGTCGAAATATTGCTGTTTGCTGGCCTCCAGCGTCAGGGAAGTGGGGGAATCGCTTTTGGTAAAATTCATACGGGAAAAGGCCAGCGGTTCAAAGCCAGCCTCCGCCTGCATGATGCCTTCCTCCGCCATAGGAACGTTGTAAATCTGGACTTTCAAATCGAGATTGTTTTTCAGGGCCAGCGCCCGGCATTCTTCGATACTCAACTGCCGCTCCGTTTCCGGTTCGACGGCCGGTCCTTCTGTTTCCGGTTCCGATTCTTTTTGCGGCTGGGTCATCGCATTCAAATCCAGTTTTTCTATCTGGTTCAGTTTCGCGGGAGGGATGGACACGGTTTCATAGGGATAACGCTGCCACATTTCACAGCCCGCCAGTAAAAACACAAAACACAATCCAACCAGGGTATTTTTTATTTGAGAAAACCACGGATTCATACGTTTGATTGCTCCTGTTCTTATTCGTGCCGCAGTGCCTCAATAGGATCCAGGCGGGCGGCCTTGACGGCTGGGAACATGCCGAAAACGATCCCCACCAGTGTCGAAAATCCGAAAGCCAGGCCGATGGCCCACATGGGGATATAGGCCTTGTCCAGGTGGGCGTTGGGGATTTTCGCCAGGGCCGAGGTCATCCCCTGGCCGCCAAGCACGCCCAGCAGGCCGCCGAAAAAGCAAAGAATGACCGCCTCCACCAGGAACTGCAATAATATGGCTGAGGGTTTGGCGCCCACCGCCTTGCGCAGGCCGATCTCCCGGGTGCGTTCCGAGACCGAGACCAGCATGATATTCATAATCCCCACCCCGCCGACCAGCAGGGAGATACCCACCACTCCGGTGGCGATCGTGGTGATGATCAGGGACACTTTTTCAAACTGCTGCAATATCTGTTCCACGGTTTCAATCCGGAACAAATCCGGATCGCCCGGCTTCAATCCTTTGCACTTACGCAGATAAAAACGCAGTTCCTCTTTTGCCTCCTCCGATACGTCCGGTTTTTTGCATTTGGCCAAAATCACCGGATAATCACGCCAGAGTTTCCATGCGGTTTCATACGGAATATATACTTCCGCCTTACTGCGTCCCATGTCGAAGGCCGAAACCCGCTCCTCCACCACGCCGACGATACGAAACGATCGGCCATTCACCTGGATTTCCTGCCCGACGCAGTCCTTGTCCAGCCGCAGTTCCTTTTTGACTTCTTCGGTAATCAGACAGACCTGCCAGCCCTGTTCCTCATCAATGATGGAAAACGGCCGTCCATCAATCACCGAGCGGTTTTCAATCTTATGCCAACTGCTGTTGATCCCCCGAATCAGCATAGTATCGACCGTTTCTTCCCCAAATCGCACCGTTGCCTGATTCCAGGTAGCCGGAGTATAAATTTCCAGAGAAGGACAGTTCTCCAGCATATTCTCCAAATCCTTCCGTTGAAACTGAATCTTATGCCAGGGGAGATTGCGGAACTTGCCTTCCCGGGGCAAATCTGGCGCGGCAAAGATGGTAGTCGTTCCAATGCTCTCGAATTCCGTGAGCACGCTGGCCTTCAGGCCCGACAGGGCTGCGATCACCGCTGTCACCGAGGCAACGCCGATGATGATGCCGATCGTGGTCAAGGCGGATCGGGTTTTATTCGACCAGATTTGCCCTAGGGCCAGCCAGGCACTCTGCAAGATCAGCAGAAGGATTCGTACCGGTAGCCATATCATGCCGCTCATGCCGGTTTCCCTCCGGGCTGTGTTAGATCGGATATGATTTTCCCGTCGCGCATGCGAATCACACGGTGGGCGTGCCGGGCGATATCTTCCTCATGCGTCACCATAATGATCGTCTGGCCTTCCTCATGCAGGCGGTCAAAGAGAGCCAGAATATCCTCGCTGGTTTTGGTATCCAGATTGCCGGTCGGCTCATCCGCCAGCAGCAGGCTGGGACCGCCAACCAGCGCCCGCGCGATCGCCACCCGCTGTTTTTCGCCGCCGGAAAGCTGATTCGGCCGGTGCCGGATTCGTCCGGCCAGACCGACCCGTTCCAGAGAATCCTTAGCCCGCTTTCGCTGGTTCCACCATCCCCGGCTCCGGGAGTAAAGCAGCGGCAACTCCACATTTTTCAACGCGGACATACGCGGCAGTAATTCAAACGATTGAAAGACAAAACCAATCTGCTCGTTACGAATTTGCGCCAGGGTTCCGCTGCCGAGCCGGGTCGTATCATACCCGCCCAGCAGATACTGACCCGAAGTACAGCGGTCCAGACAGCCCAGGATGTTCATCAGCGTACTCTTGCCTGAACCGGAGGAACCCATCACGGCCAGATATTCATTTTCCCTGACTTCCAGACTTACCCCGTCCAGAGCCTGAATCCGCTCCACTCCCACCTTATAGATCTTGCGTACATCCTTTAGTTCTATCAGCATGTTTTTTTTGGGGGGGGGTTAGGATTTTGCCTCATTCGCATCGGCAGCCGGGGCTGCGGTTTCTTTGCCCTTACCGGCTTTTTCTTTTTCCCGCTCATCTTTTACTTTTTGTTTATGCGTAAGAGTCGTCAATATTTTGAACGGCCCGGTGATGATTTTATCTTGTTCCGTCAATCCCTCCAGCACAATAGTATTGGAGGTATCACTTTGTCCGATTTTCACGGGAGTGACAACGGCTTCTCCCTCAATATACCGATAAATAACGGAAGCATAGGTCTTTTTCGCATCGACCAGGGGACTGGTATCGCGTATCTCCACCGGCAATGCATCCACCTCCCGCGCCAGAATAGCCTGGCTGGGCACCAGCAGCACCTCCTGATAGGTGGCGGTTTCGACATCCACATCCGCCGACAGTCCCGATAATACCTCCTGCCCGCTGGTGTTCAGCAGCAGGACTTCCACTTCGTAATATTCACCGCTGCGCCCCATAGTCAGGGCTAGCGCCTTTTTTTCCACCACCCCCTCAAAAAAGCGGTCCGGCCAGGCCTGAAATTCAACTTTCGCTTTTTGCCCTACCAGTACCTTGCTAATGTCCGTCTGATCCACCTGGACCAGCACCAGCATTTGCGACAGATCGGCAACCTCCATGATGACCGTGCCGGGATTGTTCATCGTCCCGGTCATCACCATTTCCCCCTCCTCGGCGTTGATTTTGGTGACAATCCCGTCCATGGGGGCCATGATGGTGGTATAGGTCAGATCCTGCACAGCACGGGATATTTCCGCATCCGCCGCCTCCAGCTCATGTTCCATGACCAGCAGATTCAATTCCGTGGTTTTCAGATCGTTTTCCACAATGATAAGTTGGGCCTGCTGTTCGTCAAAAAGGCTCTGGGTTTCATCCACGGTGGATTGACTGACATCGTGCGAGGCCAGCAGATTTTTCTCCCGGTCCAGCTTCCGCGTCATCTGTTCCAGTCTGGCCTTGCAGGCTTCGATATTGGCTTTTTTGCTGGTGATTTCCGCCCGTGCCACCTCGATGCGAGCCGCCTGTGCCGCCCGCCGGGCCTGGGCGGAACGCAGTCCGGCGTCCAGATCGCTGGCGTCCAGCTTGATCAACAAGGTCGCCTCCTTTGCTGTATCGCCGGAGTCGGTCCCTTTGAATACCTTATCTCCTTCTTCAACCGGAATCGACACCACCCGTGCCGAGATTTTCGCGCTGATTTCCACTTTGCGTTTCGGCTCGACGAGCCCCGGCGCAGTAATATACTCCGTCAGGTTTCCCCGCTGGGGACACTCCACTCGCACTTCCGTGCTCGGCAGCTTGGCCTTCATCTTCGATTGAAGGGCATACCCCGCCCAACCTAACAATCCCAGCACACCAATGATACTGGATACAATAATTACAATAATAAGAAATTTTTTCATGCTCTGACCGGCCTTTTCGTTGTCATTTTATCTATCTTCACAGAAGAAACATAAATTCTACCTCATCCCATAGTCGCAGGCAAACCCAAATAATTACACTATGGCTCCCTTAACTAAGATGCGCCAGCGGTCAAAATGTTAATAAAATTCTGCCTAAAATTTATTTTTTCGCAGTTTTCCTGCTTAATTTACATTAGGAACCGGTTTTGGGTGGCTGGAACAGGGAGAGAATCTTTTCGGCGTTCTTATGATACACTTTTTCCAGGACTTCATCGGGCAGAAAGACTCCATAAATCATCCAGCGGCCTTGCAGGTGATGCCCGCCGGCGGGGTCAAAATACTCATCATCGGTTTCCAGAAAGCGATAGAATATTCTGTAGGCCTCGGCATCACAGGGGGTGTCGGTTCCGAAGAGTATGCGATCCTGATACTTGATAAAAAACTTGCGGGCCGTGTAGGGCTGGCGTCCCAGTTCGTTGATTCGGGCGCAGATGTCCACATAAAAATTCGGATAGGCGTCCAGCCATTGGCTCAACTGGCCGAGGTCCTCCGGCAAGCCGCCCACGTGCGCCCCGATAAAGATAGTTTTGGGGTGTTTGGCCATCATGCGGTTACGCTGGGCCAGGATTTCATCCTTGGATGGATACCCATTCCCGTAAAACAGCCACCCGGGATGAGCGGCCAGCTCGTCATATCGTTCATTGTATTTATCCAGCGGTGTGAAAAAGGCCTTCGGATCGGAAACATGAATCATCACCGGGATTCCCAGCTCCCCGCATTTGGCCCACAACGGATCCAGACGCGGATCATCCACCGGCACCAGTTTGCCGGTTTTGTCTTTTACGGTTAATCCCAGTTCCTTATGGATTTTCAGACCGCGAATGCCCATCTTCACCGCCGCTTCCAGCTTCTTCGCCTCCTTTACCGCAAAGTCCGGCTCGTCGATTTTGCTGAAGTCCGGTACGAAGAATAAGATGATTCGGTTTTGCCCCAATTCCTTTGTCTTTTTTATCTGTTCCAGATAATCGTCATTTTCGGAAAACGCGTCCAGATTCACGCATTGGGTAACGCCGGCCTTGTCCATTTCCTCAAGAAACTGCCCCATCTTTTCCCACCGGTGCAGATGATTGTGGATGTCAATCACCGGAAATTTCGGCTTGTCAATTTTGGTTTCCTTCACGACCAACTGGCTTTTCGGCTGCCAGTCCAGCAAACGCAGATCAGCCGTCTGGGCGGACAGGTTATTTACATCTTTTGCTGCCATCATGATTGCACTCCCGATCAAACAATAGCATATGAGTTTTTTCACGATTTGTCTCCTGATAAAATTTCATTATCATTCAAAAATAAGGGTACCGAATTTTTCAAACTCATGGAAGCTGGGGCCGACGCGTACCCAATCCCAGCTTCTGATTTTGCCTTCATCATAATCCACCCGGTAAAAATTAGCCCGCCAGCGGCTCCCCGGGCGGGGGGGTACCTTGGTTAGTGGCTGGAGCAGCTCATACGGAACAAACACCTCCGCCTTCCAGCCGGCAATCCGGGCTCCGCTTTGCTTTTCGCCGCCCATAACCGACGTCGCCTTCTGTGTCAGCCGGCTGCCCTCATAATGCCAGGGCCGCCAGCCGATAAAATCCTCCCCCAAATTGGGAATCAGAATCGGCAGCTCGTAGCCCAGCGGCGAAATCTCATATTCAAAATACACCGGGTACCGGCTATCCGGCCACAGGAAAAACTCAAACACATCCTCATTCCATAAATCCAGAAAATCCTCCCGCATCGTGGCCGTCAGCAGCCGGTCTTCGCCTTCCATCAGCACATACAGCCCCGTGGCGGAATAGAGCACCTTGAACCGGGACCGGTACCCTGCCTCGTCCCCGCCCCGCGAAACCAGCGGCTCCCAGCCCGCCTTCTCCCAGGCGGCGGAATCACCCGTACCGTTTACAACAAAATCTTCCGTTTTTTGAATCCGCAGCACTTTCTCAACTGGTTTGATGCTGTCATTCGGATGGGTGCATCCCAACAAACCACACCCAATCGCAACCGCCAGAACCGATCCCCAAAATATACAACTCATCACAAGGGTTCCTTTTCTACTACTTTTGCAGTATCTGGTTTAGTGCATGGAAAATCTTTTCAACAGTCTCCGTTGAGGGTAAAGGCAATTTTAGATGCTGCCGGCCGGTTTTTTGATCCGTTTCTATTTTCAAACCGTCAGCAAGCCGCTGGCCTGACGGCAAGACCTTTGCGGCTTTGCCCTGCAGCGCCTGGCTAAATTGTGTCAACAAGGATGATCCTATGGTGATCAGGTCGTCCCAAATTTTCTGTGGGTCATGGGCTTCGGCTTGCTCAGCAACTGCTTTATGAGCCTGAGACGTTTCCTGGGTATCAGCTTCAGACTGTTCCGGCATCGCAGCGGGAATTCCGTCGGTCGCTTTCTCAACCGAATCCATAAACCGCTTGAGCCGGCTACCGCCCAGAAACACCTCATCCTGGCCATCTTCCAGAATACCGGCAAACAGCGACTTTTTAAAGGAGAGCAGCGAAAGCATACCATGCTCGATGGTTCCCTGGGCAACAAAGTTCACCACCCGGACCGGGCGCTGCTGGCCCAGCCGGTGTACACGCCCGATACGCTGATCCAGTACCGCCGGATTCCACGGCAAATCCATATTGATTACCGCCGAGGCATTCTGTAAATTCAGGCCGACCCCGCCGGCATCGGTCGATAAAAATGCCCGGCAGCCATCATCTTCCTTAAATTGCTGGATTACTTTTTTACGCTGAACGCCGGGGATGTCGCCATGAAAAAAAATGTGTCCCAGTTTCGCCGCTTGCAATCGCCGCTGAAGCAGTTCGTGCGTTCGCAGCCACTGGCTGAATATCACAACTTTGTCATCGGGGGTCTCAAATAGCTCATCGAGTACAATCATTACTTCATCGGCTTTGACGCCAAAGTCGGTTTTCTTGTCCAGCAGGTACGTGCTGTTGCAGCTCATGCGCATATTCTGGAGGGCAATCATCAGCACCCGCTGGTCGGTTTCGGTCAAAAAACCGTAACGCCGCCACTTGGCCACAATGCGGGCGACAATCTCCCGGTTTTCCTCGTGATGCTGCATTTGCTGGGCCGTCATGGGCACAAAATAATTTTTCTCTAGGCGTTCCGGCAATTCTTTGAGAACCTCCTTCTTGACCCTCCGCAGCAGGACCGGCTCGAGTGTTTTGGATATTTGGGTAAGGTCTTTGTATCCAATTACCTTGCCGTCTTCATCGACATGCTGATGCTGGGCAAGAAAGTGGAACATCGGCCCCAGGCGGAACCGGTCCACAAATTCCACGATCGAGTGCAGTTCCTCAAGCCGGTTTTCCAGGGGGGTTCCGGTCAGAACAATCGCGTATTTGGATTCCAGAAGTTTAACGCTTTTGGCCGTTCGGGTTTTCCAGTTTTTGATCCGCTGCGCCTCGTCGAGAATGATAACATCCGGATTCCATCGGCGAATCAGATCCTGGTCGCGAAACACCACATCGTAATTGGTAATTTTGTAAAATGAGGGAGAAGCATATCGCAGGGTTCGCTGCGGCAAAAGACCTTCGACAACAAGGGAATCTCGATTTGAGAACTTCTCGATCTCCTGCTTCCACTGATGTTTCAAAGACGTCGGCGATATAATAAGGACTCGTTCGATACCGACAGCCTGGGCCAGTATTTCGACGGCGGCGATCGCCTGGATCGTTTTGCCCAGCCCCATATCATCCGCCAGTAGGCACCGGCCTGCTTGGGCGGCAAACAGGGCACCCTGACGCTGATAGGGATAAAGGGGGACCTTAAGCAGATTGGTAAAATCCTTGCTTTTTATACCCTCGGGAAACCGTTTATCGATCCTCTTCGTAAGAATATCCCGGTCTCGAAGTTCCGCGATAAACGCCAGCGTATCATCATAACAGCGCAGATCATGCTTGCTTGCGTGTGCCGCCGTGAGAAAATCCTCGAATTTCAAATAAGCATGAGGCAATAAGATCCCGCTGTCGTCAAAATATTGGCCTGCTAATTTCCGCAAACGTTGCGGGCATTCCGTCCCGGCTTTGAAAACGACTTCCCGTTTGGCGCCGTAACGGACATACACTTCAGAATAAGCCGGATGAAAACCCTGCGTCAATGCTTGTACGCCCCCACGCTTGGCACGGAGTTTATGCAGCGTAAACTCGATATGCTTGCAGGTCCCCAGCGTATTGACAGTAAAATCCGGGCAGGAACAGTAGTTGTCGCCGCAATTCTGACCGCGAATCGCCACCCGATATTCACGTTTTGTCTGTGGATTCGCGACCGAAAATTCGGAGAAAACCGGTTCATTGCCAATATTCCTAAGCCGAAAATTCTGGCTGCCGCCAAATTCCTTCCGCAAAACGATTTGCCATTGCTGCAAACTCATTTCTTCGGGCTTATGGAGATGTGAAATTTTTGCGATTTTTCCGCTTTTCGAAATCCGTTTCTTTTTTGCAGCCATACATTCAACCTCAAGTAGATAGTTCTGTGATTTCACGATTGAATTCGATTAGTATAAATGAGGGAATTAGAGCGGTAAATACTTTTCCGATGATTTCCCGTAAAATGTATAAACAGAATGCAGAAGAAGCACAGGATAGGCCATTAGGCCCCTATACATCCAGTAAGTATTTATTTTATAAATAGTTACGACATGTCCGCCGCAAAATAATCCAAAAAAACAGCCTCCTCCTCCTCCTACTCCTCCTCCTCCTCCTTGCTGCCGCTGTTTTACTAAAACTACTTAGGAACCGGATATGGGCAGGGTTTTGTTGCAAATACTATTATAATGTCCCCATTATATACAGTCTCATCCCAGCCGGGTGGAATATCCCGGGCATACCATTCTCTAAAATGTTTCCACCTCATCCGTCCGGCGGAAAATAGACGCCTGCGTCAAAAGCTCGTCGTCCCCTTGTTATTGGGGAGCCAGAGCCGTTTTTGGAAG
>CAZOMV010000080.1:0-28220 GCA_964580995.1 uncultured Pirellulales bacterium
CCGCCCTTGTCGTTGCTCCCGCCCCGCGGCGATACCAACGATGACTGCATGGTCAACCTGGAAGACCTGATCAACCTCGCCGAAAACTGGCTCGCCTGCGGTTTCATCCCCCCCGACGCCTGCCCCTTCTGACCAGCCGTCCTTTGTTTCCCTATACAAACACGATAAACCCTTTGAAATATGAAGATTAAGTAAGATAAGAAGAGAAGGGAAAAAGTCAAAGTACTGCGGATGAGAGGAATCGAACCTCCATGGGGTTGCCCCCACAGGCACCTGAAGCCTGCGCGTCTGCCAGTTCCGCCACATCCGCAGATTGACTAGGGGTAATTGTAGTGTTTGCTGGCGGCCTGTCAAGAAAACTCTTTGGGAAGTTGCAAAATCCCGATAAAAAACCGCCAAAACCGATAAATCTTACATTTGTTCGATGGTTTCGATGCCCAGCAACCCCAAGCCGTGCTGAATGGTCCGGGCAGTCTGATAGCAGAGCAGCAGGCGGGTGGTCCGCGAGGTTCCCTCGGCCTTGAGGACGGGGCAGTTGGTGTAAAAACTGCTGAAGGCCTGGGCCAGGTCGAATAAATAGCCGGTCAGCAGGTGGGGGCGAAGGTCGCGGGCGACCGTTTCCACCACCTCCCCATACCGCAAAAGCAGCTTGGCCAGCCCGATTTCTTCCGGAGCGGCCAGTTCCAGACTATGATTTTGCGACAGTAATTCCGCCACGTCCACTTCTCCCTTGCGGAAGATGCTCCGCACGCGGGCGTAGGCATACTGCATATAGGGAGCGGTATTGCCTTCCATTGCTAACATCTTGTCCCAGTTGAAGATATAATCCGTTACCAGATTGTTGGAGAGATCAGCATATTTTACCGCCCCGATCCCGACGGCGTGGGCAATCTGCTGTTTCAGTTCCGGCGGCAGGTCGGGATTTTTTTCTTCCACCACTTTGCGGGCGCGGAGTTCCGCTTCCTCCAGCAGAGATTTCAGCTTTACATTTTCGCCGGAACGGGTCTTGAAGGGCTTGCCGTCGTCGCCCAGCACACTGCCGAACGGGACATGCTCCAGCCGGACCGATTCGCCTGCCCAGCCGGCCTTGCGGGCACAGGCGAAGAGCATCTCGAAATGCAGCTTCTGCCGGGAATCCGTTACATAGATGATCCGATCCGCGTGCAACTGCCCTACCCGGTAGCGAATGGCTGCCAGGTCGGTGGTGGCATATAAAAAGGCCCCGTCGCTTTTCTGGACGATCATCGGCAGCGGCTCGCCTTCCTTGGTCTTAAATCCTTCCAGAAACACACATTGGGCGCCGTCGGATTCCTGGAGAAGATTCGCAACAGAGAGATCGGAAATTACAGAGGGAAGCATATCGTTATAAAAGCTTTCACCCTTCACATTTTTTATATTAAGTTTTACATTTAATAAATCATAAATTTCCTGGCAATGATTTAACGAATCCTGACATATTACTTCCCAATATAATCTTGCTTGTTCATTTCCCTGCTGTAGTAAAACAACCCATTCACGAGACTCTTTTGCAACTTCCGGATCGGAATCAAAATCTTTTTTTGCCTCTTTATATAACTGTTCAAAGTCTTCGATCCCCAGGCCTTTCAACGAGATACTATGTACACCATCTTTTTTTGTCTCTTTTTTATTGAAGTATCTCAGGAGCATGCCGAACTGAGTACCCCAGTCGCCGACGTGGTTTTGGCGGATTACCTTGGACGGATTATCATACCAGAATTCGAGGATGCGGGCGATGGTGTCGCCGATGATGGTGCTGCGGAGGTGGCCGACGTGCATCTGTTTGGCGATGTTGGGGCCGGAGAAATCGACGACCGTAGTGGGCGGATTTTCGCAGGAATCGATACCCAGCCGCTGCGGATCGCTTATCGCTTCGGTGAGCCGGGCGGCCAGCCACTGGGGCTTCAGGCGGAAATTGATAAAGCCCGGCCCGGCCACTTCCGGCGGCTCACACATATCGCTGACATCCAGTTGGGCAACGATCTGCTGGGCCAGCTCCCGCGGATTCTTTTTTAACTTTTTCGCTAAAGCCATCACCCCATTGGCCTGATAATCCCCAAACCTCGAATCCTGAGCAGACTTGATAATAGCGGGAGACGCCTGACCGGCGATTTGGATCATTGCTTGCGAAACACATTCCTCAAGTAAATCTACTATTGGTTTCATTTCGTTAATTCTGTTTAAAGGCCCCACAGGGGTAATGACTTACGATTTCAAATAATTTATCTTTAGGGGCAAGTTCAAAAATGAGATCTTCATTACTTCTAAAAGGCCATGCTGCTTTCTTAAGCATAATCCCTGATTCTTTGGTAGGCCAGACATCCCGGCAAAAAAACGAGATTTCTTCTTCATTCCACGATCCCTCAAGATTCCGGATATGATCATAGGTAATTTTGTATAAACAATGGTACCAGTTCCCTTTTATGATTTTTCTGATCTCCTGTTGTTCTTTAAAACTCGCCTGCAAAATATTGGTTCCCTGATTTGGTTTGGCAGAATACAGAGGAACATCCTGCGTTAAAAAAGCGTTTACCGGATATTGATTCTTAACGTTCTGAAATTCCTTTTCCAGATTCTTATGATCGGCACATCCCGGCAATAGCAGCCAAACCAATGCTAAAGGGAAATATTTTTTCACCTATCCATCCTTATGCAGAAAGGAGTTTGATCTGGAAAATGGTTCTTTGGTTATTGACTGGTTTCATTCGGCTGCCATTCGATGCGGGGGGCGTCGCCCCACAATAATTCCAGGTCGTAAAAGAGCCGGTATTCGCGGTCGAAAAGATGGACCACGACGTCGAAGAAATCCAGGATTACCCATTTGCCCTGCTGAAGGCCGGCGTGGTGGAAAGGCGGGTTGTTATTTTCTTTGCCGATTTTCTCCATCTCCGCCGCGACGGAGCGAATCTGCTGATCGCTGGTGCCGGTACCGATGACAAAATGGGTGGCTACCGGTGAGCAGCCGGCCAGTTCCAGAATCACGATCTGGCTGCAATGGCGGTCGTGCGCGATCCGGGCCAGCTCGATGGCCCACTGGCGGCTGGCGCGTAATTCTTTGTCGGATATTTCAAATGGTATGTTCTGGTTAATTTCTGCTTTTTTACTCACAAAATCCTTGTACTTTCTATCATTTATACCGCCGATCCTACCATAAAAAACACGGATAGTCCACAATGACTATCCGTGTTCGGTGGGAAATTGAAACAAAATTTTACATTCGTAACCGTTTATAATACGCAAAAAACCACTTTGGGTTCACGCCCAATTACTCTTTTACCTCGAATTCGGCGTCAATGACATCGTCATCACCCTTTTTCTTTTCCTGGGGTGATGGTCCGGACTGGTCCGGGCCGGGGGAGGCGGCATGTTGTTTGGTGGCCTGTTCGTACATGATTTTACCGAGGGTCTGGCTGGCGGTGCCCAGGTTCTCCATGGCCTTCTGAATCGCCTCGGCGCTGTCCTGCTTGAGAACCTCGCGCAGATTATTGACGGCGGATTCCACTTTGGACCGTTCCTCGGCGGGCACTTTATCGCCATGTTCCTTGAGGGTATTTTCGGTGCTGTAGATCAACTGATCGGCCTGATTTTTCATATCGACCAGGTGCCGGCGTTTCTTGTCATCTTCCGCATGGGCCTGGGCCTCGCGGGTCATTTTCTGGATTTCCTCGTCGCTGAGGCCGGAAGTTCCTTTGATTTCAATCGACTGGAGTTTGCCGGTCGCCAGGTCCTTGGCGGATACATTCAAGATACCATTGGCATCAATATCAAACGAAACCTCAATCTGCGGCACACCGCGGGGGGCCGGCGGCAGACCGGTCAACTGGAAGCGGCCCAGGGTCCGGTTATCTGAGGCGAACTCGCGTTCCCCTTGTAAAACGTGAATATCCACTGACGGCTGGCTGTCGGAGGCGGTACTGAAAACTTCCTTTTTGGCAGTGGGGATGGTGGTATTCCGCTCGATCAGCTTGGTCATCACCCCGCCGAGGGTTTCCACACCCAGGGAGAGCGGGGTCACATCCAGCAGCAGTATGTCCTTGACATCACCTGCCAGCACGCCGCCCTGAATGGCAGCGCCAACGGCCACGACTTCGTCGGGATTGATACTCTTGTTCGGTTCTTTGCCGAAGAGTTCCTTGACCAGTTGCTGTACTTTGGGAATCCGGATGGATCCGCCGACCAGCACCACTTCGGCGATATCGCTGGGTGATAGCTTGGCATCCTGTAAGGCTTTTTCGCAGGGGATTCGCAGCCGCCGCAGTTCATCGGCAATCAATTGCTCGAAGGTACTGCGGGTAATGGTCATTTGCAGATGTTTCGGGCCGGTCTGATCGGCGGTGATAAAGGGCAGATTGACCGTGGACTCCACCGAAGTGCTCAGTTCGCACTTGGCCTTTTCGGAAGCTTCTTTGAGCCGCTGGAGGGCCATCGGGTCTTTCCGCAGATCGATTCCCTCTTTTTTCTTGAATTCATCGGCGATGTATTTCATTACTTTTTCATCGAGATCGTCACCACCCAGGTGGGTATCACCATTGGTGCTAAGCACTTCGAAGACATTGTCGCCGATGTCCAGGATGGAAATATCAAAGGTACCACCCCCGAAGTCAAAGACGGCGATTTTTTCGTTGGCTTTCTTTTCCAGGCCATAGGCCAGGGCGGCGGCGGTCGGCTCGTTGATAATTCGCTCTACCTTGAGACCGGCGATCTGGCCGGCGTCCTTGGTCGCCTGCCGCTGGGAGTCGTTAAAATAAGCCGGTACGGTAATGACCGCCCGGTCCACCTTCTCGCCCAGATAATCTTCCGCGGTCTTTTTCAGGTCCTGCAGAATCATGGCGGAAATCTCCGGCGGGGTATAATCCTTGCCGCGAACCTCTACCTTGACCAGCTCTTCAGGGCCGCCGACGATTTTATAGGGCACGATCTTTTCTTCGGAAGAGACTTCCCGATGGCGCCGGCCCATAAAACGTTTGATCGAGTAAACCGTGTTGGTGGGATTGGTTACCTGCTGGTGCCGGGCGATCTGGCCGACCAGCCGTTCGCCTTTGTCGGTAAAGCCGACTACCGAGGGGGTCAGCCGCGAACCCTGGGCATTAATCAATACCTTGGGAGTGGTACCTTCCAGAATCGCCACCACCGAGTTGGTAGTACCTAAATCAATACCTATTATTTTCGACATCTTTATTTGCTCCTTGTTTGAATAATACAAACATAATTCATCTTATTAAAATGGTAGCAAATAGTATGCCAATAAAGCAGATATTTTTTAAATACTTATAAATTAAGTATTTGTATTAATTTCTTTTTTCCCCGGTTTGATTGAAATTCATGTCAAGCAGGCAGTTACGCTTGCCTGAACTGCCATATAGACTTCCCAGCATGGTCTTCGCAAAATAACTAAAAATAAACGTAAAATGGCGATTATTTCATTCAAACTCATTATACTATATACGGTCTAAATAGATTGCATGATAGTTCCCATTCGTTATCTGAAAAATAAGGTAATAGAACAAGGAGAGAAATCGATGAAACATATCAAGGTTTTCCGGGTAGTTTTTTTAGGTTGGTTGGCAGCCGCCGGTTTAGTTAGCCAGGGCGGGGCGGCGGAATTGAAGTTTCGCCAGCACGTTATCAATGCCGACTCGAAATTTGAGGCGGCGGGGATTCTGGATGTCAATCGGGACGACAAGCTGGATATCTTTTGCGGGGGATTCTGGTATGAGGCCCCGAAGTGGACAAAGCATTTTGTCCGCGAGCTGGAGGATGTGGGCGGTTATTATGTGGACTTCGCCAATCTGCCGTTTGATGTGGACGGCGACGGCTGGGTGGATATTGTGAACGCCGCCTGGCATAACAAAAGCGTATTCTGGATTCGCAATCCGGGCAAGCCGGACGGGACTTTTGAGGTGTTTACCGTCGATGAGCCGGGCAATATGGAAACGGCGATTCCGGTGGATATCAACGGCGATGGAAGGCTGGATATTCTGCCCAACATCATGACCGCAGCAGCCTGGTATGAGTTTAAGCCGGACGCCACGGCGGAGCATGGGGTGAAATGGACCAAACATGATCTGCCCGGCGAGGCGGCCGGGCATGGGATCGGGGCTGGCGATCTCAATGGGGACGGACGAGTCGATGTCATCGGCTCCAAAGGCTGGCTGGAACAAATGGCCGATGGACAGTGGCAGTGGCACGGGGAGTTCGATCTGGATGCTGCCAGTATTCCGATACTGGTGTATGATGTCGATGGGGATGGTGACGGGGATATCATCTGGGGGATGAGCCATAATTACGGGGTCTATTGGCTGGAGCAGGAGAACAATTCGATCGGGCAGCGAATCTGGACCCGGCATGAAATTGACCGTGACTGGTCGCAACCTCACTTCCTGCTGCTGACGGACCTGGATAACGACGGCCAGCAGGAACTGCTGACGGGCAAGCGGTATTACGCCCATAACGGCAATGATCCCGGGGAAAACGATCCGCGCTGCATCTATTATTATAAGCTGGATAAAGGCAAACGGCAGTGGACCCGCTTTACTATCACGCACGGCGGGCAGGCGGCCTTTGGCATCAACACCCAGGTGGCGGATATCGACGGCGACGGGGATCTCGATATCGTCGCACCCGGCAAAAGCGGTTTGTTTTTATTCGAAAACCTGTTGAAGTAGCCAACTCAACGACCATAAGGATGTTTTGAATGAAAAGCGAATATCAAAATAAGTCTGCCAATCTCTCGCGTCGGACTTTTATCAAAACTTCCGCCTCCGCGGCTCTTTCCCTAGCGGCAGTTAGTATAAAAACCGGGAAGCTGTTCGCCGCCGGTTCTGATACGCTGCGGGTTGGATTGATCGGCTGCGGCGGGCGCGGGACCGGGGCGGTCAAAGACTGCATCCGTTCCTCCGAGGGGATCGAACTGGCCGCCATGGGCGATTTATTTGCCGACCGGCTTCAAGGGTCCCTGGCCAGCCTGAAGGCGGAGGTGGGAGCCAATGTAAAGGTGACGGAGGAGACCTGCTTTGTCGGCTGGGACGCTTATCAGAAGGTAATCGCCAGTGATGTGGATATTGTGTTTCTGACGACGTCCCCTCATTTTCGTCCGCTTCATCTGCAGGCGGCGGTGGCGGCTGGCAAGCATGTTTTCATGGAAAAACCGGTGGCGGTGGATCCGGTGGGCGTTCGATCGGTAATTGCCTCTTCGGAACTGGCCCAGCAGAAGGATCTGGCGATTCTTGCCGGTACCCAGCGGCGGCATCAGAATCATTATATCGAGGTGATGAAGCGGGTTCATGGCGGCGATATTGGCGACATCGTCGGCGGACAATGTTATTTTGTGATTCATGACAAACCCTGGCTGGGCGGCTTCGTAAAAGAACGCCAGCCCGGCTGGTCGGACATGGAATATCAGTGCCGCTGCTGGTACTGGTACACCTGGCTGTGCGGCGATTGTATCGTCGAGCAGCATGTGCACAACCTGGATATCATGAATTGGGCCATCGGCGCCCATCCGGTCAAATGCCTGGGGATCGGCGGGCGGGAGGTGCGAAAAGGGCCGGAATACGGCAACATTTACGACCATTTCGCGGTAGAATTTGAATATCCGGGCGGTGTCCGGATTCTCAGCATGTGCCGCCAAACCGACGGGTGCAGCAACCGGATCGCCGAGCGAGTGGTAGGCACCCAGGGAGCAGCCAACACCGATGAGGCAGCCGGATCCATCGAGGGACAAGTCCCCTTTAAATATGCCGGCCCCACCCCGAATCCGTATGAACAGGAACATGCCGATCTGATTGCCAGTATCCGGGCCGGTGAGCCGCTCAATCACGGACGGCGGATCGCGGAAAGCACCCTGACCGCCATCATGGGCCGGATGAGTGCTTATACAGGTAAGGAATTGAAGTGGGATTGGGTTTTGAAGGCTTCGCAACTGGACCTTACCCCGCCCCGCTATGAAATGATGGATCTGCCGGTGGAGCCGGTGGCGATCCCCGGTGTTACCCCCTTGATTTGAGAATGTACGCTTAGGAAAGGGATACCAATGAAAATCGGATTTAATCTGCTGTTATGGGCCACTCATATCACCAAAGAGCATTACCGTATTCTGGAAAAGCTCAAGGCCGTCGGCTATGACAGCGTCGAGGTTCCTTTGTTCGAGGGGGATGTGCCGCACTACCGCCAACTGGCGGGAGTTCTCAAGTCCAACGGCCTTACCTGCAATTGTACGCTGGTCATTCCTGATGAAGAGCATAATCCGATCAGCCCGGATCCCGCGCACCGGGCCGGGGCGCTGGACTATTTTAAATGGGGCATCGATTGCGCCCAAGCCCTGAATGCGGAAGTGGTGGCCGGGCCATTTCATCAGCCGCTGGGCGTTTTCAGCGGCAGCAGTCCCACCGAGCAGGAAAAAGCCTGGGCCGCCGAGGTGCATCGCCGGGCCAGTGAAATGGCCGGCCAGGCGGGCATAACCCTGGCGGTGGAATTTCTCAACCGCTTTGAGTGTTACTTCCTGAATACGATGACCGATGCGGCTGCGTATGCCCGCCGAATGGACCGGCCCAACTTCGGGGTATTGTATGACACCTTTCATGCCAACATCGAGGAAAAAGATCCGGTCGGCGTGATTGCCCCGAATATAGATACTATTAAGTATATTCATATTTCGGAAAATGACCGCGGCACACCCGGTACGGGCCATATCGACTGGCGTGGTACTTTTAAAGCCTTGCGATCTTCCGGCTATGACGGTTGCCTGACCATCGAGGCCTTCAGCCGGGCCTTGCCGGCCCTGGCGGCGGCCACCCGGGTCTGGCGGGATTTTTTCACCAGCCAGGAGGAGGTCTATACGCAGGGATATAAGTTCATTCGAGAGCAATGGGAACAGGCCAAATAAACAAAACTATTTATGAAAAAGATTTCCCGGCGAAAATTTTTAACCCAAAGCACAAAAGCGGCAATCACAGCCGTGAGTGTACCGTATTTTATTCCTTCTGCGGCAATGGGTCAAAACGGTACGGCGGCCCCCAGCCAACGGCTTACCATGGGGGTGATCGGCATTGGCGGGCAGGGAATGCTGAATCTGCGCAACTTCCTGACCTGTGAAGATGTCCGGATTCTGGCGGTATGCGATGTGGATCGCAATCATTTGCTGGCAGCCAAAAGTGTCGTCGATGAGAAATATCAGAATCAGGATTGCGCCGCCTATAACGATTTTCGGGAGCTGCTGGCGCGGGCGGATATCGATACGGTAATGATCGCTACCCCGGATCACTGGCACGCCCTGATTTCGATTGCCGCAGCCCAGGCAGGCAAGGATATCTATTGCGAAAAGCCCATATCCCTAACCATCGCCGAAGGCCGGGCCGTCGCCGATACCATGCAGCGCTACGGCACCGTATATCAAAGCGGCACCCAGCGGCGAAGTATCGAAAGTTTTGAATTCACCGTTCGCGTGGCGCGCAGCGGGATGCTCGGCAAGCTGCATACGATTCACACCTATCTGGGAGAAGGGCCGGTTGCCGACGTGATGGCCCCCGAACCGGTACCCGACGGCTTTGATTATAATATGTGGCTGGGACCAGCCCCTTACGAACCTTATACCCCCCGTCGCTGTCATGGCACCTTTCGGTTTATCTACGACTATTCCGGCGGCCAGCTAACCGATATCGGCGCCCATTTTAATGACCTGGCCCAATGGGGCAACAACACGGATCACACCGGCCCGGTCGAATTTGAAGGCCGGGGTGAATTTCCCCGTGACGGGCTGTTCAACACCCCCACTCACTATAGCATGACCGCCACCTATGCCGATGGTGTCAAACTGGTATTTCATGACCAGGCGCCTTTTGCCGTGCGGTTTGAAGGGGAGGAAGGGTGGGTCTATACCGACGATAACGGCAATGTGGATGCCGAGCCGAAATCCATCTTAAAAACCAGAAAAGTCATACAGTATGCTTATGTGGAAGGAATTCGCCGAGGGTACTATGAATACATGACCGGGCACCATCGGAATTTTCTGAATTGTGTCAAAAGCCGGTCGCAGACCACTTCCGCCCCGGAAATCGCGCACCGGTCCGCTACCATTTGTCACATCGGCAACCTGTGCCTGCGGCTGGGCCGGAAACTGAACTGGGATCCCCAAGCGGAACAATTTACCCATGATCCGGAGGCCAACCGGATGATTTCCCGGGCCATGCGTGCCCCCTGGCACTTATAAATTTTCGGAGATACAAATGAAACCGACCATTTCTCGGCGCACCTTTTTAAAACAAACCACAGCGGCGGCAGTTGCCTCGTCTGTGGCCCCGTATTTCGTACCATCCTCCGCCCTGGGCAAGGATGGCGCGGTCGCCGCCAGCGAGCGGATTGTGATGGGAGGCATCGGCCTGGGCGGCCAGGGGACCCGCGATATGCGGAATTTCATGGGACAGAAAGAAGTGCAGTTTGTCGCGGTGTGCGATGTGATGCCCGACCGGCTCCAGGCGGCTAAAGATCTGGTGAATGCCAATTACGGCAATCCGGACTGCGCCGCTTATAAAGATTTTCGCGACCTGCTGGCCCGCCGGGATATCGATGCCGTCCTGATCGCCACCGGCGACCGCTGGCATCCCCTGCTTTCTATTGAGGCCGCCAAAGCGGGCAAGGATGTGTATTGTGAAAAGCCCATGTCGCTGACCATCGCGGAAAGCCGGGCCGTCGCCGATACCATGAAGCGGTACGGCACCGTTTATCAGTGCGGCACCCAGCGGCGCAGCATGGAGAGTTTTGCCTTCGCGGTCCAATTAGCCCACAGCGGCAAACTGGGGAAATTGCATACTCTGCATTCCTATTTAAACCGGGGGCCGATTACAGAGAACCTGCCGCCGCAACCGGTCCCGGAAGGTTTCGACTGGGACATGTGGCTGGGACCGGCCCCTTATGTTGATTATAATCCGCAGATAACCAGTTGGCTCTGGAACTGGAACTACAATTATGGCGGGGGCGCGATGACGGACTGGGGCAGCCATTGCAACGATCTGTGCCAGTGGGCCAACGGCACCGATCTGGCCGGGCCGGTCGAATATGAAGGCTGGGCCAAGTTTCCGCCGGACGGTTTCTGCAATACGCCTACGGATTTCAACGTCGTGGCCACCTATGCCGACGGCGTGAAGCTGATTATGCATGATAAAGGCGGTTCGCTCGGTGTCAAATTCGAAGGGGATGAGGGGTGGGTCTATGTGGACGACAACGGCAACGCCGAGACCGAGCCGAAGTCGCTGCTGCAAAACCGCAAGTTTGCCAAACTGGGCTGGACCGATCTGGCCAACTGGACGGGACACCACGGCAATTTTCTGCAATGTGTCAAGACGCGGTCCAATCCGATTGCCTATGCGGACGTGGCCCACCGTTCCGCGACGACCGGGCATATCGCCAATATCTGTATTCGGCTGGGCCGCAAACTTCGCTGGGACGTGCAGGCGGAGCGGTTTATCAACGATGAGGAAGCCAACCGGATGCTTTCCCGGGCCATGCGCTCCCCCTGGCAACTATAAGGTTTACAAAACTTTGAAGGATATATTATGAGTGACAGAATCAAAAGAGCATTATTCGCCTGGTTCCCGGTTTTCGGGTGGTTCGGCTGCACGTACCTTCAGGCTCAACCGCTGGATCAGGCCCAAATAGATGAGAAATTGGCCGCGATTGCCGGTTATCAGCAGGGGATGTCCCGCGCGCCGCTCATTGCGGTGGAAGATATGATCCGCCAAACGCAGGATCAGCCGGAACCGCGCCGCATCATCCGAACAAAGCTAAGCCAGATGCTCGATCAGGAAATCACCCCGGACTGCCGGGCCTTTATCTGCCGCCAGCTCTGGTATCTGGGCGTGGAAGATGCCCTGCCGAGTCTGGCCCGCATGTTGCAGGATGAAAAAACGGTGGATATCGCCTGCTATGCCCTGGGAAATGACCCAGCGCCGCAGATCAATCCCATCCTGCGGGAAACCATGCCCCAGGTGCAGGGAAAAACGCTGGTGGCGATTGTCAATCTGCTGGGCAAGCGCCGGGACCGGGGCAGTGCGGAGGCAATCAGCCAACTGGTTTCCCAGCCGGATAAAACGGTGGCCGAAGCGGCGCTGGCAGCCCTGGGCAAGATCGGCGGCGATACCGCCCGCCAGACCCTGGTCGAGGTCCGAGCGAAAGGCGACCCGGAGCTGGCGGCCCAGGCGACACACGCCTATCTGCGCTATGCCCAGGACCTGATGGAACAGGGTCAAGCTCAGCCGGCTGCCAAAATGTATGAAGAATTAAGCGGTCCGGCCGAGCCTGGCCATATCCGCGGAGCGGCCCTGCATGGCTTGGCGGAAATCGACGAGGTTCGTGCGGTATCCCTGGCCCTGGCCGCCCTGCAGGAACCAGACCCCCTCCTGAAGCGACTGGCCATCGGGTGCATTCGCAAAACCGGAAGTACGGAGGTAATCGAACTGCTGGCGAAGGAATTGCCGAAACTGGAAACCCCGCTGCAAGTCCTGCTGATTGGCACGCTGGCGGATATGGGAAATCCCGCGGCTCTGCCGGTCATTACTTCCTCGGCTCAAAGTAAAAACGAAGATGTGAAAATCGCCGCTTTGCAGGCGTTGGCCGCCGTAGGAAACGCCTCCTCCATTGCTTTGCTTACTGACTCCGCCATCCGGGGAGCCAGCCAACCGGAAAAAGATGCCGCCTGCTACAGTTTGAAAGTCATTCGCGGGGACGGCGTGGACGCGGCCATCATCCAGCAAATGAAAGATATGAAAAAAGAAAACCGTCCCGTTCTGATTCAGATTCTTGCCGAGCGCAGCGCCCGCAGCGCGGTACCGGCGCTGCTGGAGCAGGCGGCTCTGGCCGATGAGAAGGTCAGCCGGTCTGCTTTTCAGGCCCTGGGCCGGCTGGCTGGCGAACAAGACCTGGCCGGTATGGTTGATATTTTAATCGGCCTCCCATCGGAAGAGGTGCGAAAAGATGCCGAACAGGCTGTAGTCCAGACTGCCCGCCAGATTGCCGATGAGCAGCGACAGGCCGATACCGTACTGGCTGCCCTGAGCCAGGCAAAACCGGTTCCCGTTCAATGTTCCCTTCTGCGGGTTCTGGGCGGCATCGCGAATCGCCAGGCCCTGGAACGGCTGCAAACCGCCGCCGAAGAAAAAGAGCCTGCCTTGCAGGATACCGCTATTCGTGCCCTGGCCAACTGGCCCAACACCCAGGCGGCTGGAGCCTTGATGAAAATCATTCAGAATACTTCCAATGAAACCCATCGCACGCTGGCCTTTCGCGGCTATGTCCGCCTGTTGAGTCTTCCGGAAGAGAGGCCCGTGGAGGATACGCTGAAGCTGTATGCCCAGGCGCTGGCCCAGGCTCGTCAGACATCGGAAAAGCAACTGGTTCTTTCCGGCCTGGCCAATGTCAATCACATACAAGCCCTGCAAATGGCTCAGACCTGCCTGGAAGAGGAGGCGGTACATCAGGAATCTGCCCTGGCGATGCTGAAGATTGCCCAGGCATTGAAAGCGGCCAGTCCGAAAGAAGTACAGGCCGGTCTGGAAAAACTGCTGGCGGTGACGAAAGACCCGAAGCTCGCCCAGCCGGCCCGGGAAATTCTCATAGAAGTCATCGAACCGGTTTCAATTTTCGACGGCCAGACCTTTACCGGCTGGGAGGGAAATCAGGAATTGTTCCGCATCGAAAAAGGAGCTATTGTGGTGGGGAGTATGGATAAAAACACCCCCCAAAACGAATTTCTTTGCACGCAAAAGGAATTCGCCGACTTCGAGCTGCATCTCCAGGTCCGGCTGCTGGGTGATCCGGCCCATGCCAACGCGGGCATTCAGTTCCGCAGCCGCCGGGTCCCCAATAACAACGAGGTCAGCGGCTATCAGGCGGACATGGGCCAGCAATTCTGGGGCTGCCTCTATGATGAAGCCCGGCGCAACGCCGTCCTGGCCCAGGCAGACCAGGCGGAAGTGAACAAAGTCCTCCGCCCCAATGACTGGAATGATTATGTCATTCGCGCCCTGGGCAGCCGGATTCAACTCTGGATCAACGGCCAGATGACCATTGATTACTCTGAACCGGATGAAAAGATGGGGCAAACCGGTATCATCGGCCTGCAGATTCATGCCGGTCCCCCCAGCCAGGTCTGGTACCGGAATATCACCATCAAAGAAATTTCTAAGGATCGATAATCGTCGCAAACAACTACTAAACCCTTAATCATGGAGACAAGAAATGAAAAAAATATCCATTGGAAGCTGGGCGTATGCCATCGGACCCTATCAGAAGAAACCGGTCCCGTGGGACGAGGTAACGAAAAAACTCAAGGCACTTCACTTCGACGGTGTCGAGCTGGGCGGTTTTGCCCCCCACCCCAACCCGGACGATCTGGCCACCAAAGAACAGCGGCAGGCCTGCAAGGAGCAAATGAAAAAACTGGGGCTGGGCTGGTCCGGCCTGGCGGCCAACCTGTGGGCCGAACACCTGATCGATACCGAAGACACCTCGGTGTATCTGAAGGTGTTCCGCAAGAATCTCCAGTTCTGCGTCGATCTGGGTATCCCGGCCATTCGCGTGGACGCCGTTCAGCCGCCAACCATCTTTGACAAAGTCGATATTAACATCGCCCGCAAGCGGGTGGTGGATACCTGGAAGATCTGTGCCGCCGAAGCAGCAGATAAGGGCGTGCGGGTAACTTGGGAATTTGAACCGGGCTTTGCGTTCAACAAACCCTCGGATATCCTGCGCATCCTGGATGAAGTCAACAACGATAATTTCGGCGTACTCTTCGATACCTGCCACGGCCACATGGTCGCCGTCATCGGGGCGCGGCAATGGGGTAAGAAAGAAACCCTGCCGGGCGGAGTGCTGGAGTTCGCCCGGAAACTGCGCGGCAAGATCAATCACCTGCACCTGATCGACTCGGACAATACCCTCCACGGCGACGAAACCTCCACCCACGCTCCCTTCGGCAAAGGGGTGGTCGATTTCGATACCCTCATGCCGGAACTGGCAAAAAATGACATGGGCCACAACTGGTGGACCATCGACCTGTGCTTCTGGGAAAATGCCTGGCCCGTAACCGAAGAATGTAAAAAGGCGGTGGATGTGCTCAACGAAAAATACGGTTGATGCTCTGGAAACGATGTATCTTAATAAATTTCCGGTGGAGTTGGAAAGGACCCGCCAGAATCAATAAATAAAATTGGCAGCGGAATGTATATGAACAGTAGAATCTTTGAAACCGCCGGGGCGATTGTCCTTTGGGTGTGCCTCTCGCTGGAGGCGACGACCTACTTTGTGGATGCTGGCAGCGGCAATGACAGTGGGCCGGGGACGGAGGCACAGCCCTGGCAGACGCTTGATAAGGTGAACAACTCAGGTGATCTAATCGATCCGGGAGACTCCCTCCTGCTCAAACGGGGCCAGACGTGGCGTGGTCGGTTGATCCCCCGCAGCGGCAGTTTGACGGGCGGACGGATTACCTATGGTGCCTACGGAGACCCGACAGACGCGAAACCGCTCATTCTCGGCTCCGTCGAGCTTAACAGCCCCTCGAACTGGACCCCCATCGGCACCAACCTTTGGCAGACGACCGCCCCGGTCGACACCACCTACGGCATTTCCAACGTCATCTACAACAACGGCGCGTTTTGCGGATATTTATGCCAGACCCTGGATTCACTTATTTCCCGACAGACGCAAGGGGATTGGTATCAGGACCCCAACTACTACATCACGGTCTATTCCGATACGATTCCTTCCACCTATTACTCTGACATCGAGATGGCCGTTTCCGTGACGATCATCGTGAGCGGCAGCTACGTAACGCTCCAGGATCTCGACCTGCGTTATGGCGGCTTCCACGGCATACAGTTCGTCATGGCCACTGACATAACGGTGGCGGATTGCGACCTTTCATTTATGGGCGGCGCAGGTATCTGGGACTGGCGGCTGGGAAACGGCATCGAGTTTATAGGCTCTGCGGCCCATGCCTTGATCGAGCGTTGCAACATCTGGAACATCTGGGATTCCGGCATCACCCAGCAGGGCAACGCCTCGGCGCACGTGCAGCACGATATGATCTACCGCAACAACATCCTCGGCAAGTGCGACTATGCCTCCTACGAGGGGGCATGGCTCTCAGGCGACGCAGCGCTGATATCCAACATCCATTTCGAGAATAACACCTGTATTGATGCCGGTAAGGGATGGACGCAATATCAACACCGGCATGGCGGCTGGCCCATCTACGGGATACACCTGTTGGTATCTCTCGATCCCGGTAAGGTCAGTAACTTCTATGTCCGCAACAATATCTTCTATGAGACAACCGGCGCACTGCTCTGTGTCAAAGACTCGGCCCAGCCCGGCATGACGATTGACTACAATGCGTACTTTACGACGGCTGCCTACGTGGCCGACTGCTGGAGGACCGCCTACGACATGACGAAATTCGCCGAATATCAAACAAAAACCGGGTATGACGCCCACTCGTTCGCCGCGCCGATTGGAATGGTTGATCCGGCCAATCTTGATTTCCACCTGAAGTCTGTAATGGGTCACTGGAATTCCTTCAGCAAAACCTGGGTAAAGGACGGCGAGCACAGTCCCGCTATCGACGCGGGCGATCCAGGCTTTGACTGGTCCGCGGAACCCATGCCGAACGGAAGTCGCATTAACATCGGCGCCTATGGCAATACGTCTCAAGCCAGCCTGTCTGCCCGCTTGGACCAGTAACGCATGATAATCGGAAATATAATATTTTATGATGTGTAAACCATGAAAAAGTTGAATCTATCGAGGCGCCAGTTTCTGGGACAGGTTACGGCGGCAACCGCGTTTACCGTGCTGCCCCGTCATGTTCTGGGACAGGAACAAATTCCTCCCAGTGAAAAAATCACCCTGGCCGGTATCGGCATGGGCGGCCAGGGTATTCAGAATATACTCCGCCTCCAGCAATTCCCAGAAGTGCAAATAGTGGCAGTTTGTGATGTCAATCGCGAAGGCGGCGGCTATCAGTCCTGGAACTGGTCCTATGGCAATGAAAAACGAGTGGGGGGGTACGAACCGGCTCGTCAGGCCGTGGATGAATATTACGCCGGGCAGAGCAAGTCCGGCTCCTACCGGGGCTGCCAGGCCTATAGCGATTACCGCGAACTGCTGGCGAAGGAAGATGTCGATGCGGTCATGATCGCCACGCCCGACCACACCCATGCTGTGATTACCATGGCGGCGCTGAAAATGAAAAAGCATGTCTATTGCGAAAAACCGCTGGCCTGGTCCGTCCATGAAACCCGGCTCATTACCGAAACCGCCCGCCAGATGAAAGTCGCGACGCAACTGGGCAACATGGGCCAGGCCTCCGAAGAGTCCCGTCTGGTTTGTGAGATGATCACCGATGGCGCCATCGGCGGCGTGCGGGAGGTCCACACCTGTTATGGCTCCCGCTTCTGGGAATATCCCACCTGGTCTGGCCGCCCATCTGAAACGCCGCCGGTACCCGAGGGATTCGATTGGGATCTGTGGCTGGGGCCGGCTCCCCAGCGACCCTATCACCCCGCCTACTGCCCCTGGACCTGGCGGAACTGGTTGGACTTCGGTACCGGATTGATAGGCGACCTGGGCTGCCATTTTCTCTCGACCGCCTTCAAGGCTTTGAAACTGGGGCACCCCGTCAGCGTCGAAGCCAGCTCCGTCAATACCAATCCGGAACTCCATCCTTTGGGTGAAATCCTCCGCTTTGAATTTCCCGCCCGGGGCGAGATGCCGCCAGTTACCATCGTCTGGCACGATGGCGGCCTGAAACCCCCGCGGCCCAAAGACCTCGAACCGGGCCGCAATGTCTCGGATATCATTTATATCGGCGATAAGGGCACCATGATGGGCCATCGCCTGATTCCGGAAACCAAAATGCAGGCTTACGGCAAGCCGCCCAAAATACTAACTCGTTCCGTGGGGCATGATAAAGAGTGGCTCGATGCCATTCGGGGCGGATCCCCTGCCGGTTCCGATTTTGTCGAACACAGCGGCCTGCTTTCGGAGGTTTGTATGCTGGGTAATGTCGCCCTCCGTACCGGTGAAAAATTAGAGTGGGATGGGCCCAATATGAAAATCACCAATAACGAGCAGGCGAATCAATTCCTGCAGAGAACCTATCGGGAAGGCTGGTCGTTGTAAAAAACGGCTGGCAAAACCAGAGGAGTCAAAACTATGTCTGATCATCGAATAACTCGACGCGAGATTCTCAAAGCAGGCGCAGCCGTAGCGGCTCTGCCTCTTATCGGTACTTCCCCGGCGCGAGCCAAGGAAAAAGCGGCATCGAACCATTCTCCGACGATTGGTATCGCCACGCTCGGTTTCGGCGATTACAGCAATGAGCAACTGGCCCGGGAACTGGCGGAGACCGGCATTCATACCGTCCAGCTTTTTCTGAACCAGTCGGACAGCCGCTACTGGCAGTACAATGGCCGGTCCGATGTCTCGGATTTAACCGCCAGCCGCTGTCAAACCATCGCGGAAGCCTATCGTTCCGCCGGTATTGCTATCCATAGCATCGGAGTCTATACCAACCTGATTCATCCGGATGAGAACGAACGAAAGGCCAATCTGGCCTATTTCGAGGCCATGATGAAAATCGGTGCCCATATGGGCGTGCGGAAATTCATCACGGAGGCAGGCGAATATCATTCGGAAACAGAAGTGCCGGCGGTACCCTATCATTTCCAGAAAGAAGTCTGGGACCAGATGGTAAAAACAGGAAAGAAACTCTCCGACCTGGCGCAAGTACATGATGCAACGGTACTATTCGAACCGTTTTATCGCGGTTTCTTCGCCAGTGCCAAACGAACGCGATTATTTCTGGAAGAAGTCGATTCACCACACATTCGAGCCTTGCTTGATCCGGCCAACCTGATCGAAATCAATGATATCGAGGAAATGTTCGCGCAACTGGGGCCTTGGATCCAATGCCTTCATGCCAAAGACCGCAAGCTGCATGTCGATCAGGGAGTCGGCGCCGGCCAGGGCGACCTCGACTATAAAACGTTTGTTACCGCCGCTGCCCAATATGCACCGGATGCCCCCTTTATCCTGGAATACGTCGGCCCGCACGATTACCAACAGGCCCTAAAACTGCTGCAAGATACTATACAAGAGAGGAAAATCTAAGTGAATCCGTATGCCAGGATAATTTTTGTTGCTTTATTCTGCTCCTGTTTGGCAGGCTGTCAAAATACCACCTATGCCCCTTCAAATCCCGGTCCAGACCGGACCGTAGGCATCGGTTATCAATGCTGGTTTCCGCCCCATACCTGGGGCAAGGTCTGGGATGAACCGGAATTGGGCTTCTATCGATCGGACGACCGGCAGGTCATCCGGCAACATGCCCGGTGGCTCTACGATGCCGGAGTTGATTTCATCTGGATCGACTGGTCGAATAACATCGGCAACCGGATCGAAGGGGCCAGTCGTCCGGACCTGGACGCCATCGAAAACAACACGCAGGTCTTGTTCGATGAATATGCCCAACTCGACAAACGGCCGCAAATCAGTATCTTCCTCGGCATTGACGGAAATCCGGAATATGTTCGTAACGGCCTGCTGCAGAAAAAGGCGGACCAGGTGCACGATCAGTTCATATCCCAACCCCAATATAAAGATCTTATCTTTCACTACCTGGGCAAGCCGCTTTTGGTCGTCTATGTCTGGACTCCCTCTCCCTTTCCGGACGGCCTGCCCCCCTGGGATGACGATCGCTTCACGGTACGATGGATGACCGGGTTTTTAAGCAGTCAGCCGAATCTGCTGGACGGAAATTATGTCAGTAAATACGGCTACTGGTCCTGGTGGGACCGTGATCCGCAGGCCTACAGCCTGTACAACGGCCGGCCGGAAACCATGATCGTCAGCGCCGCCTATCCCGGCTGGAATGGCTGGGAGGATATGGGCGAAACGCCCCGCCGCGGCCGGGAACAGGGTAAAACCTTTCAAGATCAGTGGCGGCGGGCGCGGGATATAGATGTCCAAATGGTCCTGATCAACTCCTGGAACGAATGGGTCCCGACCGAAGAACTCTCACCCGAATTGAGCAATGATATCGAACCATCCAAAACCTTGGGACATTACTATTTGACTTTGATGAAACAGGAAATTGGTAAATTTAAATCCAGATAAAGAAATGAGGTGAAGCAATGAAAAAGAAAATTAATATCGGATTGATCGGATGTGGCTTTATGGGGCGCACGCACTCGAATGCCTATCATAAAGTGAACCATTTTTTCGATCTCGGTTATGAACCGGTACTCAAAGTGCTCTCGGCACGTAAGGAAGACAAGAGCCTGCTGGAGGCCTTTGCGGAGAAATGGGGCTGGGAAAATACGGAAACCGACTGGCGGAAACTGATGGAACGGGACGACATCGACATGATCGACATCTGTGCGCCCAATAATCTGCACTACGAAATCGCCATGGCCGCTATAAAGGCAGGAAAAATAGTGGGCTGCGAAAAACCCCTGGCGATGGATGCCAAACAGGCCCAGGCCATGGCCCAGGCCGCCGAAAAATCCGGCCGCCCGAACATGATCTGGTTTAACTATCGCCGGGTCCCAGCCGTCACCCTGGCCAAAAAAATGATCGACGAAGGCCTGCTGGGGAAAATCTTCCACTACCGCGCCAAGTATCTCCAGGACTGGACCATCAGTGCCAAGGTTCCGCAGGGCGGCCAGACCTTGTGGCGGCTGGACGCCAAAGTCGCCGGCAGCGGTGTTCTGGGCGATCTGCTGGCCCATTCCATTGACCAGTCCATCTGGCTCAATGGCAAGATTGCCTCGGTCACAGCCATGACCGAAACCTTCATCAAGGAGCGGGAGCTGCAGGAACAGCCGGGCAAATTCGCGCCGGTCACCATTGACGATGCCTGTGCCTTCCTGGCCCGTTTTGACAACGGCTCCCTGGCCACTTTTGAATCGACCCGCTATGCCTGCGGCCGCAAAAATCAGAACACCCTGGAAATCAACGGCGAAAAAGGGTCCATCGCCTTCGATCTGGAAAACGCCCACGTCCTGGAATACTACAACCATGACGATCCCAGCCATGTCCGCGGCTGGCGGACCATTCAGGTCTGGGATTCCAATCATCCCTATATGAAACACTGGTGGGTTCCCGGCTGCTCCATCGGCTACGAACACACCTTTATCCATGCCCTGGCTGATTTCCTCGCCGGCATCGAAAAAGGACAAAAAAACTGCCCGGACTTCCGCGACGGCCTGACCACACAATGTGTCTGTGACACGGTGCTGGCCTCCGCCAAAAGCGGAAAATGGGAAACCGTTCATTATTTATAAAGCGAAACTTTTTTTTGGAGGTACTATGTCAACTTCATCCATTGCTAACAAGGCACTCGAACAAGGCCGCGGAATCCTGCGTCTGGCACCCGCCTGGGTGCCGCGTTCCTTCTGCGTACCGGGACGCCGCATCAAATTGCACCCGGACGATTACTATGCCATGGGAGGCCCCCGCGGCGGAATCGACGAACGCTGGTTCTCTTCCACCACCCCGGCGGACAACGGGCCATTAACCAGTCCCAACGAAGGACTCAGCTTTATCGTCTTGGAAGACGGCGCAAAAACCGAAAGGGTTCTCTTGCGCGATGCGGTCAACGATCTGAAAAGTGACCTGATCGGCCCGCGCCTCTGGAATGAATACCAGCGTTGGCCCGCCTATTCGAAGTTCTTCGATAACAAAGGCGCCCTGCCCCATCATATCCATCACCGGGACGAGCAGGCCAAACTGACCGGCCAGCTTGGCAAGCCGGAGGCCTATTATTTCCCGCCCCAAGTGAATAACTACGGCGGCGATTTCCCCTACACCTTCTTCGGCCTCAACGCCGGTGTAACGAAAGAACAGGTCCGCCAGTGCCTGCTGAATTTTGAAAAGGGCGACAACAAGATCACCAATATCTCCCGTGCCTATCGCCTGCAGGTCGGCACCGGCTGGGATGTCCCCCCCGGCGTTCTCCACGCCCCGGGCAGCCTGTGCACCTACGAGCCGCAAAAGGCCTCCGATGTTTTTTCCATGTACCAGTCCGTGACCGGCGATCAGGTCGTACCCAAAAATCTGCTCTGGAAGGATACGCCCAAAAACCGCATAGACGATGTGGACTGGCTGCTGGAGGTGATCGACTGGGATTTGAATCTCGATCCCGACTTCGTGCAGAATCGCTTCATGCAGCCCCGGCCCGTCCAGCCCCTGGAACAGATGAAGGCCCAGGGATACCTCGAAAACTGGATCTGCTACCGATCCGATGCCTTCAGCGCCAAAGAACTGACCGTTCTGCCCGGTGCGAAAGTGACTATCAAGGACAGCGGTGCCTATGGCATGATTATGATGCAGGGACATGGCACGATGGGCCTCTGGGAGATCGAAACTCCCACCATGATTCGCTACGGCCAACTCACCCACGATGAATATTTCGTCAGTGAAGCCGCCGCGAAAGCCGGGGTCCAGATCACCAACCGGTCCCAAACCGACCCGATCGTTATGCTCAAACATTTCGGCCCGGCCAACCCGGACCTTAATATGGCGGCGAAATAGCAAATTGTGCGGTTGGGAACTGCTCTCGGTTAATCAGGTGTGTCCGCGATGGTGGGCACACCTGATTTTATTTAAACCGGCAAACCAACAATAACCGTCTCGAAAACCATTTGCCCGTTGACGAAACCCTGGGCGGCGGATTTGAATCGACGCGGTCGGTTCTCTAGGAACTTCTCCACCATATACAGCCGGCAGCCCGGCGAAACCGTCCCCCGGAATTTCGTCTCTTCGATCCCGCCAAACCCGATAAAACGGTCATCGTCCTGGCGCAGCATCTTGACATAAAAACTCGCCAACTGCGCCGCCGCCTCGATCATAATGACCCCCGGCATCAAAGGCCGGCCCGGTATATGCCCCCGGACCCAGAATTCGCTCTCCGTAACGTCCTTATACCCAACGACCAGCCCCTGCTCCAGATCCTGGTAGATAATGCCGTTCAATTGCACCATTTCAAAACGATGCGGATTGACCTTATAAATCGTTTCCTGATCGTAGAGCACTCGATTCAAATCAATGCTGCCCAGATCAATGAGGGGTAGGGGGGGCATGAAATATCCTTCGTATTATTTCCTATTGAAACGCCTGATCCGATTTCTACCGGACTACTCCGGTAGAGATACAGCGGCGTTGGTCAAGTAAAACCATGAAAAAGGAAAGGGATCAGGTGGTTCGCTGCTCCAGAATTTTGATCCGGACCTCTTGCGCCGCCTGCTTGATATCCTGCATCGACTTTCGAACACGGGTACCGGCTGCCTTATTGCCTCCTTCCGCCTTGATAATATCCTCTTCCGCGGCGGCAACCATCTCTTTGAGCTTTTCGTATTCCTGCATGTTTACTTCCTTTCCTCGCGTAAAATTATCGATTTACCATCCATTTATTTACACAGCCGGAAAAATCCATATCTGACTGTACCTGCGGAGTTTAGCAAAGGTCTTTACGCTTGTCAAAAACAATTTGTCGCTTTGACCGGGCAAAAATAATTTTTCCTCAACCAAACTAAAATCCCATTACCTTTTAAATAGTAAGAACTTAGCGATTAGAAGCCGGACCATCCGTCCCGATTTCCATATGGCTGCTGTCGATCAAACGATAGCGAATCCCCCGCCACAGAATTGTTCGCGTGAACCCGGCAGAGAGAACACAGGCCAGCGTGAAGACCGAGACCAGCGGCTGGAAAAAAACGTCAATCAGGGCCGATACCCGTAATTTTTTCCGATCTTCCGGTAAAATCCTGGCAATCATAACCTGACGCGTCACCGCTTTGGCCATGGAAAGCACCATCAGAGCCGCGGGTAATATGGCTGCCAGAGACGCCTGGGGAGAATCCTTTACTGCCAGAGAGACAGTAACGGCCACCCCGATCCAGAAACCGGCCAGATAGTGTCCCAGCCCCGCTGCCGCCAGCCACCACAACCTGGGCATATAGACCCGGGTGAGTATAAATTGCCGCCGGGCAAAAGAATATAGCTCCGGCCACGACATCTGCTCATAACTGGCCACAAAACAGGCCGGCACAAACGCAATCGGCAGCTTCGCTTTCTTCACCAGGTAGGTTAGCGTGTAATCATCCGTACAGGCATTTTTCCATATCTCTGCCACCTTGATTTTTTCAAATATCTCCCGCCGAATCGCCATACTGCCGCCCCAGGCTGAATTCCAGGAATGGGGACCCAGCAGCGAGGCAATATAGGCGTTGATGGCCGAGAGCACCTGGCTGCTCAGCCGCCGATCCGTCGGCACAAACCAGCGATAGCCCGTCGATGCTCCAAAATCGCTCCGCCGCAGCGGGTGTACCAGGGCTTTCATCCAGTGCCGCTTCAAACAAACATCCGAATCCACAAACGCGAAAACCTCCCGGTCTGGCGGAGCCGCCTCACAGGCCGCCAATTGGTTATGCACCTTTTGGCTGCAATTTCGGGCCAGACCCGCAATAAGGATTCTCGCCCTGACCCCTTTGCCTGCCGCTTCGTGCCGGGCCAGAATGGCGACCAGCCGCTCATAGGCGGGATCCCTCTGGCTTTCCACCACAAAAAGAATCTCATAATCGGGATAATCCTGCTGAAAAAAGGATTCCATGTTTTGCTCAAAGGTGGTATCCAGCCCTTTACAGGGTGCAATCAGAACCACCCGCGGCTGGTACTCCGATTCCTTGGGACAATACTTCCGCAGCGTATAAATCAGGTGCCGGTACGCTTCCAGCAAAACCAATCCCTGTACCAGCAGGATAATAACCGCAAAAAAATAATACAAAATCATAGGATGACCATATTAAATGTTATTTTTAGTAATTTCCTGCAGCAGGGTGGTGGCATAACAGCCGGAATCCAGCTCAAAACGCAGTTCCAAAAACTCCCCCACCGGATCAACCCCGCTGGATATCTGCACATCCCGGGGTTGAAACCGTAAAGGACGACGGCCGCCCCGCAGCCGGTATTGGTCGATTTTGTCCAGCAAAGAGGGTGAAAACTCCGTTTCCGCCAGTGCCTCTTTCTCAATTACCCCCGCCGGACCGGTCGCTTCCGTCAGGTGCTTGCCCAGCAGCGGCCCCGTCGGGCTGATCTCAAACCGGTCACAACGGCCCTGCTCCGCCTGGGCATCTTCCACCCGGAAACAGGCGCCATTCTCATGCTTATAGGCCATATCGCCGGTCAGCAGCCGGTCGATATCCGGCATCCGAGCCACGACCACCCGATTAAAAATCTCCGACTGAAACGCCGAAACAAACAACCGCTTTAAATTCTTGTCAATCGCGTGGGAAGCGGCCTTCTTGTTCCCTTTTTTATGGATCAGGGCCGCCAGCGCCTTGCGGTGGTCGCGAAAATGACCCGGCCAGCATTCAATCGCCTTCTCATACTCCCCTTCATCATAATATCTCCTGGCCTCCACTTCATGTACGGAGTCCCCCGGCTTGGACTGCCCCAAAAACAGATCCATAAATAATTCATACTCACCGGTAACGATCGCTTTTCCCAATATATGCGTGTCACTGCGATTCCCGAACCGCTGGGGACCGAAATAGTTCGGCACCCCGCGCCGGCATAGAATGTCCAGAATCGACTGGGCCTGTCTTTGCACCTGCTCAAAAGGTACATTCATTTCCCGTACCCGGATTATAAAACGATTCCCCTTCAGATGACTGGTCTTCAGCTTATTGCTATGCCGGGCGGTTTCCAAAATCTTGACATTCGGAATCTCCAGCTCCTTCAGCCGCTGCGGTTCAATATGCTCAATCGAAATCCACTGCCGGGTAATGGCATACGCATCTTTCAAACCCGCGTACCCGATATCCCGGGCTTGCACACCCAATCCCCGCGCTATCTTGTGCAGCGCGTCCATGGTGCTCAGTCCCTTTTTTTCCATCCAGGCATAAACATGAGTCCCCTCCCCGCTGGCCGGGTAGAGCGGGATCTCTTCCACCTGAAAGTCCTTTTCACAGGCCTTGATCACCCCGCCGATCCCCGCCATCCCTTCCGTCAACAAAGGATACGTACTTCGCAAATTCTCCGTCATATCATTCCATTTCGGCCCCTGGCCGATACTTCAACTTTACTTTTTCCTGTTTGCTCTTTTCTCAGCAGTTTCGCTGCATCAGTCGCAACACCGTATCCAGATGCGGCATCGACGGCTGAGCGCCAAACTTATGACAGGCCAGCGCCCCGGCCGCCGCCGCAAAACGCGTCGCCTGATACAAGTCTTTCTCTTTCGCGTACGCCACGGCAAACGCCCCGCAAAATGCGTCGCCCGCCCCCGTGGTATCGACCACCTTGGCGTTGAAGGGCGGTACATGGACAATTTGTTCTTCCGTGATCGCCAGTGCTCCTCGCCTGCCCATAGTAACCACGACAGTCCTGGCCCCCCGCCGGATCAGAGCCGAACCCGCCAGCTTCGCCCCATGAATATCGTTCACCGGCTCCCCGCAAAGCAGCGCCGTCTCATCCTGATTGGGGATCAGCACATCCGCCTGATATAATAAAGGATGAATCCTCTCCGGTGCCGGCGCCGGATTCAAGATCACCGGCACTTGATGCTGATGCGCCTTCTCAATCGTATAACAGACCGTCTCCTGCGGGATTTCCAACTGCATGACAATAATATCCGCCTGGGCAATCAGTGCCGCGCGCTCCTCGATATCTTCCCGGCTGACCAGCAGATTCGCACCGCCGGCGATGCAGATCGCATTTTCCCCCTTGTCATCCACCGTGATCGTCGCCACCCCCGTACTGACTCCCTCACTGACCATGATCCCCGCCACATTCACTCCATATCCTTTCAATCCCACCAGCAGCCGCTGCCCGAAATCATCGTTCCCTACCCGCCCGATCATACTCACCTGCCCCCCGCACCGCGCCGCCGCCACCGCCTGATTGGCCCCCTTGCCCCCCGGCAGCGTCGAAAAACTCCGCCCCGCGATCGTCTGGCCCGGCTGCGGAATGCTCGCCACCCGGATCACCAGGTCCATATTGATACTGCCGACTACCAGCACCCGGGGTTTGCCCGCAGTTTCCTGCCGCCGGGCCTCTTCCGCTAAAGAGTCTTCTCTTTCATCCATCATCACCAACCTCACATATCCTTACGGATCCCTGGCATTCCGGTCTTAAAGACAGATCCAATTCGATAACCATCCCTATCACCATACTATATACTAAATCCCCCCGCAATTATATTTATACCTTTTTTAACTCATCCCCCCTACCCCGCTCTTCGTTGGTAATTTAGTCAAAGGAAGCATTGTTTTTAAAGGAGTTCTTGCTACAATAAGATCTTTACATTCGCTCGCTGCTGAGTTTACAGTAAAATTGGCCTGAGACGATAGTTATGAACCAAACGCAAAACCGTCCGGATTATCCGCGCAAGGTCAAGCTGACCATTGCCTATGACGGCAGCGGCTATCACGGCTGGCAACGGCAGCCCGGCGGCGTCCTCACCGTCCAGGAAACCCTGGAACACGCCCTGGCCCACGTCGTCCAGCATCCCGTCGCTGTCCGCGGCGCCGGCCGCACCGATACCGGTGTCCATGCCGCCGGACAGGTAGCCGCCTTCTACACCAATTCCCCCATCCCAGCCGAACGGTTCTCCCATGCCCTCAACAGCCGGCTTCCCGCCGACATTCGCATCCGGCAGACCGAGGATGTGGACTTCGCCTTCGATCCCATCCTCTCCGTCCGCACCAAGCTCTATCGCTATACCGTCTTCAATCATGCCGACCTGCCCCCCCAGGCCGACAAATATTCCTACCACTTCTGGAAAACCTGCTCCGTCGAACCCATGCAGCAGGCCGCCAAATTCTTCGTCGGCCAGCACGATTTCACCAGCTTCTCCGCCGCCGGCTCCGTCCGCCAGACCATGGTCCGCACCCTCCTCCGCTGCCAGGTCCATCGCAAATACCACTGGATCTACTTCGATCTGGAAGCCGATGGTTTTCTCTACCACATGGTCCGCAATATCGTTGGTACGCTGCTGGAAATCGGCCGCGGCCACTGGCCCCCGGAATCCATTCCGGAAATTCTCGCCGCCCAAAATCGCGCCGCCGCCGGCCCCATGGTCCCGCCCAACGGCCTCTGTATGCAGTGGATAAAATATTGACGGAACCGCCAAAAGTCGATATTGTCATACA
>CAZOMV010000081.1:0-27409 GCA_964580995.1 uncultured Pirellulales bacterium
TTTAACCACAGAGGGCAGGCAAAGCCTGCGGCCAGATCGACGCGAGGATGGAAGGTACTATGACGCTTCCGCTGGTCGCTGCGGATTGGGCGAGAAAGTGAGAAGTTACGAAGGTGTCCCGCGAAGGCGCAAAGGCGCGAAGAGAAGAAAGAAAAAAATAGTTTAAACGAGAGAGAACTTGGCGCGGCTTGGGGCCGCAGCCAAAGGTTACTATAGGAATGAGTATAATAAGACCCCACCGCCTCGGCAGGCAAGAGCCTGCCCCATTCCGCCGCGATCATTCTACCCTATCGACGCTCACGCTGTGAGCTACCATGTTCAGAGATAGTCCGGCTCGGGCGCATGGAACACCGGTTTCCCCCCGTAGGGCCAAAGGCCCTTTTTCTCGCCGCGAAGCCGAGAGGCTTTTTCTCTTTAGATGACATTTTACTCTATGACGCTTCTGTTAGGCGCTTCGTTGTGATAAAACTCGTGCGTACCAGCCGCTGATAATAATTGACGCTCCTGTCAGTCGCTTCGTTGTGGGTAAATGCGGCAGGGGCAAACCGGTACGCTTTCCCCGCCGACGGATTAACGGATCGAATGATTAACCACAAACCGGCTGGATGGTCTCCTGTTCTTCATCTGGCCGGGTTGAACCGTTTTTTTACGATTGGTATTCCTTCCGGGCGTCCGTACGGAGCGAAAGTTCGCGGCGGAAAATCGCTGCGTAACTTCCTGTAAACATAAACATGAAACGAATGTAAAACATAAATCACGCAGAAAAACAAGAAGTTGAAGGATAGTAGTACAGAGGAAAGAGAATATTTAAATGGTGACGGGATAGACGAAGATGGTAGGCGGAGCAGACCCTACCAGTCTTAGCAGACGGCAGAACGCCGCGGGCGCGAAGGGAATATGACGCTCCCGCGGGTCGCTGGCACAGGGCGAACAAGGTGGAAGGAATTTTTACTTTCAACCCGACCCACCCGACCTACTCGACCAGATGAAAAACACAAGAATTTGATCCGGCTCCGCCGCCTGATTACCGATCTGGTTCCCACCAGTAAAACCAACCCGGTCCAGGTGGTCGATTACCTGGCACGGTTTGTGCACCCGAGTAATCGAACCATATGCTTTTCGCAGCACGAGGTGTCTGGCGATTGTTATTCGTTTGTTGGAAAAGGAATGTAGTCAATAATGACGCCAGCGTCAAAAGATCTTCGATCCCTTGTTATTGGGGAGCCAGAGTGCGTTTTTGGATGTCGATATCGACTTTTGGCGGTTCCGTCAAAAATAATCCGAATCTGGTAAAACCAAAAAATTTCTTAGCAGTGCCTGATATGGCGATATTTTTGCCGGAAATGGCGTTCATCTCCGCCAAGTATTATTCGATAATGAGACAAGAATTGCTAGCAAGTGTCAAAATGTCATTTGAAGAGATCGAAAAAGCTCGGATACAACCAGAGAGAAAAGAACCAGTCATTCATCCAATAAAACAAGCAGATTGGTTTCGTAGTCGTTACCAGGAATGCAGGTAAAGAATTCTATTTTTGTGAAAGGAGAGAACCCTATGAATTGGAAAGGTGTGTTTGTGGCAATGGTGGTTGTTGGTTTATTTTTTACGGCGGCGGTCCAGGGGCAGATTCCTGAACCCAACGATCCCAATATGACGCTGCTCTTGTGGCTGAAGGCGGATGCGGGCGTCATGGCGGCCTCGAATTCCGAAGATCCGAATCTGGTTGCCGCGGGACTGGGGGATGCGGTCTTGCTATGGAAAGATCAGTCGATGAGCGGCAATGATGCAACTCGTGTCAAGGGCACCATGCAGCTTGCGACGAAAACCTTTGTAACCGGTGAGCAAAATGTAGTCCGATTCAGCAAGGATGGTTTCTTTAAACTGAATACCGCTCCCTTCCAAGTGCCGGATCTGACGGTATTTGCCGTGGTGGAACAAACCCTGGCGGAGCGCCGGGTGTATTTCAGTACTTATAGCAATGCGGTGAACTGGGGATATGGTGTGAATCTGGATATGGAAGGTTCCGGTACGCGAGCGTTTACCTCGGCGGGTTCGCAAGAGACCATTAGTGACTGGTGGATAGCCGGGCCGGGGCCGGGGATGCATATGATTACCACCACCATCAGTTCTACCCTCGGTTCCAAGAGTATTTTTGTGGATGGGACACTTTTGGGCGGACCTGTCGCTGTACCAGGTATATCCTATTATAGTACCGAGACGGCATCGGTTGGTACCCTGGGACAACTGGACATCGATTATTTCTTCTTCCGCGGCGATATTGCCGAATTGATTGTGTATAACGCGGTGGATGCGACTCTTCGGAGTACGGTGGAGGAGTACCTTATCCGGAAATATGGATTTGTTCCGATGTGTCCGGATTGGGGCTATTTCCAGCAGGATTTGAATCAGGATTGTTATGTGAACCTGGCTGATTTTGCCATTTTTGTGCAGGCGTGGCTGGAATGTACCGATCCGCAGGGTGAAGGGTGCGTCAATTTAATCAATCCGTAGGAGCCGGTAATGGATTTCTTCCGGGCCGGTTTACCAGGCTGGCCCGGAAGATTCATTTGGAAAGGAGGTATAACGAAAAAGGTTTTGGAACACGTAGATTACAAGTTGAGTTATGTTGAGTAGAGGTAAAGAAGGAATTTGTATTTGAGGAGTGAAAGATGAAAAATTCAGTAATTTGTTTAGCAGCGGTACTTTTAGTAAGCGTTGGATTTGTAATCTCTGCCGGTGCGGCTCCGGTACTCTGGCTGAAGGCGGATGCCGGGGTAATCAGCGATGCGCAGGGAGTGGCCACTTGGGAAGACCAATCCGCCACGGGGAATGATGCGATTCGTGTTAAAGGCACGATGCAGGCTGCGACCCGAACGTTCCCCCTGGGTGAGAAGAATGTGATTCGGTTCAACAAGGACGGTTTTTTCTCTCTGGATACGGCATCCCTGAAACTGGCGGATCTGACGGTTTGTGCAGTGGTGGAACAGACCCTGGCTGAGCGTCGAGTATATTTCAGCACCTATAGTAATGCAGTAAACTGGGGCTATGGCGTGAACCTGGATATGGAAGGGGCTGGAACACGGGCATTCACCTCCGCGGGTACCGATACCACCATTAGTGACTGGTGGACAGCCGGACCGGGAGCGGGGATGCATTTGCTCACAACAACCATCAGTTCCACCCTGGGAACCAAGAATATCTATGCGGATGGATCCCTTTTGGGTGGTCCGGTGGCGGTGCCGGGTATATCTTATTATGATGCCGAAACGGCGTCCATTGGTACCCTGGGGCAACTGGACATCGATTACTTTTTCTTCCGCGGCGATATTGCGGAGATCATCGTGCTGCCGGGAACCGATGCGCAGGAGATCGCGGGCTGTGAAGCATATCTGATGAACAAGTATTTCATCCCGGAACCGATGACCCTGACGTTGCTGGGGCTGGGCGGCTTGGCCCTGATTCGGCGTAAAAAATAAAAGGTATTTCACTTCATTTCCCCTCCGAAGAAGTGAACACTACATGGGGCAGGTAGTAATACCTGCCCAATTTTTTATATTTGTATATTATTACTAAGGTTTTGCAAAATAGAGAAGAATTAATATTGCGAGTGGAACTGTTTGGGCAAGGGCGTTTTTAGTAAAAGGACAATAAACAATGAATTGCCCGATGAAGTTGTCAAAAAAAACCATCCTGGTATCTATCGTCTTGGAACTGGCCGTACCCTTTGTGGTTTTGGCACAAAATTTGGAACCCGATTTCTACGTGGCTGTCAATGGTAATGACTCCTGGTCCGGAAAACTTGCCCAGCCCAACAACTCCGGGACCGATGGCCCCTTTGCCACCATCCCCCGCGCCCGGGATGCAGTACGTGCACAGAAAGCCAATGCCGATCTAAAGCATCCGGTTACCGTCCTGCTCCGTGGCGGTCTTTACACTTTACGGGAAAGTGTAACCTTCGGACCTGAAGATTCCGGAACAGAAAATTACCCGATCACCTATGCCGCCTTTCCCGGTGAAAAAGTTGTACTCAGCGGCGGCCAAAAAATCACCGGCTGGAAAAAAGGCCCATCCGAAATCTGGACTACCGAATTCCCCGAAGTCAAAGCACGAAACTGGTATTTCCGGCAGCTTTTTGTCAATGGCCGCCGCGCGATTCGGGCAAGAACACCCAACACGGACGATAAAATGCCCTGGTGGACTATCAAGACTTCCACAGCGACCAAAGAATCTCCACCCCAGAAAAACGAGCCTATTACCGTGAGCATAACTGGATCTATTCAGGGGTATCGCCATCCTAATGATATTGAACTGATTTACATGCAGAACAACGAAAGCGGGCGGAAACGCCTGAGAACCATCAACGAAATAGATCAGACCTTTACCCTGGCTCCGCCCCACCGGTGGAATCCACGGGCTTTTATCAACGATTGGTACCTTAGCATCCCATTTGCAGGTAAACCCTGCTATTTAGAAAATGCCCTGGAGATGCTGGATCAGCCCGGCGAATGGTATCTGGACCGCCAGACCGGAGTTCTTACCTACTGGCCCTGCGCCGGTGAAGACCTTACCAGCGCGGAGGTGATCGCTCCTGTTGCACAGAAAACGCTTCTGGCGATCATCGGCACTCCCCAGCAGCCCGTTCGAAACCTGCATTTTAAAGAACTGCAGGTCCGGTACCTAGACTGGCCTTTACCACCCTGGGGGTACATGCCCATGTTCTGCTGCAATGTGGCTGTTGACGGTGATCCCAATCCCGGTCATCGCCCCATCGAAGCTGCTGTTGAATTCGAATACGCCCGGTCCTGCAGTTTTACAAATGGAGGGATTTCCCACGTCGGCGGAATGGGCTTGTGTCTCCGCAACGGCACAGCGAATATTATCATAGAAGGAAATGACATTTTTGATCTTGGTGGTGGTGGTATCACCGCCGGTTACCCCAACGTCGGAGGAGGTTTTCTCTACGCCGCTCCACCGCCAAAACCTGGCGAATACCAGGGGTATCGAATCGCCAATAACTATGTCCATCATTGCGGCATGGATTACTATGGAGCGGTTGGCATTCTTCTGTTCGCCACACAGAACGCACAAGTCGCCCACAACCTGATTCATGACACCGCTTATTTCGGCATGGGCGTTGCCGGCAGCCAGGATCCCGAACTACCCTTCGCCCGCGACAACACCATCGAATTCAACCATATTTACCATGCGATGAAAGTGACGATTGATGGGGCCGGTATGTATGTCACTTTTGCCAATCATGGCAATGGCACCCTCATTCGCGGAAACCTGATCCATGACACACAAGGCAATCCTTACCATGAGAAATGGGGCGTCCACCCCCCCAGTGCCGGTATTTATCTGGATAGCAATAACTCAGGTTGCCGCTATGAGAGCAATGTACTCTACCAGAATCTAGCCGCTGGCCCCCTTATCTTTAATTACCCTGATGCCCAGACCCAAAACATCTGGATTGACAATCTCTTTTTCAAGGAGGAATACCCCCCGCAGGAATTCATCGAAGTTATGCAGGCTTGTACCGGACTGGAACCCGCCTACCAGAAATCCATCCTGAATCAGGAACCCAATCCCTGCCAGTGCTTCCCTTTAACTGATCCAACCGCCCATCTTGACTGGACTGCCTGTCAGTTCCACCTGCCGCAAAAAAACCAGGGGATCATCCAGATTATCCAACGAACAGAAAGCCGACCAGACACTACGGTACTCCAATTACGCAGCCTTGATCCCGCAACCAGTTACCAAATGAATGCATACGCCGGTACCCTAGCTCCCGCAAGTGTCTGGGGTCCAGGTTCCATGAACATGCTGTCCAACCTTGTCCCCCTGCCCCTTTCCAGCCTGGGCTTGGACTCCGCAAATGATAAAACTATCGTTACAGGCCGGGAACTCCTCGAAAAAGGTTTAACCTTGAGAATGGGGAAAACCGACCAGATACTGTGGATTACTTACCAACGAATTGAAACCTTCTAACTAATACTGAAAATACAGCAAGGAAGAAAAAACATGAAAGCGAATATCAAAGTTATCCTTACGATATGGTGTTTTTTCCTGATGGCGGGACTGGGAGTGGAAGTATGCGGCGGGACCCCGAATCCGGCCGATCCGGCGCTGGCATTGTGGCTCAGGCCCGCTGGTTATAACCAAGGTACGGGGATCTGGACCGATGCCAGCTCGCATGGTACCGTGCTGGGCGGCCAGGGGGCGGGTGAAGTTCTTACGGACCCGGTCAATCATATTCCGCAAACCGTTCCCGCTACCAATAATGGAAAAACATTTCCCGTGGTGAATTTCCGGCAGGCCTTTGACCCGGTGGTAAAAGATGCCGGTTTTGCCGACGGGCATTGGTCTGACCGGCTCTATCAGCGCAGCAATAATACGCCCGGCAGCAATCCTCTTATGCTGGGCGGCAATCTGACTATGTTTGTGGTGTGTAATTGTGCTACGGTCAATGGCGGTCTGGGACCGCATTCGAATCAGACCATCGCCGGTATCCGCGGGCCGTCGGGCGCTCCGTATAATCTGAGTGTCTTTCTGGCGACTGCTCCCTATAGCAGCGGCTCGCACCTGGGTCTGGTTACCTATGGCGGAAATGCGGTGTATCAGTCGAATCTGACCGTTCCGGTTTTGCCTGACGGTTCCTCCGGCTGGGGTGTGATCGAACTGAAATTTTCCGGTGACGGCACAACCTGCCAGATTGGCCAGGATTTTGGTTCCGGTATGCAGTGGTCCAATACCATGACGGTTCCGCGTAATGCCACGGCCGGCACGGATGCGGTGGATCCGAGCAAGGATGCACCGTTTACCATTGCCTGTCACGCACAGGGAAACGGCGGGACTGCCGATAATCCCTATGGTGGCGGCACGTATGAACGCTGGGCCGGTCAGATGGGGGATATCCTGGTATTTAACACGGCCCTGGATGAAGCCCAGGAAACGGAGATTCAAGATTATCTGCGGGATACATATGGGTTCCCGCATGTGGTGACGGGCATCGATGCGGTGGGGCTGGCGCCGTATGTATGGAAATGCAGCGGCGAAGGGGAAACCTTCCGTGCCGAAGCGACTATGCCCGGTGCCTATCTCAAATCGTTTTTTCAAGGTACAACCACGGTCGGCCTGATTGTTGACGGGACTGCCAACAATGGCTGCCCAGCATCCTCGATGCCTGTAGTGGAATACTCCGTCGATAATAAACCATTCACGATTGTGCAGCTTAGTACCACCGGTTCGGTTTATACCTTGCCGCTGGCCAGCGGTCTCAACAGCGGCTCCCAGCATACGCTGGAACTCTATTTCCGGGCGGCCGATCTGGCCCAAAATCGCTGGACGGCCTCGACCGCGCATTTACGCATTGCCGGAATCGATTTGGATGCGGGCGGCTTATTCTTACGCCGCAACACCCGGCCCAAACTTGCGATTGCGTATGGTGATTCTGTGCTGGAGGGAGTGGGAGTGGATGGCCTGTTCACTTCCTGGCAAATCCTCGGCGTCAACAATGCCCGCGGCTCCTGGCTTTCGATGGCCAGTCTGGCATTGGATTGCGAATACGGCCAACTGGGAACCGGCGGCCAGGGGATGTCGAATCCCTCGCTGTCGGTGCCGCCCTTGGTGCAGACGTGGGACCACTACGATTCAACCACTTCCCGGCTGACAGGCGGGTACCTGCTGCCCGAACCCGATTATGTTTTCTGCGCCATGGGCACGAATGATTCGGGTATTTCTTCCCAGGATTTTATAGAGGATTATAACACCTGGCTGACGGAAATGCGGCAGGCATGTCCCCATGCCCGGATTTTCTGTATGACGTCGCACTTTGGCGATAACTGGCACGCGGCGGATGTGCGGGCCATTGTGGCGGCCAGCAATGCGGGCGGTGATCGAAATGTATATTTAATCGATCTGGCACCGCTGGTTCCCGCATTCCCCCATCCGGGAACCGCATCCATCCTGGCCTATGACGGCGCGCATCCATCCCAGTATGGCCAGGGACTGATCGGTGCTCTGGTCACGGCGCAAGCGCAGAAGACCATCAGCAAAGCAGACCCGCCCGATTTCAATAATGACGGGATTGTCAACAGCCTGGATTTCGCGTTTTTCGCCGCAAACTGGTTATGGCATAGCCCTGAGTGAGAACCGGTACATTCCAACCAAAGTTAGAATCATGTTATCTTTAATGTCCGTACTACTTCTGGCTGCAACAGCGGGTATGCAAATCCCGGCTGGTGAATTGCTCTGGCTCCAGGCGGATGCCGGAGTAGTTACGGACGAAAACCAGGTTGTGCAGGTCTGGCAGGACCAGTCTCCCAACGGCCATGACGCCACACGGATACAAGGGACTATGGAACGGTCATTATATCCCTTTCCCGGAGGCGCTAAGCCGGTCATTGATTTTCACGGGGATGGCTGGCTGGAACTGGCGGACGCGGAAACCCTGATGGTACCGGATTTAACCGTGTTTGCAGTTATTGATGTGGCGCCGGAAGTAAATGAATGGAATCGCTGCGAATACTTTAATATTTACAGTAATGTTGTTGGGTGGGGATACGGATTTTGTCTGGGTACAACACCGGGCCGCAAGATTCATTATGGTACATTTTCCGGAAGACAGGCGGGATACAACGATCCGTGGTCAGCGGCAGTACCCGGCCCGGATTCTATGCATATCATAACTGTAACCATCAGCAGAACGAATCACAGCAAAAGTGTGTATTACGATGGTGTCCCGCTCAGCAGCGAATCGGTTCCCGATCTCCAATACCACGCTACCTGTATCGCCTGTATTGGCTCTTTGATGGGGCTGAATTTATTTACCCTCAACGGTCCTCTGGCGGAACTGATCGCATATCCATGGGTGGACGCAACGCAGCAGAGTCAGGTGGAGGCATATCTGCTTGCGAAGTACAATGCCCCCGTTTCCCATTGCGGGAATTGGGGCTATTATGATGGGGATCTGAACCACGACTGTTTCGTGGACATGCAGGATTTTCTGCTGCTGGCGGAACAGTGGCTTCGATGTACCGATCCCTCCCATTCTCCTTGTGGTGAGTCTGGCGAGATTCTGAAGGAAATAGAACAAAACGACACCCATCTGTGGGTGGCGGAACATTTCAGTGATGCGCGTCCTGTTCCTGCCTTTTCGTTTACCTATCAGGGGATTTCGTCACGGGATATTTTGAATACGTGGTCTTTCAGCAAGACCTGCGAAAAATTAGATATGCAGCGAATCCGATGGACGCTGAACTATTCGGATCCCCGGACCGGCCTTTCGATCCGTTGTGAAGCGACCGAGTATCAGGATTATCCCGCCGTGGAGTGGGTAGTGTATTTTTCCAATACCTCAGAACAGGATACTGCCATTCTGGAAAACATTCAGGTTCTCGATGCCCCGTTTCTGGCTCGCACGGGTACGGGTGAATTTTTGTTGCGGTATTCACGCGGCTGCAACCAATTGATCACCGATTTCAAGCCGGAAAATGTAGTTCTGAATCTCGATGAGACGCTGCGGTTAGGTTCATCCGGAGGTCGTTCTTCTTCGGCCCTGATGTTGCCGCCTGAAACGGATCGTGCCAATTCCACCGGTACGATGCCCTATTTCAATCTTTCCAAGCCTGACAAGAACGGTGTTATGATGGCTGTCGGCTGGAGCGGCCAATGGGCGGCGGCGTTTACCAAAACCAGCAATACAACTTTACAGGTAAAAGCCGGTATGGAATTGACCCATTTGAAACTGCATCCGGGCGAGGAAATTCGCACGCCGTCGCTGCTGCTGCTGTTCTGGTCGGGCGGCGATACGATCCGCGGCCACAATCGGTTCCGGCGGTTGCTGCTGGACCACTACTCCCCCACTCCCGGCGGAATACTCGCGAATCCTCCGGTGGCCGCTTCGCCCCACGGTACGATTGGTTTTTGCGATTCGACCGCCGCCAATATGATCCAGGGGATTACCCATGTGGCCGACCAATTACCGCCGGTAGATACCTGGTGGATTGATGCCGGCTGGTATGCCTGCATGAGCATTCCCAACGTGGCTCCCTGGAATTTTGTCGGCACCTGGGAGGCCGATCCGGTTCGTTATCCGAACGGCCTGAAACCGGTTGCTGATGCCGCTCATGCCCGCGGCCTGAAGTTTCTGCTTTGGTTCGAAGTGGAACGGGCGGTGCAGGGCACCTGGATTTATAATCAACATCCGGAGTGGCTGCTTGGGCACGATCCGCTGCCGCCCGGCCTGGAGTATGAGGATCCGTTCTATCTGGTGGATTTCGGCAATCTCGATGCTCTGGCGTGGGCGAAAGACAAATTCTCCCGCATGATCCAGGAGGTTGGCATTGACATCTACCGCATCGATCTCAATATGGACCCGCTCTATTACTGGCGACATAACGAGCCTTGGGACCGGCAGGGTATGCGGGAAATCAAACATATCATGGGATGGTATGAGTATCTGGATACGCTGATGCGGGAAAATCCCAACCTGTTGATCGACAATTGTGCCGGCGGCGGCCGCCGTCTGGACCTGGAAATGGTTCGCCGCTCGGTGTCCCTTACCCCCAGCGATTATCTGTGGGAACCGGTCGGCGAGCAGGCGATGACCTATGCCCTGTCGCTCTGGATTCCGCTGCATGGTATCGGTTCGATTTCTCTGAATCCTTACGATTGCCGCAGCGGTATGGGGACGAGTTTCGTAGCAGTCTTCGATTTCTTCAACAGACCCGAAATGTGGGTTCCCGCTACTAAGATTCTCAATGAATACCAATCCATCAAACCTTACTATTCCGGAGATTTTTATCCTCTTACCGATTACAGCGTCGAAGCCGGCGACTGGATGGCCTGGCAGTTCGACCGCCCGGATCTGGGCCAGGGCATGGTTCAGGCATTTCGACGATCCGGCAGCACCGCAAGCGCCATGAGCTTGCATTTAAAAGGCTTGAATCCCGCAGCCATTTATACGCTGACCGATCTCGATCATTCAGGAACTACCACGGAATCGGGTGCTGCGTTAATGAATACCGGTCTGGAAATCAGTCTTCCGGCACAACCGGATTCGGCCATAATTATCTATCAAAGACTTTGATCCTGTATTATATTGGAACTCAATTGATGACGAAGAAAGACGCCAGCGTCAAAAGCTTGTCGTCCCCTTGTTATTGGGGAGCCAGAGCTGCTTTTGGAAGTCAATATCGACTTTTGGCGGTTCCGTCAAGAAAGGAAATATTTCTATGAATTCTTTCCAACGAATTATTTCTCCGACCATTCTATGTATTCTGTTGACGTCATGCGGCCTATACCAAATGGCATTTGCCACAGCGCCCCGGGAGGTGAGTACACTCCAAACTCTTTCTTTTCCCCCGGAGTTTGTGACGGAAAATGATACAACCCTTGTCCCCTCCGAAGTGGGCCGTCTGGCCCTGGACCCGGTAGATATCGCGCGGCTGGCGTGGCGGGGGTATGTGCAGAAGAATCCGGAAGCGTGGCCGGATCTGGATCCGAACGCTCTGCGGTTTTTCTTTGATTGTCGGGCCTTGCCCTGGCCTTCGTTAAAACATCATGTAGTCGATGGCAGTGATGTGGGGATGCGGACGATGGGGGTCCATGCCAAACTCCATGAAATGCTCGGAGCGGAAAAGGAAAACGACCCGGCGGAGGCAGGTACCCTACTGTATCTGCTGGACGTAACGGACCAGGGGCCGGATAGCTGCCTGAATACCTGGCTGTCCTGGCTGGACGGGCGGCCGGACACTACCCAGAAATCCTGTCCCCTGGCCGAGGGGATGGGGTGCCGGAACATGAGAATGTTGTATGAAGTGACCGGCGAAACCTTCTATCGCGACTGGTCCCTGAACATTTTAAACAGCCTGGAGCTGTTCGCCCATCCCTATACGCAGGACGGCCGGCCGACCGCCACCTATTGCTGGAATGCCTACAATGTCTGCGGGCCGTATTGCCCCGCCTCCGAATGCCCGACGGGGGATTGCGGGTACCTCTTTACGGGGTGGCTCTGTTATATTACCGGCTGGAATGCCCGGGCTTTTTCTGAATGGTACGAGGTAAATCAGGAGCCGGATACCCTGGCGTTCGCCGTGCGGCTGGCCAATCGAAGCTGTTATACCCAGGCCAACGGCAACGACGGGGCGTTCAAAACCGACGGTTCCTTCGGCGGCACGGATTCGGCCAATTATTCGGGGGCCTGGCATGTACATGCCCACACTTTCATTGTGCCCGGTCTGGCGCATCTGGGGGGCCAGTTGATTCGGGCGGGCCAGCGGGAGGCGGGCGTGGCTTTTATTACCCGGGCGCAAAATATTTTTGAATTTCTTTTCGACGCCAGCCGCAATCCGGATGCGGGCAGTTGGACCGGCTGGCTGCCGGAATGGCTGCAGCGAACGATGGGCTGGCCCGGCCTACCCGATTGCGAAGGCTGCTGCACGGGAGATGCCCTGGAAATTGCCGTGGCGCTGGCGGAAGCGGGATTAGCCGATCCGAATCTGGCCTACCTGGTGGACTATTATGATACGGCGGAACGGTTTTTTACGGGACAACTGATCGAAGGGACCTTCCAGGTCTCTCCGGAATACCAGCAGGTGCTTCGTCAGAATATTACCATCAAGGTCCAGAACGAAATGCCCGGCGCTACCGCGGAACAGAAGGCCCTGGAAGTGGAAGAGCAATATCAGCAGGCCCTGCTGGATGCCGACCGGCTCACCGGCCAGCAGATGGGGCATTGCGGTTTTCCCGATAAGATCAATCATCTGGCGACAGATCTGCCCGGCGGGTCCGGTCTGCCGGCCATGCACATGATGGGCTGCTGTGCCAGCGCTACCGTTCGGGGCGCTCATGCGATCTGGAAGCATACGGTAACGGGTGATGAATCGCAAGCCCGGGTCAATCTGGCCGTCAATCGCGACAGTCCCCTGCTTACTGTAATCTCATCTTTGCCCCGGCGCGGCGAAGTGAATATTCTGGTCAAGACCGCCGAGAAGGTTCTGGTACGCATCCCGGCCTGGGTTTCGCCTGGCGACGTTCAGGCGTACAAAAACCGGCTCGAATGGCCGGTTGTCTGGGATACGACCGGAAAATACGTTGTGTTTGATTCGGTAAGCACGGGTGATCAATTGACAGTAATCTATCCGCTGCGAATCGCGGAAGTTCGCGAGACCATCAACGGTATCCGGTACACGGAACGCTGGCGCGGCAATACCATTACCCATATTGATCCTGCGGGTATCCTGCTGCCGATGTATCAGCGACCGGAATGCGGGGATTGGGGATATTATGACACCGATATGAATCAGAATTGCTATGTCAATCTCCAGGATTATCCTGCGTTTGTCGCCAGTTTCGAAGACTTGATTGTTTTTGTGCAGGACTGGCTCAAATGTACGGATCCGGCGGGGCTGGGATGTGAAAACCTCAGTAGCTCCGGCGGGGAAAATCAGGACAGAATTCCACCCGGCTGCGTGCTCTGGCTGAAAGCCGATAGCGGAGTCATCTCGGATGCCACGGGGGTGGCTACCTGGAAGGATCAGTCCGGCCATCTGCATCATGCCTCCCGCGTGAAAGGGACCATGTACCATACCACCCGAACCTTCGGAAACGGTCCCCACGATGTCATCCGGTTCAACAGGGACGGTTTTTTCTCGATTTTGTACGGCGGATCCCTGAATTTGCAGGATTTGACGGTTTACGCGGTGGTGCAGCAAACCGGTACGGAACGGCGCGGCTATTTCAGCAATTACAGCAACGCGGTCAACTGGGGATACGGGTATCACCTGGATATGGAGGGGGGTTCCACCCGGGCTTTTACCTCTGCCGGGACTTCCGCCTCCTACAGCGACTGGCTGATCAGCGGGCCTTCTGCCGGGATGCATTATATTACCACCCAGATCAGCGGTACTACCAAGTTTAAGAGGATTTACAGTGATGGGAGTCCTTTGGGGAGTACGCCCATACCGGCGATTGCCTATCACACCACCAATGCCGTTTCCGTGGGTGCCCTGGGTCAATTGGATATCAGTACCTTTTTCTTTCGGGGTGATATAGCGGAGATTATCGTGTATCCTTCCGTTAATGATACACAGAGGAGTTCTGTGGAGCAGTACTTAAAAGAAAAATATATAAATCCATAAGTAGGGTTTGCCGAGAAAATTATAATTTCTTTATTGACAATGAGATATATCTTATTTATCCTGTGGCAAACGAATGGATTTTGCGGAAAACAGACAAAATCACTTGCAGCAGGAGAAACCGGATGTATCGCCAAGAGGGCGCCCAACAGTTGCAATTTGAGAACTTCTACCTGCCCTTCGGCGGCTAACCCTAAATCTGCCATAATCCGGCGGATGGTCTGATCACAGCAGTGCCAGCCGGCCGCCAGCAAATCGTGGTACACCTTCCGATAGCCATACACCCGGTTACTCTCCATAGAGCTGGTCACCGCCGCCTGTATGATCTGATCCCAATATCGAGACGGTAAGTGACGAGGGTGAGCCAGATTTTCTGTTTCATAGTTCACAGATACTACCAAAGCAAAATAAAGCCAGCCATCGTATTTCATCCGATCTCCTTATAACTATCTGTTATCAAAGAGTATATAGAATTCTAATATTTGTCCCCTCCGGGATACCCATTCTTGATATTACCTAATTTGGCGAAATTTTTGCCCAAATTGGCGTTTCTATCCAACTGCTTTTATTCAATAATACAACTGTAATTATCATCAAGTATCTAAAAAGCTGACTGGCGAAGGAGTTGTAATCGATATTAAATTACCAGGAGTTTTAAATTCGTATAGAATTATAGTTTTGTGGAGATTCATAAAATACCTTCTCTACGAACAGTAATTTGAACGGAGGAAATTTTAGTGGCGACCTGTTTCGAAATCATCAAGCAGAGTGATGGCAAAAGTATCCATGCCCTTATGCGGTTATTTATTTGTTCGTTACTGCTGACCATAGGGGGTACTGCGAAGGCCGGTGAATTAGCGGTGAATCTGGCAAGCCGGCAAATGGAAAAAACCACGAGAAGTGTAAATATGGATACCCTGGTAGGCCAGTCGGTGGATATTGCACCAAGTGCATATTTGTATCGGGTCGATCGTCCAGCAGATGCGAACCCACCGGAGACCTGGATTTTGCTCCTACATCATGCCAAGCTTCCTTTCGACCAGCCGGTGGATGTGAACCATCTTGCGGTGAAGAAGGTTCTCTGCGGCCTGTTGTGGGAAGAGGTGCGAAGGGTACGTCGTATCGATCTGTCATGGCCTGCCGATGCTAAGGGTAGGCCATTGCCGAACGAGGTAACTCTGACCTACTTTGATGCCACGGATGATTTGCCCCACACCTGGTGGAATCCCTTGACCATCCAGGATGCGGGCAAGCCGGAAGTTTCGGCCGACGGCCTTACGTATGCCTATACCATTCCCGTGGACTCGTGGGGCGTGGTGGTGAGTGTATGCGACGAAAAAGAGGCATCGACTTATGCTGTCCCCACGGTTCGAGCCTTTGTCCAGGATGTCTGGAAAAAGATGGACCTGGAGATCGAGTGGGGTTTCGAGGACTCGACAGCCGCTCTTGATTATAGCGGCCGTATCGAAGGGTATGACGCGATCCTTGCTAATGTAAGGCCGCTGGACGGCAGCCCGGGTACGGTCATGACTGCTCCGGATGCCTGGCAGTCCGATGGCAAGGAAACTGCCCGCCGGGGCGTGCAATTGAGCGTGCTGTATATGGGCAGTTCTGTTTGGCGCCGCGTGTGGCCAGACCGATGTCAGGAGGAGGATATCGCCCGTTCGATTGTGACAATTTGGACTACATCCGGAAGTTTCTCCTTCCTGGTATCTGATTTGGAATTGGGGCCGATCCTGGCGCCAGAGTACGGTTTCTTCGTCCGGGCCACAGCAGGGACGCGACCCTCCGTCCCATCGGAGGCGCCTTTCCCCATGGAGTCGGCGGCGGCGACCGCGAAAGATTTTCTGAAGGAACTCCAAGGTAAGGGACTCAAGACCATTCGACAGCGGGTTCGAGAACATCCTGAACAGACCTGGCAGGAGGCCGTCACAGCTATGCAGGGAGAGAATCCGTTACCACCGCATCCCAAACCGCCGTTGGAGCCGACCATGCAGGTCGAGGTGCCCTGCGAGCGACTGACCGCCCAATGGAAGCTGGGCGCATGGCACATTCTGCGGCGATCGGTCCAGGATCCAGACGGAAAGTGGTATTTCAACGACTACCCCTTCGGTGTTCTGGCCGCCGAGACCTTTCAGATTCTCCGCACCCTGGATTTTCAGGGCAGGCACAAAGAGGCTGCCGATGGTCTGGATCAGTGGCTATTGTTACCGATGGAGCCTCGGATTGTTCCTGGTCAAGGAGGACACCAGCAGTTGGCTCCGCCCGATCGGCCGCTGGGGTATTTTTCCGATGGCAGGGGCTGCTTTACCCATGCGGAAGGACCGGATGGCGTGGGTGGTCACATGGATGGGATACATCCGGCAGGGCCCGGTATGATCATGCATGCCATGAATGAGCACTTCCGCCTGACCGGAGATATAGAGTGGCTCAAGTCCAACGCTCCGCGTATGAAGGCGAATGCCGAGTGGATTCTGCGTCAACGTCAGTTGCTGGCGTCGATCATTCCCGGCGGACAGCGTCTCTGGTGTAAGGGCCTTCAACCCGCCATGTGCGGCACTACCGATGCCAATGTTATGTTCGCCCAATTCTACCTTATGAATGCCTACTACTGGCTGGCCGTCAAACAAATGGCGGAACTGCTAACGCTGATCGATCCGAGCGAAGGCGCCAGGATGCATGCTGAGGCGGAGGCCTACCGCCAGGATCTTGTTGCAGCGTTGGACCGCTCCATAGCCCTTACTCCCGTGACACCCGTGCGGGATGGAACCTACCACTCATTCATCCCCCATTCACCCTACGTTCGTGGTTTTGCCTCCAGTGCCTGGGGCTGGCGACGCTGCCAGGGACACGTGAGTGCAATTTACTGGGATGCCGGGCTGGTAACCACGCCCTTGATCGACCCCAGCGGCCTTCTGTCGCTGAGCGATCCTCGAGTCCAGGGATTCCTGGATGTCCTGGAGGACCGACTTCTCCTGGAGAACATGAAAGTGAATGCGCGGACTACCAATTACGACCCCGAGAAACATTGGTTTGCGCATGCCAGTTGGCAGTATCAATGCGGATTTGAACGTAATCCCAACATTCATTTAGAGGCGGACGATATCCCGAACTTCATTCGCTCGATGCTCAATCAGTATGCCGTGGACATTATGCCAGGCGAATACAGTTTTCGCGAACACACCATAGGCGGACCGCCCGACAAAATCTTTGAGGAGTCCTGTTTCCTGGAGCGTTTCCGAAACATGCTGGTTATGGAGGAGGGCGGTTTGTTGTGGCTGGCGCGTGCTACCCCCCGGGTATGGCTGGAACAGGATAAAAAAATCTCCGTAAGAAATGCACCAACCCATTTTGGTGCGGTCACCTACGAGATTGTCTCCGACGTAAATAACGGGAAAATCACCGCAACAATAGAAATACCCAATCGCAGTCCAGTCACGAGCATAATGATGCGATTCCGCCATCCCCGGGCCATACCGATCCAGCGTGTGATGATTAACGGCCAACCCTGGACCGGATTTAATCCGGATAAAGAGGTAATCGAACTGACAGGATTGACGGGAACGGTAATTATTGTTGCCGGCTACCAAACCGGGATATAAGAATAAAGCTCAAAACTATGACTTTCCCAGAAGGTGTCGGCCTACCCGATCAATACAATCTGAAGAAACATTGGTTTATTGTCAACAGCGTATTTCTGGAGCAAAAGAGTCTTTTATCGTAGATGCAGCCCAAAGGAGACTCCTATTATGTTTTTCCGAACCATAAAAACATCATTTGAAATTCACCGAATGATTCAATTTCTATTGATGATAACCGGTTTCTGGTTCATGACCGAGGCCACGACCAAAGGGCAGGTGTGGGACCTGGCCGCCGATTTTTCCCTAGAGGCCAATCCCAGTGGACCATGGTCATTCGGCTGGACCGATGCGCCCGGGGGCGATCTGCACCTGTACGATCTGTTATGGGGTACGCAAAAGGACAGTGAAATCAAGGGCTTCTGGGCGCCCGGCTGGTTTGGATCGGCCAGAGCCTGGACCATGCGACGTGGGGATGAATCCAAAATGTTGGAATTACTGCCGCCCCCCGGTGAACTGCCCTATCCCGACCACTGGGTGGAGGCCGGTTATACCGGCAAGGAAGCGGCAGAGCAGGCGGCTGGTTTGCCGTCCTATCTGGATCCGTTTGGTTTCGTGAGTAAGAATATATCGGAGGGTGCGTTATCCATGATCGATTATTACTGGGAACCGGACGCTATCGTTCTTATGCCCCCTGGAGGGCAGGGTGCCAATGCCAGAACCGTGGTACGGTGGACCGCGCCGGAAGCATGCTGTGTTATTGTTAAGTATAGGTTTACCGGGGTAAGGAGCAAGGAGGATGCCGGCAGGAGAGCGCCGGTCAGTGTCCTGCATAACGGCACGGAAATTTATGACGGGCTGATGGATGGTTTCATTGGCGAGGACGTATGCGGCAAAAATCCGCAACATGAGTATTCTGCCATTGTCTCCATGGAACGGGGAGATACTCTGGATTTTACCGTGGGCCTCCTCCCCAACGTTAACTACAACCTTTTTGGTATTCAAAACAAACAACTCCTACCCGCCGTAGGCCTTGCCGTAAACATCGCGGTTGTCGTTGACCAAAATAGCAGGGCCAAGCAGTGGGTATCCGCGAAATTCAAAAGGACGGCCATTTCTCGCGAACAGGCACCGGGACCGACTGATTATCACACCGATACTACGGAACCGCCGTTCTCGTTTGTGTATGATGGTAAGCCATCCGGGGAAATCCTAAAGTCCTGGAAGGTGGATTACAGTAGTAATAAGCTGGATTCGCAACGTACCGAGCACACCCTTGTTTACCGGGATCCCGCCAGCGGTTTGGTGGTCCGCTGTGCAGGAATTGAATACTATGATTTTCCCACGGTTGAATGGACCGTTTACTTAAAGAATGACGGTATAACCGATACCCCGATTATCCAGAATCTTCAAGCAATGGATATGCCTATCGAACGCGGTCCAATTGGTGAGTTTGTTCTCCGGAGGTTTGCCGATCATCCCATAGAAACGATCCTTAAACCAGAGATGTCGCAATCCCTGCAAGATCCCATTGCCTATTTCAATGTGGAACTACTGGGAGAAGGTGTTATTATCGCCATGGGCTGGCCCGGACAATTGAAAGTCGACTTTATCCGTGATGCCCGGAATAGTCTATTCGTAAAGGGAGGTCAGACGTTTACTCATTTTAGTCTGCATCCCGGTGAACAGATTCGGACGCCGCTGGTGGTGTTGCAATTCTGGACCGGAAACCGAATCAATGCCCAAAATGTCTGGCGCCGGTGGATGATCGCTCATAATATGCCCCACCCGGGGGGGGAGTTGCTTGCCCCGCAATTATCCGCATCCAGCGCCTACTGGTATGGAAACATGGTTTTCGCCACGGAAGAAAACCAGAAAATGTTTATCGATCGGTATCTGGAAGAGGATTTGAAGCCCGATTACTGGTGGATGGATGCCGGGTGGTACCCACCCAACCTTACGAAAATCGGGAAAACTCCCATACCCGGCTGGGCTGTCACCGGGACCTGGGAGGTGGATACCCGGCGATTCCCGAACGGCTTGCGAGCTATTACCGATTACGCTCATGCCCGTGGAATCAAGAGCATTTTGTGGTGTAACGAAGAACGGGTCACGACGGCCGTACCGACCTGGCTGAGTGAAAACCATCCGGAATGGCTCTTGGGCACGGAAGGGGGTGACAAACTATTTGATTTTGGCAATGCGGAAGCCTGGCAGTGGGCCGCTACTCATTTCAGCACGCTTCTCCAGGAACAGGGCATCGATATTCATCGAATGGATACTATGATAACCGGGGGGCCTTATTGGCGGGCCAAAGATGCTGATAACCGGCAGGGAATCAGTGAGATTTATCATGTGGCCGGTTATCTGGCTTTTCTGAATGAGTTACTAAAACGCAATCCGCAATTGCGTCTTGACCATCACCGAATCGACCTGGAAACCCTTCGCCGCTCTGCTCCTCTTATTCTGGGGATCGATTTTGAGCCGATTGGGGATCAATGCCACAACTATCGCCTGGCTTCGTGGATACCCTGGCACGGTTTGTGCACCCGGGTAATCGAACCCTATGATTTTCGCAGCACGATGTGTCTGGCACTGGCTATGGGCTGGGACTTACGCCGTGGGGATCTGGATTATGACCTTGCTCGATGCCTAATAAGCCAGTGGTGGACTATTGCCCCCAATTATTACGGTGATTTTTATCCTCTGACACCCTACAGTCAAGCCAGTGATGTCTGGATGGCATGGCAGTACGATCGACCAGAAAAAGGGCAGGGAGTAGTACAGGTCTTTCGGCGCCGGGACAGCCTGAAAGAGATCGGCCGGTTTTGCCTGCAGGGATTGGCTGCCAAAGCCACCTATACGGTTGTGGACGTTGACAAAAATGAATCCGAGCAAATAGCCGGTGGCAAATTGATGGAACAGGGATTAACGGTGGAAATTCCTGCAAAAGACCAGGCAATCATAATTACTTATGAGAAAATGTAGTTTTATCCCTGGTTTTCGGCAAGTCCCTCGACCTTGCTGACAATACGCCGAGTTATTTCCCTTTGGCAGTTTATGCACAAACTGCTCCGCCTGACAGCTCCAACGAATGGTATAGGCCATCGAATCGCCATGGATATTCGTAAAATGCGAAAGGCTCTCTTATCACCAGGGGTAAGGGAGCCTTCGGGGGATTCCTGGCCGGAAAGAATCCTAAAAAATGATAGGCACAATCAGGTGGTCACTATATAATGGTAGCCATGTCGACCGGCGGTGTAGCCGGGAAAGATCCTATGGGAAATGTCAGTTACTTCCGAGTTTAAGCAAAGGACAAATAAAAATGAGAAAGTGGCTGATATTTGCTTGTTGTAATCTGATCGGTGCTATCTCGACAGTCGGGGCGATGAATACGATGGAATTTACCCGGCAGGAATTTATGGCACCGGAAAGCCTGTATTGGCCCTCCTACTTTTGGCTGTGGAATGGTCCGCTCCATGCCGAGGTTATAACCGAGCAATTGCAGGATATGCGGAACCATGATGCCCGAAGCGTATGTATTCTGCCGATGCCCCGCGAATTTCGCCCGGATCGTTCTAACAATCAGATGGACGTGGACTATCTGAGCGACGAATTTTTTCAGCGTATTGAAGCCGCGGTTCGGGAAGCGAATCGGCTGGATATGCAGTGTATCCTGTATGATGAGGGAGGATGGCCGTCAGGTCAGGCGGGCGGGCGTGTTACGCGCGACCATCCGGAATTTCAATCCGCCGTGATGAAACAGGGAGAGGACGGCCAGTGGCGGCTGGAAAGCCGAAATTCGGTTGACCGGCTTAATCCCCTGGCGACACAGCGGTTTTTGGAACTGACCCATCAGGGCTACAGCCGGGCCGTCGGTCATTATTTGGGAAATACCATTCGCCTGATGTGGACCGATGAACCAACGGGCGGGAGGTTTTGCCCGCCCTGTAGGGAAGTCCCCTGGACCGCCGGCCTGGGTGAGGAATTTGAGCAAAAATACGGCTATCGTATCGAAGAACATCTGGATATTTTTGCCAAAGACCAAGCACAATTGACACCGGATGAAATACGAATCAAAATTGATTTTTACGATTGCTGGTCACAACGATTTGTAGATGCCTATTATACGCCGATCCATCAATGGTGCCGCGAGCACCATATTTGGGGGCCGCTGACGCAACCGGACAACGAACATACGACCGATTCCCCGATCGAGCAGAACGGCAATATTTTACGGGTGATGCGCTCGGGTGTACCGTCGATCGACGTGATCTGGCGGCAGATATGGCCGATGCAGAAAAATCATCATTTTCCATTATATGCGGCGAGTGCAGCACATCAACTGGGGCTACCCTGGGCTCACAGCGAATCGTTTTGTGTGTACGGTAACGGGCTGACACTGGAACAGATGAAGTGGATCATCGATTACCAGTACGTTCGCGGAATTAATCTGCTGACGCTGGGGTGCTACCCGCTGTCCACACGGGACCATTTGATGGGAGGTGAACGGCCCCATTTCGGACCGGTAAATCCGTTGTGGGACTTAATGCCGGGATTGCATGGGTACATTGCCCGGTTGGGCTACGCGTTGAGTTGCGGGAAGCCGCTCATCGAGACCGCCTTGTATTATCCGGTTCGGGATTTGTGGGCTTACTCGGGCTGTAAGGCAATCGAAACCGTCATAACAGGCCATGACAGTCTGGCCGGGGCTTTGCTGAAAAATCAATGCGGATTCGACCTAGTCGATGATGATGTGCTGTCCGAGGGGGCGACGGTGAAAGACGGGCGGTTGTGCATTGGACCGATGCAATACCGGACGCTTGTTTTTGGTCCCTGCCGCTGGCTGAAAGAAGACAGCACGAAAATCCTGGTGGAATTTATCCGTTCCGGTGGGGAGATTTTCTGTCTGGAAGGATTACCGGGTACCAACGGTGATCATGGTGAGCGGCTGACGGCCATATTGGATGAATCCGCTAAAATGCGGATCCATCGGTTCCACGCTGCGGAGGAGATCAGTCTGCCGCCCGGAGTGTTAGCCAGTTTTGAGCCACCCTGTCCGGGATTGCGGATTTTGGTTCGTAAGATGGATAACGGTTCTTTGTATTTTCTCTGGAACGAAGGTGATGTGGACATAGATACGATGGGTCATTTTCAGGAATCCGGTACTGTCTGCGAATTAGACCCACAATGCGGTAAAATTACATCGGTTGAAGAAAATCTCAGCTCAACTCGTGGTGAAACGGTTCTGGCTGTACACCTGAGACCGGGGGAATCCAGACTTTTGCTATTCGGATATGATTGGGCTGAAGAAAACCGCCTATGGCAGGAGTTGACAGCCGTAAAACTTACCCAAGGATGGCAGGTGAAAATTCTTCGAAGATTTGATGTCGGGACACGCAATTATGAGGTGAGTAGTGTGCTTCAAAACGAATGGGAGCCGGCGGAACTCGGTTCGTGGGTGAAATATTTTTCCGAGGATTTTTCCGGAGATGCGGTTTATCGTATTACGGTTCCGATGCGGAAGGAACAAATCGGAGCCTCGATGAAACTGGAACTGGGGCGGGTGGAATACGCCGCCCGAGTGCGAATCAATGGGAAGGAAGTCGGCAGTGTGTCCTGGTCACCGTGGGAACTATCCATTCCCGGAAAAATTGAAACCGACAGGCTGGAATTGGAAATTGTCGTAACCAATACCCTGGCCAATGTTTTAACGTCCCAGCAGGTGCGAGAGGATTGGAAGAGTCGGACCGGCCCCGGCTGGCCGCCTGCCCCCTACGATCTCCGGGCCGCCGATTTGGAAAAAGAGTCCCGTGGAGGCGGTTTATATGGCCCCGTAATACTGAAAATCGGGAAATTGGAACACTAAGATGATCGTATGACAGTCAAGTTAGATTGACTCGGCTCTTTGTATGGTTTCTGATAAGAATGGAAAACTTACTAGGAAATAAGGAGACAAAGATATGAAGCCAAAAAGAAAAAGTATATTTTTGTTCAGACAAGTGATGGTAGTGTTAGTCTGTGCTTTGTGCCCTATGGAGTTGCTTTCTATGGTTTTGGTGCCCGCCCAGACCTTTATGATGGGCGATCAAAGCACGATGGGGCGCTGCGATCAGCGTCCGGTACATTCCGTAACCCTTAGCTCTTATTACATCTCTGCTTATATGGTCACGGCGCAGGAATACTGCGATTTTCTGAACGACACTTCCTGTGCGCAGGAAAAGGAGGGATTTCTTTTTCTGAAAGGTAAGGAACTCAGCTCTTGTCGTGATCAGGGTGAAGTTCTATTGAATTTTGCTTATTCCCCGCTGACGGTGCAGAATGGCAAGTTTGTGCCCCGGCCGAACTGCGGCCGACAGCCAATCTACCAGGTAACCTGGGAGGGTGCGGCATGGTATTGTAATTATAGAAGCCGGAAAGAAGGTCTAACGCCCTGCTATGATCCGGATAAGCGATGGTTTTGTGACTTTTCCGCGGACGGCTATCATCTGCCCACCGAGGCCCAGTGGGAGTGCGCCGCCCGCGGTGGCCATTCGAGCCGACTCTACCCGTGGGGCGAGACGATCAGTGACCAGAATACCAACTATAACAATCATCCCGGCCGTATTGTCGATGTGGGCAGTTATCCTCCTAATGACTATGGGCTGTATGACATGCCGGGCAATGTCATGGAGTGGTGTCATGACTGGTATAAGTTCGATTCCTATGCGGATTGCCCTTCGGGTGTGCAGAATCCCACGGGGCCTTTTCGCCCTAATTACAATGGCGGCGGAATGCCGGTTCGTGTGATTCGGGGCGGAGCCTATTATCACCCCGCGGGCTTCCTGACCTGTGCCCATCGCTATGGAACCGCCGACACCAAGGGATGTTTTTCGTTTAACAGCTTCCGGTTAGCACGGCAGGCAGTGGTTGATCCCACTTCGCTGGAACCAGACCGGCCGACACAGGGCAGTCCGGCCGAAATAAATAAAACCAAAGAGTGGCTGAATACGGCGTGGGCATCTGCTTCGGGAGGACAGCCCGATTCGGCCTCCTTGCCTTTTTCTTTTGTGCTGGATGATACATCTTCTTCCACCTTGCTGTCCCGCTGGAAAATCGCTACTGATCCTGAAACATCCGCGCAAGGCAAACAAGTTAAAATTTATCGGTTCACCGATCCGGAAAGCAAACTCGAAATAGCCTGCGAAGTCACCACGTTTGAGCAGTATCCGGCTGTGGATATGGTGCTGCACATTACAAACCGTGGCACCGATGACAGCGGCATTCTGGAAAATGTTTGTGTACTTGACCACGCGTTCCATCGTGTTGCGGATGAAAAACGGGAGTTTATTTTGCGGCACTCACGCGGCTCGCGAGCTGACGAGTTCGATTTTTTCGCCACCGATGAGCTGCTGTCTCCCCAGGCGCAGTATGCACTCGGCGGACATGGCGGAAGGCCGTCTGATTACGATTTGCCCTTTATGAATCTTTCCTGGGGCAGTGGCGGCGCTGTCCTGGCGGTCGGCTGGTCGGGGCAATGGCGGGCCACATTTCAACGTGACAGCCAGCGAGGTTTGACGGTCAAAACGGGTATGGAATATATGCATCTGAGACTTCACCCCGGTGAAAGCATCCGCACTCCCCGAATGCTGCTGGTCTTCTGGGAGGGAGAGAACATGCTCCGGGGGCACAACTTGTTCCGTCAGTTGATTCTGGCTCACTACAGTCCGCGTATCGATGGTCAACCCATTGTGGCTCCTTTTGCTGCCAGTGTCGGCCCGTACACCGAAGAAGTCCAGGTAACGGCCGCATCGAAGTTGGCTAAGGCAGGTTTGGAGGCCCAGTGGATTGATGCCGGCTGGTTCAAGGGTGGTTGGCCGTTTGGTGCCGGGAACTGGGTGCCCGATCCGAGCCTTTTTCCTCATGGGCTTAGTCCGGTTGGCGATGCGGTACACGCCGCCGGAATGAAATTCCTGCTGTGGTTTGAAATAGAACGCGTCTCCCGCGGCAGCCGTCTCGATCGTGAGCATCCCGAATGGGTAATCGGACCGGTTACCGAGTACGGAGGCCTTTTGAACTGGGGCATACCGGAGGCACGCCAATGGATCACGGACCTGGTATCCCAGCAGATTACGGCTGGCAAAGTAGATATATTCCGCCAGGATTTCAATATGGAGCCGCTGATGTACTGGTTACGGAATGACTCGCCGGATCGGCAGGGCATGACGGAAATACGCTTTGTCGAGGGAATGTACCTGATGTGGGATGAACTGCGTCGTCGCCATCCAGGTCTTTGGATTGACAACTGTGCCAGCGGCGGTCGAATGATTGATCTGGAAACCACCATGCGTGCGATAACCCTCACACAGAGCGATGGTCCCGTGATCCGCTATAGCGATATCATGAATCAGGCTCAGAATCATGGGCTGAACTTCTATTTGCCGATCCACTCACCTGTCAGTTTCGGTCTGGAGCCATCTTATAAATTTCGCAGCAGTATGACCACGGGAGGCGGGCAGAGTTACGATTTGAATAATCTGCCTGAGGAAGACATTCGCCGTACCGCGGCTGTCTATCAGCAGGTGCGGCCCTATTTTGAAGGGGACTATTATCCCCTGTTTGAGTCACGGATAGATGAGATGCAATGGTTTGGGTATCAGTTGAATCGCCCGGATGAAGCACGCGGCATGATCGTGGTATTTCGGCGAAAGGACTGCACGGAAGACACGGTATCTGTATATCTGAATGCGATTGATCGGCAGGCCCAATATGATCTCACGGAAAAAGACAGCGGCCAAACACGTTCCCTCAGCGGGAAAGAATTACGCATATTTCCTGTTACTATTAGTGAGACTCCCGGATCCCGGATTTTCTTTTACCAGAAAACACCTTAAACCTGTATGTACTGGATAAACAGTGGCTCAAGAATCGAAATAGGATACCATAGTTCTTATAACACTACAATCGTATTGCCTCAGAAAAGAAAATCTTGATAATTCAAGAAGAATTTAGTATAATTACCCCTGTTGAAAAGAAGGTATTATGTTTTGTAAAACTTTACATGCTAGATTTCAGGTATTCCTTCTTATTGGCTGTGCCAATATGGCATTCGCGACGGATTACAATCCCCTTACCGATTGGGTCGATTTTCCCGGCAGCCCTGCTGCCTGGAGTTTCGGGGGGAGAGTGGAAACCGGTTTCGGCACCGGGGTCTTCGGCGATTTTATACCAGCGGACCATATACCGGATGTATGGACTAGTGCGCCGGCAGGTGATGGCTATGTGGTTCCAAATACCTATGGTACCTGTTCGGTATTGAAAATAGACCCCTGGCGCGGCAATCCCGGACCGGTGATGAACGCCTGGACTACCTATCAGGCCACCGCCCGTGTAAGCCCGGAAGCCGGTATTTATGATGTAGAGGTCAGTTTTGTAGGTACCGGATATGCCGCCGAGGGAGTGGGCAACACCAACGCCTATGTGGTGAAGAACGGCAGTGGCATCCTTTTTCAAGGAAATCTGCATGACTATAGTACGTCCGTCGGCACGACCCTGACCAATCTAGCCTTCCATACGGGCGATTATCTCGATTTCATCAGTGCCAACAACAGCAACAACGGCGAGTCGAGGTCCTGCCTGACAGCCAATTTGACCTTGGTCTCCGGTTTGAATGAATCTGAATGTACAGTACTGTTACCGGCCGACCTGAACCATGA
>CAZOMV010000082.1:0-26978 GCA_964580995.1 uncultured Pirellulales bacterium
GGGCACGGGACGGGGGGGCCGCGGCGGGGGAGGGGGGGGGGGGGGGGGGGGGGGGGGGGGGGGGGGGGGGGGGGGGGGGTGTTTTAGTGCTTTTTTGGGGCGGGGGAGGGGGTGGTTATTATTGGTTTTAAGACGGACCGGGGTTCGCCGGGGCAGCTCGGGCAGCGGGCGGACTTTTAGGCCGGGCAGATGCGTTACTATGAGCGGGCGGTGGGGACGATTCTGAATTTACCGGTTGCGGAAAAATATTTGTATTTTTTGACTTTAGGCCAGGCGGTCAGGGGGTAAAGTGTTTGACAGGCGGCGGGGAAAGGCATATAAACGGTGTGGATTCCGGCGGGAAGATTCGAGGCGGTATGAGGCAAAAGTGAACCAATTTTAGGAACAGGAGCAGCAAATGAAGAAGTTGGGTTTGGCGGCAGGTGCGGTATTAGGTTGTGTGGTTATGGCGGCGATGGTATCGGCGGCGGGGCCGATTACGACGGGGACGCTGATTGACGAGATGACGGATATGAAGCTGCTGGCGGAGTATCCGGGGGTGTTTGCCAAGACGGTGCAGTTTTCGTCGTATGACCGCCGCAGCCAGGTGTTTGGGACGGCGCTGTGGTTTGCCAATTCGGACGGGTTCGGCGGGGAGCCGATCCCGAACTTTGAGAAGGTACTGGCGGAGCCGGATGCGGGGGGAGTGGGCGAGTATCTGATTTGCGATGTGGAAGGGCCGGGGGCGATTGTGCGGGTGTGGACGGCGGCGATATCGGGCACGGTGGCTGTGTATCTGGATGGGGCGGCGGCGCCGGTGTATGAGGGGGCGGCGGAAGAGTTTTTTCTGTATCCGTACCGGAAGTTTGCGCGGGAGGCGGGGATCGAGAAGGAGGTGTTTACCGGGACGTATCAGCAGAACAATGTCTGTTATTTTCCCATGCCGTTTGCCGGGCGCTGCCGGGTGGTGTGGAAGGGGAATATTAACGAGATTCATTTTTATCAGATTCAGATTCGGCGATATGACAAGGGGGCGGAGGTGAAGACGTTTGCGGCGGGGGATTTGAAGACGTATGAGAAGGAATTGCGGCGGACGGCGGAGATTTTGCGGAATCCGAAGGAGATGCCGGTGGTTTCGACGTTGAAGGTGCTGGCGATGGAGAAGGAGGTGGCGCCGCAGGCGACGGCGGAATTGCTGAAGCTGGAGGGGCCTTTGGCGATTGAGAAGCTGACGCTGCGGGTGAAGGCGGCGGACCGGGATCTGGCGCTGCGGCAGACGGTGCTGCGAATATGTTTTGACGATGATTACTGGGGGCAGGTACAGTCGCCGATCGGGGATTTTTTCGGGGCGGGGCCGGGGGTGAATCCGTATGATTCGCTTCCGTTTACGGTGGAGCCGGACGGGATGATGACCTGCCGGTTTGTGATGCCGTTTGCGCGGTCGTGCCGGATCCTGGCGGAGAACAAGGGGGGGCAGGTAGTGCAGGTGGAGGGGGAGGTTCTGCCAATGGCGTATGCGTGGGAGGAGGGGCGGTCGATGCATTTTCAGGCGAAGTGGCGGGCGGATCATGAGCTGACGGCCGGTCCGCCGTCGCGGGGCAGTCAGGACATGGTGTATGTGACGGCCAGCGGAGCGGGGCGGTATGTAGGTTCGGCGGCGATGCTGCTGAATCCGTGCAATGTGCCGACGGAGGGGGGAAACTGGTGGGGGGAGGGGGACGAGAAGATATATATTGATGGTGATGCGTTTCCGTCCACGTTTGGGACCGGCAGTGAGGACTATTATAACTATGCGTGGTCGCTGCCGGACATCCTGATTCACCCGTATTATGCCCAGCCGCGGAACGACGGGCCGGCCAATCGGGGGTTTGTGGTGAATAACCGGTGGCATATTCTGGATTCGCTGCTGTTTGCGTCCCATATTACGTTTTCGATGGAGCTGGCCTGTCATATGCCGAATGTGACGGGGTTTTCGTATGCGCGGATGAGTTATTTGTATGGGCGGCCGGGGCTGCGGGATGACCATCTGCCGATTACGGCGGAGGATGTGCGGGCACTGGTGCTGCCGGCGAACTGGCAGCCGATAGGGAGGGGGGGAAGCGAAGGCGGGGTGTTTTTCCAGGCGGAGGAGGTGCTGGCGGAGAAGACGGAGGAGGTGAGTTTTGCGGCGGACCGGCTGTGGGCCGGGGAGCGGATCTTGCGGTGGCAGCCGAAGGCGGCGGATGCGACGCTGGCGTTCGCGGTGGATTTTCCCGAAACGGGAAAATACCGGGTGTGTGCGGTTATGGAGTTGTCGGAGCAATCCGGGAAGGCGGGGATTACGCTGGATGACAAGGCGGTCGGTTTTATGGATGAGAAGGGGGGGATCGATTTGTTTGTGCCGTATCGGACTTTGTCGCGGAATTTCTCCTCGGGTGATTTTGAGGTGGAGAAAGGCAAACATATACTGAAATTTCATAACCGCAGCAGTGCGGCAGACAAGCATATCGGTATTGATTTTATCTGGATCCAGAAGAGGTAGGGGAAGAGATTAATTTTCCGGATCGTCGGAGACGCGTTCCATGTCGCGGAGGGCCTGGTCAATGCTGGCGATGGCCTGGTTGGCGGCCTTGAGGGCTTTGCGCATGGCGTTCATGCCTTCCAGCCGCTGGGGGTCATCTCGCTGCGGCTGGGTCATCTGGATGGCTTCTTCCTGGAGGCGCTGGTATTCGGCGGAGAGTTGATCGCGCAGGGTTTCCGCCTGATTGCGTGCCATCCGAACCGCCGCGATGCTGTTCTGAAATTCCTCGAAATCCTTGGACATTACATCCTCGTTTCCTGCCAAGAGGTATCAACCGATTCTTTGACGGTTTATTCTACCCCCAGGGTGAGATTTATGCAAGGCGGTTGCTTAGACCAAAGAATTTTCCACTACATGAATGCGGTTTTTGCCTTCGGTTTTGGCTTTGAACATGGCGGCATCGGTGGTATTCATGAAATCCTCGATGGTATAGTAATCGCAGTATTGGCCGACGCCGAGGCTGATGGAAACGCGGACTTTGGTATTTTCCCCCTGAATGGGTTTCTCGGCAACCATCTCCACCATCCGCTGGGCGACGTTCATGGCGTCGGACAGGCTGGTACTGGGCAGAATAATGGCAAATTCGTCGCCGCCATACCGGGCCGCGATATCGGTTTCCCGAATGCAGTGCAGGATGGTTTTGGCGACATGAATCAGGACGGCGTCCCCGCAGCGGTGGCCGTTTTTGTCATTCGTCGCTTTCAGATTGTCCAGGTCGATCATAATGAGCGAGAGGCTGCTGCCATATCGTTTGGCCCGCAGGATTTCCTTGTCCAGTTCATTATAGAAGGTATGATGATTGAACAGGCCGGTCATGCTGTCGGTTCGGGCCTGGAGCCGCACTTCCTCGTAGAGCTTGATATTGGACATCGCCGAACCGATGATTTCGCAGAGGAGTTGGACCGGCGGCAGGTCAATATTGGAGGTAAAATGGGGTTCTGATACTTTATCGGCCAGATTGAGCACGCCCAGGATATTTTCACCGCTGAGCAGGGGGGCAATGATACAGCTTTTCGAGGAATAATTCCGGGAAAAGGTCAGAGCCATATTTTTTCCCTCGTTGGAATTCAACGTGGGAATGTCTTTAATCAGGAGCAATTCCCTCTTTTTGACAGCCATCGCCATGGGGGAATTGGGCTTCTTTTCGAGTGAAATCTCCCGGTCGATGGTGAAGGGATGATTATGGCGGAGCAGATACAGGGTTTGATTTTCCGCAGAAAAGGTATAGATGGAGGCGAAGCGGGCGGAAATCAGCTGGGGAATCTGCTCGACGCAGACACCGGCGATATGGTCCAGGTCCAGGCAATTAATCTGCCGGGACAGTTGGCTGATTTGATTGATTTTTTCCAGGACTTCTTCCTGAACCTGCAGGTCGGAATCGATTTGGCTCAATTGTTCCTGCAAATGAGCTACCTGGCGGGTCAAGCTGTGATTTTTTTTGGAAAGATCATGCGATTCGGGAGTTTCTTCTTTTTTGTCCAATTTAGTAAAGAAATTCAGGAAGAACTCGATTTTTTTCTGTAAAACCTCTTTTTGGCAGGATTTAACAAAGATATCCGATACTTTTTGCTGGAGGCTTTGAGGGATATTTTTCGGGATTTGGGTGTAACTGGATACGACCAGGACTATTTGGGTGTCCGTGGGTAAATGATCCAGGAAGGTTGGGGTGATTTGGGGGTCGATAAAGTCCGCATCGAGTAGCCAGAGGGTGTTATTCTCCCATGTAAGCCCGGAAAAAGAGGGCGGCGTTATTTTTTTATAGGAAATTTTTAAGCTTTTAGCGGTACTGGAAAGAGCCTGGCTAAACTTCCTGGAATTACCGGTATAGTATATCTTCATATTCAACATATTGGGCTTATGATGTTGCAGTGTCTATATATAGTGTCTATTCTTTCCGGTCCAAATCTGTAAAACTAGTCCTACAATCCATTTATCGGCGTAAAAAACAGGCGAGTATGGGAAAAAAACATATATTTTTTGGCAGAATAAATTTTGACAAAAATTAAATTGTTGTATATTTTACATAACGTAAAATATACTTATCGGTCGTTCGTACCAGGTACCATGCAGGAGCAATCAACGGAATGAATGGTTTGGCGCATAAGTTGAAAGTGACCCCGCCGCTGAAGCAGTATCGAATTGGGGAAGTGGCCCGCTTCAGCGGATTATCCCGTCAGACGGTGCATAACTACACTGTCATGGGTCTGATCAGTGAAGAGCAATGGACCGAGGGCGGCCATCGCCTGTATGACGAATCGGTTTTTGCGAAATTGGCGCGTATTGAAGATATGAAACAGATTCAAACCTTACGGGAGATCAGATTACTACTGGATCTGGAACAAAATCAGAACAAATCGAAGGGATCGGACAAGGATTTATTGTGCCCGTCGATGTTATAAGTGTATTATATATAATATTTTAGAAGCAGTTTTTTGGCCCACAGCCGGTATTGTGGTTTAAGGCCGTCTATTTATGGATGAATCGCCGCGTTCAAGGATGAACCTTCGCCAGGCATTGGCTAGGCAATGGCAGATACCTCTGTTTGTTGCCGCCATGTCGGCTTTTGTGGTATTGATCATACAACTGCGCCCGGAGGTTCCCCAAGTCAGTTTTGAACAGCAATATCAGGGATTGATCGCACTTTCGGATCAGGGTCGTTATAGTGAGTTTTATTCCGGGGCGGAACTCCTGCGGCAGAAGACAGAGAACGAAGAGCAACTGGCCCAGGTTCACTTTCTGGCCGCTCGTACCCGAGTCAAGGAACTCAAGCAGCGACATGCCTTCAGCCTGGATGATTATCTTAATCGGTCTGCCGATTCAAATTATGAACGAATTATTGAAGACTACACCCAGTCTCTAGCCCGCGGCTGCCCGGATCCCAACGGGGTGGAAAGTGCAGAGGTTTTCTATGATTTGGGGCAGGCCTACTGGTGTTTAAATCAACCGGATAAGGCGATTCTATGTTATAACCGGGCCATTAAGAATGGGGATAGCTATAATCCATTGGTAAATAAGGGGTTGGTTCAGATTTATCTGGCTTCTCGTCCGGAAAATTATATCCAGGAAAGCATGAAGCATCTGGAGGTGATTCTGGGGCAGGAGCAAACCAGTCCGGATGACAAGGCCTGGGCCTATACCCGTAAGGCCAATCTTCTGATTCGGCAGGGGAACGAAGATCAAGCCCTGGATTTGTTAAATGAGATTACAGATACTTACAAAACTTCACAATATAGTGAAGAACTGGAGTTTTTACGCGGCAGTGCTCTGCGTCATGCCGGACAAAACGATCAGGCGGATTTCATTTTACGCGATTTGTTGGCTCGCATGACTGATCGGGGGGATATTTATGCCCAGGTGGCGTTGGAGCTGGGCAGGATCAGTTATGAGCAGTATCGCGATCAGGATGCCTGGTATTTTTATGATCTGGTACTCAATACCCAGAGGGGAAAAGAGTGGTATGTCGCAGCCGTTCTGGGACAGGCGGAATGTGCCGCGATGCAGCAGCGATTTGACGAATCCATCGCACGTTATCAGGAAGCGGTGGACTGGATTAAAAAAAATCCGCTGAATCAGGCGGTCGAGAGTGCTCAGATTCAGAAGAGCCTGGCAATTTTGTCCAATAAGCTGGGGATGGAAAAGGAAAATACCCTGGCCTTGCGTTTTCTGGAAATAGAGCGGCAGATTGCCCCGTCCGATGATCTGGATTCGGTCTATCGTCTGGCGCAGAGACATTATTATACGGGGATGCAAATGCTAGAGCAGTTGCAGGAGGAAAAGGCTGCCGTCGAAAAGGAGGAACCGTCTGCCAAAGAAGCTCTCTGGTTCGAACAGCAGGCCAATCAGATCAACTCGCATTTCGAACAGGCGGCCCAATACTTTTTACAGGTATCCGCTTTGGCGGTCGGGAATGACGAATTGTATGGCCAGTCTCTGGAGTATGCCGCCCTTTGTTATGACAAGGCGGGCAATACGGACCAGTCGATAGAAACCTGGAAGCGGTTTGTCACAGAACGGGAGGGGCAACCCACCTGGCCGCACGGACTTTTCAATCTGGCCCAGTCCCTGCAGTCGATCGGAAAATACCAGGAGGCCATTGGTTATTATACGCTGTTGCGGCAAAAACATCCTTTGTCGATTGTTGCCTCCGATGCGGTGATCCCCCTGTCCAAATGTTATCTAGCCAAGGATCCGCCCGAACAGGAAAAGGCGATGGAATTACTGCTTTCGGTCCTGGACGACCGTGCCCTGACACCCCGGTCGCTTTACTATCGCAATGCGATGTTCGAGTTGGGCGAACTGTATTATCGAAATCAAGATTATCCTTCCGCGATTCAAATCCTGACCGTTGCGGTGGATCGCTATCCGCTGGATGACCGTTTGGGCAAGACCATGTTTATTGTGGGCGATTCCTATAGGAAAAGCGGTTTGAAGCTGGATGAACAATTGCAGAATTTGTCCCAGGATCCGACGGAGATGCTCAAGAAGGAAAAGACTTCCAATTTGCGCCGGCAAAATCTGGAAGAAGCGAAAAAATATTTTGACCGCTCGATTGAATTTTACAGCCAAACCCCGGATGGCCGCCGTTCGGAATTAGATCAGTTGTACCTGCGGCACGCCTACTTATACCGGGCAGATTGCCTGTATGATCTGGAATGGTATGAGGAGGCGGCGGGATTATACGAAAAGGCGGTGTTGCGGTATCAATTGACCAATACCGCCCTGGCGGCATTTGTCCAGATCATCAATTGCCAGATCCGTCTGGGCAATATCGAACAGGCGCGGATTTCCAATGAGAGAGCCATTTGGCAGTTGCGGAAAATGTCGGATGAGGCAATCGCCTCCGGTCCGGTGCGTTGTTCCCGCCAACAGTGGGAAGAATGGTTCGACTGGACGGTGAAATCGGGACTCTGGTAATTACAGGAAGGAACGAAAAATGACAGTTACCGAAGCAAAAGACATAGGCAATAAGCTGATTCAGCTTTTGACCCAGCAGAAGTTTTTGTATCGGCAGTTAAAAGAACTATCGCAAAAACAAAGTTCCCTGCTGGACGGAAACGATCCGGAGATGCTGCTGAAGATCCTGGCGGGCCGGCAGCGTCTGATCGACCGGCTCTCCCTGATCGACCGGGAGCTGCGCCCGATCCGGGCGGATTGGCAGAAAGTGGCCGCCTCGCTGCCCCTTTCCCAGCGGGAGGAAGCCATGAGCCTGATCGAGAGTGTGCAGGAAATTCTGGGCGAGATCATAGCGCGGGATGAGATCGATACCCAAACGCTTCATTCCCAGCAGCAGAAAGTAGCGACCGAGATACACGGGACTGTCACCGGCAAGCGGGTCCATCAGGCCTATGCCCAGGCGACGATCGCACCGCCCGCCCGAGGCTATTTTGACGCGACCAGTGAATAACGGAGAGAACCGCCGCGATGACTGAAATGATTTCAGAAAACAAGTTGAATATGAATGGTATTTCTTCCGAGGCCATTGAGCAGTTGGAGTCTGTTTTCAAAGCCTATAATGAAACGACCAACCGGATGTACCAGTCCTATCAGCAACTGCAGAATGAAGTAGTCCGGCTGCGGAAGGAGCTGGAGCATAAAAATGAACAACTGGAGCGGAAGAGCCGGCTGGCAGCGCTGGGGGAAATGGCCGCCGGGATGGCCCATGAAATCCGCAATCCGCTGGGCGGGATGCAGTTATATGCCTCGCTGCTGATGCGCGATCTGGATCCGCAGGGCAGCCAGCATAGCTGGGCGTTGAAAATCAGCAAGGGGATTCATAACATGGATCTGATTGTCAATGACATCCTGACTTTCACCCAGGATCAGGACTGCGAAAAGGAAAGCATTCATTTCGCCTCTTTGTTGAGTAATGTTCTGGACTACATTCATCCCCGGATTACCGACAAACATATTGGTATTGACGATACGGGTGTGGACAGCCGGCTGGCGGTCCGGATGGACGGCCATATGATGCAGCGGGTATTCACCAACCTGATCCTGAACGCCGTCGAAGCCTGCCAGGAAAACGGGATCGTCCGGATCTCCGCGGTGGAATCCCATGAGGATCCGGAATATCGGGTCCGAATCTCCATAGCGGATACCGGAGAGGGTATTCCGCCGGAACTGATGAGCCGGATATTCAATCCGTTTTTCACCACCAAGGATACCGGTACCGGCCTGGGTCTGGCGATTGTGCACCGGCTGGTCGAATGCCACGGCGGACTGATTACGGTAACGAACAATGAAAATGGTGGAGCGACTTTTACGATCCAACTTCCTTAGATAATAAAGGGATAGAGACGAACAGGAGATAGTTACGGATGGCACAAATTCTGGTCCTGGATGACAAAGAAATGATGCGGGATTCGCTGCAGGCGACTCTTTCGCGTGCCGGTCACGAGGTGGTTACCTTTGAGCGGGGCGCCGATGCCCTGAATCGGATTATGCATGAGCCGTTTGATGTCATTGTCAGCGATTTGAAGATGCCCAAAATGGACGGCCTGACCTTCCTGGAGGAGATGCGAAAAATTACCGCCGAAATCCCCGTGGTGATGATGACGGCCTATGCCACCATCTCCACCGCGGTGGAAGCCATGCGGAAAGGGGCGTTTGATTATATTCAGAAGCCCTTCGACGCGGATGAGATTTTACTGCTGATTGAACGGGCGCTCGAACATCGCCACCTCATCAAGGAAAATGAGGCCTATCGGACCAGTGACCGGGATTGGCGGCAGGGCCGGGAATTCATCGGCAACAGTTCCGCCATTCAAAAGGTGATGGAAAAGATCCGGCTGGTGGCGCAAAGCAGCGCCACGATTTTGATTCGCGGGGATTCGGGAACCGGCAAGGAGATGATCGCGCGGGAGATCCATGCCCAAAGCCCGCGGGCGGATAAGCCGCTGCTGTGCGTGAATTGCGCCGCCCTGTCCAGCTCGCTGCTGGAAAGTGAATTGTTCGGCCACGAAAAAGGCGCCTTTACCGGCGCCGACCAGGTGCGGATGGGCCGGTTTGAGCTGGCCGATGGCGGTACCATTCTGCTAGACGAGATCAGTGAGATGAACTTGCAGCTCCAGGCCAAGCTGCTGCGGGTTCTGCAGGAACGGGAGTTCGAACGGGTGGGCAGCAGTATGACCCGCCAGGTCAATGTCCGCGTGGTGGCGACGACCAACCGGGACCTGGAAAGCTGGGTACGGGAGGGGAAGTTTCGCGAGGATTTGTATTATCGTTTGAATGTCGTGCCCGTTGTGGTTCCGACGCTGGCCGAACGGGCCGCGGATGATCTGGAACTGCTCTGTGACTATTTTCTGCGTCGCAGTGCCGAGCGGGAAGGACGCCCTGTTCGCCGGCTGAGCGGGCCGGCCCTGGATCTTTTGAGAGAATACAATTGGCCGGGCAATGTCCGGGAACTGGAGAATCTGATGGAGCGGGTCTCCATCCTGGCCAGTTCCGAGTTGATTACCCCGGATATGATTCAGGGCTGGCTGGATATCCGTTCCCTGAATGAAACCGAGCGGAAAAATGACTTGTCAAAAAACACCCTGAACGGATCCGCGGTGAGCATGCGGCTGGTGGATGTGGAACGAGAACTGATTGAAAAGACCTTGGAGAAGTTTAACGGCCATCGGCAGAAGACCGCCGAAGCCCTGGGAATCGGGGTGCGGACGCTGGGCATGAAATTGAAGCGGTGGAACTTGTCGCAGGCTGGTTAGGAAGAGGAATTGAAATCGAACCGGCAAAAATTGCCTGAATCGCGCAAGAATTGCCTGGAGAAAAGAGTATCCGTAATCGGAAAATTCAGAAGTGTATGAACATGCAGGAGAATATCTTTCGCAAAAATTCGGAGATGAAAGCGATAAGAGAAGAAGGCCCTTTGCCGGTCGGATGCGGCGTAACATGCTATTTTTAATGAAATTATGTTTTTAAGATGGTAAGGAGAGCCAGTGATTTCGATGGAAAAGAGACTGCCGGCAAAACGAAGATGGAACCGGCAAGGACTGTTGAATTCAAATAGACGAATCGATGGCATGGTTTTTGCAACTAGAAAAGTTGAGATAGTCTCTGTGGACCAGGAAATGACAGGTTTGAAGAAGGATCCGGAATGTGTAAGCTGGAAACGTGTAACGAAGGGAAAACGATTCACACGTTAGAAAGGTCAATCAGGTAATGGCGATGTTTCTGGATAGTTTGCTAAATCGTGGCTCGACGCCGGTGCTGGAGCAGGTGATGAATTTCACCGAGGCCCGTCATGCGGTATTGGCTAACAATATCAGCAATTTCGATACGCCAGGGTATAAAATGCAGGACCTGCCGGTGGGTGAATTTGATGCTGCCTTGCAGGATGCCGTAGCGCGAAGGGAACAAAAAGGCGGGTCCGCGCCGCTGGAGATGAATTCAACCCGTCATTTTCAATGGGACAGCCTGGGCAAGCTGGAAACCACTGCCGTGGAACTGGAAGATAACAATATCCTCTTTCATGACGACAATAACCGGTTTGTGGAAAAGCAGATGAGTGAAATGGCCAAGAACGCCCTGCGGCACAATGTGACGGTGGAGATGCTGCGATCCCAGTATAATGGTTTGCAAACGGCGATCCGGGGAAAATTGTAATAAAGTCTGATTTAGCGGAAGGTTTCGCAGGATGCGGCCAGCCCAACAAGGAAAAAGAAAACAATGATAGATGCAATTGATATCTCGACATCCGGATTGGTGGCCCAGCGGATTCGCATGAATACCATTGCGATGAATATGGCCAATATCGATTCGTTCAATCCGGATGGTACGCCCTATCAGCGGCGGAGCGTGGAATTCCAGGTGGGCGGCGAGGCCGGGGATCGAAGCGGGCAGGGCGTGCACGTTTCGGACATTCGGCAGGAAGCGGTCTATCGCAAGGAATACGATCCGTCCCATCCGTATGCGGATAAGGACGGGTATGTGAGCCTGCCGGGGATCGATTATCTGACCGAGATGACCAACATGATGCTGGCGACCCGGGCGTATGAGGCCAACGTGACGGCGGTCGAGTTGAGCAAGAGCATGCTCAATAGTTCGCTGCGTTTGCTGGGATAGTGAGACAGCCGTCGGCGGAGCCGGCGGGCAATAAGGATGGAAGAAAAACCAAGGTACAAATAAACAGGTAATGAGAATATGGTAGAGCAATTTCAATCCATCAATACCTCCGGTTTGCTGAATACCGGCACCGAGATCAAAGGGACTCAGACCGCGGGTAAAACGGCGGATGGCAAAGACTTTAAAAGCGTGCTGATGGAGAGTATTGATGAAGTGAACCGGTTGCAGACGGAAGCCGATACCGCCCGTATCAATCTGGCGACCGGGAAGACCGAAAATGTGGCGGAAGTGTTTACGGCGGTGAAGAAGGCGGAGTTGGCCTTTCAAACCCTGATGCAGATACGCAACAAACTGATGGATGCGTATGATGAAATCAAACAGATGAGAGTGTAAGGATTTAAACCTTATTCGAGGCAGTGGAAATGGAGTTCCTTCGTCGAATTTTAAAGCAGATACAGGGCCAGTTGGGTGCCTTGACCATCAGTCAGAAAATGGTCATTGTCCTGCTGATTGGTTTTATGTGCGTGGCCATCTGGATGATGGCAGACTATGCCGCCCAGCGGGAGATGGTGGCCCTGCTGGACCAGCCGATGGATACGGCCAGCCGGGAACGCATTCTGCAGAAGCTGGACACCTGGGGTGAAAAATACGAATTGAAAGGAGAAACCATCCTGGTTCCCAAGAGCCGGCAGCGTAAGATTTACGCCATGCTGATTTATGCCGGCGCCCTGCCCGAAGATACCTCGGTGGGTTTTTTGTCTTTATTGGACGATGCCGATATATTCACGCCGGAATCGGTGCGGGATGACAAGCGGCTGATTGTCAAACAGGTTGAATTGGGCAAGATTCTGGAAATGATGCCCGGTGTGGCCAGTGCCAAAGTGATTATCAATGCCGGCGACAAGCGGCGTTTGAACAATATCACACCCGTTTCCTCGGCCATGGTGACGGTCCAGATGGAACCGGGGGCTGCTGCGGACAGGAAACTGGCGATGGCCATCGCCGAAGGGGTCAGTGCCGCCAACGGCCGGATGAAGCGGGAGGATGTCAAGGTGATTATGGATGGCAAGATTACGGTGATACCCCCCGCCGGAGAAGATGCCAGCAGCGATTACCTGGAGGAGAAGGTAAAACTGGAACAGTATTTTCGCGATAAGATTATGGGGGTCCTTCCCACGCAAAACTCGCTGGTGCAGGTGGATGTCCAGCCGCGGCTGACCAAGAGTACGGTTCAGAAAACGGTCATCGCCCCCATAGACGAAGGCAGTCTGGCGGTGGAAATCGAGGCCAATACCCGGGAACAGAACAGCCAGAATCTCCAGAAGGCATCCGAACCGGGCATGATGGCCAATGTTCCGGAAAGTTCCTCCGGCGCTTCGGGAAATTCACAGACCGAGAGTATGGAAGATGCCGTAACCAAAAAAACCGTGATCCCCGGCAGGACCGATACGGTGGAAAAGATCGGCCCCGGCGGCGTCGAGGCCATCACGGCAACGGTGAGCATTCCGCAAAATTATTTCGAAGAGCGGGCGAAAAAAAGCGCGGAGGATAAGCCGGATGAAACGGCGGTGAAAGCGATTACGGATCTGGAAATTCCCAAAATCAAACAGAATGTCATGCGGGCTTTGGGCCTTTCCGGCACGGAAGATGAGAACCTGGTGGTGGTGAATACCTACTGGGCGGGTGCCTACGAAGCCGGGGCCGGCGGCGGAATCAATGGCAGTGTAGCCGCGGAGACGGCGGAAGCGGACGGAAAATCCATGGCGAATATCGTCGGGCGGTATGGCAAGCATATCGCGATCTCGTCGCTGGCGATGCTCTCGTTGTTTATGGTCCTGATGATGGTCCGCAAGGCCGGCGGCCCCGTGGAAATTACCGAAGAAGAAGCGACTACCATGATGGCAGGGCCTAAACCCCTGGATGTCTTGAGTGTGGAGGAAAGCAATATCGCGGAGGCCACCGATAGCAACGGATTATTGGAAGGTTTTGAACTGGGCGATGACGAGATTCGGTCCCATCAGGTACTGGAACAAATCCGGGAAATGGTGAAAACCTCACCGGATATGGCCACCAAACTGGTTAGCAAGTGGATAGCACAGAGCGATTAAATGGCAGAAGAATTTGAAGAAATACAAGTTCCCGGATTGCGAAAAGCCGCCATTGTCCTGCTGGCCCTGGGGCAGGACATCGGCTCCCAGGTGATCAGCCGGCTCGAACGGGACCAGATCGAAGAGGTCTCCCGGAAGATCGCCGAACTGGAAATGGTTCGACCGGAAGAACAAACGCGCGTCTTAAGTGAGTTTTACACGCTGGCCATGGCCCATCAATATATCGAACAGGGCGGCCTGGCCTATGCCCAGTCGCTGCTGGAAAAGAGTCTCTCGCCCAATGACGCCAATGATATTATCAAGCAGGTTACCCAGACCATTCAGCAGACGCCGTTTCAGTTTTTGCAGAAGGCCGAAGCGGAAAATGTCCTGACCTTTATTCAGGACGAACATCCGCAGACCATTGCCTTGATCCTGGCCCATCTGCAGGCCACGAAGTCGTCGGAAATTCTGATGGGATTATCCCAGCAGAAGCAGGTCGAGGTCATCAAGCGGATCGCCTCGATGGAACAGACCAATCCCGAAGTCATCAAGGAAGTGGAAGCCGGGCTGGAACACCGGCTCAGCGACATTGTTTCCCAGACCTTTGACAAGGCCGGCGGCGTCGAGGCGGCGGCGGCCATCCTGAACCTGGCTGACCGGTCCACCGAAAAGGGCATTCTGGAAAGCCTGGAAACGGACGATCCGGACCTGGTCGAACAGATCCGGCGGTTGATGTTCGTCTTTGAGGATATCCTGCTGGTCGCGGACAAGGGCATTCAGTCGGTGCTGAAGGAGGTCGATAACGATGAATTGGCCCTGGCACTCAAGACCGCCAGCGAGGAATTGCGACAGAAAATGTTCGGCAATATGTCCGAACGGGCCTCCCAGTTAATTAAGGAGGATATGGAGTATATGGGGCCGGTACGGCTGAGCGATGTCGAGGTGGCCCAGCAAAAGATTGTGGATATTGTACGCCGTCTGGAGGAAGCCGGTGAAATTATCATCCAGGGCCGCGGCGGCGAATCGGAAATGGTGGTCTAACGCAGGAACGTTTTTTATGGTACTATTGAAGGCAGCGGCATTTCAGGAAGAAACCGGCAAGAAAGAGATATTCAATATCAGCGATATTGCCGCGGAGGCCCGCGCCTTGATCGAATCGGCCCGCCGGGAACGCGAAAAAATTCTGGCCTCGGCCCGCCAGGAAGCGGAAGGGATCCGACAGCAGGCACGGAAGGAGGGCTTCGACAAAGGGTATCCCGAAGGCCTGGCCCAGGGACAGGAAAAAGGGTTCGAGCAGGCCTGCCAGGAAGCTCGTCAGGAGTTTCAGTGCCAGAGTGAAAACCTGATCCAGGAACTCTCCGCCGCTCTGGCACAGTTCGATCAGATCAAACACGGTTTGGTTTGGCAGGCGGAGCAGGATACCGTGGCCCTGGCCCTTTGCATCGCGGAAAAGGTCATCAAAGACGCATCCATGCTCCATCGGGAAATCGCCGCCGAAAATATCAAGCAGGCCCTGGCGATGATTTCGCGAAATACCGATGTCGTGATTCGCGTGAATGCCAGGGATGAGGAATATCTGGGGAAAATCGCCGCCCAGCGCGACCAGGTGCTGGGGCATTATGGTTCGATCCGTTTCGAACCGGATGAGACGGTCGAACCGGGCGGGTGTGTGATTTGCACCGAAAATGGTTTGGTGGACGGGCAACTGGATACTCAGATCCAGCGTATCGCCGGCGAATTGTTAATGAAAAAAATAGAGTCGTAAACTACGAAACAGGAATATGGTTACCACCGATAAAAACATGTACTTGCAGCAGCGGCTGGCCGCGGTCCGGCGGACGATGAGTCTGAAGGTCGAAGGCAAGATAACCGGCTTGACCGGTTTGACCGTTGAAGTCAATGATTTTGTCGCGCCCGTCGGTGCCCAATGCGAAATTATAACCCGCAATGGGCTGCGAATTCCCGCTCAGTTGATCGGTTTTCGGGGAAAAGTATCCGTGCTGATGCCGCTGAGCGAAATGACCGGCATCTCCAGCGGCGACCGGGTCCGCTGCCTGGCCGGCGAAGTCTCCATTCCGGTCGGAGATCAACTGCTGGGCCGGGTTCTTAACGGTTCCGGCGAGCCTATTGATGGCAAAGGCCCGCTGCTCTGCCAGATGAAACAGTCCCTCCAGTCTCGCCGTATCGATCCCTTGACCCGCACGCGGATTACCGAACCGATCGGTACCGGCATCCGGGCCATCGATGCCTTAATGACCTGCGGCTCCGGGCAGCGGCTGGGAATCTTCAGCGGACCCGGCGTCGGCAAAAGCGTCCTGCTGGGCATGATCGCCCGTTATACCGCCGCCGATGTCAATGTTATCGCGCTGATCGGGGAACGCGGCCGTGAGGTGCGCGAGTTTATCGAAAAGGATCTGGGCCGCGCAGGATTGGCCCGCTCCGTCGTGATTGCCAGCACCTCCGAGGAATCGGCTCCCATCCGGGTACAGGCCGGTTTCGTCGCCACCACCATTGCCGATTATTTCCGCCGCCAGGGCAAAAACGTGATGCTCCTGATGGATTCGGTCACTCGGATAGCCATGGCCCAGCGGCAGATCGGCCTGGCGATTGGCGAACCGCCCACCACCAAGGGATTCACGCCCAGCGTCTTTGCCCTGCTGCCGCGTTTGCTCGAAAGCTGCGGGCGCGACGATATCGGCAGCATCACCGGATTCTTCACCGTACTGGTCGAAGGGGATGATCTGTCCGAGCCGATCTCCGATGCCATGCGCAGCATTCTGGACGGCCATTTGTGGCTCTCCCGCAATCTGGCCAATCGCGGGCATTATCCCGCCGTGGATATTCTCGAAAGTATCAGCCGTATTATGGTGGATATTGTGGATGCGGAGCATCTCCGGGCCGCCCGCGAAATTACCCGGCTGGTTGCCGTCTATCGCGACATTGAAGATCTGGTCAATATCGGAGCCTATGCCCCGGGTACCAACCCGGAATACGATCTGGCCGTCAACAGCCAGAAGGCTATCAACGAATTTCTTCAGCAGAATATTCAGGAACAGGTGCCGTTTGCTGACGCCGTCGAAAAATTGAAAAACCTGACGAAACAGATGGTAAGAACCACGGCAAGTAAGAGCCGGGAGCCGAAGGGGGAAACCCCCAAACCCAAACCGCAGAAACCTACTCTCGGTTTGGAACGGATGGCAGTAGGATTGTAATGATGGCTGATCAAAATGAAAAAATTTCGGTATCGACTGGATCCCTTGCTGCGATTGCGGCAGCAGGAAGAGGATCAGAAGAAAAGAGCCGTTGGATCCTTATTGACCGAAATCAACCGGCAGCAGAACCAGGTTTTGGAAATGGCGGCTGCTCTCGAACAGGAAGGCCGGCAGCTTCGGCAGCAATATGCCCAGGGAACGGTCGATCTGGAATGGGTTCGTTTTTACCGGATGTATGTGACGCATACGCAGCAGGCCATGGCCAAACGAACCGCCGAAATTTTCAAAATTCAGAAAACGTTGACTATCGCCCGGCAGGAACTGGCCGAAGCGGCCCAACAAACCAAAATACTGGAAAAATTGAAGGAAAAGAAAAAAAATAGTTACGACACCCAGATCCGGCGCGAGGAAAACCGGATGCAGGATGAGATCGGCATGAATCAATACTTCAGCGCAGGCAGCAAAGGCTGAATTTTCGCATGAAAAAAATTGTTTGGATAACTCTGGTGATCTTTTTGCTGGCAGACTTCCTGGCCTTGCTGGGATTCCTCGGTTATGGGATGGCCACCGGCCGGCTGGGGACGGACCAGAGAGCGCAGTATCTGGCTACCTGGCACGGTGAAAAACTCGTGCCTCCCGTGGAAGAAGAGGTGAAGGTGCAGGAAGAACCCGAAACGCCCCAGCAGGCCAGCGTCCGGATTGCCGCTGCCGAAATCCAGCGCGAAATTCTCTCCCGCGAAATGGAACGGCATGCCGAGTTGCTCCGCAATATGCAGGATACCGTGAATGTTGCCAAGGCCAAACTGGAAAAAGATCTCAAGGAACTGGAAAAGGAAAAACAACAGTTCAGCATGAAAGTCAACCAGCAGGAAGTGACCGCGAAAGACGAAGGATTCCAGAAAGCCTTGAAAAACTACATCCTGATGAAACCGAAATACGCCAAAGAAGATTTTATGAAAATGGAAGAAAAGGAAGCCATTCGGTATCTGGCGGCCATGAAGCCGGATATTGCCACAAAAATCTTCAATCAGTTCAAAACCACCGAAGAACAGGAAAAACGAAGGCAATTGTTGAAATTATTGGAAGAGTATAAGGTCATCAGCCTGAATGACTCCAGCCAGGCAGGCAGTTAATAAGGAATAACCACCGTGTTGCAGATTAAAAGTTTAAAACTCGAATCTTCCGACTGGAATACCATCGGGCATAAGAGCCAGGCCAGCCGGACGGATGACGGATTTGAAGCGGTGTTTAATACCATCCGGCAGGATTTCACCGAAACCGCCAAAGCCGCGGCGCCCCAACGGAATGCCGAAGGACAAAGACGCATCGATGAGGTGAAACCCGACCGGTGTGCCAAAAAAGAAAATCCTTCCAGCGAAACGGAAAATGAGATCGAAGTAAGGGATCCGTCCGAAAATGACCAGATGGAAATCGCTGAGGCACAGCCCGATTCCCCGGCGGTTCCGGTAGAATCAGAAGAACCCGTTGAGGAACCTGCCGAACCGGTGGATCCGGATCCGGATTCGGATCTGCAAGCAACCGGCGATTCTTCGGAGGATGTTTCCTCGCAAGAAATTCTGGTAAACTCTGCTCCCGCTGCCAAAGAGGTGGAAATGCTGCTGCGGTTAGCCGGCCAGGCCAACGCAAAAACGACCCGTCAGCAAATCGCCGGTTTGAATCCATCGCCTCAGCCGGTTTTGACTGCGCCGGAAAATGCGCCTAAAACCGATGCCGTCCAAAATCTGGCTGTGAATGGGGCGGCGGAAACGGACCCAATGATGGAAATGCCGGCCGATTCCCAGGCCGCTCCGGCATCAACCGAAGAAGAAGATACCCCCGTAGTACCTTTGATCAAAGAGCAGGTGATTCTGTCCGGCAGTAAGGGCAATCCGGAGGCGAAACCGGTGGAAGAGGAAAAACCGCAGAAGGAAATCAAGCAGACGCAGCCGGCACAACCGATTGCGAAACCTGCCGCCGGGGAAGAAAAAGGCCGCCAGGAGGCCGGTACTTCTTTCCATTCGGACAGCCGCGACTCCCAGTCTTCGCAATCGCAATCGCAGGCGGTGGAAATGAAAACGGCCCTGGCGGATGAGGAAGTAGCGCAGCCGGTCATTGCTCAACCGGTCCTTCGGTCGAGTGAACCGGAGAAAAAACTGCATGCCTCTGTGGAAGTCGTCTCGGCCGATACCGCGAAAACGCCCCTTGCCGATAAAGGCAATTCGGTGCAGAAAATATTTGCTGCCAGCACCTCCGTGAATACCACCCCCGTGGAAATGAAGGACAACATCGATCAGCTCATCAAATCGGTGCAGGTGACGCAGGCCCAGGGCGGTTCGCGGGTTCAATTGCGGCTGGACCCGCCCGAATTGGGTGCCCTGCGCATTGAGATGAGGCAAACCGAAAACGGCTTGCTGCTCCAGTTGCAGGCATCCACTCCCCGGGCGCAGCAGCTCTTGCAGCAAAACAGCGGGGAATTGCGGGCGGCCCTGGAGTCGCAGGGTTTCCAGAATACCCAGATCGAGGTTCAGTTGCGCATGGACCTGCGCAACGATTCCACCTCGCAGGAATACCGCGAAATGGAGCAGGAACAGGAGCAGCTGTTGAACCAGCAGCCCGGCCAGTTCGATTCCCCCCAGCAGGGCGGAAATGGCGAACAGGCCGGCTGGCAGCCGGATCGCGACAGGGTATCGGAGGAGTCCCCAGCCCAGCCGGAGTATGACACGGACGAAAATACTATGGTCCCCCAAAACGAATGGCAGGAACTGGCCTTTGCCAGCCTGGATATAAGAGCCTAGATAGGAAAATACAAACTGTCCTGGAGAAAGGAGCTGTTTTGTGACGGATATATCTGCTTTGACCAATACGAGCACGGCATCGACGGCTACTGCCGATGCAACGCAGTCTCTCAGCACGGATGATTTTTTGCAACTGCTGCTGACCGAGCTGACCAATCAGGATCCGATGGAGCCGATGACCAATCAGGATCTGCTCAATCAGATTTCCAGTATTCAGCAACTGCAATCCAATAAGGAAATGATGGCTTCCTTTGAGGGAATGGTGGAGCAGTTTGACGGTTTTACCGACAGCTTTGACAGTTTTCTGACCAATCAGAACAGCAGCATCGAACGGCTGGACAGTTTCATGCTGCGGCAGCAATTGAATTCCGCCAGCCAGATGATCGGGCAGATGGTGTCCGGGACCAACACCGATGGGAATTTCACCGTCGGGAAAGTGATGTCGGTGAATGTAGAGGATGAAAATGTGCTTCTTACTCTGGATACCGGAGAACAAGTCAATATCGATGATATGACCCGGTTGGGAGGAACCAGCAGCGAAAGCGTGATTGGTGAGCTGGCCATCGGCGTGAAGGATGGGGGAAATATCGTCGGAGTCATTGAATCGATGGACATCGACGACGAGGGGAAGGTGACTCTTATCCTAAAGACGAAAAGTTCTCTCGGGGAGGAAACGGAAGTATCTGTCCCGCTGGAAAATATCAGCCTGATCAATCAGGACACCGCCGGCTACCTGATCGGCAGCGAGGTGGAAGGATTTGTTGAGGATGATTTTGTGCAGGGTACGGTGACCAGCTATCAGTTAAGCACGGATGGTGTGAATTTGATTTTGGACAGTTCGATCGTATTGCCCCTGCTGGGTATGACAGGAATTAATAATACTAACAGCTAATATACTACGGAGGTAGAGATATGGGTCTGACGTCATCCTTATTTGCCGGGTTATCCGGTATGAAGACCAATGAATTTCGCATGGATGTGATCGGTAATAATATCGCCAATGTGAACACCACGGCGTACAAGTCGTCGCGGGTGACTTTTCAAACGCAGTTTTCCCAGACTTTTAATTTTGGTTCGGCACCCAGCGGAGAGGTCGGCGGGACCAATCCCCTGCAGGTCGGAACCGGCAGCATGATCGGGGTGGTGAGTCGCAATTTCACCGGCGGTTCACCCGAAACCACCGGCAACAAAACCGATCTGGCCATTGAGGGGCAGGGCATGTTCATCCTGCAAAAGGCCAGCGGTGCTCAGGTTTATACCCGCGATGGAAGTTTCCAGTTCAACGCCGAGAATTATCTTCTCTCCGCCGACGGCTACTTCCTCCAGGGCTATGGTGTGGACAGTGATTTCAATATCGTCGAAGGTACCCTCTCCAATCTCCGTATTCCCATCGGTGAAGTCACCACCGCCAGCACCACCAGCTTTGCCGAGTTCAGCGGCGATCTGAATGCCGGAGGGGACGTGGGTACCCTTTGTCCCGTGCTGACCAGTTCGTCCACCCACAACTTTACCTCGGATGCGGCCGGGACGACTCCCGCCGTCGCCGGTACGGCCTTAACCAGTCTCTATGATAACGGCGTGCAAATGTTTGTTGACGATAATGTCATTACTCTGGCGGAAGCCAATAAAGGCGGCGCCAATCTTCCCGAAGAAGATTTTATAATTGGGACGACCGGAACCACCTATGGGGATTTTGCCGCCTGGCTGGAAGATGTTCTGGGCATTAATACTTCCGCGGATTTGCCCGATAGCGGGGTCGATCTGGATAGCGATGGTACCAACGATCCGCCGGGCGTAACCATCCAGGCGGACGGCAGCCTGGCCATTATCGGCAACTACGGTGAATATAACGAAATCGTTTTGGACGATGGGGGGATTACCGCGTCCAAAGGAGAAGGCCTTTCTCTGCCCCCCAATACCCTGCCCTTCCGGTTTGAAAGCAATATTACCACGGATACACAAAGTGCGGCCCTGGGTGAAAGTGTCCGAACCACTTTTCAGGCTTACGATTCGGTTGGCATTCCCATGGAAGTCATTGTCACCCTGGTGATGGAAGAGAAAAGTACGGAGGGGATTACCTGGCGGTTTTACGCCGAAAGCGCCGATGACACCGATGCCGACCGGGTGCTGGGAACCGGAACCATTAAATTTGACAGCACCGGCAATTTTCTGGAGGCGGCGGACCGGATTATAACCATTGATCACACCGATACCGGCGCGGCCACACCCCAGAGCATCACGCTGGATTTCAGCCGCATGGACGGATATGCCATGAGCAGCAGTGCTATTTCTCTCCTGAGTCAGGATGGATTTATGGCCGGCACACTGCAGGATTTTTCCATCGGATCGGATGGTGTCATTGTCGGCTCCTTTGATAACGGCCTGACCCGCCAGCTCGGACAGGTTGTCATGGCGACCTTCCGGAATTATGAAGGGCTGGTGGCCGAGGGGGATAATCTGTATGTTGCCGGCCCGAATTCCGGTAGTCCGCTCATTAAAAAAGCCATGGAACTGGGGGCCGGAAGTATTACCTCCTCCGCCCTGGAAATGAGCAATGTGGACCTCAGCCGGGAATTTATTAACCTGATTATCAGCAGCACCGGTTTTTCCGCCTCCTCCCGCGTGATTCAGACCAGTAATCAGCTCTTGAATGAACTGATGGCATTGACCAGGTAAAAAAGGTTTAACGAGTTTACCCCGGGCCTCGCGGCAGGGGTGTTTATTCTGCTGTCGCGAGGCCATTTGAAACCATCATGCCGAAAAGGCGTGTGAATAGAAAGGTGTATGAATTGCTACGAATACGGATTGGATAGAGTATTGGATACATGAGTTTACCCCGGGCCTCGCGGCAGGGGTGTTTATTCTGCTGTCGCGAGGCCATTTTTTCTGGAAAGTGTCTCCCGATCATCGGCCGATTTTTAGTTCGCCGATGGAAGGGAATAAACTCCCGTAAAGGAGATGAGTTATGGATCTGGCAAGTTTAATTGGCGTATTGATCGGCACGGTGAGCCTCGGCGTGGCCCTCTTTGAGGTGTCCCATGGGCACTTCGCGATGTTCTACTCGTTCGAAGGGGTCTTGATGGTCGGCGGCGGATCCGTTTCGGTTTTGTTTATGGCCATGCCCATGGATCGACTCAAAGCGGTCGGCGGCTACCTGCGGCGGTTTATGTTCCACAAGGGCCGCGAACTCTCGGAAGTAGTGGCTTTAATGACCGATCTGGCGGATATCGCCCGCCGGGATGGCATTCTCGCGCTGGAACACAACATGCCGAATGTGGAAAAAAATGATCCGTTTCTGGCCACCGGTCTGCGGATGGCCATCGACGGCCGCGACCCGGAATCCATCGAGGTTTCCCTGCGGCTGGAAATTCTGGCGATGCAGGAACGGCATAAGGCCGGTAAAAAGTTTTTTGATTTATTGAAACTGTACAGTCCCGGATGGGCACTGGTCGGCACGCTGGTCGGTCAGATCGGTATGTTCGGCAACCTCAGCGGGGCCGATGTCGGCCAGTTGGGGAAAATGCTGGCGGTGGCCGTTTGTGCCACCATGTATGGCTGTATCGTTGCCAATGCCATCGCCGGTCCGATCGGGGATAAGCTGTCGATGCGTTCCAGCGAAGAAATTCTGGGCCGCGAAATGGTTCTGAACGGCATCCTGTCCATCCAGGCCGGTGACAATCCCCGCATTACCATGGATAAGATGGCGGCCTTTGTTCCCTTCTCCGCCCGCACCGGGATTAAACAGCCGGCGTAATTTCAAAGACGTTCCGGAGGTAGATAGCAATGTCAGAACATCAGAAAAAAAAATCACATGGCCCCAGTGGGGGCGGGCACGAAGAAGCACATGAAGGCGCACCGGAATGGCTGATTTCCTTCGCGGATAACACCGCGCTGATTATGGGATTTTTCGTAATTCTGCTGGCCCTGAATATGGGCCCCAAGGGGGGTGGTTCCGGCTCCGAGTCCGGTGCGGCCGGCGGCAGCCCCAGCGATTATGAGATGGACTGGGCGGTTGCGGTGCGGAATGCCTTTCACAATCCGGTTAATATCAATTCTACGAATCCGCGTGACCTGATGTTGGCCCAGCATCTCAAAAAGAAAAAATCGCTGGAAGAAATGAAGAAAAAAGTGGCGGCGGAACTCGGAAAAAGCAACGAAGAGGGGATTCAGGGGGAACATCCCAGCGTGACCAATATCCGGGAGGGAAAGGCTATTACCTTTGGCGGACAGGTTAGCTTTGAGTCAGGTAAAGCGGTATTATTGGACCAGGCCAAAAAACAAATTGATATTTTTATCCCCGAACTGGAGGGTTTAAATCATAAAATTTGTATTCGGGGCCATGCCGCCAAAGTACCCGAAGAAGTGTATCGCCCCTTTATCAGCCTGGATGACTTATCGTATGCTCGCGCCAAAGCGGTTAAAGATTATTTGATCGAAAAAGGCATTCGCCAGGAAAGGATCACTCTCGAAGCTTGTGGTGTCAATGAACCCATTCGCGCTCAAGCTTATGATGAGGAAAGCCGAGCTATTAATAGACGTGTTTCTATTATTATAATGGAAAACCTGGTAGAAGAATATAAAGGACAACCTGCTGCCAATAAAGGAGATATAACCGATGGCTGATAAAAATCCCAAAACCGAGGCCCCTGCCCCCGCCGAGGAGGAACAGAAGCCTAAAAAAAAGATACCCATCAAGACCCTCTTGATCGTGCTGGGCGTCTTGTTGCTGGAAGGGGGTACCATTACCATCGTTATGTCTATTCGAGGCGGCCCTGCTCCTGCCGATGCCACCAGTGTAATTGAAGAGACTCAGGAATCGCAAAGTAATGATATGGGGGAAGTGGTTCTGGCGGAGAGCTTTAGTATTGATAACTATCTGCAGGGACGTTCCCGTATCATGGTCGCCCTCGAAGTCACGGCCAAGGTCGAAAAGACCAAACAGGAACTCTTGGCGGCTCAGGTACTCGAACACAAAACCGAAATCAAAGACAAGATCCGTTCGCTGGTTTCCTCTTCCGACCCCGAAAATCTCCGCGACCCCAGTTTGCAGGTGATCAAACGGGAAATCAAGGCGAGCATGGAAAAAATAATTGACCAGGGTTTGATTGTTGAAGTATTGATTCCGTTCTGGCAAACGTATCCGCAGGACTAAAATCCCTGCTTAATAAAAAAATGGAATAGGAATATATTTTTTAAAAAACTTTCTTTAGAACTCTTGCGAAATACATTATTTTTATATAAAAGGGTAGTATCGCGTGTCTGAAGGAAAAACCGAAAACCAAAATCAGCCCGAAATAAATACGGCAGACGCAAACGATTCCGAAGAAGCGAAGAAGGAAAGTGATCAGACGATGGCTGCGGAAAAAACGAGCACGGAAATAGATTTGGATTCGAAAAGCCCCGGCGGCTCAGGTGACATTCCCCCTCTGCCCGATTTTACCGGTATGCTCGAACAGGCTGCCGCCGGCACGATTGAGCTTCTCAAAGATGTCGAACTGACCGTCAAGATTGAACTGGGACGCTGCGAAATGGCCGTCAGCAACATCCTGACTTTGACCAACGGCTCCGTCGTCGAACTCGACAAACTGGCCGGTGACCCCGTCGATGTCCTGGCCAATGAACAATTGATCGCGCGCGGGGAAGTACTGGTCTTGAATGATAACTTTTGTGTTCGAATCAATGAAATTATTCCAGGAGTAACAGAACGAATAGCCAGAACGTAAGGAAGTTGGTTTATATTCGCCGTATAAACCGGCTCAAGACCTCGTAGTCTTACACCCAAAACTTCCCCATCGTTCCTTGAAATGTGATGACCCGTAAATAAGCCAGGCAAGAGGTATCCATGGTCGTTTATACATCTGCATTCAGATTCCTACTGATGATAGCGGGGATTCTAGCCCTGTTTCCTGCCTCCGGTTGGGCACAAGGCACTTTTCACGCCAATGATCCGGTTACGGCCGACTCCCCCGCGGCCCCCGCCGCTCAGCCCGTGGAGCAGGCCGAAAAACCGGTGGCTGCACCATCCGGGACAGGCCCCGCGGCTCTGCCCGGCAGTGAATCCGTTTCCCCAACGGCTCCCGGCGCTGCGGAAGCCCCCCAGCCGACCGCGATCGATTGGGAAAAGCAAACCCTCGGACAACGCCATCGCCGCAGCTCCCCAGCCGATGCCGCGGATCCCCAACCCAATGCCGGTTCGCTGCAAGCTCCCTCGCTCTGGCGGACGACGTTTTCTTTGCTGGCGGTCCTGGCCTTGATCGGGGGCGGGGCCTACCTGTTTCGACGCTTCGCCTGGCCGGCCGGAAAGTTTCGCAGCAGCCGGGGAATCGATGTCCTGGCCCGCAGTGTCATCAACCCCAGGCAGACTCTTTGCCTGATCAAATTCGGCCAGCGGCTCCTGCTCATCGGCGTTAGCCCCAATCATATGGCCGCCCTGGATACCGTCGAGAATCCCGATGAGATCGCCCATATTCTGGCCGGACTGGAAAAAGAAGGCCCTCATTCGATTAGTAATACCTTCGGGAGTCTCCTGCGGCGCGAAGCGCGGGAATACCCCGGCGAGGAGTCCCCGACCGGACCAGCGATAGAATTAGAATATCCCAACGAGCAGAATCAGCAATGGTATCAGGCGCGGGGGGAATTGGCTAATTTGCTCGACAAAGTGAAAGGGTTGAGTAGAATACACCTGCACCGCAAAGGATAGCGGTTTGAAAGAATAAATGGATTGAGATGTCAAGGATGACAGGAATAAAATCAGGGATGTTTGTTTGCATGGCGGTTCTCGCCTTTGCCAACCCCGCGCTGGCCCAGCCGGCTGGCGCGGCGCCCGAACCGGTCAGCCCCGGCACCACCTCTTCCTGGCCCGCCGGCCTCAATCCCACCGAAATCGTGGACAATGCCATCAAACCTGATCGGCTCTCCGCCTCCCTCGAAATCCTGGTTCTCATGACCGTTCTCTCTTTGGCCCCCGCCATTCTGGTCATGACCACCTGTTTTACCCGGATTGTCGTCGTTCTGGCCCTGCTGCGGCAGGCCATGGCTACCCAGCAGCTTCCGCCCGCCCAGGTGATTACCGGGCTGGCCCTCTTCATGACCTTTTGCGTCATGGCCCCCACCTGGAAACAGATTCATGCCGATGCGATCAGCCCCTACATCAACCCCGCCTCCGAAGAGCAGCGGATTGACCGCGGTGAGTTTTGGCTGCGCTCCAAAACCCACCTCCGCTAGTTCATGAGTAACCCGCTTGAAAGCCGCCGCTATCCCGACGATGCCTATTTCTTTT
>CAZOMV010000083.1:0-26526 GCA_964580995.1 uncultured Pirellulales bacterium
CGGTGTGGGGGACGTGTCCGTGAGGAAGTGCCGTCTGGTTTAAAAGTAGGAAAGGGAGGGGAGGGAAATGAAGAATAGGTCTTATAGGGCTTATAGGTTATATTGGAGAATGGGAATAAGAGGCCGGCGGTACGCCGGCGGTAGGTGTATGCGCGGGAATGGTATATGGGGACGTGATATGAGAGCGGAAGAAATGAAAATGGTATGCAGAGCATACCCTACCAGCCTGCGGCAGGAAGGTAGCAGGCGGAGGGGGAGTAAGACAGCCTAAAGGCTGAACTCAGAACAGAAGATGGATTGCGGCCGGCGGTGGAAGGGAGGGATGGGAGGCAGGGTATCCGGCGGGAAGATTTTTAGTGCCAAGGGATTGGATTGGGGTAGAATGGGCGAATAGATTCGAAATATACAATAGAAGTAAGGAGCGATTGATGAGTTTGGTGACGATGGATGTTTTGCTGAGGGAGGCGCGCGGGCAGGGGTATGCGGTGGGGGCATTTACGGTGTGGGGATTGGCGTCGATCCAGGCGGTGATTGCCGCGGCGGAAGAATTGAACCAGCCGGTCATATTGCAAACCGGTCCGCTGGAGCTGAATTGGACGGAAGCCAGGCTGCTGGCGCTGCTGATGCGGGACGCCGCCCAACATGCCAAGATACCGGCGGCGGTGCATCTGGATCATGGGAATAATCTGGAGCTGGTGAAATGCTGTATAGAGCTGGGTTATACCTCGGTGATGCTGGACGCATCGCATCTGCCCTTTGATCAAAATGTGGCGGCGATGCGGGAAGTGGTGCAGGCGGCGCATGCCGGCGGGGTGGCGGTGGAAGGGGAGCTGGGACGGATTGGGGGGGAAGAAGCGGGAATGAACGTGCAGGAAAGCGATGCCCATCTGACGGACCCGGAGGAAGCGGCGGAATATGTCGAGCAGACCGGGGTGGATGCGCTGGCGGTCGGGATCGGCACGGTGCACGGATTTTATAAGTCCAAGCCGAATATCCGGCTGGACCTGCTGAAACGGATTGCGGAAAAGGTGTCGATACCGCTGGTGCTGCACGGCGGGTCCGGGACACCGGATGAAATTGTGCGGGAGGCGATTTCGCTGGGGATCGCGAAGATCAATATCTGCACGGAGCTGGTCGCCGCCTATAACGATACGATGGTCAGGCAGCAAACGGATGAGGACTTCCGGTATAATGTGCCGGGGATATTTACCAAGCCCCGAACGGCGGCGGCGGAACTGGTGAAGAAAAAAATCCGGCTCTTTGCGGGATTGTGAAGGGAGAATTTAATAGGCAGAAGCAACCAATCCATCTTGAGCCAGCGCAGGCTAACGTGACTGTCAGATTAAGTAGTGGCAAGTACAATATAGGAAACCCAGGTTTGATAGGAGAAGCTCACAATGAAACGAATGATTGGATTGAACGTCGTGGCCTTGCTATGCTGGATTGTGATGTTCCTGGCGGGAACTGACGTTTGGCATTTTGCTGGCAGTCCGGACTTTTGGCGGCTTCCTGAGCCTCCGAATCCGGATCTTCGGGCATTCGCGTATGCATTTTATCTCCAGATATTCCTATTGCTTAGTGTAATCATTGTTGGTACTTGGACCGCCCTTAAGGCGACACGTTCCCATAAGTAAGCCATATGACTATTTGCATTTTCAGACAAATATGTCTGTGGATGCGGTTTGTTAAAAATGGTAAGACGAGGATGACACCCAAAAAGAAACCCCCTTGCCGCTGGGGAGCGGAAGGGGGTTTGCGTTTGTTAGGGGCCGGTCAGGGGGCCGGGTTATTTGGCGTCCCCGTAGCCCAGGTTCTGCAACTGCTGGTTGAAATCGGCGGGCAGGTCGGCTGGGGAGCCGGGCAGGCTATCCGCCATATAATTAATCATATTCCGCACGAGGCGTTCCGCCACGGGATTGGGGCCCAGGTTGTTGCGGATTTGCAGGGTGTTCAGGACGAATTTTCCTGTCCCCAGATTGTGGACGGTCAGCATCAGGCCGGAGGAATAGCCCATGGTGGTGTTGATGGCGCCGGCGGCGATTTCGTCGGGGACGTCGAAGCTGAAGGCCTGGCCGCTGATAATCTCCCGGTAGAACTGATAGTTCATGACGCCGGTGGGCAGGCCCTGGAAGAACGGGTGGACGGTGGTCCAGTCGTCCTTGTGGTAGAGCCAGGTGTCCAGGCCGTGCAGGCTGCCCTTGTTGACCAGGGGCAGCAGGGCCACCGGATTGTCGCCCAGTTTGAAGACGCCGGGGTTGAGGAAGATGACGCGGCTGCCGCGGGCGATTTGTTGGGCCAGTTCGGCGAAGGCCGCCTTGTCGCCGGCCGGCTGGTTGCCGACCAGGATGACCTGGGGGGCGGTGATTTTCGCGGGGTCGTATTTTTGGGCCGGGATCTGATTGGCGGTGAGCCAGTTCAGCAGTTCTTCGTCCTCACCCCACAACAGCACCTCGGTTTTCACCGGTGGTAACTCGCCGCGGTTGGTGACGAAGAAGCTGTATTCCTGGCCGTAGGGGGCGCCGCCCTTTTCCAGGGTTGCCAGGAGTTTGTATTCGCCGGTGGGGCCTTCGATCTTTACCTGCTGATCGAAGACGCCGAAGGCCAGGGGCGGCAGATTGCCGATCTGGCCTTTTTCGGGGACGGTAAATTCAAAATTCTTCACGAAGACCGGCTTGCCGTGCGGGTCAATAACCCGGATTTCCGCCGGATAGGAAACGCCGGTTTTGAGGATGTCCTCGTTGGCGATGACGGCTTCCAGGCGAACGGTATCGCCGCTATAGAGCTGGATGGGTTCGGCGAACAGGCACCAGCGCAGGGGCGCCCAGCCGTCAATCAGCGAATCCATCGATTTGGGTTTGAGTTCGCGGAAGAGGGTGATGACGCCTTCACCGCTGTTGCCCTGGTCGGCGGTGCCGGTCATGCTGTGGGCGACGATGTTGGGATTGGCGCGGATGGCGTTGAGGCCGACCAGCCGCAACTGGCCCATTTCCGCGAGGGTCAGGTCCAGGTAGCGGTTGGGGGTGCCGAAGGTGTCGGCCATATGCCAGCGGTTCCAGTCGTTCATGAACCACTCCAGCCGCTTGGCGTAGCCCTGGGCGTCGAGGGCCTTGTCCTGGCCGGCCTGTTCGTACAAGCGCATCATGCGGAAGAGGTTGAGGCCGCTGCCGATGCCGTACTCGGACATGAAGTAGGTACGCTGGGGATTGCCGAGGGTCCGCAGGGTGTTGATAATACCGGCGGTATGGGGGGCCGGCTGGTAGGGGTGACGGTCTTCGATCAGGTCTTCCCAGACGAGGCTGCCGGGATTGCTGAGCGAGCCGACGGTAGTAAAGGTTTTGTTGTCGTCATACAAGGTAAATGCACCCGGCTTGTTATCCTGACCGATGGGCATGGAACCCAGGGACCAGTTGCCGAAGGGGTTCTTGCCGCCGGCAATTTCTTTTTCGGTGGTTTTCACGTTCCCGTCTTTATCCGTTTGATTAAACACAAACCGGGAAGGAGCGGTGAGTTCTTTTTCGAGATTATAGACTTTCCCGCCGGTGGTGATCTGGATGGCGGTGTCCACATCATTGGCCTGGATGCAGGCGAAATCGAGAAGATCGCCTTTTTTCAAATTGAGTTCCTGGTTGATTTTCATCAGGTTATTTTCGGATTGGATCAGATCGGATTTGTTCTCACCATTGATGAAGAAGCGATAGCTGTCGGGTTTGCCGAAAGCGGCTTCGATTTTATACGAGCCGTCGGCGGGTACGGTGAAGCGGGTGGCCGAGCTGACGCCATCGCCGCGGCCGGAGTGGGAAGAGACCTTGCTTGGATTCCAGACGTGATAGGGGGAGCTGACGTCCTTGTCGGTCGGGTTGTAGGCGACGGAGGGGACGTCGGGGCTGGATTTGGGTTTCCAGGAGCGCAGGCCGCTGATGCCGCCGCCCAGATCCTGGCCATCAAAGCGGCCGCTGTTGAGCGTGACGATGCGGGTATCGTCCAGGGAGCGGACCAGCGGGAGCATATTCACGGCGTTTTCATAGACAATACCGGCGCCGGTTTCGTTGAGGATGCCCCACATGGTGACGCTGGGATGGTTGCGGAGGCGCAGGATCAGGCCGGACATGGAGGTTTCCATGAGTTCTTTGGCCCCGGGCCAGTTTTCCATGAACCAGCCGGACTGCGGTTCGGTGTAGATCATCATGCCCAGCTCGTCGCTGAGGTCCGCCTGCTGGCGGCGGGGGGCATGGCAGAAATAGCGGATGCTGTTGAAGCCCATTTCCTTCATATGGAGAATCAATTTGCGGTCGATGTCGGGATCGTGCGGGATCATGTAAAGGATGGGGACTTCGCCGCCGGTGTGGGAGCAGCGGAGGATGACGCGTTTGCCGTTTAATTTGAAGTAGCCGTCCTCGAAGCGGAAATCGCGGAAGCCGGTGCGGACAGAAAATTCATCCAGGGAATCGGGGGTGTCTTTGGCTACCACCTGGGCCGTTACCCGGTATAGATAGGGGGCATTCAGTTCCCACAGTTTCCAGTTAGGGACTTTCAAAGTGAGTTCCACTGAGGTTTTGCCGGCTGGGAAGGAGCCGCTCTGGGCGGCCAGATCGAGGACCCGGCCTTCGGAGGCGCTGCCGACGGTGCATTGCAGGGCGGCGTCGGATTTTTTGCCGGTCATATTATCCACTTCGACCTGGACTTTGAGGATACCGGTCTTATAGTCCGGTTTGGCAAATACATCCGAAACCCGGACCGCCGGGGTAATCATCAGTTCCACCGAGTCGAGGATGCCGCCGAAATTCTGCTCGCCCCAGTTGGTGTGGGGAATGGGGCGGTCGCCCTTGGTCCGTTTGGTGGATTTGCCCAGGGTAATGCCGTCGATTTCGCGGTCGCCCACCGGATTCACCACGCGGACCGCCAGCCGGTTGGCCGCGCCGGGTTTGATGGCCTTGGTGACGTCGAACTCAAAGGCGGCCTCCTGCACCTTGTGTTCGCCCAAATAGACATCGTTGACCCAGACATCGGCTTTGTAATCCACGCTCCAGAACTTCAAGATGTAATGGCCCTTCGGATGGGGATTTTTGGGGGCCGTGAAATCTTTCCAGTACCAGGCGACGCCGTGATATTCCGGGAAGGCGGTTTGATCCTGAATGATGCCGGGAACGGGGACCTGTTTGACCCCGTCGATGGGTTTCAGCCACCATTTCTGGTCCTTGCCCTGATTTTGGGGATCAGTGCCCAGCAGCCAGTCGGGGCCGTCCAGCGTGACCACCGTGCTGACATTCGTGGACGGGTTCGCCGCGGCGGCCGGTTGCGACAGGAAGGCAACCTGCGAAATCACTAAGAGATAGATCACTTTAATAAGACACTGTTTTTTCATGATAACCGTCTCCTGAAAAGAAAAACCTGAAATGAAACCAAAAAATATATCATACTACATTACTCGTCAAAGATGTTCTGCCTAATGAAAACGCAGACCATTATCTGTATCTTCAATCGAATTACAATAGAAAAAACATTTTGAGACGGGGGCAAGTTCGGCAATCGGATTTGAATCGTGACATTTTTTTCGTGAACCATATCGGATAAATATTGACGCCAGCGTCATAAGCTCTTAGAACCCTTGTTTTCGGGGAGTCAGAGCTGTTTTTGGAAGTCAATATCGTTTTTTGACGGTTCCGTCAATATGGTATTGGCAGAAGTTTTCCTTCCGGGATTCATTTTCCGGGAAGCGGTCAAGGGAATCTCTACAAATGAGATATTCAAAACGTAAAACTGTGTTTTTCGGTGGATGAGGTGGAGCATACCTATATTTCAACAACTGCATATTTGAATGGATAAAATTCTCTCCTTCTTCCCTCTAAAATACATTTCACCCCAGTCTTTTCTTTATATTTTGGAAAAATGATAACTGGGGATATGAAGGATAACTATATGTTAATACAGAAGTAATAAAAATAGGTTGTATATTTAATGATAAATATGGTATCATAATAACAGTGTCGATATGGTGTTCGGGATTTTTCAGCCTTGTTAGAGGCAGCATAATGGATCGGTAATTGTGAGGATAAATAACAATGAAGAAAAATGTCTATGTTGTAATTACTATTATAGGGGTAATAATGAGTTTAAATAGGGTATGGGCAGAGGAACCTGTTTATTTTCCTGATGCTAATCTAAAAGCTGCTGTAGAATCAGCATTAGGAATAATCAATCCTACTCCTACTGATATGCTTGGATTGACATATCTCGATGCTAATAGCAGAGGGATTGTCGATATTACTGGGATTGGGTATGCTGTGAATCTGACGAGACTGGATTTGTATTACAACCAACTGAGCAGTCTGCCACCGGAGATCGGGAATCTGACCAACCTGACGTATCTGTATTTGTATGGCAACCAACTGATCTCTCTGCCAGCAGAGATCGGGAATCTGACCAATCTGACGAGGCTGTCTTTGTCTAGCAACCAACTGAACAGCCTGCCAGCAGAGATTGGAAATCTGACTAATCTGACGGTGCTAATTTTGGGTGATAACCAATTGAGCAGCTTGCCACCGGACATATGGAATCTGACCAATCTGACGAGGCTGGGTCTGAATAACAACCAACTGAGCAGTCTGCCCGCCGAGATTGGGAATCTGACCAGTCTGACGAGGCTGTATTTGTCTGACAACCAATTGAGCAGTCTGCCACCGGAGATCGGGAATCTGACCAAGCTGGCGTATCTGAATTTATGGGATAATCCCTTAAACACCGAAGCATATTGTGATATCATACCCTTAATCATTAACAATAATCCTAACATATACATTGACTACGACCCCAATCCCAACCCCTTTACTAATGACTGTTCCACGGACCTTCCTGATTTGACTGCTTTCAGTGCTCACTGGTTAGAATCAGACTGTGGAATAGATAACAATTGGTGTGGTGGAGCAGATTTAAATCATATAAATAATGTCGATATGGAAGACGTAGCCATCTTTGCTAAATATTGGTTAGTAGAAATAGTGCCCTAATATTTCATATTCCATTTCCAGAGGTTGGGGCCTGGACAGGAGGTTGGGGCTTGGACAGGTAAACGGCATCGGCTTCACAGACCCCCTTACTTACGTGCGGGGCTTGGATAGGAGTGCGAGGCTTGGATAGGAGGGCGGGGCCTGGAGAGGACAATTTTTAGAGATTGCCTTAAGTTTGTCTTGACGGTGGGGGAGAAAAGGGGCATAATCTCCGGATCGGACGGTCGACAATGTACATTCTATTGGTAAGGAAACGCATATGGCAAAGGCAAAGTTCTCGTGGGAAGGCAAGGTTATTAATCCGGCGCAGGTAGGAGGGATCGAGGTTTCGGAGCTGGTCGATGGGCCGGGGCGGGGCACGCGGATGGCGTGGATCAATACCGGTTCGGGCCTGCGGTATCAGGTGGTGATCGATCGCTGCCTGGATATCGTGGCGGCGTTTTACAATCAGTACAGCCTGGCGTGGATCAGCCACAACGGGGTCATGGCCCCGCGTTCTGATTCGGACCATGACCTGGAGTGGCTCTATACCTTCGGCGGCGGGCTGCTGACCACCTGCGGGTTCTCGCATATGGGACCGCCGGAGTCGGATGAGAAGGGGCACCGGGGCCTGCATGGGCGGGCGAGCAATCTGGCGGCGACGGTGGAATCGATTGTGCAGCCGGACCCGGTGAACGGCAAGCTGGGGATGAGCATTACGGCGGTGGTGAAGGAGTCGCGGCTGTTCGGGCCGAACCTGGAGCTACGGCGGACGATATCGGGCACACTGGGCCAGCCGGCCATCCGGATTCAGGATGTGGTGACCAATCGCGGCAATACCCCAGCCGATCATATGATGCTGTACCACTGCAATTTCGGCTGGCCGCTGGTGGATGAGGGAACCGATATCATCTGGAAAGGGACCTGTGTCTCCCGCGGTCTGGACATGGATAACCGGCTGTTCAACAGCAAGCATAATTATCGCAAGTGTTTAGGGCCGCAGGAGTCGCACCGGGGATCCGGGGAGTCGTGCGGGTTTATCGATGTGGCGGCGGATCGGAAAGGTCTTTGCACGGTGGGGCTGTATAATCCGAAAATCAATCTGGCCCTGGCCATGCGCTACAATAAAAAACAATTGCCCTGCCTGACGAACTGGCAGCACTGGGGATTCGGAGATTACGTGACGGCCCTGGAGCCGGGAACCAACCCCCCGGTCGGACAGGGAGTGGCCAGAAAACAAAAGAAACTGGTGAGTATCGCCCCGGGCAAAAGCAGGAGCTATGATCTGGAATTTACCATCGGCCAGACCCGCAAGATTTTCGGGTAAGGCGGCGCAGGCGGTGGAAGGCCGCCGGGATCATGGAATCGATCCGTTTGGATATTTTTCCCAAGCCGTAGAGAGGTTGAGCAAATCCTTTCTACGGCTTTGTTTACGCTGGGACCGGCGTAGAATGGGATCTTTACAAACATAACCATTTTAACAATCTATAGTTAAAAATTTATCGGCGGGGATGGTATCTGGAAGCGATTAGGCATTGATTTCGAGGGAGATTCTCTATAATATTACATTTTTTGTGCTGTATGATGATTTAAACCATCCTGTGGAGTGAATTGGAATGTACAAAGTAGTTGACAAGCAGACGATCGGGCCAAACCTGACGCAGTATGAGATTATGGCGCCGCGGATCGCGCGGGCGCGGAAGTGCGGGCAGTTTGTGATTGTGCGGCCGTTTGCGCACAGTGAGCGGATTCCGCTGACGGTGGCCGATACCAATCCGGGCAAGGGCACCATTACCCTGATCGTGCAGACGGTGGGCAAGACGACGCTGGAGATGAGCCAGATCGAAAAAGGCGGCGCGTTTCAGGATGTGGCCGGTCCGCTGGGGATGCCCAGCCATATTGAAAAATTCGGTACGGTGGTGGTGATCGGCGGCGGGCTGGGGACGGCGGTGATCTATCCGCAGGCGATAGCCCTGAAGGAAGCGGGCAACAAGATCGTTACGATTATCGGGGCGCGGACCAGGGACCTGCTGATTATGCAGGATCTGCTGGCGAAGCTGAGCGATCAACTGATTATGACTACGGATGACGGCTCGAGCGGGAAAAAGGGACTGGTGACCCATGCTTTGCAGGAACTGATCGATGATCCGAATAGCCGGGTGGACGCGGTGTATTGTGCGGGGCCGGTGATTATGATGAAGGCGGTGGCGCAGGTGACCAAGCCGTATAATATACCCACCATCGTCAGCCTGAATCCGGTGATGGTAGATGGGACGGGGATGTGCGGCGGCTGCCGGGTGACGGTGGGCGGCAAGACGAAGTTTGCCTGCGTCGATGGGCCGGAATTCGACGGGCATCAGGTGGATTACGATGAGCTGATGGACCGGCTGACGACGTATAAGCCGCAGGAGAAGAATTCGCTGGAGCAGTTTAAGAGCCATACCTGCAAATGCGGCAAACACTAAAATCGAAAGAACAGGTTAAACCACGAAGTGCACGAAGGATACGAAGCCATGACAGAGACAAAAGATGATTTGAATCGGAAACTGACACCCAAGGAACGGCTGGCGATTGAGCGGCAGCAGATGCCGCAGCGGGATGGCGCGGAACGGGCCAAAGACTTCAATGAAGTCAACCTGGGACTGGCGGAGCAGATTGCCGTGCGGGAAGCCAAACGCTGCCTGCAATGCAAAAACGCCAAGTGTATCGAGGGCTGCCCGGTTAGCATTGATATACCCGCTTTTATCACCAAGATCTCGGAAGGGGATTTTCTGGGAGCGGCGGCGGTCATTCGCAAGGACAACAATCTGCCGGCGGTGACGGGGCGGGTGTGCCCGCAGGAAGTGCAGTGCGAATGCCGGTGCGTGCGGTGCAAGAGCGATACGCCGGTGGCAATCGGGTGGCTGGAACGGTTTGTGGCGGACTATGAGATGAAGCACCGGACGGGCAAGCTGGAGGTGACGGCGGCCAGGACCGGCAAGAAGGTGGCGTGTATCGGGTCGGGGCCGGCGGGCGTTACCTGCGCGGGGGAACTGGCGAAGATGGGTCATGATGTCACCATTTTTGAGGCGTTTCACAAGGCCGGCGGGGTGCTGGTGTACGGGATACCGGAATTCCGGCTGCCCAAGGCGATTGTGCAGCGGGAGATTGATAATCTAAAGGAGCTGGGGGTAAAAATTGAGACCAACGTGATTGTGGGGCGGACGCTGACGATTCCGCAACTGTTTGAGGAAGAAGGATTCGACGCGGTCTTTATCGCCAACGGGGCGGGGCTGCCGACGTTTATGAACGTGCCGGGCGAGAATTTCAAGGGGGTGTATTCGGCCAATGAATATCTGACGCGGGTGAATCTGATGGGGGCGTACCAGTTCCCGAAATTCGATACGCCGGTGATTCAGGGGGATCGGGTGTGCGTGGTGGGCGGCGGCAATACGGCGATGGACGCGGTGCGGACCAGCAAGCGGCTGGGGGCGACGGAAAGTACGATTGTCTATCGGCGGGCGCTGGAGCAGATGCCGGCCCGGGTGGAGGAAGTGCACCATGCCCAGGAAGAGGGCATTCGCTTTGAGATGCTGACGGCGCCGGTGGAGGTGCTGGGCGACGGCGACGGGTGGGTGAAGGGGCTGCGGTGTATCCGGATGGAGCTGGGCGAGCCGGATGAGTCGGGGCGGCGGCGGCCGGTGCCGGTGAAGGGTTCGGAGTTTGATATTGCCTGCGACCTGGTGATTGTGGCGATTGGGATTAATGCCAATCCGCTGCTGACGCAGGCGACACCGGGGCTGAAGGTCAATAAGTGGGGGTACATCGAAGCGGATGAAAACCTGATGACCAGCCTGCCGGGCGTGTTTGCCGGCGGGGATATCGTGCGCGGGGCGGCGACGGTGATCCTGGCGATGGGCGATGGCAAGACGGCGGCCCGGAATATCGATAAATACCTGGCGGGGAAATAAAAAAAAACAGCAGGAAGCAAAAAGGTAGTATGGGGTACTACCCGGAAATCTTGGTCGAAGAATGGGTCGGCACTTCCTGCTGTTGGGGCAAAATTGACGCCAGCGTCAAAAGCTCGTCATCCCCTTGTTATCGGGGAGCCAGAGCTGTTTTTGGAAGTCAATAACGACTTCTGGCGGTTCCGTCAAAATTACTATACGGGAACTATACCATAGAGAAAGCGGGGTGAAAAGGGAAAAATATAAAAAAAACAGTAGGAAGGGTGGGATTTTAGGGGGGGGAAAGGTTCAGAAATTTTCCTACTGTTTTTAGGCTATACTAGCAGGGGAAAGGGTTTTACAGGCAGGGGGAACCCTGTAAAATCAGGAGGCAATTCCTATCGCCCTGCTATTTGTACTTTAAAAAAGTTACTTAAGTCCTTAACTGACAAAGCCGATGGAGGGACTCGAACCCTCGACCACAGCTTTACGAAAGCTGTGCTCTACCAACTGAGCTACATCGGCCAAAGCCAGGGTATATCATAGCTAACGGGCGAGGATTGTCAACAGCACTTTTTCGGATGGGAGCCGTATGAGCGGCAGCGGTTTGGACGGTTGGGCGGTTGGGGGGGCCGGGGAGCCGGTGAGAAAATTTTCTCCCCTTCGGCGGCGGTTTGGGTTATAGTGGGGTTATCGTGGTACCGGGACCGGCGGTTTTCGGTGAAAAACCGGTTTTTCAGTCTGGAGCGGCGTATGGCGGACTTGTCGAATCGTAAACTGATCTATCTGAAGGGTTTTCTGTTTTTGGCGGGGATTCTCCTGTCCGCATTGATCATCCTGCTGGAGCATCCGCAGTGGAAAGTGGCGGTGCTGCTGGGGATTGCCATCTGGTGTTCCGCCCGGTTTTACTATTTTGTGTTTTATGTGATCGAGCATTATGTGGACGACCGGTACAAATTTTCCGGGCTGGTATCGTTCATCCGGTATCTGCTCCAGCAGAAAGGGCGTGAAAAATGAGCGAGAAAAAGGTTTCCTGGTGGTGGAAGATCAGTGCGGTTTTCGCATTAATCGGGATTTTGTTCCTGGGGAACGAGGCGGTACGTTGGGTATGGAATCGGAAAATCTCCAGCGACCTGCGGCAGGAAATCCGGAAGATCGCCAACGCCGGCGAGCCGCTGAGTTTCTGGGAGTTGGCGGAAAGCTATAAGAGTTCGCCTGAATCGAACGGAGCAAATCCTATCAACGCCGCTCCTTACTATGAAGCTGCCCTGGCATTATTCGTAGATGAAGAGACAGAAGAATCGGATAAATTTGACGATGTAAAAGTCTCTGATACAGACCGCATGGCTTATCAAAAAAGAAATACCAGCCTGATTTCCTATTTGCTGGAAATGTATGGTAAAAAATTGGAACAAGCAACGGATGATATCATTTCCGACGATATTCTACAGACAACCGATAATTTACTGAAGAAAAATGAGCAGGTTTTTCAATTGGCTGACCAGGCCAGTCCTTTATCGTGCTGTGAATATACGGCAAAGTGTAATCTTGATTCTCATCAAATCCCGTCCGATTTAGCAGAGTCGAGACATTGTATGAGATTGCTTTCGGTCAGGACAAAATATCTGATTTTGCAAAGGGCGGCAGAGCGGGCGGTTGACTCGATTGTATCCGAAATTCGTTTTGTACGAATTTATGATTTCCAGCCCATGTTGGTTACTCTTCTTGTGCGAAGAGCTTTAGAGGTTTTAGCCTATGATGATATCATATCACTACTGGAGTGGTGCCATCCGGATAAGGTTTCGCTGGAAAGGCTGCAAAAAATATTATTGGAAACGGACCAGTCGGATCTTTTCTGTCGGGCCATGCTGGGAGAACGCATTTGGGTCCTGCAGGAATTGTTTATGTATTTTGATGAAGGGACCCTTAATGAATTAAAAGTACATCGGTTCTTTGGCAGCATTTTGGATTTAAGGATTAAAGATGTTCGTATTCGTCCCTTTCGCCGCCGGGACTTTGTACATTATTTACAAGATATGGCTCAGATCGTTTCTGCCGCTCAGAAACCGTATCCGATAATATTGGATGAGTCGGATGCCGTTCAGTTGTTTTTCGATGATAAGGATCCTGTTTTTTCCTCTATATCAATAAAGAGAATAGCGGAGTTGAACGGCCGAAAAAAGGCTACCAATCTATGTTGTCAGTTGGCGGTGATGGTGGAGCGGTTTCGGCTGGGGGAGGGGCGGGTGCCGGATTCGCTGGAGGAATTGGCGGGGCGGCTGGGAGAAGAGATTCCGCAGGATCCGTTCAGCGGCCAATCGCTGATCTATCAGCCGGGGGCGGAGGCGTATGTGATTTATAGTGTGGGGGAGAACCGGGTGGATGACGGCGGGCAGATTGAGGAGGTTGAGAATCAGGAGCCGAAGGATCGGGGGATCCGGGTGCGGCTGCATTTGCGCGAAAAAAAAGAGTGATTCCCGTGGGATGACAAGCTGAGTTATCGTGGGGAATCACTCTTTATGGTTTACCGGCTGGCGGTTTGTTTTTTCTGTTCTTTGCGCCGTTCGATGATTTCCAGGGCGATTTTCTGGGGGACGCGGGCGTATTTGGCCATTTCCATCGTGAAGGTGGCCATGCCCTTGCTGAGGCTGCGGATGATGGTGGCGTAGCCGAACATGTTGGCCAGGGGCACTTCGGCCAGGATGACGGCGTAATGTTCGCGGTTTTCGGTCTGGTGGATCATGCCGCGGCGGGAGTTGAGGTCGCCGACGATAGTGCCCTGGTATTCCTGGGGGGTTTCGATCTCGACTTTCATGATCGGCTCGAGCAGGCAGGGTTTGGCCTTGAGGAAGGCCATCTTGAAGGCGTCTTCCCCGGCGATGCGGAAGGCCATTTCGCTGGAGTCCACGGCATGGAACGAGCCGTCGTCGAGGCACATTTTGCAGCCGACGATTTCGTATTCGGCCAGCGGGCCTTTTTTCATGGCCTTGACGAATCCCTTGCTGACGGCGGGGATATATTCGCTGGGGATACGGCCGCCGGTGACGTTGTCTTCGAATTCGTAGGGGTCTTTGGCGTCTTCGGGCAGGGGGATCAGCCGGCCGACGACGTGGGCGAACTGGCCGGAGCCGCCGGTTTGTTTTTTGTGCCGGTAATTGAATTCCGCTTCGACGGTGGGCGCTTCGCGGTAGCTGACGTTGGGCGCTCCGACGTTGACGGAGGCTTTGTATTCGCGGCGCATGCGTTCGATGTACACGTCCAGGTGCAGCTCGCCCATACCGGCGATGAGGGTTTCGCCGGTTTCGGCATCGGTGGAAACGCGGAAGGTGGGGTCTTCCTTCATGAAGCGGCTGAGGGCCTTGGCCATGCGGTCCTGATCGGCGGAGCTGGCGGGCGTCACCGAGAGGCTGATGACCGGGTCGGCGACGAAAATGCTTTCGAGCGAATAGTTGAGTCCCTCGCCGCAGAAGGTATCGCCGCTGGCACATTCCACCGCCAGCAGGGCCACGATGTCGCCGGGGCCGGCCTCGGAGATGTCCAGGCGGTCGTTGGCGTGCATGCGGACAATGCGTCCGACGCGGATGGTTTTATTGGTGCGGGCGTTGGTGTAAGGCTGGCCCTTGGCCAATTTGCCCTGATAGACCCGGACATAACTGAGCTGGCCGAAACTTTCGTCGGTGATTTTGAAAGCCATGGCGACCAGCGGGGCCTCCGGATCGCAAACCAGCGGAGTTTCAGCCCCTTCGTTGTCATGATCACGGGCGAAATTCGTCCGGTCCAGCGGGCTGGGCAGATAATGGCAGACCGCGTTCAGCAGCGGCTGAATCCCTTTGTTCTTGAAGGCGGAACCCATCATGACCGGGACGATGTCGCGATTGAGGGTGGCTTCGCGGATCGTGGCACGGATCAGATTTTCGGTGACGGGCTTTTCTTCCAGCAGGAGTTCCATCAGTTCGTCGTTGAACATGCTGAGGGCTTCGAGCATGTCGCGGCGGGCCTTGCGGGCCGGTTCGAGGTATTCCTGCGGGATTTCGCCGGGGATGACGTTTTCCCCGTTGCTACCGGCGAAGGTGAGGGCTTCCATGGTGACCAGATCGATGACGCCGATGAAATTGTCACCGGCACCCATGTTCAGCTGGATGGCAACGGGATTGAGGCCGAGCTTTTCGGCCAGTTCCTGGCGAACCCGCCGGGGATCGGCGCCGGTGCGGTCCATTTTGTTGATAAAGGCGATGCGGGGCACGCGATAGCGTTTCATCTGGCGGTCCACGGTGACGGACTGGCTTTGCACGCCGCCGACCGAGCAGAGCACCATGATTGCCCCGTCGAGCACGCGTAGAGAGCGTTCCACTTCGACGGTGAAATCCACGTGGCCGGGGGTGTCGATCAGGTTGATGGTATTGTTTTTCCATTGGACCTGGGTGGCGGCGGAAGTGATGGTAATGCCCCGTTCCCGCTCCAGTTCCATGAAGTCCATGGTAGCCCCACCGTCCCCTTTGCCGCTGTGCACTTCCTGCATGCGGTGGATGCGACCGGAATAAAACAAGATTCGTTCGCTCAGCGTGGTTTTGCCTGAATCAATGTGTGCGGAAATACCGATGTTTCGAATCCTGCTTAACATAACCTTTCATTCGTCCTTTACTCACTAAACCAAAAACTTACCTATACGATCTATTCACCCTGCCGGGTTTTCACGAATAACCAAAACCCCTGGCAGGTTGGGCGGCTAATTACACCATTGCCGCCAATTCCACCTGGAGTGAATTTCCCCATCTGACCTTCGTTGTCTTCCCCGCCGAAAGTGTGGAAAATATAATATTAAGCAAATTTCCATAAAAAAGCAAGAAAATTTTTGCACTATTTTTACAAATTATTATCGGCAAAGGGTTTAGAAAAGTTCAAAAAAACTTGGGTTTCTATAAGTTATTGTCTATTACGAATTTATAGCCGATTTCCCGGATGGTGTGCAGAAAGGCTGGGCGGTGGGGGTCGGGTTCGATTTTGTTGCGCAGGGTGGTGATGAAGCGGTCCACGCTGCGGTGGGTGACGAAGCTGTCGTAGCCCCAGACGCGGTTCAGAATTTCATCGCGGGTCAGGGCGCGGCCCTGCTTTTTGACGAAAAACTCCAGCAGTTTGAACTCCTTGGGCGACAATTTGATTTCTTCGTTGTTGCGGGTGAGTTTGCGGGCGGGGATGTCCAGTTCACAGTCCCCAAACCGATAGACCGGCAGTTCTTTCTGCTGCCTACGCCGCAGAAAAGCTGCCGCCCGGGCCAGCAGTTCCTTGATGCGGAATGGCTTGGTCACATAATCATCCGCCCCCAGGTTCAGCCCCAGGATGATATCCGATTCCTCGCCCTTGGCCGTGAGCATGATGATGGGCATCTCGAGCTTTTCCTTGCGGATCAGCCGGCAGATTTCGTAGCCGTTGATTTTGGGCAGCATGATATCCAGCAGAATCAGGTCCGGCTGATGGTGCAGTGCGGCTTCCAAACCCTTCTCCCCATCTGCCGCTGTTACCACCACATACCCGGTGAACTCGAAGTTGTCCTTCAAGCCTCGCAGCATGGTTGCATCATCTTCTATTATCAGGACGGTTTCCATTTTATTTTACAAATTGCACAATATCGCTATGCGGTTTTTTCTCTCGCAGGATAGATACCGTAAAAGTGGGTGATTTCCATATCCTCGGGGATGTTTTCTCCGTGCGATCCGATGCCGGTTTGGGGGTTTAGGTGGGCGCCGTGGTCGGGGGTGAACAGGATCATTCGGTGGTACCCGGCCCAGGCTGAATGAAAACATTTAGCCAGTTGGAGAAAGCTGTTTATATGATTTTGATAGGCCCGCAGGGCCGGTTCGGATTCAGGCGGCATTTTGTGGACCGCGTCGTCAAATTCCTGCTGGTAGGCGACGATGAAATCATGCTCATCGGCCTGGAGAAGCTGAATCGTTCGGGCTATAACCTGCTGGTCATAGGCTTCCGAGAAATAATCGATCGGCCGGTTCCGGAAAATCAGGTCAATGCTGGAGCCGGTGACCGCTGCAATAGCCGCCTTTTTGCCGCCGCGAACCAGGGTATCGAAAATAGTTTCACAGGTAAGAACCGGCCTTATAGGTTCCTGGATGCCGTGCTCTGATGGCAAGGCTCCGGTAAACAGAGAAGCAAAACAGACCGGGGTCTTAGGGGGGAATACGGTGCACAGCGGAACTGCCAACGGTGCGTATTCTAATAGCCGGCTGAAACGGCTTTGATATTTCCGGTACATATGCGTACCCATCGCATCCGGGGCATAGACCAAGCATTTTTCAATTGGTTCGATTCCCCGATTTTCGGCTTCTTCCATAAGGGAGAGAAGAATATCTCCGTTTGAGCAGGAAGGTGTATCGATCTTCATCAATCTGCAAATGGTAGGCGTGACGGAGGTAATACATTTTTTATTTGTGTGAATCAAATCTGTCATTTCAAACTCATATTTTCGTTTCAATATATTTTCTACAGTATTATCTGGTATTCTATGGTTCCATAGCCCGGCTGGTCACCGGTTGAGTATCGTTTGATCTCCTGAAAGCCGCAGGCTAGGTACATTTTTTGAGCACGGATAAAAAACGGATGCTCTCCGGTTCGGACAAAGGCTTTTTGAAAACCTTCCTGTTTCAGCCGCCGCAGTACTTCGAACATCTGGGCTTTGCCAAAACCTTTGCCCTGGTATTCCGGCAGGATGCAATCCCAGCCGATGATACCATGCTCCGGCCCCTGCCGTGGGTCCCAGGATGCCATACCCGTAATGCTGTCATTGAACATTGATACAAAGACACAGGCGCCAACGGTATCAGGATTCTCGAAGACTTCGTTGTCATATTGCCGCATGATTTCTTCTAATTTTTCATCAGATACCTCAGAAAAACTCTGCGATAAGAGAGTGAAGATAATTCCTTTTTCATATTTGATAATTGGTTCAAATGTAAGCATATAATCAAACTTCGAATTAAGAATGTTTGTCAATATCGACCAGGGACTTTTCATAATCTTTGACCATGAAGTGTTTGCTTTTGCCCTTGGGGATGATGGTGTGGCCTTCGGCTGCGAGACGTTTTTTCAGGTTTTCCAGGCCGCCGGGATATTTTTCGTTCAGGAGGCCGCCGGTTTTTAGCGTCCGCCAGTAGGGGGTGATATTCTTTTTGCCTTCCTGTTCCGCTTCCGCGGCGGCGTGGGCGGCGATCCAGGAGAAGATGCCGGTGGTGATCGGGCAGCCGATGGTGGCATGGTGCCTGTCGGCCAGGATCCGGCGAATTTCGTTGATGGTGATCAGTTTGCCTTTGGGTACCTGCCGCATGATGGCATCCACCTCCAGCGGGGCCGGGATCACAAAGGTACCGGTGCCCCAGCGCTTACTCTTTTTCTCGTCGATCTTTTCCACCCGGGGCAGATCCTTGCTACTGGTCAGTTTTTCCTGCCATGTGGTTTTCTTTTTCATTTTATTTTTTTCTCAAATAGAAATACCATTTATCATTTTTCCGAGTGTGCAACATAGTACACCCTGCCGGAAGAGCACGGCCAAGATGGCCGTGGCACAATTGGATGACTGGTGGGTTAAGAACCCACCCTACCAATTATTCCGCGTGTGCAACAAGTGGCACATCCTACTTTATAAATAAACTCACCGTGAAGGTGCTGCCGTGGCCGGGCTTGCTCTCGACGGTGATGCGGCCGTGGTGGGCATCGACGATATATTTGACGATGCTCAGGCCCAGGCCGGCGCCTTCCGCGCGGCGGGAGAGGCTGCTGTCGGCCTGGTAGAACCGGTTGAATATCTTTTTCAGCACCCGGCGAGTCATGCCGATGCCGTTGTCCCGCACCGCAAAGCAAACGGCGTTCTCCTGCTGATATACCCGCAGCTCGATCTGCCGGTTATCATACGAATATTTATACGCGTTGTCCAGCAGATTCACCAGCACGGTAATCATGGCATCTTTGTCGGCTGGGATGGTGGGCAGGTGTTCGGCGATGTCAATGGTGAAGCGGCAATGGTTCTGAAACCGGGTCTGCATGGCCTCCGCCGCCTGGCGGGCGATTTCCGCCGGGTCGGCGGGGACGATCTCGAAGACCTGCTTATTCCGCTCCATGCGGGAGAAGGTCAGGAAATGGTCGATCAGCCGGCCCAGCCGGGTGTTTTCCTGGTCGATCAGTTGCAGGTATTCCCTGACCTGCTGGGGGTCCTGATGGTGACCGGCCAGCAGGGTATCCACCAGCACCCGGGTGGAGGCCAGCGGGGTTTTCAGTTCGTGGGTGACGGTCGCCACGAAATCATTTTTGAGTTTGTTGAGCTTTGCCTGCCGGATGAGCGACCGGGCAGTCAGGCCAGACACCAGCAGCATCAGGCCGATGACCAGGACCGTGGTCCAGATATAAATCAGACGCTGGCGGTTGCCGGCGGCGGAGAAGATCCCTTCCCTAAAATATAATTCCGCCTTCCATTGCGGAAAATACTGCCCCAGATCACAGGTAAAAAATCGTTCACCGGCTAATATAACTTTCACGCCTGCTATCATTTCCGGCGGTCCGGCGGCAAACTGACCAGTATCATCGTAAATTCGGCAGAAAACCATCTCATCTTCCAGATCGGCAAGTGCGGCCCGAAGAAACGAATCAAGCGTCTCCGGCGGCATGAGACATAAAACCTTTTTATCGGCAATCGAATAATGAATGCCATAGAGCGGTGTGTTCACGTCCAGTCGTCTGAAGGTTTCCTCGGGCCAGTCCTTCAGGGAAGCAAAGTCGGGGTACCGTTCGGCTGTGAGAATGGCGAGTTGTTCCGCCTCGATGGTTTTTTGGGCACGGGTGATTTCCGGCCCCAGCTTTTGGGCCAGTCCTGCTTCCCGGGCAATGGCCATCAGCCTCTCCAGCATCCAGATTCTCGTTTCGTCGGGGAAGGGGGCCGACAGGAGGGGATCTTCTGATTCCTGATTATAGCGCGAATTGCCCAGGATCCGCCGCAGATGGCTGAATAACTTTTCGCTGCCGGACTTCTGATATAACTCGGCCAGTCTCACCCGCCCCTGCAAGATCAGGGCGACAACCTGGGATTCCTGTATGTTTTTATCAGCCGGATAGGCAATCTGGTAACATAACTCTGCCGCTTCCTCCGTTCTTGCCAACTTGGTCAGACAGCGGACCAGCGCCAGCCGGGCCTGATACCGTACAAAATCATTTTTGGCCGCATCCAGACCGACCTGATATTGCTTCATCGCCTCCGCGGGATTGTTCTGAATAAATTCCAGCCGCCAGGCATCTTTGAGTTCCGCCGGTTCCACAGGAGACAGGTGGGCGGGAACAGGCCAGGCCAGTTGTCCCTGCTGGTCGTAGATCACATAACCTGCAAATTTCTTTTCCGCACCCACTATCGCGAAACTTTCAAAAAACTGCTGGGGCGGCAGGGCGCCGGAGCTGGCCAGATGGTCCCGCGTACCCTGCCAATACTGGTTCGGATATTCAATCAGAAACGTCTGGGCCTTTTTCTGGTAATGATCGATCAGCTTCTGCCGGATTGCCAGCCGCTCATTCTTCACCGCCTGATTCATGAACCAGAGCAGACAAACGGTGGGCAATAGTACCGCCGCTGCCAGCAATAATATCACCCACCGCAGTTGATCGGAATTGTTATTTTTATGCAGGAAAACAGGCATTGTTTACATTTCAAATTTTTATCTGAATTGTTGTGTTTATGTTAAAATCCGCCGATGTCGGTAATCAGCCATTTATCACCATAGAGACGCAAATTGCCATCCAGATCAATTGTTTCACCAGCTTTGAAGGTTTTGTTATCGAGGGTAAACTCTTCTTTCAGCGTTATCTGCCAGGCGGCTTCACACATAGTATCAAGGATTTTTATATCTACGATCTTTGCCGGAACCATAGGATTTGCTTTCCGAAATATCATATTCCATGGATGTTCCGGTTTTACCAGTGCTTCTTTAATATCATCTACATCATTACTATCGGGAGCAACATATTTCATCGCTTCCTCCACTTTCAGGGTAATAGCAGCGGCCGTGAAGTTATGAATCGTCACTTCCGGTGTGATAAAGGAGCCATTCCCCTGCGCCTGACCGGCCGCCGAGGCCCTGTTTATAGCTTCTGCCTGGGCTTTCAGTTCATCCGGGATGGTTGTCGGCTGGCCATCGGCACCTTTGGTGGCAAAAAGGATAACATATCGCCGGGCCGGTTTACGGGTGGGAGTTTTGAAGTTCTTGTGGTTGGGGCTGTTGATTCCAACCCAATAGACTTTCCCGGGTTCCAGCTTGACCGGCAGGGTACAAATAGTTTTGGTCTGGTCATAATAGGGTTTGCCGGGAGTCTGCGGATAGGTTTCCCCGCCCCCGGTCCACGACCAGCTTCCATCCATCATTTCCGTATTAAAGGTTACCGTGATCTTGTCCAGTTGGAAATCTACATCCCTGCTCAGTGCCGCAGGAACCGTGGAGATTACCTGTGGAACAGTGCGTTTCCCTCGCACTTTATTGTTTTTATCTGTCTGGGATTGACCGGCAGCCGAAGCCCTGTTTATGGCTTCTGCCTTTGCTTTCATATCATCCGGGATTGGGGTGGGTTGGCCATCCATACCTTTGGTGGCAAAAAGAATAATATACCAGGGTGCCGGTTCACCATCGGGGGTATGGAAGTTCTTGTGGCTGGGGCTGTTAATCCCGACCCAATAGACTTTCCCTGGTTCCAGCTTGACCGGCAGGGTACAAATAGTTTTGGTCTGGTCATAATAGGGCTTGCCGGGGGTCTGCGGATAGGTTTCCCCGCCGCCGGTCCAGGACCAGCTTCCATCCATCATTTCCGTATCGAATGTTACGCAAATTTTGTCCAGTTGGGGATCCACATCATTGCTCAGTGCTATCGGATTGGTGGAAATAACACGAGGTTCAGCAGTACGTGCCCGCTCGTATTTCCCTTCCGTTGTATCCGAATCCTTTATATAGACGGCTTCAAGTTCATCAAACCAAACGGTTCCCGGCCCGTAGATTTGCAATCCGATTACGATCGTTTTGGTATTTTCCGGAATGGCGACCACTCCCGAATATTTTTTCCAGTCATGGTTGGCCGGTGGGAGATCCTCTTTTTTAGGACCTATATAGGAAACCCATTCATGCTTGATCCACTCCTCATTCTCATCCAGAAACAGGGCGTCCAGAATGGCCTTGGTCATATTTTCCGCTTTGACCTGCGCGGATAGTTCCAGCTTGGCGGCATCGGAGGTGTATTCGATTTTTCTGGTCCATTGTGCGATAGGAAAATATTTTTCAGCCGTTTTCTTAAGACAAAGACTGGCTGAGCCGTCGCTGGCATTGTTTTTATCCCAGATATATTCAACCCCGTTTACATTTTGTCCCTTTTCCCAACCAGTGGGACAATCCGCACCTTCTTCGAAACTGTCGGTAATAAAGATTTGTTTTGTGCCGGATTCTGTTTTGATTCCTAGTTGTTCCAATTGTTCACCGGCCTGTTTGACAAAGTTTTTTTGCGTGGGATAATTGGAAACCACCTGCTGGAAATATTCCGCCGCTTTTTCTTTTTCATCCTTTTTCAGGTGGCAGAGGCCGAGCTGGTAGGTGGCCTGGGCGGCGATCCGCTGGATGTCGGTGCTTTCCGCGAGTACCTGCTGGTAGATGGTGATGGCCTTGTCCAGATCGCCCTCGGTTTCCTCAGCGTAGAGGGCCTCCTGCAGCAGGGTGGCTGGCGACTTGTCTGCCCGGCAGGTCGAAAAAAGGCAGAGAATCATAAACCCGATAACAAATTTGCTTTGGTTCCACTTTTTCATCTGATGCACTCCTTTCAAAAAAGACGCCAGCGTCAAAAGCTCTTGGATCACTTGTTATTGGGAAGCCAGAGCCGTTTTTGGATGACGAAATCGACTTTTGGCGGTTCCGTCAAAAAAAAATAACCGAAAACACACATTTTGAACAGAAGTAATTTAGCAATCAGATGTTACCGATTTGTTACCGTTTGGTCCTTTTTTGGAGAAATTTTGGGGAAAAATGCAAAATAACCAGAAAAAAGAGGGGGATTTAAAAGTGACATCCGGCGACGGGCGGGGAGCCCGCAAAGCCAGGAGGGGGCGGCTCTTTTTACGCCGGACATCTGGTCGGGTTATCAGAATTATAGAATAGGTTTGGAAAAATGTAAAGTAATATTCTGGAAAAAAATTAATATTTTAAAAATACTTGAAAAAGGATGCGTTTTGGACTTAAACTATGCAGGTATGATGCTGGGGCATATAAAGATAAGGGAATGTTAAAATGGATAAGATACCGATCTGGAAACGAGTGGGCGGCTGGCTGCGGCGGTCGCCGGTGAAAATGGAAGGTGAAAAAGTGGAGGGTTTGGATCCGGAAAGCCTGCTGCTGAATCATGAGGAAGTGAAAGAAGGGGGCGGCTCGCTGGTCCATGCGCGGGGGAATAAGAAGGATCATCCGCTGGCGGCGATGGAGGATGGTTTCAGCCGGCTGGTGGAGGTGCTGGAGTCGCTGAATCGGAATGTGGTGATGCAGCGGGAGCAGGGGGCGGAGATCTCCAGCCGGTTGATGGAGGTGGCGGATTTAACCAAGGCGGTGCCGGATGCGATCCAGAGCCAGACGCAACTGGTCCGGAATATCAATGAGTCGATTGGGCAGCAGTCGGACCATAGCCGGCAACTGGTGGAATTAATCCGGACACTGCCGGAGCTGACCCGCGATCAATTGGAGAAGCTGGGGGATATCCGGCAGCAGTTGGAAAATTCAGCGGATTCGAGCCTGAAGATGGCCGGAGCAGTAGGGCGGGTGGATACTACCATGCAGGATATGATGGATCATAGCCGGGCGCAGTCGATGAGCCTGAAGAATATCGGGGAGGTGATTGTGCAGGGGGATAGCCGGGTGGCGGATTTACTGGCTAGACAGAATAAGCGGTTCGCCTGGATTATCGGTTTGCTGCTGATGGTCAGTCTGCTGATGGTCGCGGGGGTGGTTTTGTTTTTTTTAACAAGATCTTCCGGGTCCTGAAATAGTATGGATGTTTCGGATTTTTTGCGAGAGGCCCGGCTATCATGATTTATAAACTGTATGGCAAGACCGGCAAACAGGTTTCGGCGGTGGGGTTCGGAGGGATGCGGTTTGATCTGAAGCAGGGGAAGGAGGAAAACGCCCGGCTGCTGCTGTATGCCTATGAAAAGGGGATCACGTATTTCGACACCGCGCCGGGATATTGCAAGGACCAGAGCGAAGACATATTCGGGCTGGCGCTGGAGCAGTTGCGGAGTGAGCGGGATAAGCTATATGTGACGACGAAGGGGATGCCCACGGAATTCGATACCGCGGCCAAGGCCCGCCAGGCGGTGGAGAAGTCGCTGAAACGGCTGAAAGTGGAAAAGATCGATTTTTATCATGTCTGGTGCATTCGGCGGATGGACCAGTATGAGCTGGCGATGAGGCCGGGGGGGCAATATGAGGAACTGCGGCGCTGTCAGGAGGAGGGGCTGATCGATGAGATTGTCATTTCGTCGCATCTGCGGGGGGAGAAGATATCCGCGATTTTACGGAAGGGAGAATTTGCGGGGGTGCTGCTGGGGGTGAATATTTTGAATTTTCCCTATCGCTGGCAGGCGGTGGAAGATGCCGCGGGTATGGGTCTGGGGGTGGTGGCGATGAATCCGCTGGCGGGTGGGATGATTCCCCAGCATGAAAAGGAATTTGGATTTTTGTGCGAGGGGGGCGAGACGGCGACCGAGGCGGCGCTGCGGTTTTGTATCGGATGTCCGCAGATTACGGTGACGCTGAACGGCTTTACGACGCGGGAGCATATCGATACGGCCTGCCGGGTGGCGGATAAGGCCCGGCCGATTTCCGGGGAACAGATCGCCAGGATTCGCCGGCAGGTTTCGGAGAATATGGATACCATCTGTACGGGCTGCGGGTATTGTCTGGAGAGCTGCCCCAGCCGGATTCCGATCGTGGCGTATATGCAGTTTTACAATCAGAAGCTTCTGTTTGGTATGGGGGAGGACCAGTTGATCAAGCAGATCGAGGAGTGGCAGGTATGGGGGATGCTGGCGGATCGGGAGGGGGAGGCCAAGGATTGCGTGGAATGCGGCAGGTGTCAGGAGGCGTGCACGCAGCATATCCCGATCATCGAGCGGCTGAGGGAAGCGGCCCGGTGGGAGGAAGAGTCGCAGAAAAGAAAAAGAAAAAAAGGAGAATAACTTTCAGGGGTGCCCGTTTGGGAAACGGACACCCCTGTGTTATTCCAGCCTGTGGGCGGATTTAGGCTTTGGGCAGTTTGCCGGCGGGGATGCCCAGGGCCTTGGCGACGCCTTTGCCGTAGGCGGGATCGGCCTTGAGGCAGTTGCCGATATGGCGGAGTTTCACCATCTCCGGGGCATCGCCCAGGGCACGGGCGGTATTGCCAAACAGGGCCTCCTGCTGGGCTTTGGTCATCAGGCGGAAGAGTTTGCCCGGCTGGGTATAGTAGTCGCTGTCATCCTCGCGGGCGTTCCAGTGGGCGGCGGCGCCGCTCAGCTCCAGCGGCGGCTCGGAGAAATCGGGCTGTTCCTGCCACTGGCCGAAACTGTTGGGTTCGTAGCCGAGGGTGGAGCCGTAGTTGCCGTCCGTCCGCATCTGGCCGTCGCGATGGAAGCTGTGGAAGGGGCAGCGGGCCTGGTTGACGGGGATGAGGTGATGGTTGACCCCGAGCCGGTAACGCTGGGCGTCGCCGTAGGAGAAGAGCCGGCCCTGGAGCATCTTATCGGGGGAGAAGCTGATGCCCGGCACCACATTGGCCGGATTAAAGGCGGCCTGTTCGACTTCGGCAAAGTAGTTTTCCGGGTTTTTGTTCAGTTCCATGACGCCCACTTCGATCAGGGGGAAATCTTTCTTGTACCAGACCTTGGTCAGGTCAAACGGATTGTAGGGGAGTTGGATGGCCTGTTCTTCGGTCATGATCTGGACGCAGAGGGTCCAGCGGGGGAAGTCGCCTTTTTCGATGGAGTAGTAGAGGTCGCGCTGGTGGCTTTCCCGGCATTTGCCGACGACGGCCTCGGCTTCCGCGTCGGTGAGGTTTTTGATGCCTTGCTGGGTGCGGAAGTGGAACTTGCACCAGTGTCGCTGGTTTTTGGCGTTGATGAAGCTGAAGGTATGGCTGCCGAAGCCGTGCATGTGGCGATAGGTGGCGGGGATGCCGCGGTCGCTCATGACGATGGTGACCTGGTGCAGGGCTTCGGGCAGGGAGGACCAGAAGTCCCAGTTATTGAGGGCGCTGCGGAGGTTGGTCCGCGGGTCGCGTTTGACGGCGTGGTTGAGGTCGGGGAATTTGAGGGGATCGCGCATGAAAAATACCGGCGTGTTGTTGCCGACCAGGTCCCAGTTGCCCTCCTCGGTGTAGAACTTCATGGCGAAGCCCCGGATGTCGCGCTCGGCATCGGCCGCGCCGCGCTCTCCGGCCACAGTGGAGAAGCGGATGAAGAGGTCGGTCTTCTTGCCCACGGCGGAGAATATTTTGGCCTTGGTGTATTTGCTGATGTCGTGGGTGACGGTGAAGGTGCCGTAGGCGCCGGAGCCCTTGGCGTGCATGCGGCGCTC
>CAZOMV010000084.1:0-26218 GCA_964580995.1 uncultured Pirellulales bacterium
GGGGGGGGAGGGGGGAGAGGGGGGGGGGGGGGGGGGGGCGGGTGGGGGGGGGGGGGGGGGGATGGGGGGGGGGGGGGGGGGGGGGGTGGGGGGGGTGGTGGGGGGGGGGGGGGGGGGGGGGAAAGGGGGGGGGGTGGGGGGGGCGACCCGGGGGGGAGGGGGGGAGTGTCTGGCGGTGAAGGCGGATGTGTCCCGGATGAGGGATTTGGATAAACTGGTTAACCGGACGGTGGAGGAATTCGGGCGGATCGATATTCTGGTGAATAATGCGGGGATTTGTCCGCGTACGCCGTTGGAGGAGATTACGGAGAAGGAATGGGACCGGGTGTTGGCGGTAAATCTGAAGGGGGCTTTCTTTCTGTATCAGAAGGCGCTGCCGTGGCTGGAGCGGAAACCGGGCGGCTGCGTGGTTAATATGGCCTCGGGGGCGGGGAAAATCGGCGGGGTGCAGGTGGGGGCGCATTATTCGGCGTCGAAGGCGGCCCTGATCTGCCTGACCAAGACGATGGCGCTGCAGGGGGCGCGGTACGGGATTCGGGCTAACGCGGTATGTCCGGGAGTGATAGGGACGGAGATGACAATGAAGATATCCCGCCAGCAGCTTAACCGGTATAAAAAGGCGATTCCCCTGGGGCGGATCGGCAGCGAGGAAGATGTGGCCGGCGCGGTTTTATTTCTGGTTTCGGAGGCGGCCAGTTACATTACGGGTGAGATTCTGGATGTCAACGGCGGTTTTATCATGGATTGAAAATCGGAGCGAACGATGATTATTGATGCACATATGCACCTCTGGGATAAAGTCGCGGGCCGGCTGGGCGGGCGGAAGGTCAGGCCGCTGCGGCAGGGGATGGTCCGGATCGGCCGGCACGTGGTGCAGGGGATGCCGAGCTGGTTTAGCGAGGGCCGCAATCCGGCGGAACTGGCGCTGGCGGCCTTTGATGAGGCGGGAGTGGATGGGGCGGTGGTGACGCAGGAATATCTGGACGGCAATCAGAATCGCTACCTATTGCAGGTTCAGAAGAAATATCCCGGCCGTTTCTTTGTGCACGGTTTGATTGATTTTACCCGGCCGGAAACGCTGGGGCGGGAATGGGGGCGGGTGGTAAAGCAGGGGTTTCGGGGGATCAAGTGCCCGGCGATGTCTTTGCCGAGTCTGGCCCGGCCGGTTCGACTGGACCAGAAGGAACTGATGGCCGTGTGGGAGGAAATGGCGGCTCGGAAGATGATTTTGTCCATCGATCTGGCGGCGGGGGAGGTGCAGGTGGGGCAGATGAAAAATGTAATTCGGCGGTTTCCGGATTTGCGGATTGCCATTGGGCATTTTGGGATGACGGGGCGGGGGAACTGGATGGCGCAGGTCCGGCTGGCGGAATGGGAAAATGTGTATATTGAGTGCGGGGGAATCATCTGGCTGTTCCGGCAGGAGGGGACGGCTTTTCCGCAGGCCCAGGCGAAGATCAAGCAGGCGTGGAAAGCGGTGGGCGCCCGCAAGCTCATGTGGGGTTCGGATTATCCCCGGACGATGGTGGATTTTACCTACCGGCAGAGTTTGTCCTGGGCGCGGAATGGCTGTGAGTTTTTCAGTGCGGAGGAACGGGCGGATTTTCTGGGGTGTAACGCAGCGCGATTGTACGGTTTTCCCTATAAAAAGAAAAACCGGCAGCCGCGGGTTCTCATTACGGAATCGTAACAGGAGTAAATCATGAAGCTGAAAGATAAAGTGGCGATTGTAACCGGTTCCAGCAAGGGGATTGGGGAGGGGATTGCGCGGGTCTTCCACCGGGAGGGGGCCAAGGTGGTGGTGGTGTGCCGGTCCCGTGAGGAAGGGATGAAGATGGCGGAGGAGCTGGGGGCCAGCCGGGGGCAGGCGATTTTTATCCAGACGGATTTGACCATTGAGGATGAGATTCGGCGAATGATCGACCAGACGGTGGAACATTTCGGGCAACTGGATATTCTGGTGAACAATGCGGGGTACCACATTTCCAAGAATGTGGAAGAAACCACGGAAGAAGAGTGGAAATTTATACAGGATACCAATTTACGCAGCACTTTTCTCTGCTCAAAATATGCCATCCCGCATTTGCGGAAGACACGCGGCAATATCATTAATATCAGCAGCATGGTGGGGGTGGTCGGCCAGCCGAACGCGGGGGCCTATTCGGCGACCAAGGGCGGGCAGATCGCGATGACCAAGGGCATGGCGATTGATTTTGCCCCGGATGGGATCCGGGTGAATGTGATATGCCCCGGCTGGATTCAGACGCCGCTGGTCGAGGACTGGTTCAGCCAGCAGAAAGACCCGGAGGCGGCCCGGCAGTATATTTACGACCAGCATCCGCTGGGGCGGATCGGTACGATAGAAGAATGCGGGACGGTGGCGGCGTTCCTGGCCAGCGAGGAAGCGTCTTTTGTGACGGGTGCGGTGATAGCAGTAGATGGGGGCGTGACGCTGGGATACTAATGATTCCGTGGTTACCGGATAAACGGTTGCCAAGAAAGTGAAATTTAATCGTATAGGCAATATCCTGAAGTTTAACCAAAAGTTTTGGTAAGCAGGTACAAAAAGTGCAAAATCATTTTTATCCACGGACTCCAATGCAGATGGTTTTCTGTATCGTCGCCTATTTGGGCGGTTTGGCTGGGCCAAGCCTAGCCGGTTGGCCGGGGGATAACTCTAAAAAGGTAATTAACCAATTTCTGGAAAAAACCAATGTACCTTTCTCTTTCACCTATGATGGCCGTACTTCCAGGCAGTTCCTGGATCAGTGGCAAATCAGCCATACCTGTCAGGAGGAAACCGACCGAACGCTCCATACAATTACCTACGCGGATCCAGCTACCAAACTGGAAATCGTAAGTGAAGTGATTGAGTACAGGGATTATCCCGCGGTCGAATGGATCCATTACTTTACGAACAAGGGAGACCAGGACACCCCCATTCTGACCAAAGTCAATGCTTTGGATACGAATTTCACGGTCGATCCGGTTCAGGGAGAGGTTGTTTTACATCGGGTGTTAGGCTGCACCTCGACGGTTTCCGATTTTGCACCGGTGGATGAAGTCCTGTTTCCGGGTTATTCCACTCGGATTGCTTCGATTCGAGGCCGGTCTTCCAACGGCAATATGCCTTTCTTCAACCTGGAGATTACCGGCAATCATGGGGCGATCCTCGCGATCGGCTGGACGGGGCAGTGGGAGGCTACGTTCCACCGGGATTACGCGCAAAATGGTATCGTAAATACCAGAGCGGGAATGGAAAGGACAAACCTGAAACTTCATCCGGGTGAACAGATTCGTACTCCGAGTGTTTTGCTTTTCTTCTGGCGGGGAGATCAGCCGATCTACGGCCATAATCAGTATCGCAGATTTATCGTGAAACACCATACTCCCCATCTGGACGGTCAGCCGGTCGATTTGATACTCGCCGCCAGTACCTGGTGGACATTGCAATTGGGTAATGGGTATAGTGAGCAGAATCAACAGGAGTATCTGGATCGATATAAAAAAAATGGGCTGGCGGTCAACTGCTGGTGGATGGATGCCGGCTGGTTTGAAGGGGGCTGGCCCAGTGGGGTGGGCAACTGGTTTCCGCGTACGGATGGCTTTCCGAACGGATTGAAAGCACTTTCCCAAAAAGTTCATGAGGAGGGCCTGAAATTTTTACTCTGGTTTGAGCCGGAACGGGTCGCGGAAACGTCGCAGATCTATCGCGAGCATCCCGAATGGACGCTAGCGGCACCGGAAGGAGCACAGAATCGCGGCGAGGTGTATTGTCCCGATATCCATGGACCAACGAATTACCTTTTCGATATGGGCAATTCCGAAGCGCGGAAATGGCTCACAGATCATATTGCCGCCCTGATCGAGGAGAATGGCATCGATATCTATCGTCACGATGCCAATATCGATCCGATGAACTTCTGGCCGACGAACGAAGATCCGCAGCGGGTGGGGATTCGCGAGATTCGTTATATCGAGGGGCTGTATGACTTCTGGGAAGAACTCAAGCGGCGCAAGCCCGGCTTGATTGTCGAATGCTGCTGTAGCGGCAATCGACGCTTTGACCTGGAAACCATTACCCGAACCGTCAATCTCTGGCGCAGTGATTATTTTCGGGAATCCAATTGCAATCAAGCCCAGATGTATGGTTTGAGCCAATACGTTGTTTTGCATGGTTTGGGGACCCTGTCTGTTGATAAATATGCCTATCGCAGTGTACTTGGCCCTTCTATCGTTGTTGAATGGCCGGTGAACAATCCGGATTTCGACTTCGATTTAGGAAGACACAACATCGAATTGTTCTACAAGACTAGAGAGTTGTTCTATGGTGACTATTATCCGTTGACACCCTATTCTGTCAAACAGTCCGTCTGGCTGGCCTATCAGTTTCACCGCGAAGATCTGACCAGGGGAGTCGTGTTTGCGTTTCGGCGGCCGGTGTGTGAAGATTCGGAACTGATGGTACGGCTGGGCGGCCTTTTGCCTGATAAACGATATGAAGTGGAAAACGTGGATACTCACCAGAAAGCCATATCCATCGGCTCGGATTTAGCCGCTGGGCTGAATCTTCAGGCAACGGAAAAACCGCAAGCGATCGTTCTTCTATACCAGCAAATTGATTAAAGTCAGATTATATCTGGCAGAGTTTTTAAGGAAGTGGTTTGAAATGAATACTATGGAAATGAAAGTGAAAACGGAACCGCACCGATGCACGGTCGGTGAAAAAAGCTTCGAAGCCGTCGGGAAAACCGGATTGGCGAATATGGCGTTTCAGATTTACCTGATTCGCGAGTTTGAGCAGACTCTGCTGAAGCTCTTTGGGGACGGCAGCGTGCACGGGCCGGTGCATACCAGTATTGGAGAGGAGGCCTGCGCCGCCGGAGCGATGGCGGGGATCGGGCCGGAGGATATGATCGCTTCGACGCATCGGGCGCATCATCATTATCTGGCGAAGCTGATCAGTTTCTATCAAAGCGGGGGATTCGAGGCGCTGGGGGGGGCGGTTCCGGAGGCCCTGCAAACGGACATCACCCATCTGATGGGCGAGATTATGGGGTTGTCCATCGGCTGCTGCGGCGGGCGGGGCGGGTCGATGCATTTGCGGAATGCCCGGATCGGGGTTATCGGGACCAATGCGATTGTGGGCGGGGGAATCCCGCTGGCGACCGGGGCGGCGTTTGCCCAGAAATACAAAAACAGCGGCAAGGTGGTGGTGTGTTTTCTGGGGGACGGGGCGGTGAATCAGGGTTCGTTTCATGAGGCCCTGAATCTGGCGGGGATCTGGAAGCTGCCGGTGATTTATTTTGTCGAGAATAATTTATACGCGGTGGCGACCGCCACCCAGAAATCCACGGCGACCGAAGATATCGCCGTCAAGTCGGTGGCGTATGGGATCGAAGGGGTGATCGTCGATGGGATGGATCCGGTAGCGGTGCGTCAGGCGTTGTTGCAGGCGGCGGAACGGGCCAGGCAGGGCGGCGGGGCGACTCTGATCGAGGCCAAGTGCTACCGGTACCTGCACCATGCCGGCTCGGCGCCGGGCAGCGGGTTTGGGTACCGCGGTAAGGACGAGGAAGATCAATGGTCTCTGAAAGATCCGCACAGTACCTACCCCAAAACGCTGGTGGCGCACAAGGTCCTGACGGAAGAGCAGAATCAGATGCTGTTGGCGATGGCCCAGCAAGCGGTGCTGACGGCGCGGGAGGCCTGTGCCCGGCTGGTGGACGGCAAGCTGGTGACGCGGGAGGAACTCTGGCCCGATCCGAAAACGGTTCAGATCGGGATTCGCAGCGACGGCCGCGAATTTAAGAATGCGATTTATCACGAGAAGGAGGATTTTTCGGAGTTTACGACCCTGACCTATTCCGAGGCGATAGCCGCCGTTACCGGCAGGCATCTGGAGCAGGATGCGGATGTGTTTGTGCTGGGGGAGGAGGTGGCCAATTTCGGCGGCGGGCCGTATGGGGCCACGAAAGGGCTGCCGCAGAAGTATCCCAGCCGGGTATTAAATACGCCGATTTCCGAATGCGGGTTCAGCGGGCTGGGCGGCGGGGCGGCCATGTGCGGGCTGAAGCCGGTGGTCGAGATCATGTTCCCCGATTTTGCCCTGGTGGCGGCGGACCAGTTGTTCAACCAGATCGGCAAGCTGCGGCATATGTACGGCAATTCCACCGATATGCCGGTGGTGGTGCGGACGCGGATTGCCATCGGCTGCGGGTATGGGGGACAGCATTCGATGGACCCGGTAGGGATTTTCGCCCTGTTCAGCGGCTGGCATATCGTTTCGCCGTCGAACGCGTTTGACTATGTCGGGCTGTTCAATGCCGCGATGCGGTGCAAGGACCCGGTGGTCGTGATTGAGCACCATGCCCTCTATCCCCGCAAATTTGAGATTCCCAAAGACAATCTGGATTACCTGATTCCCCTGGGCAAGGCCCGGGTGGTGCAGACCGGCAAGGATATCACCCTGTTGTGCTATGGGATCAGCGTGAGCCTGGTTCAGGAAGCGGCGGCGGCGCTGGCGGAGCAGGGCATTGCGGCGGAAGTGATCGACCTGCGAACCCTGAGCCTGTTTGAGCTGGACTATGAGACTATCGGCGAATCCTTGAAAAAGACTAACGTGATGGCGATCATCGAGCAGGCCCCGGCGAGCATGACCCTGGGTCCCCGGATTGCCTGCGAGGTGCAAAAGCGATTCTTCGACTATCTGGACGCTCCCATCGAGACGCTCGGTGGGCTGGATATTCCCAATCCGGTCTCCCGTCGGCTGGAGGCGGCGGCGGTGCCCAATAGCCAGGCCATTCAAAATCTGGCGATGGATCTGGTCAAAAGAAAAAGATAAAAACAACCTTTGCAATGGAGAACAGCTAAATGATTCAATCGCTGGGTCATGTGGGTTTGGGGGTGACGGATATGGAACGGTCGCTGGCGTTTTACCGCGATTATATCGGGATGACGGTGCTGATGGACCTGGATATCGCCGATGACCGGATCGCGCGGGTGGTGGGGATTCCGGGGGCCAAGTGCCGGATTGTGCATCTGACGCTGGGCGGGACGATTCTGGAATTGTTCCAGTATTCCCAGCCGGCGGGCAGCAATCTGGCGCAAAAAATGCAGCAGTGCGACAAGGGCCTGATTCATCTGGGTTTTGAGATCCAGGATTTTCACCGGCATCTGGACGAGCTGAAAAAACGCAATGTCGAGTTCCTCGGCGAACCGGTGGAGTTCCGGCCGGGCGTGTGGGTGGTGTATTTTCGCGGGCCGGATGGCGAAGTCTGTGAGTTCCGGCAGCAGCCGCAGTAAGTCTCAGCCTTCGCCGGTTGAGCATCAGGTTTTCATGATATCCTGCAGGATCGTCATGGCCACGCCCCGGACCAGGGCCAGCTCGCCCGCCTGGGCCGCGATCATCTCGATGTGACGGGACTGATCGTCGAACACCTCGCGGTGGATACGTTGTCGGATGGCGTTTTGCAGTGCTTCCAGACAGGCTTCGCTGACATATCCCGCCAGAATCAAAAGATCCGGGTCGTAGAGATTGATGGCCAGGGCCGCCGCCCGCCCGGCATGATCGCACACATATTGCTGCACAGCCAGGGCGTAGCTGTCGCCTGCCTGGATGGCCCGGCCCCATTTTTGGATGATGGCCTCGGGCAGGTCTTTGGGTCCGATCCACTGTTTCAGGATGGAGTTGCCGGTAGTTATTTCCTGTTCGATTTTGTGGGCCAGGGCCGGCCCGGAAATATGGGCCTCCAGGCAGCCTTTATGCCCGCAGCCGCACAGCGGACCATCCGGATCAACCACCATATGCCCCCATTCGCCGCAGCGATTGGTCGCCCCGTGCAGGAGGTGGCCGTCAATGATGACGGAAATGCCCACCCCGCCGGCGATGTTCAAATAGACGATGTTTTGCGACTGGCCGCTTTCTTTCATGCTCTTCTCCGCCAGCAGGCGGACCCGCGTGGTATGGATCGAGACGGGGAAATCCAGCCGCCTCTGCAGCATCTCCAGCAGCTTGACATTTTTCCATTTCAGCGGGCTGGAGAGCACGACCATTCCTTCTTTCGAGATGGAACCGCTCAGCGTGACTCCCGCGCCCAGCACCTCCTTGTCGCTAATACGATGTTTCCCCAGCAGGCCGCGCAGGTTGATTTCCAGGGCATCTACCACCGCTTCCGGCGATCCATCCGTGCCGATCGGTGCCTTGATGTTTTCCACCAGTCCGCACTGGAAATCAAAAAGCCCCAGGTGGATATGGCTGGGATGGATGGCCGCGCCGATGACAAATTTGCCCTGCGGGTTGATGCTGAGAATCACCGGCTTGGCCCCGCGTTTGGAACTCTGGCCGGTTTTTTCGACAATCAAGCCCTTGTCCCGCAGCCGGCCCACGATATAGCTGGCGGTCGAGCTTCTCAGCCCCGCCATTTTGCAGATCTGGGCCTGCGAGAGGGAACCGTTTTGCTGGATCAATTCCAGCACCAGTTTTTCGTTCCGCAGTCCGGCTGATTTGGAGTCGAGAGCTATTTTGTTCGGGATCATATTACTATAACCGACAGAGTCTTTCCTGGTTCTCTTACCTGGTCCGGATTATCAATAAAAAGTGAATTCTGTAAACTAGAAAGCGGTTGGCAGCAAAAGATGGCCTGTGTAAGGTTTTGGTAAATAAGGATATAAGAAATCTAAATTTTTTCTGGGAAATATCTCACGACTAGAGTAATATATTCTTTGTTTGATCTACTGGAAGAAAATGATGGAAAAGCTATTTGATTTGACAGGAAAAGTAATCGTAATCACCGGCGGGGGGGGCGTATTGTGCAGCGCGGTAGCCGCCGACCTGGCGCGGGCCGGGGCGAAGGTGGCCCTGCTGGGCCGGCGGGAAGAACCGCTGATGCGGGTTGCCAGCCGGATTGCGGCGGAGGGGGGGGCGGCGCTGCCGCTATCCTGTAATGTTCTGGAGCGGCAGGACTTGCAAAAAGCACGGGACCGGATCGCGGATCAGTGGGGTCCGGCGGATATTTTGATTAATGGCGCCGGCGGCAATAACAAAGCGGCGACGACTTCCGCGGAATTGCCGGTATTCGATATCCCGGTGGAGGCGATTCGCCAGGTTATGGATTTGAATCTGATCGGCACGATTTTGCCGACGCAGATTTTTGCCAGGGATATGGCTGGGCGGGGCAGCGGCGTGATTTTGAACTTTTCCAGCATTAACGCTTTCCGGCCGCTAACGAAAGTCCCGGCTTATTCGGCCGCCAAGGCGGCCGTGTCGAATTTTACGCAATGGCTGGCGGTGCATGTTTGCCAGAGCTGCTCCCCCCGGATTCGGGTCAATGCCATCGCCCCAGGATTTTTTCTGACCGAGCAAAACCGGTTTCTGCTGACGGATGAGAAAACCGGCGACCTGACCCCGCGCGGTCGCTCGATCATCGACCATACCCCGATGGCCCGTTTCGGTGCTCCGGAGGATTTGCTGGGCACGGTCCGCTGGCTGATCAGCGACGCCGCGCAGTTTGTAACCGGAATCGTCGTTCCCGTCGATGGCGGCTTTTCCGCCTATGGGGGCGTCTGAGTATTTCGCAGGCCGGGAAAAGTTGTATATCGGCGGGCGGGCGGATACAATCAGGAGATCATGATGACAGATACAGATGCGGCGAAACCACTCAAGGACTACCGGCCCCGGCATGATTTTTTCGTGGGTATCGATTCGGATGGCTGTGCCTTCGATACGATGGAGATCAAGCAAAAGGAGTGTTTCATTCCCAATACCGTGAAACACTGGAATTTGCAGGCGGTCAGCAAATATGCCCGGGAAACGGCGGAGTTCGTCAATCTCTATAGCCAGTGGCGGGGTATCAATCGCTGGCCGGCCTTGACGATGGTTTTCGATTTGCTGGCGGAACGGCCGGAAGTCCGGAAGCGTCAGGTGGAAATCCCGGCGGCGCAGTCCCTGCGGGACTGGATTCAAAGGGAGACCAAGCTGGGGAATCCCGCCTTGAAAGCGGAAGCGGCCAAAACCGGCGATCCGGTCCTGGCCCAGGCCCTCCGCTGGAGTGAGGCGGTCAATGAGACCATTGCGGATATCGCCAAAAATATACCGCCGTTTCCTTGTGTGCGGGAGAGTCTGGCAAAGCTTCGCTCGCAGGCGGATGTCTTTGTGGTTTCGCAAACCCCAACCGAAGCCTTGATTCGGGAATGGCAGGAACACCGGATCGATGGGTATGCCGAGTATATTGCCGGCCAGGAGCTGGGGACCAAGACCGAACATATCCGCTATGCCGCCGGCGGCAAATATGAGCCGGCCCGGATGCTGATGATCGGTGATGCCCCCGGCGACCTGAAGGCGGCCCGGGCGAATCAGGCCCTGTTCTATCCGATTGTTCCGGGCCGGGAGGAGCAGTCCTGGCAGCGGTTTTACGAGGAGGCGATGGATCTGTTTTTCGCCGGCCGTTACGCCGGCAGTTATGAAGAAGAATTGATTGCCGAGTTTGACCGGCATTTGCCCGCGGTTCCGCCGTGGAAAAAATGAAAAATCAGCAGGGATTGTATTATGATTACTCTAGCCGGATCGGTATCCAAGGCCTTTATGGCTAAACAATTAGAAGTAACCTTTGACAGGGAATATTATTTCAACCCCGCTAAACGTCATCAGGTTGACCAATTATGCAATGCTTACACGGAAAAAGAATTGTCAGATCTGAATGTCTTTTACACGGAGTCGAATCTCGGCCAGTATTCCTATTATTCCGCCAATCAGGTTCTGGTCGGCGGCATCCAGCCCAATATGATTCTGGGAATGCTTATCGGAGCGGAATTTATCCCTCACGATACGATGGATGCCGATATTTCGATGATGCCGCTGATGGGACGAAATCCCGACGAACTGCCTGAACCGGAAACTCTCCTCGGTCATGAACTCATCCGAGTTTTTGACCAGCAAATCAATACCATTCGTGCGCAGGGCCGCCTGGTGCCGATACCACCGTTTTTCTGGGATTCCTCCGGTCGGGCGACCACACACGGTACCCTGACCACCGCCCAGAAATTCCTCGGTGAAAACGTGTTTGTGGATTTGTTAAGGGAACCGGAAAAAATCGTTACAATCCTGGATTGGATCACCGAATGTTTTATAGTCCTGATGCAACATTTTTCTCAAATCGGAAAGTTGCCGATTACGGCGGCCCATATCGGCGAATGTTCGAGCTGCATGATCAATCCCCAGCTATTCGAGCAATTTGTTGTGCCCTATGCCTCGCGGATAGCCGAAACGCTGGGGCCTTTGCGGTTCCATTCCTGCGGTTCGAGCACGCATCTACTAGCCTCCATGAAAAAAATATCCAATCTGGCCAGTCTGGACCTTGGCGGCGAAACCTCGATGCAAAAAGTCAGGGAAATTTTCGGCAGGAACTTCCCCGTGGATATCATGCCCATTCCCGCTGATTTCTCCGCTGATTCCCCTGAGCCGATGCTGAATTGGGCGAAACAAGTAATCCGGGATAATGCGGGCGGCCCCTTGCGGATTATTTACCATCTGGAGCCGGACTATTCCCTTGCTACTATCCGGGCTATGTCTGGTTATGTGAAAAATCTTTAAATAAAGAATTAGAATGAAAAGATGACAGGTATTTATCCAATTATTTTTATAACTATGGGAAAAATATAAAAATGAAGAAAAAAGTAATTACGTTCTGTTTTATTCTGTTTTTGAATACCTGGGCATGGTCGCAAACTCCAATTTCGATTATTCCCCAGCCGGCGAAAATGCAATTATCCGAAGGCTACTTTGAGATAAATGCGAAAACGGTGATCCAGGTGGATGAACAGACAAAGAATCTATTAATCAACGTGAATGAACAGTTACAAAACCCGGGGTATCAAATGATGCAGATTCTGTCGGCGGCAATAGGGGAGTTTCCGCCAATGCAAGATGGCAATGTAACCCAAACGAATGGTATTAATCTTTTCATAAATCCGGCCCTTCAAGAGTTAGGCACGGAAGGATATAGACTCGAAGTTACCAAAGAGAAGGTAACGATCGAAGCACCGGATATAACGGGTGTACGATACGGGATTCAGACCTTCCGTCAACTGTTGCCGGTGACTATTTTGGGAAAATCCTTTGTAAACGATCTGCCGCTGAGGATACCGTGTGTAGAGATTGAGGATTGTCCGCGTTTTGAATGGCGTGGTTTTATGCTGGATGTGAGTCGCACTTTTTACAGTATTGAGGTATTGAAGAAATATATCGATGTGATGGCTTTATATAAGCTGAATGTTTTTCATCTTCATCTGACAGACGATCAGGGCTGGCGTGTGGAAATAAAAAAATATCCAAAGCTTACTTCTGTCGGTTCCCAGTTTGCCGAGAAATATCATGAACCCCCATGCCGGTCGGGGTTTTACACCCAGCAGGAATTGAAACATCTGGTGGCCTATGCAAAAGAAAGAAATATAACCATCGTGCCGGAAATAGACATGCCGGGCCATTTCTGGGCGGCACTGGTGGCCTATCCTGAATATTCATTATCGGGCAATCCGCAGCCTGCTGAAATAATGCCCTTTTTTGATCAAATTAAAATATTTAGCGGTATGGTAACCGATACCTTGGATCCTACCAGGGAGGAAGTTTACCAGTTTGTGGATGATCTATTTACGGAAATCATAGAGATATTCCCATCGCAATATATTCATATCGGGGGGGATGAGGTTCGTTTTGAAGTCTGGAAAAACAATCCTCGTATTAACGAATTCATAAAAGATAATAATATTAAAGATGTTCATGCTCTGCAAAGCTACTTTGTAAACAGGGTAAATGACATCGTGCGAAGCAAAGGCCGCACCTTGATCGGTTGGGATGAGATATTGGATGGCGGATTGCCTGAAAACACGGCTATAATGGCATGGAGGGCGCCGAGAATGGTTAAGGCTGCCACTGCTGCCGGGGCTATGACGGTGGCAAGTCCGAGTGTAATGTTGTATCTGGATTATTGCCAGGCCGAACCTTCACCCGATATAAACTGTACCAGTACCACTACCATTCAGACGTTCTATTCTTATAATCCCAGCGACGGGTTGACCGAAGAAGAACAGAAGCGGTTACTCGGTATTCAAGCCGCTATGTGGACCCATGTGGCCCGGGATGTAAGGGATGTGGATATTCAGATTTTTCCGCGTCTTTTAGCGGCGGCTGAATTAGGTTGGACGCCTCTGGAAGCGAAAGATTTCGAACGGTTTTCGAAACGGCTTAAAGAACAACATTTTTCATACCTGGATGCCCTTGGAATCGCGTATTATGTGGTTCAAACCTATCCGAAAATTTCTCCGCAATGATGTGAGTCGTGGATTTTATTAGTGCTGAAAGGTGGCTTGAAGGAAGAAAAATTATGTGGTTTTACCAGGAAGGTTGTGTGATCGACGAAGCCGCCCAGCGGGCAATGATCGACCGGATGGTTGCCGAGGCCCGCAAACGGATCGGTCGTCCGCTCAGGAAGGCTCTGATTCTGCCGCCGGATCTGACGCGGTATCATTCGGGCGCCGGTATGCTGACGAATCATTTGTACCATGCCCTGGGGAAGGGCTGCCAGGTGGATGTAATCCCCACCCTGGGCCAGCATATCCCCCATACGCCGGCGGAAGATCAGTGGATGTTCGGCGATATCCCGCAGGAGCGAATCTTCGCCCACGACTGGCAAAATTCCTGTGAAGTGCTGGGGGAGGTCAGCAAAGAATTTGTTCAATATGCCACCGGCGGCAAGGTCGATTGGGCCATTCCCGTCGTGATCAACCGGGCGGTGCGGCAGGGGGGGTATGATTTTGTGTTTAATATCGGCCAGGTCGTGCCGCATGAGGTGCTGGGTTTTTCCAACCACAACAAGAATTACTTTATCGGCCTGGGCGGACAGAAGATGATTTGTGCCTCCCACTTGGCGGCGGCCACTTATGGCATCGAAAACAACCTGGGCCAGATGATTACCCCGCTGCGCGGCTGCTACAATGTAGCGGAGCGGGATTTCCTGGGGCAGGTGGCCGATGTTTATGTGCAGCTTGTCAAGACTCCTCAGCCCGGCGGCGGTCTGGCGGTAACCGGGTTTTATATCGGGGATGGTATCGAGCCGTATATTCGTGCCGCCCGCTATGCCCGCGAACATACCATCCGGCTTTTCGACAAGCCGATCCCCAAAGTGGTCTGCCATATGGACGAGAGGGAATTCAAGAGCACCTGGGTCAGCAACAAGGCGGTGTATCGCAACCGCATGGCGGTGGCGGATGGGGGGGAACTGATTGTCATAGCGCCCGGTGTGGAGCGCTTCGGCGAGCAGAAGGTGGTTGATGGAATTATTCGCAAGTATGGATATAAAGGCACTCCGAATGCCCTTCATGCCTATCAGGCCGATCCGGTGGTGAAAGGATTGGGTGTGGCCGCCGCTCACCTGATTCACGGTTCCTCCGAAGGCCGTTTCACTATTACCTATGCCCCCGGCAAACTCAGCCGGGAGGAAGTGGAGCAAGTGGGATACCAGTATCTGGATCCCCGGACCGCCCTGGAATTATATAATCCCGCCAAACTCCAGGACGGCTTCAATACCGTCCATGGGCAGGAAATATTTTATATCCGTTCCCCCGGTTCCGGCCTCTGGGCCGCGAAAGAAAAATATATCCGATCGCTGATGTTGAATCTGCATTTCGCCGAAAACATGTGCCGGAAAGAACCGGAAGAAGCCATCTGGCGGCAGTTGGAGCTGTGGGACCGTGAGGATTTGGCAAAATATACCGCCTGAGAAACGGGCTTAACATTGAAAAAGGAGATGATTGCCGATGAAAAAAGCGAATATCGGGCTGTGGGGCCTGGCGGTGATGGGCGAGAACCTGGTCCTGAATATGGAAAGCAAGGGCTTCACGGTCGCGGTGTACAACCGCACGGCGGAAAAGACCGCCCGGTTTGCCAGTGGCCGGGCCAAAGATAAAAATATTATCCCCGCCTACGAGGTGAAGGATTTTATCGCCTTTTTGGAAAGGCCGCGCAAGGTCATGATCATGGTCAAGGCGGGCCGGCCCGTCGATGAAGTGATCGATCAGCTCCTGCCCTTCCTGGAAAAAGGTGACATCATTATCGACGGCGGCAACAGTCATTTCCCCGATACCATCCGCCGTACCCAGGAAGTTGAAGCGAAGGGGCTGCTGTATATCGGCACCGGCGTCTCCGGCGGCGAAGAAGGCGCCTTGCTCGGCCCGTCCATCATGCCCGGCGGTTCCCCGGCGGCCTGGCCGGCGGTCCGGCCCATCTTCCAGAAGATTGCCGCCCATACCCCCGACGGCCAGCCCTGCTGCGACTGGGTGGGCGAGAACGGCGCGGGTCATTTCGTCAAGATGGTCCACAACGGCATCGAATACGGCGATATGCAGATGATCTGCGAAACCTATCAGATGATGCAGGAGGGGCTGGGGCTGACCAATCCGCAAATGTACCAGGCCTTCGCCGACTGGAACCGCGGAGAGCTGGATTCCTACCTGATCGAGATTACCCGCGACATTCTGGCCTATCAGGATGAGCAGGGCCGGGCGGTGATCGACCTGATTCTGGATACCGCCGGGCAGAAGGGCACCGGCAAATGGACCGCCATCGCCGCCCTGGACCTGGGTCAGCCGCTGACGCTCATCGGCGAGGCGGTGTTTGCCCGCTGTCTTTCCGCCCTCAAGGAGGAGCGGGTTCACGCCGCGAAAATTCTCACCGGTCCCACTGCTACATTTACGGGTGACACTCAGGCGTTTGTCAACGATTTGCAGCAGGCCCTCTACGCCGCCAAGATCGTCAGCTATGCCCAGGGCTATCAGCTTATGCGGGCCGCCGCTCGCGAATACGGCTGGAACCTCAACTACGGCGGCGTCGCCCTGATGTGGCGAGGCGGCTGCATCATTCGCTCGGTTTTTCTCGGTAAAATCAAAGAGGCCTTCGACCAAAACCCGGCCCTGGAGAATCTGCTGCTCGATCCCTTCTTCCGCAGTGCCGTCGAAACCGCCCAGCCGGCCTGGCGACGGGTGGTAATGAAGGCGGTGGAGCTGGGCATTCCCCTGCCCGCCATCAGCGCAGCCCTGGCCTTTTATGACGGTTATCGCCACCAGCGGCTGCCCGCCAACCTGCTCCAGGCCCAGCGGGACTACTTCGGCGCCCATACCTACGAGCGGGTGGACCGGCCGCGGGGCGAGTTTTTCCATACCAACTGGACCGGCAGGGGCGGCGCTACCCCTGCCTCAACCTATACGGTGTGACCATGAGTTTTATAACGGATGATTTTCTGCTGCCAAACCGGACGGCTCAGGCCCTCTATCAGACCTATGCCGCCCCCCAGCCGATCTACGATTATCACTGTCACCTGTCCCCCCGCCAGATTGCCGAAGATGCCCGCTTCGAGAATCTCGCGCAGATCTGGCTGAACGAGGACCATTACAAGTGGCGGGCCATGCGGGCCAATGGCATCGACGAACGCTTCTGCACCGGGGCCGCCGACGATTATGAAAAGTTTGAAAAATGGGCCGCTTCGGTTCCCTATACCATGCGTAATCCCCTTTATCACTGGACCCATCTGGAGCTGAAACGCTATTTCGGTATCAACGAACTTTTAAACCCAGCTTCCGCCCGGAAAATTTACGATACCTGCGGGGAAATGCTCCGCAGCCCGCAATTCAGCGCCCGCCACCTGCTGGGGCGAATGAAGGTCCGGGTGGTCTGCACCACCGATGATCCGCTGGATACCCTGGAACATCACCAGAAAATCCGCGCGGACGATTTCGAAGTCGCCGTCTTTCCCACCTGGCGGTCGGACAAAGCCCTCGCAGTGGAAAATCTTTCGGCATGGAACGATTGGATGGACCGGCTAGCAACCCTAACCGGCCTCGAAATTCGAACGTATCAAACCTATCTGGAAGCGATCCGCCAACGGCATGATTTCTTCCATGCCCAGGGCTGCCGCCTCAGCGATCACAGCCTCGATACCGCCTATGCCGCCGATTATACCCACAAAGAGATTGTTGCCATTTTCGATAAAATGCGGGCCGGTCGGGAAACGTACATCGGGGAACAGATGCAGATCAAATCCGCCCTCCTGCTGGAGCTGGCCCGCATGGATTTTGAAAAAGGCTGGGTCCAGCAGTTCCACCTCGGCCCCCTGCGGAATAACCATTCCCGCATGTTCAAACTGGCCGGGCCGGACACCGGCTTTGATTCCTTTGGCGATTCGGAGCTTGCCCGTCCCCTGGCCCGCTTTCTCGACCGCCTGGCCGCCGCCGGCCAACTGGCCAAAACCATCCTCTACAACCTCAACCCCGCCGCCAATGAACTGATCGCCGCCATGCTCGGCAATTTTCAGGACGGCTCCTGCCCCGGCAAGATGCAGTATGGCCCGGCCTGGTGGTTCCAGGACCACAAAGACGGCATCGAACGCCAGCTCAATATCCTCTCCGCCTACGGCCTGCTCAGCCGTTTCGTCGGCATGGTCACCGACTCCCGCAGCTTCCTGTCCTATACCCGGCACGAATATTTCCGCCGCATCCTCTGCGGCCTGCTCGGGGCGGAAATGGAAAACGGCCAGCTCCCCGGCGATCTGGAATGGATCGGTGAAATGGTGCGGAATATCTGCTATTACAATGCGGAAAAATACTTTCCTCTTACCCTGAAGGAACAAAAATGAAGCCTGCCATGCGATTCGCAATCTCTGCCGTTCTTTGTCTTTCCGTACTACTTACCGGCTGCCAGCCGTCCGCCCGCCCGGCGTCCCCGACCGAACCGGCCCAGCCACCCCAGCTCTGCCAGGGTGATTTCCAGACCGAGGCCCAGGCCGTCGAACAACTGGCCCGCTTCGCCCAGACCTATTCCACTGCGGCGGAATGGCAGACCCGCGCCCAAGCCATCCGCCAAGGTATTCTCCGCGGCGCAGGTCTGGATCCCATGCCCAAAAGGACTCCCTTAAACCCAATCATCCATTCCCTGCGCACCTTCGACGGCTATTCGGTCGAAAATGTCGCCTTCGAAAGCAGCCCCGGCTTTTTCGTCACCGGCAATCTCTATCGGCCGGCAGGCCAGCCAGGCCCCTTCGCCGGCGTCCTCTGCCCGCACGGCCACTGGGGCCAGCCCGGCGATATCGGCCGCTTCCGAGCCGATATGCAGTACCGCTGTGCCAATTTCGCCCGCATGGGCGCGGTGGTCTTTGCCTATGACATGATCGGTTACGGAGAATCCAAAATCATCGGCTGGGAACATCATACCCCCAATACCGTTGCCAACCTCCTCCAGCTCCAGTGCTGGAACAGTATCCGGTCGCTGGATTTTCTGCTGTCCCAGCCGGATGTGGACCCCCGGCGCATCGGCGTCACCGGTGCCTCCGGCGGCGGGACCCAATCCTTCCTGCTGGCCGCCATCGATGACCGCATCGCCGTCTCTGTCCCGGTGGTGATGGTCTCGGCCCATTTCTTCGGCGGCTGCAATTGCGAAAGCGGCATGCCGATCCACAAAAGCACCGCTCACGAAACTAACAACGCCGAGATCGCCGCCCTCATTGCCCCCAAGCCCCTGCTGCTGATCTCCGACGGCCAGGACTGGACCCGCAACAATCCGACCGTGGAATATCCCTACATCCGCCGCATCTATGGCCTCTGCGGCGCGCCGGATAACGTCGCCTGCCTCCATCTGACCGCCGAAGGCCATGATTACGGCCCCTCCAAGCGAAAAGGTGCCTATGTCTTCCTGGCCCGCCATCTGGGCCTGAACCTGGCCCATATCATGTCTCTGCATGGTACCATCGACGAAAGTGCTGTTACCATCCAGCCGGAGCCGGACCTCTACGCCTTCGACGCCGCCCACCCGATTCCCGACTACGCCGTCAAGCCTAATACTCCTGTTAAGTTGGGCCAATAAACTGGAATTACAGGTAAACTTACAGATGTATAGTTTCTGTCGCTGGCAATTATTTGTCTATTTGTGACAACGGCTCCATTTTCAATAGAAGTTTGCTTATCGGAAACGGCAGTCCCGCGACTCCCAGGCAGGCTTTGATTCACTGCCTTTTAAAAAAAACGCCCGATCCGCGTGAGGGGACCGGGCGTGGGCTATTGCTTTACCCATTAGAGGGCGGGGGTTAATAAAGTTTTGGCGATGAAGGTAATCTGCGGTTTGGTCCCGCGAAAGGCCCAGACCTGGGCGGCATCATCACAGCGGGTGCGGCCCGTACCGCCGCCGATGGCGGGGATGTGATATTCCAGTTCGCTGAAATGGCCCAGTTGGCTGTTTACATTGCAGGCCTGGGTGGAATAGCCCAGATAGCCGGTATCTTTCCAGGGGACATCGATATATTCACCGGACGGATTGACCGTGAAGTTCCGGATGATCAAGGCCCAGTTTTTACCCGTTTGATACATATAGCCGACGCGGCCGGCGGTGGCAATCGCCCGGATCCCGATCTTCTGTTCCATCGGCGCCCGCATCTTATAACGGACCAACTGGTTTTTCACAATCAGGTCCCGGGCGGGAATATTGCCAAAATATACTTTGGGTTTGGTTTTCGCGTAGGTGGGGACCAGCAGAACGCCGCCGTTGGGCATCTGGACCAGATTCCATAACCCCACCTGATCTTTGGTTTTCACGCTGTTGCCGATCAATTCCAGCGAGGTAAATTGGGCATAGCCGGCATACTTCACACCCGCCAGTTTTTTGCCCATGCCTCTTTCATAGCGCAGAGGATTGGGGGCGGCTCCCAGCGATTTGCTGACTTCCAGGGTGACTTCTTTTTTGGAGCGAGTGAAGGCGATGGTGAAACGATTCACCAGTTGGGTTCGCCCGTCTTTTTTTACCACTTTGTAATGGCCGGGGTCAAACTGGCGCGGTTGAAAATATTTGTCCAGTTTGGGAAAATTCGGGAAGAAGAAATCGATTTCCGGTGCCAGCCAGGTCCGGTCGCCGCCGGTGTTCTGCCATGCATTGCTGGAGAGAAAGGCCTTGGCGGATTTGGCAGAATTCAAGGAAGGATTGGTCCAGTAGAAATTTTCGGAACTACCCGGAGCGAATAATCCCAGTACCCGCCCGCCATAGGGGAGCATCAGGACTTTGGTGCCGTCGGGACTTTCGAATACCAGTGTGGCCTTGCCGGCTGCTTTTAGGTTTTGGATCAGCTTTTGACTCATTGAGAGATCTCCTTAAAATGAAATATTGAATGTATTCATTTACCTGGTCTGGAGATCAGTTTAATCAAATTTAAAGTTCTGTCAATAAATCTATTATGCCAAATAAACGATTCCGGTGACTGCATTATAGCTGAGCCAAAATATTTATTTTTATGGTACTTTTTTTGCTGGAAAGAAAGAGTGCCGGTGGTGATAGTGAGAGGGTACATAAAACCATGCAATATTTGATAGAAAGAGGAGTCTATTATGGCGGTTACCATACAATGGTTTGGTCATGCAAGTTTTGCAATTTCAAATAGTATAAAGGTTTATATCGATCCCTGGAAGTGTAACTTTTCCTGCCATAATGCGGATTTTATCCTAATCAGTCACAGTCATTATGATCATTTTTCCACAGAAGATATCGAAAAAGTGTCCAATTCCGACACCCGGATCATCGGGCCGGCGGATGTTATCAAATCGCTGGGCAGAGGGGAAAAAATCAAACCCGGACAAACCCTGACCTTTCCCACGCTGACCATTACCGCCGTGGCTGCCTACAATCCCGATAAGCCGTTTCATCCCAAATCCAATCACTGGGTGGGATATGTTCTCGAAATAGAATCCAAACGGATTTACTATGCCGGGGATACGGATCTTACACCGGAAATGCAGGCACTGGAGAATATCGATTTGGCGCTGTTACCGGTGGGGGGGACCTATACCTTCAACGGCTGCGAAGCCGCGGCGGCTCTGGCCACCTTCCATCCCAAACAGGCCCTGCCTTACCATTGGGGCGATATTGTCGGCAGCAAAGCCGATGCCCAGAAATTCACCCAAAAATCGCCTTGTTCCGCCAAAGTCATCATCCCGGGTGAAAGCATTACGATCTAACTGAAGTTTTGCAAACCATCGATAGCAGAACCCTCGCAAATAAATATTGACTAAGTTACTTTTAATCTTCTTGCATTATGTACAGAAAGAAAGTAGCATCTTTACCTTAACTTTGTAAGAAAGTGCAGAGATAATATCCTCTACGATAGATTGATAAAGTATTCTTTCATAACTTGTTTTTAATCAATAACTTGGAGAGGTGGCCGAGTGGCTGAAGGCAACGGTTTGCTAAACCGTCGTACGGGTAAACACCTGTACCGCGGGTTCGAATCCCGCCCTCTCCGTTTTAGTGGGGGAATTTACATAAATAATCATTTTACAAGCATTTGGGGGCTTTGCGGTCCTACGGATTCTATGCCCAGTTGGAATGGTTGAACGGCTTCTGGGTAACACGAATCTGCAACTTGGCTGCAACCAAAAATATTTCCCTTTTCTGAGATTTTCGATTTACGAGATCCGGCTTTCACGCCACGATGTAACTATCGATAGAAAAGCGAGTTACAGAATTTATTGACTGAAAGGATCTTAGGTATGGGCGTCACGATTAATAAAAGAAAATCCACGGGCGATTGGTATCTCTGGATCAATTTCAATGGGCAGCGAACTTCTCGTAAGATTGGCCCGGATCGAAGGACAGCCCAGAAAGCCGCTACCTTATACCGCAAAAAGCTGGCCTTGGGAGAAATTGATTTCCACAATGGCCGAAAGAAAGATGCGGAACAGTTGACCTTCGGTGAATTCTATGAGGATTATCTTCACAATGTCGCCAAACATCGGCTGAAATACAATAGCTGGTGCTCCTATAAGCAGCTGGCAGAACTTTACCTGTTGCCGGTGTGGAAAAATAAAAGCCTGAGTTCCATTGGCCGCCAAGAAGTGAAAACCCTCCTCCTGGAAAAGCAGGCTAGCGGCTTGTCAATCAGTAATATCCAAATCTGTATCAGTGCGATTTTCGCCGAAGCGGTGGAACGGGAGATTCTGGCGGTGAATCCGGCCCATCAACTGGGAAGGGTATTCCGGACGAGGAAGCCCAACAGCCGGACGAAGTTTTTCAGCAGAGAGCAAACGGCCCATTTTCTGGAAACCGTTCAGAAGCAGGCACCGGATTATTACGATTTATTTTTAACGGCATTCCGCACTGGTATGCGGCTGGGTGAGTTATTAGCCTTGAGCTGGGACTGTATTAATTTTGATACCAGGCAGATTACCATTTGCCGTAATTACAGCCATCACCATTGGGATATCCCCAAATCGCACAAAGTCAGGTACATCGATATGAGCGATGGCTTGTATGAAGCTTTGAAAATTCGGTATCAGCAAAGAAATCCCAATTTACTCTGCAAGTCGTATAAAAAGAAGACGATCCATCTGGTATTCCCTGGCCGGGAGGGAGAACCACTAAATAGCAATATTTTTCGGCGGGGGGTATTCTATAAATTACTGGAAAAGGTGGATTTGCCTACCATTCGCATCCATGATATCCGGCATACCTATGCCTCCTTGCTTTTACAGGCTGGGGCGCCCATTCATTATGTCAAAGAACAACTGGGTCATAGCTCCATAGCCATGACGGTCGATCTGTATGGCCACTGTCAGCCCGGTGTAAACCGGGTGGCAATCAATCGTCTGGATTAACAGAAATACTTAGGCGGCCCAGGCATCTCCCTGGCAAGGTCCAATTTGTTATTTACTTATGGTCAATTTTACGGTAATATATTTGGTGACAATTGAATATCGAATACCGAATTTTGTAAGTGTTCCGTTCAAAACCGGCAAATGTTTTTTCGAAGGCACATACAAAAGTTGGTGCTCTTTGCGCTTGCAAGGAGCACTGCTTGCGTGTCCTTCGATGGGCCTTGCCGGGCCTTGAACGAGCACGAGGTAGCAGTGCTCTTTTTTTTATGGCACTGCCAAAATAAACCCCTTTTCAGGAGATTTGTTATGGCTTTGATCAAGTGCAAAGACTGCGGGAACCAGATTAGTAAAAAGGCGAAATCCTGTCCACAGTGCGGGGCACCGGTTAAAAGGAAAAGTCTGATTATGAGGCTTTTCGGTATTACCGTATTGGTCGTCCTTACTACGGTATTTTTCATCAGTAGGGGGGAAGTGGATACCCGTTCCCGTGATCCCAATCAAGCCGCTCGGCAGGATAAACCCGCTCATGATACCCGGAGGGATATTATTGAAACACGCATGTGCCGGAAAGAGGTTCTAACGGATATTGCAGTCAAGGATCCGGACGGGAATATTATCACCACGGAAAAGGGCTTGGAGGAAAAACTACAACGAACCGGTCCTGGGATGGAATATTCCTGTGATAACAGCGGGCCGTTATTCGAAAAGGATAAGCTGTATGTTTTGGAAGAAAAGGACGGCTGGATTCGTTTTCGAGTTACCCTGGAGGATGTGGGCTGGTCGGCCTGGCTCCAAAAGGATCTGACGGTTTCCGTGGCGGAAATACGTGCTGAGCGGGTGGCCAGGTTTGGTGAACCACCATATAGCAGTGCCTGGGACAGATCTGTCAGTTGTGTTGAACGCTATCTGAGGATGGCGGCCAAGGATCCTGATAGTTTGGTATTTGAAAACTGGTCGGAAGTGTTCTATTCCGAGGATGGCTGGGTTGTCCGGTGTGATTACCGGGCGAAGAATTCATTCGGCGGCTATGAACGAGCGGCCAATTGGTTCGTCATTCGGCAGGGCCGCGTGGTCGAAGTTAAGGATGCGAACGCGTATGAATAACGTGAAGGATTTAAATCAATAAATACTATTAATCAGGCGAAAACCATATTAGGAGAAATACAATGCGTACCTGAAAAATCGGCATTACATGTTTTTTATTTGGATTGTTGTTCACCTTTCTCTTGGGTGCATCTGGTTTTGAAACTGTCTTTAAAAACAGAATCGAAAACCTAGAGAATCGTGTCAAGACACTGGAGGATAAAGTTAGCAGACTTAATATTCCAAGAACACCGGCCAATAATGTAGAAAAAGTACGTACTCAGTCACAACGATCAAGAAGAAACCGTAATCCTGAAAATAAAGCGGACAATCCTATCGAGGCGGCAATGCGAAGGTCTGATCTTGATTACAAAGGTCCAATGGAACCTTGGGAACATGAGTATGAACATAATGTAAAAGGCACTGATCGATATATAGTATATCCAGAAAAAGATGAAAAATAATTCTTCATTGCTAATTTATGGAGAATTTTTAAGACATTAGCTCCCAACTAGAACCGGAGAGGGCGGGATTCGAACCCGCGGTACAGGTGTTTACCCGTACGACGGTTTAGCAAAAAGGGCCTCCGCAGATACAAGCAGTTGTTTACCAATGAATTACGCAAAATCGCTCTCCCCTGAGTGCCTGCAGGACGCATATCATTTTCCAATTGAATAAATCCAAATTCCCTATGTATGAATTGGCCTCATCCACGCATAATAAATTGTAAAAATGAGAAATTGGAAAGTAAATTTACCTGTTATCAGAGCGGTCGTAATCAAAAATTCGGGCCATTGGAAATGGTTTTCCATCCTAGAAAACACATAAAAGAGCGAAATTTTAAATGGGATTTCCAAAGTTCCAGAAATTCCTTTAATGCAAATAAGGCACTGTAAAGCTGCTAAACACCTTTGAAAGGCATTCAATTTGGTCTTCAATAGTTGAAAAAAGCAGCTTTTCTGCGCATCTGAAACGCAACTAACAGTATGAGGAATTTCATAACTCCTTGCTACTACAGGTTTTGGGGTTCTGCTGCAACAGTTGATATAAATGTACAGTCCCCAATATTGGAATGAAAAACTAAAATGGGGGCCCCCTCATAATAGTCTAGCTATACCCTAGGAGAAAAACTGCAAAATGGGCTTTTTATATTGGTAAAAAGGGCTTTTATAAAATCGTTTATTACCCCCTAGAGAAAATTATAATTAATATGAGCTACGCAATGTATATACAGAGAGATCTTTTTATAGAGATATAGTATTACCCCCTGGGGTATACTTTGCGTAACTCATATTATTGGAATAATGTTTATTTTTTATCGTCATATTTGCTTTTAGGAAAATAACTTAAATTTTTGTAATATTTTAGGGACATATTATATAAATATATGGTATAGTAAATATGTGATAGCAATAAACAACATTATAAGATAAAAAAGTAAAAGTTTTGTTAATCATTCGGAACATCAGTTTAACAATATTTTTTGTTCTTGGTTGTTATAAGCCATGGTTAAACAAACTACTTGCAAATTAAGATTAATGTTATAAAATTGGAATTTATTAATTGCAGAATGGAGATATTATTATGGGCTGGACACATTACTGGAGAGGAAAACCTGAACTGTCAGCTGATTCGTTTCAAGCTGCGATAACAGATATTCAGAAAATAATAAGTACTACGGAGATACCTTTGGCTGGCAGCGGAGGCCAGGGAGAACCGTTGATTTCATCAGGTGAAATCATATTCAATGGGATTACCGAATCACATTGCGAACCGGCCTGGATGTCCACTATCATTCAAGAAGAATTCGATAAATACATAGCCAAAAATCGGATTGTTTGGCAGGGCCCCAAAGTTCATGTCTCTTTACTACAGAAAATTCAGGCCTATATCCCGAAAATTCAGGGCGGCTATTATAAATTGGGCCTCCATACCTGCCCTATCAGGAGTGAATGGCTGGTTGAGGCTTATGTTTCCGATTTGGATACCACTTTGACTGGCCGGATTGATTTATATGATCCAGAGCAAAATATAATTTATGACCTGAAAGCCTCGGATGATGAGCAATGGTTTGACTGGGAACAGGGGTTATTTTACTCATTGATTGTTTCTATTAAGGTTGGTATAGTTCTGGCGAAATTCGGGCAATTTGTCCCATTGCGTCCGGAAAATGTGAGTTGGCAAAATATCGATAATAAAAATCTTACAGGTCTTAATATGGAACTTGGTAGCTCCATTCAGCAAATTAAGGACCAAATTTTCGAGCCAAAACGGAATAATAGAATATGTGCCCACTGCGAAGTAAAAGAATTTTGCCGACATAGGGAGAAAAGGCCTTTTATTGTTCCATTAAATTAAAATAAATAGAAAAGAATATGAGTGTGGACTAACCTAAGAATCTGTATCAGCGGAAATTGTCAAGTCAATTGAGACAGTTCCTTTTTTAAATTAAGCTCTAATG
>CAZOMV010000085.1:0-26022 GCA_964580995.1 uncultured Pirellulales bacterium
ATCTTCCTCCTCTTTTAATTCGTAACTCGTAATTCATAATTCGTAATTTCCCACATTGCTACGTGCCAATACCATTCACTTTTACCTATGTTTTGCTCTACTTTTATATCACTTTAACACACTTTTACATCATTTCCTTCATCTTTTGCTATACTTTGTTCAACATTTACCAACTCAACCTAACCGTTACAAATTACCAAATATCTTACCCATATTACCAAAAATCTTACCTAACCGTTATAATCGTTATAATCGCTACTTTATTATCGGACTATACTTTCCAACGTAAAATAAAGACTTACAGCAATTTTCGAAAATAAAAAATAAGCACTTACGTCAATTCTTTAAAATTAAAAATAACGACTTACAACTCCCCTTCTACCACCTCACGGATGCTCTGTCCCCGCCAGCGCCCCTAGCACCCGCACCACCTGCACCATCTCCTTCACATCATGCACGCGAATAATATGAACTCCCGAAAACGCACACCAGGCCACTACCGCCGCCGTGCCGAATGCCCGCTGTTGCGGCTCATCAATCTGTAATATGCTGCCAATAAACTGTTTACGGCTAGGACCCACCAAAACCGGCACCCCCAGCCGATGAAAATTCTTGATAAACCGTATAATCGTCAGATTATGTTCCAGATTCTTGCCGAAACCGATCCCCGGATCGACCACCAGTAAATCCTTGCTAATTCCGGCCTCCTGGGCAAATTTAATACGCCTGGCCAGAAAGGACATCACCTCCGCCAGCACATTGTCATAATGCGGCCCCTGCTGCATATTTTCCGGGTCCCCCTTTAAGTGCATCAACACCACCGGCACCTTCGCCCCCACAGCCAGCCGCGTCATCCCCCGGTCGAAATTCAAAGCCGAGATATCGTTAATCATGCTCGCCCCGGCATTTAACGCCAATTCCGCCACCCGGGCGATCCGGGTATCGATGCTGATGGGCACCTCCGTCTGCCGGGCCAGCTCTTTGATCACCGGCACCACTCGCTTGATCTGCTCCTCCGCATTCACTGCCTGCGCGCCGGGCCGGGTGGACTCCCCCCCTACATCGATAATCCCCGCCCCCTCCGCTGCCATCTGTAAACCCCGCTCGACCGCCCGGTTACAATCCAGATACGCACCGCCGTCACTAAAAGAATCCGGCGTAACATTGAGGATCCCCATAATCACCGGCTCCGGCTGCAAGGGAATCACCTTCCCCCGGCAGTTCAAATGATACTCTTTCATCTTCTTTCCTATCCAGTATTTATAGCATATCTAAAGTGTAAGGAATGAATCCATACCAGGCATAAACCGTAATTTCGGTTTTTCCCGTTTATAGCGTAAAGCCGGATAATTGCAATTCTTTTTGTTCACCAGATAGTTTCCAAAACATAACCAATTTGCAATTAAAGAGATAGGAAAGCAACCCTCTTGTCCCCCCTTCTATTTCACCCGGTCTGATTTTTATGGAACCGGAATTCACTTCGCAGTAGTCAGGCACGTCTCATGGTTATCCGTATAATATTCATAAGCACTTGCCAGATGCTTGCGCATCGCCTCTTCCGCCTGCTGAGGATTATTCGACATCACCGCATCAAAAATAGCCTGATGTTCCTTAACCCCCACCTCCAGCTTATCGGGGGATGAATCGATCTGTACGAATCGATATAAACTATTCAACATGGTGCACTGCATGGATAACACACTGTTATTACACTCGTTAGCCAATACATTATGAAACTGCAAATCCGCCATCCGGAACTGGGCAGGATTATGGGTTGTGCCTTTCATGGTTTCAAAAACACGCTTCAACTGCTTCCGGGCGGATGGGGATAATTTTTGCGCTGCCTTCCGAACAATCATCGGCTCGATAATCATCCGAGCCTCCATGACTTCATCCAGATCCGACTTGCCGAAATTCTCGATTAATTTAGTCAAAAAACTCAGGCTTTTAACCGGATTAAACTGTTCCACATACCAGCCGGTCCCATGTTGCGGTCTCAATACCCCCAAAGCCTTCAAGCTCATGAGTGCTTCACGCATCGCACGGGTACCCACACCCAATATAGAGCATAACTCTCTCTCAGTAGGTAATTTATCGCCGCACTGAATCTTGTTATCGCTGATATATTCAATTACAGCCAGAATGGTTAAATCCGTTCGGTTAGGCCTGTCCGAAATTTTCTGATACTGGTTGATCATCCTAAATACCCTCAAAACGATTCGCAGTGAACTACGACCAATAATCGACTCATTATAGCATAATGGTAATACGTGTCAATTGGTAAATAAAATATTTCCCTCACCCTAATCCAGGATAACCATCCTTTCTACCATCAAACCTTTGCCCGGCACGACCAGGAAATTTTTAACCTCATATTTCAGCGTAAGTTCTGCTGCACCCGGTTGGTGGGTAATTTTTAAAAGAATCGTTTTGCCAGCAGGAATGGTTACTTTGGCTGGACCATCTCCACCGGCATTTTCCATCTCGATATCGACATGGGAGACATTTTGCAATTCGTACCAGCGGGCTTTCTCTGTTTTTTTAAAGGGTTTGGAGACAATCAGGCATTCCGCCAATAGCGTCCCCAGCAAATCAGACCGGCCGATCAGCATATCCTTATACCAGACCACCGTGCGATGCTGGAGCAGAGCTTCTCTCACACCTTCCAGGCTTCTTTCCCTTGCAAATACCAGGGTTATGGTTCGATGGTTCTCACTGGTGTAGATTGAATCCAGAGACGGATCGTGGATATCAGAATTACCCAGCAGAGTCAAATTCTTCTCCAGCCCCCACTGCAAGGCTTCCGGGTAATACTCATCCCCATTGCAGACTTCTATGCCCTGCATCCACCCCTTTTCGTACAACTCCGTCTGTACCGGACCCCACTTGCCTCTCTCCAAGCCTTGCCAGCCGGGATGATTCCAGAAGACAAAAGCCTTCTGCTCAGCCGCCGCCTGAAAGACCGACATAAGTTCCTCTATATCCAGAGGTTCCGCATCCTGCAGGAATATGGCATTGAAATGGCCCGGCGGGGTATCGCGGGTAATCTCCGCCCCGCGGATCAACAGGAGATTCTTTTCCTCTGCCCGCCCCTGGGCAATTTCATAAGAGCGATTCAGGTTTTTAGAGATATCCTCCTTGTGGGGTATGTATTCAATATGGTCGGTAATGATGATGCAATCCAGCCCTTCCCGCCAGGCTTCGTCCACCCGGACCGTCGGCCAGACCAGCCCGTCGGAAAACACCGTGTGCATATGCAGATCGCACTTGAGGGTCACATACCCCGGAATATCGGGAAAGCGGATCTCCTGGCGGGTATCCGCCCTCCCCACCCCAGCCAATGCCGTTGCGACTAGAAGAAATAAACAAACAATACGGCTGTGATTCCTGACCATGGAATTGGTTACCATTTCAACTGCCTCCAGATACGTACCGGTTACTTTCGTTTACATCCTGTTTTTCACGTAAGGAAATAACGATTTTACCAATTCCATTGCGGATTTCCAGCGTTTCATTTTCGAGCCGTCAATTTATTTTTCTCCGTCATATACGCCGTACTCCATCCCCGCCTCGACAAAGGCTCGGATGTTCTCATAGGGGGTATCATCGAAAAAGAAGTCGGTGGTAGAGAGGATAAAATTGCCCCGTTTTTTGACTTTTCCCAACACCTCTTTGACCCGCTGGCGGACCTGCTGGGGAGTGGCCGTCTTCAAAAACTCCACCTGGTCGATATTGCCGCGTAAGACCATATCCGGTCGCAAGATTTTCAGGGCTTTATCCAAATCCACATCCCCAAAGGGCGGCGGGGTCAGATAGCCGAAGCTGTCCATGCCCAGCTCGTTATAAAGGTGCAGTAACTTCATGGAATCGCCGCAGTTATGATAATTCACAAACGCTCCCATCTGGTGGATCGCGTCAATCAGCCGCTTGTCGTATTCCAGAACAAAGTTTTTAAAGAAGTCCGGCCCGACGGTACTGGTGGTGAGATTGGCGGTAAATTCGATCACATCCGCCCCAGCTTCGATCATCTTTTTATCCTGTTTGATGATCCAGCCCAGAAAAAACTCGGCCATTTCGCGAAAGAACCCCTCATCCAGATAGGGGTCCATGAAAATCTGATCGAGTTTCCGGTAGCAATCCATGCAGTTAATGACGCCGCCGGTGCAGGAATCGACCAGGCCCTTGTCGCCGACGGCTTTTTTGGCCCGGCGGATGAGGCTGCAATCGATATTATCCATTGGCGGACAATACTTTCGGAAAATCTCAAAGTCCTCTATGGTTTTGAGCATATGCTCATCAATGGCAGCAACAATGAGATATTTCGAGCTGCGTTTTTTGTTCTCGGTCTGCTGAAGCTGGCCGCCGGGGGTTTTGATAGTGATCTTTTTGTGGCGGGAATCCTCATCCCCCTCTTCGGCCACCGTGACATCCCAGTTTTCCGCGGACCGCTGGGCAAAGGTATGCGGCTGCCAGTTGGCTGACCAGCCGTCCCAGTTGGTCCCCAGCGTATGCATCACATCGAAGCCGAAATAGTCGCAATACTCGACAAACTTCTCAACCGGATCAAAATCCAGCGGATCGAAAAACCGGTCCATCGCCGGCTTATAATCGAACATCTCATAGGTGGTGTTGTAGTACAAAAAGGGTGCGATTGGAATCCGATCCGTTTTTTCCTTTTTAAACGTCTTTGTCAATCTTTCTCTGCCGGTCATTTTTATACTCCTGCATTCAATAGAAACCTTATATAAATCTTTCGTTTAACGAACAGGTTGAGGGGGGATGATCCAGCTCAACATTTCGGTCGGCCAAAGCCCCAATCGTTCGAATCCTTTGGGCGTCGGCTGTTCATATTGCACGTAGGCTTGCATTTTCCCCGTGATGCTATACGATGGCTCACCGCCCGATCTCGTACCGAACACACCGTAGCCCATTAATGAACAATTTTCAAAATCAAGGTGGAGCTGCCGGGCGTCCAATGCCTCACAGCGAATGATGCCGGTCGAGGACGAGGAGGCATTCCAGCCGATTCGATCCACGGTCCTTTCACACGGCTGCGAGAAGTTCAGCACAATCAGCCGGCAGTCCTTCATTCGTACCCGCGCGTAACCGTTGTCGTATTCGCCGCCGGCGGGGCAGAATGTCTGCAAGGCGTTGTCAGGACTTACGAACGTACAGTCTTCAAAGATAACGTCAGGATCGTCGGGCATCGAGGTGTTATGGGCGATGACATATCCAGCGCCCGCATCACCCGGCCAATCGGCATTCATGAAGAAACAATCCCGGTAGATAAGGGGCTCATCGGACCGCCGCACGAAGAACCGGGCGCCCTGGCCGACCGCCTGGCCGATACCCACGCAATTTTCGACCACGGTGCCAAACGGTTGCGGTGTTCGTGCCTGTCCCTGAAATTCAGTGAAGTCGGCCTGATCAGCCCAGAACATGCAGTTGCCCGCGACGGCATAGAGATTTCGCCAGATCCAGCGATCGAGCGAATTGGACGGAAGCATTTCATCGGAATACTTTTGGACGGACGACAGGGTCTGCTCCACTTTTTGACGCTGCTGGTCGGTCAGGTTTCCATCGGTCAATACCTGCTGATAGATCGGCTCCAAACGCCGCTTTTTTTCGCGCCAATCCTGACCAATCAGACACCAGCAATCACAACTTTTGAAGCCCAATACCGGATCACCGCAGTCAATAACAACCCACCCCTTCGCACCGGAACCAAGGCTTCCATCGGCATCGCCGACCATCGTATTATAAGCCCCGGCTGCACCGGGATGGGCGGGCAATAAGGCGGCTTCTGAGTAGGTATCCGGTCGAATAAGTACCATATGTCCACCCCGGTCGTCAGGCACGGCGGAAATCCCCTTCTGAATCGTGTGAAAGGCCTTCTGCCAACTGCTGCCGTCAGAGTTGTCGCCCAGTTTCGATACATAGATTGTTCGGCCTTTTCTCCCGGCATAGTTGGGCGCAGTCGGATCAAAGGGCAGGGGTGGTTTTACCGTTCGTTTATGCTGGGCGGCAGTAGAAAATCCTTTTACACCGAGGCTGGTAATCCACTCCGTGGGCCAAAGGCCGATCCGGTCGAAATCCCTTGGTACCGTCTGTTGAAATTGTACATAAACTTGATTGTTGCCCGTGGTGGCATATGATACTTCACCGCTGCTGGCGCCAAACAACTTATAGCCCATCATACGGCAATTATCGAAATCGACGTGCAGTTGGCTGCCATCCCTGGCATTGCAGTAGATGACACCTGAGGAAGCCTGATCGGGGCCAAACTGGGTCTGCGCGAAATTCAACACAATCAGCCGGCAGTCTTTCAGCTTCACACGGGTATAGAGGCTGTCATCATGGGAACAGGCGGCGCGTAAGGCATTATCGGGCGAGACCAGGGTGCAATCTTCAAATATTGCCTCCGGCTGTTCCGGCATCGAAGCATTTTGGGCACGGATAAATGCGCCGCCGGCGTTTTGCCAGCGGTCGAGGTTCATGAAATGGCAGCGCCGAAACTGGAGCGGCTCATCCTTACGCCCAATGCCGCCATCCAGATACGCACCGGCCATACGTCCGATACCGATGCAATCTTCCACTATCAGGGTACAAGGCGTATTACTTTCCTGGCCCGCGGCATAGATGCCAAATGCCGTTTCGCCGCCGGTAGCACAAATACGGCGGAAGATCCAGCGGTCAAAGTTAAGATTAGATGCCGTGCCGGGCGGCCCGCTGAAATTGCGCCAGCCGCTGACACTTTTGAAACCCGATTCGGGTGCATCCGACTGGACAATCTGCCAGTTGCCTTCCTTGGCGGGATCGGGACGGACTGCCACACCCGGAGCGCTGCAATCAATAATGACCCAGCCGGTCGCACCGGAACCCAGCTTGCCGTCAAAATCGCCAGCAATCAGGTTGTAGGCCCCTGGAGCGCCCTTGTGCAGGCTATAAAGGTTAGCCTCAACATACGTATCCGGCCGGATGATAATCCTATGCCCACCCTTGTCATCCGGCACAGCCGCCAGCCCGGCCTGGATCGTATGAAATGCCTTCTGCCAACTGCTGCCGTCGGAGTTGTCGCCCAGTTTAGACACATAGATTACAACACCTTTGTTTCCGGAATAGTCCGAAACGGTAGGATCAAAAGAATCGGCAGAAACCAAACAGGAAACAAATAAAATTACTGTCATTACCGAAATTTTACGCATTTTGATTTACTCCTACCTGGTTTTGTAATGAACCAATAAGCTGGCCGGCTGGTTTTCGAGGGTTGCCGTTAGCTGGGAAAGCTCCTGGCCGGTCATCTGCCGGGTTTCGCGGATATCGTAGGTTTCCCGGAAATCCACATCATACGAGGCAGAGGCGTCCAGGGCCTTGAGCTGGACCGTAAATGAGGTGGCAGGTGTTTTCGGACGGCGGAAGATGACGACCACTCCCTCGCCAAGATCGGGCCGATGGAACTGCCAGGCGCACCAGCTTTCCTCGCTGACATCTATGGCAGACAGGGGATAAAAATCGCCCAGACACAAGGGACGGAGCAATTTGATCTCGGCAATCACCTGTTCGGCGACAGGTTCCTGCCAGCGAAAGCCGCAGTTGGTTCCCGTGGTACAGACGCTGCGCAGAGCATAGGGTGACAGATCATACAAACCGTTGCCATGCAGAGGCACGTAGAAGCTCAGTCCCGCCGTGGCCGCCTGATTGGCCAACGGATTCCCCCCACAACCGGCAAATTCGCTGCGGGTGAAGGAACCGCTGGAGCGGCTCATCACCTCAAAATCGGGGCCAGTGCAGCGCCAGTTGGCGTTGTCGATAATCAGGCGCGGGTGCCGCTGGCGCAGTTCATCCCACATAGCATACAAACCCTCGATGTGGCGAATCTCACTGATCCCCTGACGGTCTTCGGCATCATTCGCCCGCCAGAACATGACCGGATTGAAATTGTGGTCCTGCCGAAAGATATCCACACCATACTCGGTGAACCGCTGCGACAGCAGATCGGTCATCCACTGCCGCGCTTCCGGGATTCCCAGGTTGAACAGGTAGTTGCCGGGCCAACCCGGCCAGCCCGCCTCCTGTTGAGTAAGAAGCCACTGGGGATACTCCCGGGCAATTCGCGAAGCCTCGTTAGCCCGCTGCGGCTCCAGCCACAAAAGAAACTTCATCCCGGCCTGGTGGGCGGCGTCGGAAACCGGCTTTAAACCGTTAGGATAAAGTGTCGGGTCACAAATCCAGTTCCCCGCCCCGTTGGGCCAGCCGCCCTCAAACCATCCGGCATCGCGCCAGTGAACCTCAACCCCGCGGCCGGAGCATTTAGTGATGGTTTCTATTTCGGTTTTATCGGAGGTGGCATACTCAGCCGGAGTCGGCCAGGTTTGCGAGGCAATGGGAATCGTTACCACCTGGCCGTCCAGCCGGGGCACATAGTGCGCCAGCAGCAGGCGGCGAAAGAGATTATGCCCCCGCATCCGGTCCGGGCCATCCCAGAATACCAGCAGCATCCGCGGCGTCCGGATACTCTCGCCGGCCTGTAACTTAAGATGGGTGAGCTGCTGGCCAATACTCATATGGAGCCGCCCGTTCTCGCGCCGGACATCCACCGCCCACTGGCCCGTCCAGCCGATCCCCCCGCAAATGCCGGACCCGGATAATTCCAGATTAAAGTAGGGCAAATATACCTGGGATACGGTTTTTTCGGTTGGATAGGTTATGCTTTCCTTTTCGCCGAGTTTCTGTTCCAGCGGCAGAAAGTCGTCCATACGACCAGGGCCGCCGTGGCCGTAATGGAAAACCGGTTCGCAGCCGGCTTGCAAATCCGCCTGCATATCCAGCGGCAGAATATTTTGCAAAAGCGGCGAATCCGCGCTGCTACGGTTGGTAAAACGAAGTACCCATTCCACCGCCGGAAAATCACTGAACCGGGTCAACTCACAGACAATTTCCAGATTCGTTTTGGAATCAAGCCAGGTAATGTCACACCGTGTCTTCCCGTCGCTAATATTGTCTGGGCCGACAGTTTTTCCCCACCCTGCCAAAAATCCCCCTGATGGCTGACCATCATACACAAACGAAAACGGTACCGCTCCCATCAGCAATGCCTGCTCCCCCAGCGGGGCTTTTACCTCCCTGACCGCCTGGTCCGCCAGCAGAAACCGGTTTAGCCAGTTCTGCTGCATATCCGATTCGAGGCTCTGTGCCCAGGCAGATTGACCGTAATAGCACCACACGAGCATCACCATAACCAGCCCAAAAATTTGACCATATGCCTTTATTTTGAGTTTGTTTTCCATATTTTTTTCCTCTGTATTTGCGAAGGTTGGTACTTTTCTGATTCCGAAATATTCAAAGCTATTTCCCATACTCGAAGGTAATATGCCGTATGATTGTACCGGACGAGCCGGGATTCTTGTCGCCGCGAACCACAATCTTGATGGTATGAGTCTGCTCAGGATCAAGGCCGGTCTTGATGAACGCAAACTGATAGGGCAGGGCACACTCCGGAAAGAAACAATCCACTGTTTTTTGCAATACATCATCAATATACACATCCGCCCTGCCCGCATCGGGAGCGGCGGCGGCCCGCCAATAGATACTGCTGCCCCGGAATGTAAACCGGACGCTTTGTCCCGCCTCCGCGGCGGTGTTCGCCTGCCCCTGGTAGTAATGCTCGTTGCTTTCGACAGTCCAGCCGTTTCCTTCGTATTGCATATTCGGGTCAGCCGAGCCGACGATTTGGGTCTTCCGACTCTCGATGCGATCGCCGGATTCCGGGTGCGGTTCATAGGTGTATGAATCATAAGGAGGGAAATATCTGGAGGGGGTGGATCCTTCTTTCAAGGTGATGGTCAGAACCCGGTCTCCCTGCTGATTGGTTCTCCAATCCCAGAAATTGTACGCGCGCAAGGTCTGCCCGCAGGTAGAGGGGTCGATTCCCTTTTCATCGGCCAAAACCGTGGCAAACAGTTCATTGTCCGGCTGATCGAACAGTTTCGCCATGGGCAGCCAATCCTGTTTGGCCAGATCGGTGCACGCCGAGATGCAGATGGAAGCGTCGCGGAAACCAAAGGCCGCGAATCGCTTATCCGCTATCCCCATAAGAATTCCGATCCGCAGGTACTTCTGCAGATAGGTGCTGTAGATCGTGTTGCCATAGATACCGCGCAGCCCGCATCCCACTCGCGACGCCTTGCCGCCCAAGCCCGGCTCGGTCCAGGTGCCGTTGCAGAACTTGAACCACTTGCCCGGCGCCATCCTGTCAGCAATGGCGCAGCGCGCCACTTCATTGTATGTAACGAAGCTGTTTAGTTGACCCTTTTTGGCGACGAAGCCGTTCCAGCAGGTTACATAGAAATAGCCGCCCCGTGTGTCGGCGTAGAAATCGAAATCGGCCGGCCCCATTTCAAAACTGGATCCTGCGTAGTCCTGCGTGCTCGGAAGGGCGCGTGTCAGGACGTCAACAGGTTTACTCCAGGTCAGTCCCATATCCTGGCTCATGGCCATGCGGGTTTTCTTGGTACACCAGCCCTGTTCGCCAATGGGTTCACATTCGGTATGAATCAAGGTGTACAAGGCCCTGGTCTGTTCGTCCCACCACAGGCCGACACCCAGAAAGCCGCCGCCGTGAGCACCGGACAAGTCGGCGAACCCATCGGGTTGACGTTCCAGATGATCGAGATTCGGTCCCTTGTAGCGCATAACGCGGCACTTCCCAAGGTAGAGATCCTGCCATTTGACGTGCATGAACCAGACTTCCCCATCGATGATCACTTGGCGAAAGCCGCAGTCAAACAGACGATTCTCGTGGTCAGCCCCCCACCAGGGCGATTCCTTTTCAGTCACGTCCCAGGCGAAAGGCAGGGAAGCCGTGGCGGAATCTGCCGCTTGCGGGTTTGACGTCACTGCGGCGGTTTCCTCTGCCGCCTCCGCAGCCAGGCTCACCCCGCAGCATAATACCGTCAGCACGGCAGCCGCCCACAGACAAAAGACCCTTAACGAAAATCCGGTCTCTATTCGTTGTTGACTATTTCCAGACACGTCTTTTGTTAAATACTGTGTTTTCATAAAATCTCCATATTAGAGGACTTTTCCTGTCGTTTCCGGCACTTTCAATCGCCGCGTTACTCTCCGTAAACCGCTGTCACCTGAACCGAACCCTTGACATCATGCAGACGAATGATTTCCTTCGCCGAATCGAATTCATTCCACGGCTGGCCATTGACCGTCACGCTCTGGATGGGAACTTGCCGTGGATGGCGGAAACGCAGATTAACACTTTTGGGAACATTCCGATTGGGTATTTCGATGGTCGCGTTGATCCGGCCATTGTCCACATCGGAAACAATCTCATAGGCCAGGGTTCCGAAATAGGTTGGGGCATTTTTCACCGAAATCTTCCGGCCCTGCTCCAGCCAGGCACGCGGTGTGCCGCGGGCGATCCACAACGTATGTCCGTTGTCCAACTCCATCACCAGCAGGTTGCGGAAGCATTCCAGGAACCAGCCGGCCGTCCCGTTATCCGGCGCCTCACAGTTGGTGTATTGCCCCAGATGTCCCCATTCCCACATCTTGCCATCCGCTCCGGTCATGGCCGCATAGGTATTCATCCAGAACCGCAGGAAATTCGGCACATCATCCTGCAACAGATAGATATTGGCATTGTGCGAGGCTTTGGGCAGGTTGGCTCCATAGCAATTCCAGAACCAGCCGTCGCCGGTCTCTCCCCCGGCTTGGACCGAGGCCGTTATCTCTTCCATCACGTTCATGGTGCTGGCGATGTTGGGCGGCAGAATGTAAGCCGTAACCTTAGGGGATGCTCCTATCTCCTCCATCACCGTCAGGGTATCGACCATGCAGGCATCGCCGGCATCCAGGGCGGCAAACGGCTCCGCCAGGGGCAAGGCCCCAATAATAATATCACCCTGGGGACGCTGGAGAGAACCATACTCCAACGCCAGCATTTCGCCCCGTGTATAAGGTACGCAAGGTACAAAACTGTGATACACACCGTCGCGTCCCAGCCGCACCGGCGAAAGTGCCGCCTCCTGCTCCACCACCCGGCGGATATCTTTGCGAAACGCCTCCGCCTCATCGTGATATTTCCGACCGGCATCCGTATCAAAATCCGCCAAGGCGTCCGCAAACCGCTGCAGTCCCTGCAGGGAAAAAGCGTTGTCTGAATAATACCAGCGCCATTCGCAACTGGGCAGGGCATAATCGCCCAACATGCAGGGCGGCATTAAGCCAGCCACCAGCAGGTCCTGACGGTTGGGTATGTTTTTCATATACAGCGTCCGCTGCCGGATAATCCAGTCCGCCGCCGCCTGTAACCGCTGGCGATTCTGCTGGAACCACTCCTTATCGCCGGTCAGGAAATAACGCTCCGCCATGGCAAACAGCATCCGGCCCGTCGAAGCGTGGGTCCCGTCATGGCTGTAACCCATATCGTGCCGCATGCTGGTCGCCCATTCCAGTGCCCCATTGCCATCGGTATAATCGCCGTCCGACTTTCCGCCGGGGGCCTTCAGGAAATGCTGATAGACCTTGTCCGCCTCCTCGTGCAGTCCCACCATATCCATATCGTGAGCCACCCGCCCTACCTCGAACGCCAGCCCGCCCCACATATGCTTGCCTTTCAACTGATTGGAGGCCGCCCGCCAGGCATCCGTCCAGCGGGTGTCCGACAGTTGCACTTGCATGGGAGGATCTTCCACTTGCGGAAAGGGCGGCACAGCCGTTCCCGCCGGGCAGGTCGATAAACGCACTTTCTGCATCACCTCTTCCCATGAAGCCGCCTCGCGATGTTCACGGGTCATTTGCCGGATTGTCCTGAGATTCTTCATCGCCAATTCCTGAACGAACTGCCGGGCGGTTTGGCCACCGTCGGCCTTCGCTAGGAAAACACCCTGTTCCGGAATCAGGATCGGCCCATTCGCCAGGTCACTAATCCGAAAGGTAAAACCACCGACCTTTGTCCACACCGTAACCCGGCTATCCAGAGACGGCTGACCGGCGGCAGTGTACAACAGCGGTACTATGATACCCCGCCTGGCAGCCCCCACCGCCCGCGATTGCCACTGGTTCCCGTCGGTCACCTTTGTACCTTTGTCCTCCGCCAATGGCATCACTGGCCCGGCTATAGCCACATAGGTCTCAATCCTCCCGCCAAAATCAGACTTCTCCGTCCCGGCCTGAAATCCCCATTCGATTTCCACATCCATCCTCTGCCATACCCCCATCCCCGGGCTGGTCACATGAATATCCGGCACCGCCGGCCTGGCCCCCTCGTAGAAAACCGCTACCAGTTCCGTGGCGGAGCCGCTTCGATACCAATCCCTGCCCTCTTTGTGGACGTGGATCGGAATTTCCTCCGTCGAACTGCGTTTATAGGTCCAGGTTCGCCCGTCAGCCGATACTTCCGGCCCGCTCAGAATCTCATCCTTCGACCAGCCAAACCACCCAAACCCCGTGGGAAACGACCGTACCTCTATCGTCTCCGGTGAGGGGATTTCCACCACATCGGCAGACCAATAAAGTTCCACCCGATAGTTTTCCAGTCTTCCCGTCCACAACAATCCTGCCAGCAAGCCGCCCTTGGGCTGGGGAGGCAGCGGTTCCAGCAATTCCGGTATCTCATACGAAATGCTTCGCCGCTCCTGCTCCGGCAATTCACTGAATAACGTCCGATACACCTTGTCCTCCCGCTCCAGCCGCCGCGGGATAAAATACGCTTCCGGTTTCTCCTGTACCGCCCGATCCGCCCGCCAGCCATACGCCCACGGCGAAATATCCACCGGCTGGCCTGCCATCTGCTCTAGCCGGGCCTTATCCACCACCCCGGCGACCTGCCCCACCTCCTCCGCCGCATACAAACCACCAACTGCCATCACCAACACCGCCGCCGCTGCCATCCGTATTCTTTGCTTTTTCATAGATTTTCCTTCTTATACCAACGTGTGATTTTACCTAAATTTCATCTCCATATTGTGCCGGTAAGTCCTGTCAAAAAACATGATAAAATGCGAAATATATTTGTTATTTTGCGAAAATCCGGATATAATGCTCACTGCGGATGGAGTATTGTATATGCCTGATATTGCTAGAGTTGTATTGCTCATCGACGTTTCCTTTGCCGCCGCCCGGGGATTTCTGTCCGGGATCGCGCAGTATTGCAGCCTTTTCGGCCCCTGGCGGATCTACCGGGAACCGATTGCTCCATACAAATCCTTTACCGGAAAGCAAAGCACCTTGTCCAGGATTAAACGCTACCAACCGGACGGGATTATCCTGATGGCGGATACCCATAATCTCAAAGAAATCATCAGCCTGGGAAAACCCATGATTATCCCTGCCGAATTGTCCCGCCTGGATTCCAATATACCCACCATCCATTCCGACTGTCCGGCCACTGGGAAAATGGCGGCAGAACATCTGTTGGAACGGGGTTTCAAACATTTCGCCTATTGCGGTTTTCCCAAGGTCTATTGGTCCAGAGAACGGCAAACCGGTTTTTGCCGGCACCTTGCCCAGGCCGGTTATGACGCGCATATCTACCAGCCGCCCGGGACAAAAAAAGACCGCTACTGGGAAACCGAACAACCCGATCTCATCCGGTGGCTAAAGTCCCTGCCCAAGCCCGTCGGGCTGATGGCCTGCAATGACGACCGGGGACATCATGTCATCGAAGCCTGCACCGTAGCCGGCCTACACGTCCCGGAGGATGTGGCGGTCATCGGCTCCGATAACGATGAACTGGTATGCGGCCTGTGCCACCCTCCCCTCTCCAGCGTCGTGCGAAATGTCCAAAGAGCCGGGTTCGAAGCCGCCCGGCTCCTCGATCAACTCATGGCCGGCGAAAAAATGGCCGGCCAGAAAATATTCGATTATCCCACCCACGTCATTACCCGCCAATCAACGGATATTCTGGCCATGGAAGACCGGGACATCGCCCGGGCGGTTCATTTCATCCGAAAATATGCCAAGAAAGGGATCCAGGTCAACGACGTGGTCAATGCCGGGTTCCTCTCCCGCCGCGTGCTGGAGATGCGCTTTCGAAAAATTCTGCACCGTTCCATCCATGACGAAATCACCCGCGCCCGCATGAACGACGCCTACCGCCTGCTCACCGAAACCCTGCTGCCGATCTCCCAGATCGCTTCCACCCTGGGATATCCCGGTATTTCCGAATTCACTCACTCTTTCCATAAAATTATGGACCTGAGTCCCGCCGCCTACCGGAAAAAACATGGGGTAAAATAGCCATTACCGCATAGACATTGAAAACAGACGATGACCGTCCCTATCCGCCGGAGTACTTGCCGTCATGTCATAACCACAAAGCTTTAGACTGAAGTTTTGTAAATATTTTCTTGCCTGATAACCCAATAAATCCGATAATCATTACTGCTCGGGCAAGGGCATGAAAATACCCTCTATCGGGCGTCCGTGAGTCAGCGGCGGCCCTGCCAAGTTCACTGCTGGCTCACTTTTTCATCTACCCCGACTGAAATACTTTCAGCCTTTTTGGGGATAAAAAATGGGACAGATACAAATATCTGTCCCATCATTCATTCGATCCCAAAGGATGCGAATCTGTTGCCAAAGATTAACGGCGGCGACGCAGCAGTGCCAGTCCGCCCAGACTCATCAGAGTCATCGTGATCGGTTCGGGAGTAATCACAACATCCAGACCAATCTGATGACCGCCATCGTCCACCACACCACTGACACCAAAATCAAGAGCAGCACCCTCGGCAAGCTGTAAAACTGCCGTGTAGGTTGACACGGACTCTTCCAGGGGCGCATCAAATTCGGTAAAACCGCTGACCTGATCCGCAAAAATCCCTGTACCATTGAGCCGAACAAATACATCCGTTGCCGTCCCGCTCATAACCCGGCTTTCCCAGGTGGCGGTAATGGTATAAGTACCATCTGCCGGAGCCGTCCAGCGAGCGGCCGTATCATCATCATAGTTGTTGGGATTCCAGTAAGCAGAATAGGGAGCCATCAGGCATAACTGGCCAGGACGCCAGCTCATACCCGGAGCCCAGGTACCCTGGGTAAAGGTATTCGCGGTGTAATTCATGTTGACATTGCCATGGCCATCCGTATCACTCGGAGCCACAAACCAGTTCCTCAGAGTACCCGAATCACCGGTCCCATTATATAACGTCCAGGTCCCACTGGCACCACCGGCATAATACCCGTAGCTCCAGTCGCCATTGGGATTGCCATTGGAAATGGAAAAATCATCAACCAGATCCCACGCACTGGCCACACACGGAAGGGCCAAAACCATCAGTAAAGCTAACATCTTCTTCATCTTCATTTCCTCCATTGACAATAGCATTTTCCTCGCTTTGTCAATTGTTAAAAAAACCTAAAACTAACACTAAACACAACACACACATAAAGATTCTCAAACCATTCTTCTCTCGTTTCTTTTCATCACCACCTTTCCCTGGTTGGGAGGAAACCAGCCCGGCACATAAACCGGGCTGGTCCCTGATTTTTCCAAATCGTTACTAGTTATTCACCCTGCTCGCAGCCGGCATTGGCCGGATCGTTGCAACGCAGCCAATTCTGGGCAAACTGGGCAAAGTCTTCCAGGTTCACGTAGCAGTCCTGATTGAAATCCCAGAAGATATGCTCACGTCCCATGGCAGACAAATCGTCGCAATTCGGCGTATAGTCCGCCACCGTCAGAGTGAACTGACCGGCCATATCCGCCGAACCATCCGGACCGGAAAGGGCATGGGTACTCACACCCGATACGGCATCCTGCCTGGTCACTACATCAATGTTATACACCGTCGGATGATAGACCTTCCAGTCAGTCAGGGTCACGGACAGATTCTTGTCGAAATCCTTATAGATCAGCGTACCCGCACCAGTAACGGTACTAATCGGCCAACCCATCGTCTGGGATTCATCGGCCAGGAACGTCGCACTGGTCTCACCGGGGTCCAGTTCATTGGCAAATACGGATATTCCATGTGACTTGCCAAGATCCTCGGCACTGTCAAAGAAGAAATTCATGCCGTAATAGAGTCCGGGATCCTCACCGGAGGTCGGACAAACCCAGCTAAAGGTATAACTCTGGCCCTTTTCCATGTTCTGGTAAATGCTCATGTTGTCATAGACATTCAGGGCGGCGAAATCGTTGGGATCCGTCAGGGCCGCAATTTCCGCTACCGTACCGGCGGACAGGGCCACATCCCAGGCACCATCTTCCCACAAAGTGTTCCAGCGGGCATTTTCGCGAACCCAGCCGATTTCCGAAGTTCCGAAGAAGGTCAGAGCCGTTAAAGCCACCTTATCCGGATCCGGACCACCCAGACATTCACGATTCAAACCATATTTATTGGACAACTCATTCACGATGGTTTGGTGAGTCGCGTCAATATAACCATCATAGACGCGGATTTCGGCGATATCACCCTTGAGGAACTGACTGCCGGTACCGGTGCCTAATGCACCCACGCTGGCCACCATGGCATCTGTATAGGTACTGCCGCCGTTGCCGGTCGCTTCCTGACAATCATTCACAAAAAGCTGTTTGGTCCAGGTTTGGGTAACAGCCGCACTGATCAAATAGTACCTGCCGGTATCGTCAATCGGGCCGCTCGACCGCATCTCCCCGCCGCTATTGGTCCAGAACTTGACATAGTCCGGCAGAACATCAGATACACCGACACTATAACCTCTTCCCGTTGCCGCATAGTCGGCCAGGAAAATCTGGCTGGTATTCACCGTCTGATTCAGTTTGCCTACCACATAGATCGTGTAAGTACCTAAATCCAGCGGAGGGGTATCATTGGGATCTTCCGGATCCAAAAATTTCGCCTGGTCATTGGGTTCGGTCATATTATAGATGACCATCCCGTCATTCCCGTCAAACCGAATCACATCGAAAACCCCGTCCGTTTTCAGAATGGGGGTTCCCCACTTGGTCGTAGCATCCAACAGCCCGGCCGCGGACTGATCTTCCCACAATCCCACGGTATCGCCGTCCACCAGAGTCACACTTGGCCGATTGGGATCTTTCACACCCACACCGGCATCCAGCTTCATCACCAGATTCATCGTCGGTTCGGGAAGCTCACCGGGAGCAACGGTCAGTGTTAATCCAACCTGATGACCACCATCATTAACAACACCACTGACACCGAAATCAACCGCATCACCGGCATTGAGGGACAAAACGTTGGAATAATTGGCCAGCGCCGGAGCCGGAGCCGGAGCCGTTTCGGCAAAACCGGATATCTGGTCACTAAAAACCTGGCTGCCGTTCACCCGGACAAATACATCCGTTGCAGTACCAGTCATGACCCGGTTTTCCCATTCCGCCGTGAATTGATAAGATCCTGCAGAGGGAACCGTAAAGCGGACTGCCGTATCATCATCATAATAGTTTGGATTCCAGTTAGCAGAATAGGGTGCCATTAAGCATACCTGTCCGGGACGCCAGCTCATACCGGGAGCCCAGGTGGCCTGAGAAAAGGTATTCACAGTAATATTCTTGTTAACATTACCATGGCCATCCGTATCACTAGGAGCCACAAACCAGTTGATCAGCGGAGACGCCGTACCGGCAGAGTGTCCGCCGTATAAAGTAAAGGTACCCGATGCCCCGCCGGCATAATAACCATACGACCAGAGACCATTTGGATTGCCGCTGGTGACGGAAAAATCAGCTACCATATCCCAAGTCTGGGCTTGTGTCATTCCCGCAAGAACAAACGCCATTAAAATCGCTAAAAAACCAACCTGTCTTTTTTTCATGTGCTTTCTCCTAAACAAAAAACTACAATTTTGATCAAAACCATCCTTGTCCCTGGTTCGCACAATACACGTTTCCCAGGTACAATACACCACACGTTTCCACTTCCCGCAATCCATCGCGGGATTATAGTATCCAGAACATCGGTCACAGCCATCCGGATACCATACGAATAAACTTCACCTCCTTTCCACTGGATCTTACGGGTACAGCCAGGTGATTTTTGATTTGCTTTTTTTAGAAAATCACCTTAAAATGAGGATGTGGTTGTCGGAATCATAAAAAAACCGGCAACTTACCCGAGGGCCGGCGTAAACTCGCCAAAGTACACCGCCGGCTCTCTTTTTCATGCTGTAATCAATTCCTGATTGAATCTAACCTATAAAACAATTTACTGTAATTTGTCTTTTCAGTTACCTCCTTCATTTTATCTTATAGATGACATTATGACCAGTCTTCTTCCGCTTATCAAAATAACGATTCCTCAACAAACTCTTTCTGGATAATATGATTGGCATGCAGGAACCTCCAGCCCACAATCAGATGCTGTTTCATGGCCCGGGCCGCCCCTTTGCTATCCCTGGCCACTACCGAATCATAAATCTGCTGATGATACAATAATACTTCATCATCGTTGGACGCCGATTGCACCCACATCACGGTATCAAATAACAGACCGGACATAATGGAACTAATGATTGACAAGACGTCATTTCCACATTCATCCGCCAAAATCTTATGAAAATCCCGGTCCGCATCCCGCAATTCCTTCCGACCCGGCTTATTCATATTCTCCTTCATCCTTTGCAGAGACTGCCGCAAACGCTCCAGTCCTTCTGGGGAGATATTCTCTGCCGCCTTGTAGGCAATCAATGGCTCATGCACCAACCGGGTCTCCATGATCTGCTCTATATTGCTGATCCCCGCAAATTTCTCCAGTAGTGGGGACAAAAAACCCAAACTGCTCTTCGGCTCAAATCGATCGATATACCACCCAATCCCATGTTTCGATTTCAGCACCCCCAGCGCTTGCAGCACAATCAACGCCTCACGCAGCGAGCAGTTCCCTACCCCCATCATCGCACATAACTCCTTTTGCGGAGGCAATTTATCCCCTTCCCGCAAACCAGTATCTTTGATGTACTGCAAAATGTTAGGAACGATTCGATCCGCCAATTTCGTACTATTCAGCAATTCATGATAAGAAACTTTTGGGCCACCCGGAGTAATCGAATACCCATGACTAATTTTCTGCTGATTTTGCTTGGCGCCTAACTCAACGGATCCCTTCATCGCTTAACCTTTCCTTTTTCGGCTTCATTCGATCTATTTGGGTTAATATGGATCAATCACACTTTCTCGATCCTCTGTTACTTGAAATATATCTTTTCAGTCTCAATATCAGTTATCAGATCACCTGATATCATACTAAAATATATATCTCTTTGCAAGAAAAAATATATATATTAATATTTTCTTGGATTCTATGCGTGATATCCAACCTGTAAAATCGTATCTATCTTTATTTAAACCACTTATAACTATATCACCCAACCACTAGCCATCCTGCATGCCTCCCGCCTCTATAAAAACCATTCGTTCAAAACTTCGTTTTTCACCCTGTTTACTTTGCCTGTGAAAATATTATCTGACCCACCCTGCCTGAATCCTCCTGACTAAAAATCTCATCAATTTATTGCCATAACCATAAAATAATATTGAAAATTATCTCACCTTTTGGAATCATTTGCGATATTGTTCTTAAGGTGTGTGGCTTTTGTGTTTCTCATTCAATTAGTAATAGGCAAAAAAATGAAAAAGACTATCCTACTATTCCTGGCGTTATCCATTACCGCATCCTTTATCACCGGCTGTAAAACCAAACCCGCCGAACCCCCCTATGACAATCCTCTGAATCCCGGAGAGTTAGCCTTGCGAAAGATTACGGATCCCACCCTGATCCCGGAATTCAACTTCAATCCCAAAGACCTCAGCAAAGCCATCGACTTCAGCCTGGACTATCTCAGCAAACCCTCCAGCCAGAAATATTATCCCTACGGCGCCATCACCCATGACCAGACCGTACAAAGCCTCAAGGAATTCCAGAATATCCTCAGCACCAGTAAAAACGCTCAGGATTTTAACAACCTCATTCGCCAGAAATTCGACGTTTATGAATCCGTCGGCTGCGATAACGAAGGCACCGTCCTGTTCACCGGCTATTACACCCCTATCTTCGACGGTTCCTTTACTCCCGGCGGCAAATTTGTCTATCCCCTCTACAAACAGCCCGCCGACCTGGCCAAAGGTCCGGACGGTGAAATCCTCGGACGTAAAAATCCGGACGGTTCCACTTCGGAATACCCCCCACGCCGTGTGATTGAAAAATCCGGCATGCTGAGCGGCAGCGAATTAGTCTGGCTCTCTGATCCCTTTGAAGTCTATATCGCCCACGTCCAGGGTTCCGCTAAAATCAAATTGGCCGACGGTAAAATCGTCACCATCGGCTACGCCGCCAACAACGGCCATGAATATGTCAGCGTCGCCAGAGAACTCGTCAAGGACAATAAAATCCCCGCCGATGAGATTTCCCTCGGTGCCATGATCGACTATTTCAAAAAACACAAAGACGAGGTCGAACCCTACGTCCTGCGTAATCCCCGCTTCGTCTTCTTCCGTGAGGAGCAAGGCTCCCCCCGAGGCAGCCTGAACGTGCCCGTCACACCCATGCGAACCATCGCCACCGACAAAACGATTTTTCCCCGCGGCGGCCTGGCCTATGTCGCCACCACCCTGCCTCAAATCCGGGGGACCGCCATTGAAAACACCGACTATGGTGACTTTGCCCTCGATCAGGACACTGGCGGCGCCATTCGGGCAGCCGGCAGATGCGATGTCTATATGGGAGTCGGTTCCCTGGCCGGCAAACTCGCCGGTAAAACCTATCAGGAAGGCAGACTCTATTACCTCTTCCTCAAGCAGGCCAATTAAGACGCCAGCGTCAAAAGCTCGTCGTCCCCTTGTTATCGGAGAGCCAGAGCTGTTTTTGGAAGCCAAAATCGACTTTTGGCGGTTCCGTCAATTAACGCGCAGATAGCCAACGTGATTACCGCCGGCAATGGCCCAATATCGGATCCTTTTCGATAAACCGTTCCCATTGCGCCATCGCATCCAGCATCGCCTTGCCCCGCTTGCAGTCCTCGATGCTCATCTTGCCCGCCCGGACCAGATCGTAATAGGGTCCTGTATTCGTCTGACGGTACAGCTCCGAAAAATTCTGATAGAACTTCTCCCGCGGCAGGCGCGTCGGCAAAACCGCGTGCATTGTGTCAAAGCAGGAATAATCCCGCGTCAGCAGATCCCCCAGCCGCTCCCGATACAAACTCGTACCCGGCAAGGGCGTCAGGATCGTAAATTGCGTATGCGTGATCTGCTTCTGATTCACATACTCGCGCAGCAGTTTGAAATCCTCCTCATCCCATTCCGGATCCACAATAAACGCCCCCCATATAATCACACCATGCTCCTGCAGAATCTCAATTGCCCGGTTGTTCGTCGCCACGCTGCTGGACTTATTCACATTCTTGAGCGTTTCTTCCGACCCCCCTTCCAACCCCAGCAGCACCGCATACAAACCGATCTCCACCCACTTCGCCACCAGTTCCGGATGCTGAACGATCGAATCCGTCCGGCACTCCATCGAAAACCGTTTCGTAATCCCTGCCGCTTTGATCCGATCCGCAATCGCATTTTCCCGCCGGTAGTTCAGCAGAAAATTATCATCCACAAAGGTTATATGATCTGTTGGAATCGTGGCAATCTCCGCCAGGATCCGATCCGGGGCCATCTGATTAATACGACCATGATAAAACTCATGCACACTGCAAAAATTACACCGGTACGGACACCCCCGCGACGTCGCCACCGAGGTATCCGGACGATCAAACAGAAAGAAATATTCTTCCCGATACATTTCCGTAAGATCCCGGCGCGGCAGCGGCAGCCGGTTCATATCTACCCTGCCATCAGGCTCCCGGTTACGAACAAACTGACCATCCCGGTCTTGCCAGAGGATCCCCTCCACCTCTGACAATCCCCGCCGGTCCGCCACCGCCTGCACCAACTGGGGGAATATCAGTTCCGCCTCCCCCAGCACCACCGCATCCACTTCCGGGATAAAAAAATCTACCGGCAGCAAGGTGACATGATGGCCACCCACCACGGTAAATATCTCCGGTGAAAATTGCTTGACCTGCCGCAAAACATCCTGCGCGGCATAAACCTCTGGAGTTAAAGCAGTAACAGCCACCATCTCCGGCCAGAATTTCCGCAGCACCCCATCCAGATTCCCATCCACCCGCATATCCAGTATCCGCACATCATGCTCGGGTACCGTCGCCGCCACCATCTCCAAATGCAGTGGTTCCGGCATTGCCACCAATCGAAAACCGATCCCCTCACTCAAATATTCTGGCTGAACTAATAATATTCGCAATATTTCGCTCCATCTTATACCTGTGGCCGCTCAATACAACCACACTCCTATTTACTTCATACAAAGGATTATAGCCTAATTATCAAATAAAGCAAAATTTTCTACCCCGCAATCATCTGCTACATGAATAAACTACACTTTATTAAGGGTGTAACCCTAGATGACATGACGGCAATTCGTACTGTCCGTATTTAGAAAAGTTACGTCAACTTCTCACTCTTTCGCCAATACAATTTCCTTTTCCATCCCTCCCGAACTCTTTTCCTGCCAAATAATAACTGAAGTTTTGCAAAATGGAGGTCAGGCATAGTTTGAAAAGAAAAAAAGTCATTCTTCTTTATTTCTTTCCGAACGCTAACGTAATCCTATCTCAATACTTATAATCGTAATCTCCAATTAGATGGGGGGTAGGCAGGGCCTGAGTTCCCGATTGTAAGGACTGGGCAATATGGGTAAGGACTATAGACCGGGGGAAGACAATTTAATTGAAGAAAATCATGGAATTTATTTGATATAAATTGGGGATCGGATATAATGTTTTCTGAAGTACAGATTGCGTCCTGAAGTACGAACGGGTGTTCCTGCGTACTAAGGGCTGTCAACCAGAAAGGGAGATAAAAAATGTATGCGAAGAATGTCTTGTTGGGTTGTGCGGTGACTGCATGTGTGTTGTTGACCGCGACGACATCGGTCCATGCTACGGATGTCTTTGTATTGAAGGAAGTTGATTATGAAGGTCCGATAGGTGCGTTTTATAACGGGTCTTTTGGAGGTCCGGGAGGCACCTCGGCGACTTACATTTCCGGGGATTTGAGTACGTATAGTTTTTCGGGGGTAAAGCTTTTGTGGGCACTTCCTGCCGACGACTTCACACCGGATGAAATCAGTACAATGGCTTCCTTTCTCAGCGAGGGTGGCCATATCGGCTTCCTGGGCGAGTATTATGGGTTTGCCACTGCCCGGGATAATGCCATCAACGCCGCCGTTGATGGGTTGGGCGGTCACATCGAGATCGCTACCAATTACGCCGATAACGGATACCCACATTATGCCAATCGCTCCAATGACCATATCCTGGCGGACGCTTTTACTGAGGGTGTGAACTCTTTCGTTTATGGTCTTTTTTCTCCGCTGATTCTGAGCGATTCCGCCACAGCCCTGATACTCGGCGAAGATAAAAGCAGCATCTTATTAGCCTATGAAAACATCGGTGCGGGGACCATTTTCGTGATGGCCGATCAGAATACATGGGACCTGGATGCCTATTCAGCCGGAACTGACAACAGAACCCTTTTTACAAACATTTTAACCGTCCCTGAACCCGCTTCCGCACTTCTCCTTGGTCTTGGCCTTTTGGGTCTGCCAAAATTCAGAAAGAAGTGACTCGCTGGTATTTCTTTCTTTGAAATCTAAAATATATCTTCCAATTGTGCCACGGCCATCTTGGCCGTGTGTTCTGCGCTCGTCCGACATGGCAGTTTGCAGTATTGGTGGATGTGCCGCTGGGAGATGCGGCGTTGGTCTGTTTGATGGTGGGAGCGGTGACGGAGGTATTTATCATTCAGCGGAAATATTTATTCAATCGGGGATACATCCATAGAGGTAAGCATGTGCGGACGATTTGCATCGACGATCCATCCGAAGCTGCTGGCGGAGCTGTTTGGGCTGGGGGAGGTACCAGCGGAGATACCGGCGCGGTATAATATTGCGCCGAGTCAGCCGGTAGCGGCGGTTTTGGATCGGGAAGTAGGTAGCGGGCGAGAACTGTGGTGGCTACGGTGGGGTCTGATTCCGCGGTGGGCGAAGGATGAGTCGATGGCCAGCAAGTTGATCAATGCGCGGGCGGAGGGGGTGGCAGAGAAACCGGCATTTCGGGAAGCGTTTCGGAAGCGGCGGTGTCTGATCCCGGCGGATGGATTTTATGAATGGGAGGCGGCGGCGGGCGGGAAGCGGAAGCAACCGTATTTTATTCATTTGCTGGGGCGGGAGGTGATGGCGCTGGCGGGATTGTGGGAGAGGTGGACGAAACCGGACGGGGAAGCGGTAGATAGCTGTACGAGTGTGACGACGGAAAGCAATCGGCTAATTCGGAGGATTCATGAGCGGATGCCGGTGATTGTGGAGCGGGAGGATTATGAGTATTGGCTAGCTAGTCCTTAAACAAGCGTAGTTTGATAGGAAAAATTAGTTTAAAAATCTAAAAATACTCGAAACAACCCTTTCTGTGCAGTATAATGCACTCGTAGCTTTACGTAACAAATTCAAAAATAGGACGAAAGGAGTCGTTTCGAGTGAAGAAGAGGATAGCAAAAAAGCTGGCCCAATGCAAACGAAAAATCCGGAAAAGACTGGATAAACGATCCCTGCCGGAGAAGCCCGGCCCCATGCTGAATCCCGGCACAATTCATTATGAAATGGCCGACCGGGTACGAGGGATCACCTGCGGCGGGATCGGGGCGGGGGATGGGGTTGGTGATTGCGGAGAGTCTGGTGCGGCGGGGGGACCGGCTGGCGCTGATTGATGTGTTGTATCGGGATACGGACGTGCGGGCCAGGGCGGCGGAGAAGTTTGGCAGGGAGGTGCTGCTGGAGGCGGTGGATATTTCGCAGTCGAAGCAGGTGGCGGATTTTATGGCCCAGGTGGTGGAGCGGTTCGGGCGGATCGACTGCCTGGTGAACGCGGTCGGGGTGAATCGTCCGGCGCCGGCCCTGCAGGTGACGGATGAGGACTGGGATTTTACGCTGAATGTGA